>DATAWY010000015.1:0-29810 GCA_036266955.1 Rhizomicrobium sp.
TCTCGCCGATGTGCTCACCAGACTCGTCAACCTGTGGCCGAACGACCGGCTCGATGAACTCATGCCATGGGCCTGGGCGGCGCAACGTCAGCCGCTGAAACGCGCGGCGTAGGGGCATACCGGCGCTCGTAGACCGCTTACAGAGCACCAAGGAAACACGGAGAGCTGTTGTGCACTTCGCGCGTCATATCCCTTCGTGTGCTTTGTGTTCTTTGTGGTAAAATTACTTACTCCGCGTTCTCCGCGGCTCCGCGCGACCATTCGTTCTGCACGTTCGTGTCACATTCGCCCGGAAAATAATTACGTCTCAATGCCGCAAAACCTTCCCGATCAAGCAAACGTCCGAGAGCCCAGACAGCCATGGCGCGGACGAGGGGGGAGGGATCGGAGAGCAGCCGGCGGGGATGGTCCGCGAGGCCCGCGTCCCCGGAATTGCCGATCGCGATCAGCACGTTGCGGATGAAACGGTCGCGGCCGATGCGCTTGATGGGCGATTTGCGGAACAGATGGCGGAATGCTGCATCGTCGAGTTGCGACAGTTCTGCGAGCGCCGGCTCAACGAACTCGGCCCGTGCATGAAACCGCGCTTCGCGCGCTTGCGATGCGAAGGTGTTCCATGGGCACACCGCGAGGCAGTCGTCGCAGCCATAGATGCGATTGCCCATCGCGGCCCGGAATTCGCGTGCGATGTGGCCCTTGTGCTCGATGGTCAGATAGGAAATGCAGCGCCGCGCATCGATGCGATATGGCGCGGTGAAGGCTTGCGTCGGGCAGGCATCGAGGCAGCGCCGGCAGGTTCCGCAGTGGTCTGCCTCCGGCACATCCGATTCGAGTTCCAGCGTCGTGAATATTGAGCCGAGGAAAAGCCAGGAACCGAATTCGCGGGAGACGAGATTGGTGTGTTTGCCCTGCCAGCCGAGCCCCGCCTCCTGCGCCAGCGGCTTCTCCATCACCGGAGCGGTGTCGACAAAGACTTTCACTTCAGCGGCGAATTTTCCTGCAATGAATTCCGCCAGCTGCTTCAGCTTCGCCTTGATCACATCGTGATAGTCGTCGCCTTGTGCATAGACGGAAATCGCACCGTTTCTCCTGGGACCGCCGGCCTCCGGCCGGCATGCCGCCGGGACGGCGGCGGTCCCGGGAGAAGGTCCGTAATTCATACCTAGCACGACGACCGAGCGGGCTCCCGGCCACAGCGCGTCGGGGCTCGCCCGGCGCTCTGTGTTTCGCGCGAGCCAGTCCATGTCGCCGTGGCGGCTTTCAGCGACGAATTGCGCGAGATGCGCACCTGCATCGGCAGGCGCTTCGGCGCGCGTAAACCGCGCCACGTCGAATCCCAGTTCTGCGGCGCGTTTCCGGATGAGCGGGCGCAGATCGTCTTCAGGCGTCGAGATCGGCATAACGCGAGACGGGAGGCTGGCCTGGGACCCGGTCGGCGAGCAGCGGCCGGAAACAGGGGCGCGACTTCATCCGCATGTACCATTCCGCGGCGGCCGGATAATCCGTCCACGGAACTTCGCCGAAATAATCGAGGGCGGAGAGATGCGCCGCCACGGCGAGATCCCCGAGCGTGCAGTCGCGTGCGGCGAGACAGCCGTGACGCTCGGCGCTGCCCCCGATCACCGCAAGCGCGCCCTTCAGCGCCTCCCGCCCCACGCGCACGATTTCCATGTCGGGCGCCCGTTTGGCGGTGGCGCCGGTGTAGCGCTGGGAGGCCCGCTCGTAGACGATGCGCCTGGTGACCGCCTCATGGAACGGCCCCATCGCCCAGTCGAGCAGCCTGAGCGATTCCGCCCGCTCTCGCGCATCCTCCGGTGCCAGCGGATGTTCGGGGTAGGCGCCTTCCAGATGATCCACGATCGCCCACAAGCCCTGGCAGCGCGTGCCGTCCAGATCGGTCAAGATCGGCAGATGTTCGCCAGCGTCTTCCGCCGCGATGCAGTCGCAGGCAAGGCGCTTTTCGGCGATCAGCAGTCGCGCAAAGCGCGACGGCGGGGAAAGGAGGAACTGAACGAGACGGCGCATGGGCGCAATCTAGAGAAGCATGGGCGCCGCTCATAGGGGGGCCGCATGGTTCGCGAGAATCCCGAACCTGAACCGAGGCAGTGAACAGGCTTGGTCTCGCATCTCTCTCCCACGGGGGGCTTTGCACAAAAAAGGCCTTTTGCACAAAAACTCCGGTGGCAGCAGAGAAACTTATCTCCCCTCGCCGTTCCTGATATCGCGCCATAGCCGCTCAGCTATGTCACGGTCGGCGCGAGACCGGAAATAAAATCGATGACGATCTCTGACGTTCGCTGTGATGGCTGGGGAAACGTCCCCAATTGGCGCCGGCGTCTGGTTCATTTTGATCATTATATTTTGAGAAATTCCTCCCCTTGGGGGTCATACGCCTGGAACCCCTTTCTCTTGCAGAGATCAAGGTGAAACCAGGTGCCGTTATCTCTTAGAGCCATACTTAGATTTCTGGTGCCATTCATGGTTGCCCGGCTATTGGCGATATCGGGCCGCGAAGCAGCTTAACAAATCCCTCTTGAGGAGTCGTTTCGCGAACTCCGAAGCATCACCGAAATCATGACGTGCGAGTTGTTTTAGTAAGAGAGGAATGTCAGTGTCATCCAGCGACAGATAGCGTTCCAATTTCTCTTCTTCCGGTGCTGAGAAGTATTAAACACCGAAGTGTTGGATGCTGAAGCGAACCGCAATAGACGCATCGTAGTACTGATAAAGGAACACGCTCTTACGTACCCGTTTTTTGCCATGCATTTCCGCGTTGGCGCTCGCTGCAATTATTGCAAGCACCGCGTCCTCAGGTGAGAGGGGCTCTGCAGGGGACGACACACGACGAATCATATCGAGAGCCTACATCATCGAAAAGAACAAAACAAGAACATTCTTGCCCCCGGAAACATTCGTTTAGCCCCGTTGAAGCGCCCGAATGCGGGAACTGGACAACGTGGGGTTTGTGTCCGCTGGTACGAAGCTCTAAGTCGCTGGCCACGGTTTAAAATGCTTGGCGAGCGCAACCCCCTGCCCTTGATAATTGGATTTAACGGCTTCTCCGTACCGTCTTTCCGTTTGCCCAGTTGCTAACTGCTTGTAGTCGAGCCAGCCCACGATTTGACCGTGCTCCAGCGTAAACGAGACGCCATAGGAGCGGACTTCCAATACCGCCTTACTTCCGCAGGCGCGGCCGCCCGAGCCGGTGCCGTGCCAGCCGAACCCGGGATCAAAGAAGCCAGCGTAGTGCACGCGGAATTCACCTGACGCAGGGTCAAACGGCACCATCTCCGCTGCCAGATGTGGCGGCACTCCGACTTGTTCTCGTGTTGCTAAAATGTAGAAATCGTTTTTGTCCAGATTGAGCTGACCATTGTACGGCTCTATCGGTTCCCAGAATTCGCGCGGGTCATAGTACCCAACCTTGTCAAGATCAATTTTGCTGGCATTCTTCTTGGCCCGGAACCCGATGACTTCGCCGGACTTTTCTCGCCGCAAATTAACCGTGAGCGGTACCAGGTTGTCGCGCAGTGGCGGAAGCTTTTCGTCGCCCAGCTTAACGAGTTGGCCATCTTCGTAAAGCCGCCGCAGTTCGCTCGGCCCGATTGCAGGGCTACCACGTTGAAGTCGCAGCTGATTAAGGCGAACTCCTTGTCTCACGATGATGCTGAACGTTAATGGAATAACTTCGAGGAAAAGAGAGCCCGCCTTGTATCCCTTCTCCACGCGGTCGAAAGCCGTAGACTGGTCGGTAATGAGGCGCGTCAATACGTCAAGTCGACCCGTGGAACTTTTCGGATTCGCGAACCCAATATATTCGCCTGGGAGACGTACCGATTCGAGAAGCTCAACGACGTAAACTGCCCCCTTCTCAAACACAACTCCGCTTTCTGTAGTGAGATCGATGGCGGGCAGTCCGTCGAGCTGCCTAACTTTGTCCATCACGGTTGATTTCGGGCCAGGAAGAAAGCTGGCCTTCACACGGTATGCCCTAGGTCCAAGACGCAAGTCCAAGCTCGCTGGCTGGATCTGGTCCGGCTCGATTTTTGTAAGGGAATCGATGACCTTGTCGACGATAAGTGCGCGGATAGTCTGGTAGGGGACGAGCCCCGTAGGACGTATCTTGAGGATATTTTTAGAGGAGTCGCCGTCTTCCACGGGGAATAGCCCAAGCTTGCCGATTTCGCTCATCCCACATCACCCGACCAACCGCCAGAACTTTTGTCGAAGTCCGACCTGCGGAGCATTTTCGGGCAGTTTTGCGAGGGCGCAAGCGAAATAAAATCCACAATTCTTCCTCGCATAACCCACAATCGCTCGAATTGCTAAGTTGCTGATCTGGGCCGCGTCCGAGTGGTTATCCACACTGTCCACACCCTGTGGACGATCTCGCATGTGCGCAGATTCCTGCCCAGACGGCCAACGCCAATAGCATTTTTGTACAGAAAGCTCACCGGTACATCTCCTCCTCTCCCCAGCCGGTTTTATGTGCAAATCCTCGGCATGGGGAGAGGAGGAACGCAGCGCACAGGGCTTTCCGCCACAGGAACACGGGTGAAAGGTTCTCTCACGCGACCCGCGCTATCCGGCTAAACTCGCAGGCACGAATCACGCAGCGTGGCCGCAAACACCGAATGGGTATCGCTCATGCATGATGTCTGGACGGCGATCATCCTCGGCATCGTCGAAGGGCTGACGGAATTCCTGCCGGTGTCCTCGACCGGGCACCTGCTGGTCACGGAAAAGCTGCTCGGGCTCGACGACAATCGCTGGCACGTATTCACGATCGTCATCCAGTTGGGCGCGATCCTCTCCGTCGTCGCGGTCTATTGGCGCAAATTCTGGAAGGCGATCACGGGACTGCCGAGCGATCCGGCGGCGCGGCATTTCGCGGCGATGATCATTGTTGCCTTCATACCCGCGGCCGTTCTGGGCGCCCTGCTGATCAAGACCATCAACACGGTTCTCCTCAATCCGTCGCGCGCGCTACCGGTCATCGCGACCGCGTGGCTCGTCGGCGGCATCCTCATCCTGGTCCTCGAGCGCATCGCGCCCAGGCCGCGCTACACGCAAAGCGACAATCTTCCGCTGTGGAAATGCCTGCAGATCGGCTTCTGCCAATGCCTCGCGCTTCTGCCGGGCGTGTCGCGCTCGGGCGCCACCATCCTCGGCGCCGAACTCCTGCGCGTGGAACGGAAAGCCGCGGCGGAGTTCACCTTCTATCTGGCGGTGCCAACCATGCTGGGCGCTTCGGTCTACGAACTCTACAAGGAAGGCGGTGCGCTCACGCGCCACGACGAAAAGCTGATCGCGATCGGCTTCGTGGTGGCTTTCATCGTCGCCTATGGCGTGGTGAAGACGTTCATCGCCTTCGTCGGCCGCTACGGGCTGAAGCCGTTCGGCTGGTACCGCATCGCCACCGCGCTCGCGCTATACGGCTTCATCGCGATGCATTGAGAGGTTCGCGCGGCGGCGGCTCGAACTGGCCTTCGCTGCGGAAGCGCCACAGATAGGACGGGATGATCGATTCCACGGCGTCGGGTTCGATGCCGAGATCGGCGAAGCCGCGCGCGCCGGGCGAAACGACATTGTCCTGTTGCAGGAGCCGCACCTGATCGCGCGTGAGCAGCGGCTTCGGCAGCAGTTCGAGAAGCGAGGCTTTCAGCATGGCGAGCGGGAACGGAATCGGTATGAGCAGGCGCCGGCGGTTGGTCTCGGCCAGCACGAGCTCAATGAGTTGCTTGAAGGTGTAGACGGTCGGACCGCCCAGCTCATAGGTGACGCCTCGGGTTTGTTCGTCGGCAACGCAGCGCGCGACCGCCTCGGCGACGTCGCAGACATAGGCGGGCTGGAAACGGGTGTGGCCGCCGCCGATCAGCGGCAGGGCAGGCGAGAGCCGGGCCAGTGCCGCGAAGCGGTTGAAGAAATCATCCTCCGGCCCGAAGATGATCGATGGCCGCAGGATCGCAGCGGTGGAGAACGCCTCGCGCAGGCGTGCTTCGCCTTGGGCCTTGCTGCGCGCGTAGAGCGACGGCGAATCCGGACTGGCGCCGATGGCGGAGATATGGACGAGCGAAGAGACTCCTTGCGCCCTGGCCGCCGCGCCAATCTTGCCAGCGGCCCCGGCATGCACGCTCTCAAAACGTTGCCGCCCGGATTCATACAATATGCCGACGAGGTTGATTGCAGCGTCGGCGCCTCTCATGGCGCGCGCGAGCGCATCCGCATCGGTGACATCCGCCCTGACGAGCTGGATCTGTCCGACATGACCCATCGGCGGAAGGAAATTGGCGAGGTTCGGCTGCCGCACGCCGACGCGAATGCGATGGCCCGCCCGGGCGAGCGCGCGCACGACATAACGGCCGAGAAATCCCGATCCGCCGAAAACAGTGACGAGCGAGGTCATGGCAGGCGCCTGTCTCCCTCTCCCCCAATGGGGGAGAGGGCCGGGGCGAGGGGGTCTTTCACGCGCGCGGCAGACGAAAGCATGAGACGCATTCCTGTAGGTTACGTTCGGGCGATTTTCGCATACTCACGTTGCGATCGCACAGAGCCGATTTGACCTTTAAGGAGCTGTGCAGGCGGAGCTTTCCCCCTCACCCAGGCCCTCTCCCCGAAGGCGGAAAGGGAGAAAACCGGCTATTCCTCGACGTACTGCCTTTCGCCGGTCTTGGGCTCCACATAGACGGTGACCGTCTTGCCGGATTCCGCATCGACGAACCGCTCGGTGGTTCGTTCCCAGCCGGGACCGGGCCGGTGGTCCGCCAGCGGCTTGTAGCGGAACCGCTCGTAGAGGACGGCCGCGAGCAGAATCCCGCCCCAGATAAGCAGCGTGTAGGCCGGCGCGGTGGCGCCGAGCAGCAGGCACGCGACGCCGATGGCAAGCGCGGCCAGGCTCAACAGCATGAGAACGTTACGCAACATTGGCCTTCGGATCCTCGGGCTCCAGAACCACCGCAGTGCCATAGGCGACGATCTCGCTCATGGTCTGGCCGATTTCGGCAGAATCGAAGCGCATCATCACGACCCCGTTGGCGCCCATCACCGTTGCGTTCGTCACCAGCCTGTCGACGGCATGGCGGCGGGCCTCTTCAAGCAGCTGGGTATATTCGTGAATCTCGCCGCCGACGATTGATCGAAGGCCCGCCATGATGTTGCCCCCAAGCCCCCGCGACCGTACCACCACCCCGAAGCACTGACCCAGGGTCTCCTTCGTGCGGTATCCAGCCACCCGCTCTGTCGTTGCCACCAGCATGATACCTCTCCCGTTCGACTCGACGGTCATTATGACCGAAAATCATTGCGAAGTCCGGTACGATCCTGGTGTGAAATTGTGCCGGCAGACGTCGGTCCGCGCCTGAAGCTGCGGCTTCAAAGCGGGACGAATATCTGCTCACGCTCGCGGCAAGAATTGCCGAGAGGCTTCAGCCATCGGAGAGGCGCAGCCGTTCGAGATCGGCAATCAGCCCAGGCCCGGCCGGCCGCCATCCGAGCCTCTTCTGCCGCGCAGTTTGACTGGGAAAGCGTGGCGCGGTTCGTGGTGGGTGCGTTCCGGGTAGACGCGGCCCGTGCGGGCGCCGCGGCGGAGGTAGAACCTCTGGTCGATGAGCTCTGCCGGCTGAGCCCCGAGTTCCGGGCGATGTGGCGCGACCACGATGTGCGCAGCCTCGGCGAGGCCGTCAAGCACATACGGCATCCGGTTCTCGGCCCGCTCGCCTTCGAATATTCGGCTTTCGCGGTCGATGGCCGGACGGACCTCAGCATGGTGGTCTACAATCCGGCGACGCCCACGGATGCGGAACGGATCGCGTCGCTGCTGGAAGCACGGTCCTCGCAAACGACGAGAGGAATTTCGAGGGCGGCGGGATGATCAATCCGCCAAGCGGCGGCTGACAAACCCGCGTGGCAGTGAGAGCGTTGCGATTTTCTCTTCCGCCCTTGCATATTGGCAACTTGCCGGTATTTTACGGGGCGGCTTGCCGCAAAGGAGTCCCGAATGTCCGCCGTCGTCGAAGAGGTCGCCCGCAAACTGGGCGGACGGGCCGTGCTTGGCCAACACGTCCACTCGCAAGCCGATCTGGCGCACGCCGTCAGTCGCCGCCTGCCACTCGCTGCGCTGAAGGGCCTGGTCGAGGCCGGACTGACCGAGCAGGAGATCGAACGCCTCGTCATCCCGCAGCGCACACGCAGGCACCGGGCCGAGAGGAAACAACCTTTGACGGTGGAAGAGTCGGATCGCGCGGTACGGCTTCTGCGGATTCAAACAAACGCCGAAGAGACGTTCGGGAGCAAAGAGAAAGCCAACATCTGGCTCCGCCGTCCCCTGGCCGAACTCAATGGCGAGAGCCCAATCGACATCGTCCGGACCGAATCGGGCGCCCGCGTCATAGAAACGATGCTTGCGAAAATCGCCTGGGGCGCCGCCGCCTGATGGTTCTCTGGCGCCTGTCCGGCGCGCAGCATGCGAAGGCGTTCGATGGCGGCTTCGGCCTGCTCTACGACGGGCGCTGGAACACAGCCGGACACGCGGTCACCTATTGCGCGACTTCGCCATCCTTGTGCGTGCTCGAAAAGCTCGTGCATATCGAAGATCCCGACCTGCTGCCCGCGCTTGAGATGGTGCGCTACGACGTTCCGGACGGCCTTGGCGTTGAAACAGTCTCGCTCGCCGAGCTGCCGCCGACATGGCGATTTGAAGAAAGCCTGACGCAGCAGCGCGGGGACCGCTGGCAGGGCGCGCTGCGTACGCCCCTGCTGCGCGTGCCCTCGGCGATCGTTTCGCTGGAAGGCGCGCCCGATGTGAACATGCTGATCAATCACCGCCATCCCGCCGCCGCGTCCATCACGATGATCGCTGCCGAGGCATTCGTGCTGGACACGCGGTTGTTCCTGCCGGGCGAGTGAAGCGATAATTTGAACAATTCCTTTGATTGCGCGGATCAGCTTCGGGCCTTGGATCTGTTCATGGCCACGGCGGCGCGGATGAGAGTCTTGAGCGCCTTCTCGTTGATCTTCTCGCCTTCGTGAAAGTCGATGGCGCGCCTTGTGTTCCCGTCGAGGCTGGAATTGAAGAGGCGCGAAGGATCCTTCAGGGCTGCCCCTTTGGCGAAGGTCATCTTCACGACGTTCCTGTAAGTCTCGCCGGTGCAGATCATTCCATCGTGATACCAGACCGGAACCCCTCTCCACTTCCACTCCTCGACGACCCCGGGATCGGCTTCCTTGATCAGGCTGCGCAGCCGGCCAAGCATCTCGCCCCGCCAGTCGCCCAGCTCCTCGATCCGCGCGTCAATCAACTCCGAAGGAGATTTGCTCATCTGCGGCGCGCTCTTCTTCATGCCTGTGTCTCCTCCCCGGCCAGCATTCTCGCGGTCAGATCAGCCTGCACCGGCGCAGCGCCTCCTTCGATCCGCCTTCGCCGAAGCTTCGGCGGACCCGAGTGGGGAAACGACCCGCCGAAGCTTTAGTGTAGGCGGGCAGGTTCAGGATGAGGAGATTTGTCATGGCATCACCATTCATGGCAGTAAAGTCCCCCTCATGCTGAGCCCGTCCAAGCACGCAAGCAAGTCCTCCAGACCCACTTGTTGCCCTCCGTCAGGGCCGCAGTTGTCCCGACAGGCTTCAGTCCGTCCGCGCCAGGACCTGCTCCAGATTTGCAAAAAACCTCGGCCACCCGGCCTTGGCGCCGTGGTAGGCTTGGCTCTGTTCGGGCCGGAAGCCTGACTGCTCCATGCGCAGGCGGGTCCCCCTATCCGTAGGCGTCAGAGTCCAGGTGACGACGCTCCCCAGACCAAGGGCACTCCACGCATATGACAGCGTTCTGTTCGGCTCGACTTCCAGAACCTGACAGTCGACCGAGCCCCAGTCTCCGCGAAGCTTGAAACTGCGGCCAACGACTGGCGTGAAGTCGTTCTTCATGAGCCATTCCTCGATCAGGTGCGGTTGGGTGAGCGCGCGCCAGAGTTTTTCCGGCGGACAGGGCATCTCGCGTTCGACGACGACGGAGCGCGTCTCGGCCGGTGTTTCGCTCATCGGCACACTCGATCGGGCATTCAGCGCTCCCCCGCACTCTTGCTGCTCAACGCCTACGCTACCAGCGCGCCAGCTGCGTGATCTGAAGGAGATTGCCGCAGGTGTCGCTCACCCTGGCGATGGTCGAACCGGTCACGCCGGTCGGCGGCATGACAAACTCGCCGCCTCGTTCCTTGATGCGCTCATAGTTGCCCTGGACATCGTCGGTGAAGAACATGGCCGCGGGCTGGTTTTGCTGGAACATGGCCTGCTGCCAGGTTTTTGTTGCCGGATTGTTGTTGAGCGCGAGCTGCAGCTGGGTTCCATCCGGCTCCTCTGGTGAGGCCACGGTCAGCCAGCGAAACGGCCCCTGGCTGAAATCGGCTTTCTTCGTGAAGCCCAGCACTTCGGTGTAGAAGCGCAGAGCCTTTTCCTGATCATCGACGTACACGGTGGTCAATTTGATTTTCATTGCCGGGGTCTCCGTTTGTTGTGCTGGTGCCAGGTCATTGCAGTGCCGTTTGGTTATTGATCCATCCTTATCAGCAGATCCTCGAGCTGGTCGAACCGGCTCTGCCAGAAGCCGGCCATCCGGCCGGTCCAGTCCACCAGTGGAGCCAAAGCGCCGGGATGCGCGCTGTAATGCGTCTGGCGGCCTTCATGGCGGTCGCGCACCAGCCCGGCTTGCCGCAGGATTCCCAGATGTTTCGAGACGGCGGGTTGGGAAACCCCGGCCTGGTCCGTCAGGGCTCCAACCGTCTGCTCGCCGTCGCGGCACAGCCGCTCAAAGATTGCCCGCCGGGTCGGATCGGCGAGCGTTCTGAAGAGCACATCGTGGGCATTTGGCATCTCAATCCATAACCCATACGGCTATGCCTAAACATATAACTACAGGGTTATGTATCAGTCAAGCTCACAGTGGAGCGTGTCGCGATAATCGTCAGCGAAAGGGTTGGTTCCAGGGAGGATGCATTTGCAGCAGGCGACTCGGTCCCCGGGTTTGACAGCACTGGCGGGCGCTTTTAAAGATCGCGGCCCCGGCCCAGATGGCGGAATTGGTAGACGCACTAGTTTCAGGTACTAGCGCCGCGAGGCGTGGAGGTTCGAGTCCTCTTCTGGGCACCATTTGGCCGTCGAGCCGCACGAACCTTACCGTCCGGCCGAGAGTGATACCTGCCGGAATCAACGGCAGTTACGGCAACGGCACCGTCTTCAAGCTCGAGCCGAACGGCACGGAGAGCGTACTGCGTGCCTTTACCGGTGGAAGTGACGGCGGGTCCCTGGAGGCCGGCCTCATCGCCGACGGGACGGGCAATCTCTACGGTACCGGTGCTGCTATTGACGGGCAGGGGCGTTATCGGACGATTATGGGTTCGGATCCTCTCCCGGCGCCAGGGCCGAGGATTCTCCCATTGTCGTGGCGCCCTTGCTCGGAGTTGCTCTGGATCGTGAAAGTCAAGCTGCATCATGGCGATCTGCCCGAGAACGTCGATTTCGGCGCGGCGGTCGCGATCGATACCGAGACTCTGGGGCTCAATCCGTTCCGCGACCGACTTTGCCTCGTCCAGCTTTCAGCCGGCGATGACACCTGCCATGCGGTGCAGTTCGGGCCGGGAGATACACACGCGCCGAACCTCAAGCGGCTCCTGGCCGACACTTCCGTCATAAAGCTCTTTCATTTCGCGCGCTTCGATCTGGCCACGCTGAAGCGCCATCTCGGGGTCACGACGGCGCCCGCCTACTGCACAAAGATCGCCTCGCGGCTCGCGCGCACCTATACCGACAAGCACGGTCTCAAGGATCTCGTGCGCGACCTTCTGGGCGTCGATCTTTCCAAGGAGCAGCAAAGCTCCGATTGGGGTGCGGAACGCCTCAGCGAAAAACAGCTCGCCTACGCCGCGAACGATGTAGCCTATCTCCATCGGTTGAGGACGGCGCTGGATGCAATGCTGGCGCGTGAAGGCCGATCGGCCCATGCCCAGGCCTGTTTTGACTTCCTTCCGGCGCGCGCCGATCTCGATCTGGCGGGCTGGGCCGACACCGATATTTTTGCCCATTGAGGGATGACGCAGGCGCATTCCGGGCAAGCCGCATCCGCCGTGCTTGAATGCCGCAGCACATCGGATCATAATCCAAAACTGCACGGCATGATTTTCGCGTGCGAGCGGTTTTTCGGGGCGCTTCGGGATTGGCCGTGCTACCGCGAGTGGCAGGTTTGCGGCTGTCGCGGTCATAAGGGTGTCCTTTCATGCATTCGAGGCTTTCCGCGGTCGCAGTTTCTGCCTTGACGCGGGACAACAACCCTGTCGCCGCCGGCGATCTTGCCGCGGCGCGGCGCGTACTGGATTACGCGAGCGAGGCAATCCACACGTTGAGCGGGGCGCTCGACACCGAATTTACGCGTGCCGTGGATGTGATTCTCGGCATTTCCGGCCGGGTGATCGTCAGCGGCATGGGCAAGTCCGGACATGTTGCGCGGAAAATCGCAGCCACCCTCGCTTCGACCGGGACGCCCTCCCATTTCGTCCACCCTGCGGAAGCCAGCCATGGCGACCTCGGCGCCGTCACGCCTGCGGATGCGTTGATCATGCTTTCCAATTCCGGAGAGACAGCGGAACTGAAGGATTTGATTACCTTCGCGAAACGCTTTTCCGTAGCGCTGATCGGCATCGCCGGTCGTGCCGATTCCGCGCTGCTGCGCGCGGCGGATGTCGCACTGTTGTTGCCGCAGGCCAGGGAAGCCTGTCCGATGGGGCTGGCGCCGACCACCTCGACCACGCTGATGCTCGTTCTGGGCGACGCGCTCGCCGTGGCGGTCATGGAACGGCGCGGCTTCACACCCGATCAATATCGCGACTTTCATCCCGGCGGCTCGCTCGGCAAGCTCTTGATCCGCGTGCGCGACATCATGCATCGCGAGGAGGAACTGCCGCTGGTGCACGAAGCCGCGCGGCTCGCGGAGGTGCTTCTTGTGATGCGGGAAAAGCGCTTCGGCTGCGCGGCCGTCCTCGACGAAGGCGGCCGTCTCGCGGGGATTTTCACCGACGGCGATCTGCAACGCGCCATCGGACGCATCACGCCGGATTCGCTCATTTCGGAATGGATGACGAAATCGCCCAAGACGGCCGCACCTGCCGATCTCGCCGCCCAGGCGCTTGCCGCAATGAACCGCCACAAGATCAACGTCCTGCTGGTCGTCGATCCGTTAGAGCCTTCGGGGCGGCCTGTGGGAATCCTTCATTTGCATGATTGCCTGAGGGCGGGCCTGCAATGAGCGGTCGGACCATCCACACCGAGCACGCGGTTGCGGAGCCGCTCGGCCGGGCGCCGATGGTGCGGAGTTCCCGCGACTGGGGCGCGCGCGTGCGGGCAAACGCGCGGCAGACGAAGCGGTATTCGCGTTTCGTGGCGATCATGAAGCGGGCCCTGCCGCTGACGGCCGCGGCGCTTGTAGCCGCCGTACTCGTTTATGCGCTGCAGCCTCGCCAGGAAAGCAGCCGCCGCGTTGCCATGACCTTCCAGCGGCTCGGCATCGTGAACGACGATCTTGCGATGATGAAGCCGAAGCTGACGGGAACAGACGACGAAGGCGAGCCCTATGTGGTCACCGCGGACGAAGCCATCCAGGACGCGCACGATGCCAAGCGGGCGACGCTCAAGGATGTGGAAGGTGACATCACGCTCAAGGACGGGCACTGGATTGCCACGACCGCGCCCGGCGGTCTGCTCGACGCCAGAAACCGTCGCCTCGCGCTGGCCGGCTCGATTGCGGTCTATTCCGACAGCGGCTTCGAACTTCATACCACGGCGGCGAGCGTCGACATGCGCAGCGCCATCATCATCGGCAACCGCGCGGTGGCCGGGCAGGGCCCGACCGGAACGTTTCGCGCGGACCGGTTCAAGATCGACCGGCGGGCGCGCCTGGTTTTCCTGTACGGCAATGTCCACATGACCATCGACAGCCACGGCACGAAACACGGATGATGTTGTTTGCTCCCTTCCATTTGCGTCGTCTCTGGGCGATGGCGGTCGCTGCGCTCGTGGCTGCAGCCTGCATGGCGCAGACGGCTTCGGCCACGACTGCGCCGCAGAACGCAAAACCCTCCGCCAAATCCGGCTCCGCCACCGGTCCCCTGGGGCCGCATGATTCCAACGCGCCGATCAATGTCAGCTCCGACAATTTCGTCGGCAATTTCCAGACCAAGATCGGCACCTACATCGGCAACGTGATCGTCACACAGGCCGATTACAAGCTTCGGGCCGACAAGGTGAAGGTGAATGTCGTGGACGGAAAACCGAGCCGTTTCGACGCGACGGGCAATGTGGTATTTGTCTCCTCGTCGGGCGTCGCGACGGGCGACTACGGAATCTATGATCTCGGTCCCCGCACGGTGACGCTCACGGGTCACGTCGTTCTCACCAAGGACAAGGACGTGATGCATGGCACCGCGCTGACCGTGAACATGGTTACCGGCGAATCGCATCTGACGGCGCATGGCGCACCCGGCAACCGCGTCCAGGGGCTCTTCGTTCAGCAGCCTTCTTCTGCGGCGGCAAAACCGGCAGCTTCCGCGGCGGCAAAGCCGGCAACCACGGCTCCGAAATAGTTCACGATTCATTAGAAGAGGAACGGGCACAGTTCTTGCGATGACGATGATCTCACCCGCCCTGCAGGACGAGCGCCGCGAACGCGAACGCGTGCGCGTCGTCGAAGGAGGCCAAGGTCTTGTCGTGACACGCATCGGCAAAAGCTTCCGCCGGCGGCCGGTTGTGCGCTCGGTCAGCCTGTCGTTGCGCCGCGGCGAAGTCGTGGGACTGCTCGGCCCGAACGGTGCCGGGAAAACCACCTGCTTCTACATGATCACGGGGCTCGTGCCGGTGGACTATGGTGCCATCGAACTCGATGGCCACGATGTGACCAAGCTTCCCATGTACCGCCGTGCGCGCCTCGGTATCGGCTACCTGCCTCAGGAAGCCTCCATCTTCCGCGGACTGACGGCGGAACAGAACATCCGCGCAACGGCGGAACTCGTCGAATCCGATCTCTCCCGGCTCGAATCGCTTGTCGAGGATCTCCTCGCGGAGTTCGGCATAGCACATGTGCGCGACACGCCGGCCATCGCGCTTTCGGGCGGCGAGCGCCGCCGCGTCGAGATCGCCCGCGCGCTTGCCACCCATCCGTCCTACATCCTTCTCGACGAGCCGTTGGCCGGCATCGATCCGATCGCCGTCGGCGAAATACGCACGCTGGTCCGGCATCTGAAAGACCGCGGCATCGGCGTGCTCATCACGGACCATAATGTGCGCGACGCGCTTGAGATCATCGACCGCGCCTATATCATCCATGAAGGGCAGGTGTTGAAGGAAGGCCTTCCGGGCGAGATCGTGGGCGACCGCGACGTGCGGCGGGTCTATCTCGGCGAGCGGTTTTCGCTTTAACGCGGTGCGGGCGGCGCGGGGCGGATCATGGCGTTGACGCAACGGCTGGAAATCCGGCAGGGCCACGCGCTCGTAATGACACCGCAGCTGCAGCAGGCGATCAAGCTGCTGCAGCTGTCCAATCTCGAACTGTGCACCTATGTCGAGCAGGAGCTTGAGCGCAATCCTCTGCTCGAGCGCGATGAAGGCGATGCGGCGCCGGCCGAATCCGGCGACATCGAAGCGGTTCCGGAGAACAACGACGAGCCCCTCGAAGCCGCGCTGGCACGGGACGATTTTTCCCGGGCCGAGGAGCTGGATGCCGAGCGCGAAGACGTGTTCGCGGAGGACGCAGCGCCGCCGCTCCCCGCAGCCTCCGCCGAGTGGACAAGCCTGCGCACCTCCTCGCTCGCCAGCGACGACAATCATTTCGAGCGCACGCTCGCGGCGCCTGCGACGCTGCAGGACTATCTGGTCGCGCAGCTCGCGATTGCGGGCCTTGATGCCCCCGGCGGTCTGATCGGCATTTCATTGATCGATGCCATCGACGAAGCGGGATATCTGCGCATTGAAACGGACGACATTGCCGCTCGTCTCGGTGCGGAACCCGCTGCCGTTGAGAGCATCCTTCGTGTCATTCAGGGCTTCGACCCGACCGGTGTGGGAGCCCGCAACCTTTCCGAATGCCTGGCGTTGCAATTGCGCGAGAAGGGGCGTCTGGATCCTGCGATGAGCACGTTTCTGTCCCACCTGGACCTCGTCGCGCGGCGCGATATCGCCGGGCTTGGCGCCCGCTGCGGAGTCGACGCCGAAGACGTCGCCGAGATGATTGCGGAGTTGCGCGCGCTCACGCCGAAGCCAGGCCTCGCTTTCGGCGCCGAACCCGTGCAGCCCGTCGTTCCGGACGTGTTTGTGCGGGAGGCGCCCGACGGCAGCTGGCATGTGGAGCTGAACGGCGAGACGCTGCCGCGGCTTCTCGTCAGCGCGCGTTACTACGCGAATGTCGCAGCGCGCGCGCGGGACAAGGAATCGCAGACCTATCTCACGGAGTGTCTCAATAGCGCGAACTGGCTGGTGAAGAGCCTCGACCAGCGCGCCCGCACGATACTCAAGGTCGCGAGCGAGATCGTTCGCCAACAGGATGGTTTTCTCACCCACGGCGTTCGTCACCTGCGGCCCCTCAATCTGCGCACGATCGCAGACGCCATTTCCATGCACGAGTCGACAGTGAGCCGCGTGACGTCAAACAAATATGTCTCAACGCCGCGCGGCGTCTTCGAGCTGAAGTATTTCTTCACCTCGGCCATACAGGCCACCAATGGCGCCGAAGCGCATTCGGCGGAAGCCGTGCGTGACCGCATCCGCAATCTGATTGAAAAGGAATCGGCGGAGCAGGTCCTTTCGGACGACCGTATCGTCAACATCCTCACCGGCGACGGCATCAACATTGCCAGGCGCACGGTCGCCAAGTACCGGGAGGCCATGCGGATTCCATCCTCCGTCGAGCGCCGCCGCATGAGGCAGACCGAACCACGGCAGGCGCTGGAACATCACGCGGCGCCACTATGATTTTCGCAATTGACAGGGTAGGGACCCGGACCTATGGTCCGCCGCTTTTTTGGAACCGGCTCCGCGGCGGCCGCGCGCGGAACAAGAGCCGGACGGGATTGCCGTGCAAGTGGAGCAAATGAAGGTTCGGGTTTCGGGCAAGCAGATCGAAATCGGCGCGGCTCTTTCCGATTTTGCGCGGGAGCGCATCGAAGCGGCCATGTCGAAACATTTCGACGGCGGAGCGGAGGCCAACGTCGTAATATCGCACGAGGGATTCGGGTACCGCGCCGATTGTACGGCCCATCTCGATTCGGGCGTGGTTCTCAATGCGCAAGGCGATGCAGCCGACGCCCGTCACGCGTTCGAATCGGCGCTCGAACGGCTTGAAAAACAGATACGTCGTTACAAACGCAGGCTCAGGAATCATCACGACAAGGCGAAACTTCCCAGGGAAGCAGGCGCCTGACCACAGCCAAGCAGGCCATCATGGAAATTGTCGATTTGCTGGCGCCTGAAGCCGTCATCCCGGCGCTCAGGGTCTCTGGCAAGAAGCAGCTCCTTCAGGAGCTCGCGCATCATGCCGCGCGGCTGACGCAAATACCGGAGCGGCGAGTTTTCGAAACGCTGATCGAGCGCGAAAGGCTCGGCAGCACCGGGATGGGGCAAGGCATCGCCATTCCGCACGGCCGCATCGGGGGGCTCGGCAGGATCATCGGTCTGTTTGCCCGGTTGGAAACGCCCGTCGCCTATGAGGCGGTGGACGATCAGCCGGTTGACCTGGTGTTTCTGTTGCTTGCGCCGGAAGGCGCCGGCGCAGATCACCTCAAGGCGCTTGCCCGCGTCTCGCGCCTCCTGCGCCATCAAGGCACCTGCGAAAAGTTGCGTTCCACATCCAAGCCTGAAGTCCTTTACGCGCTGCTCACCGAACCAACCAACGGCGGCGCAAACTCGTCGCAAGCCGCGTAACGGTTGTCTCTCATCCTTTTGTCATCGCGAGGCTTGTCGGGCGACGGGTTTTTGCGGCCCAAAAAACGATCGCCCGGTCGAGCCGGGCGATGACGGAAGAGAGGATCGAAAGGGATTTGGCACAGGCGCGCGCCGCCGCGTGTTTGCCCTCAATGCAAGCTGAGCGGCGTAAGCTCGTTCTGCAAGGCTGCGCCGTAAGCCGTCTCCCACGCGTCCGTAAAGCCCAGGACGCGACCGTCGCTGCCGTGCAGCACATAAAGGCTCACATTATCCGGAATACGGATTCCCGGCGGCAAAATACCCATCCTGCGCGCCTCGCCGACCGGCGTGGGCTTAATATAGGCGATGCGGGGATCGAACGGCTGGACCGCTTCCTCGTCCGGAAAATCGCTCATATTGTTCATGATACTTCTCCTTCCATCCAGATGTGGGGATTATCGGGGGCGGATCAAGCGCCGCCGGAATGACGTTCATGCCGAGCGCCTGCGTGCCTTCCGCTAATCCGCTGCACGTCATTTTCGACGACGGAGACGGGGAACGAATCTGGTACGATCCCGTTGCCACGGTCCGCGCGGACACCCCCCGGGACATAGGAGGCGCATTTGCGAAAATCGAATCCGCGCTTGCAGCGGGTCATCACATTGCCGGCTATTTCTCCTACGAGTTGGGTTACGCGCTCGAGCGCCGGCTGGTTCCGCTCATGCCCTTCGGCAAAACGCCGCTGCTCTGCTTCGGTATTTTCGTAAGCAGCGAGACGCACAATGCCGGCATGGATGATACCCGGCTGCGCGCTTACGCAGGGCCGCTCAGGCATGACTGGTCGGCGCAGAACCACGCCGCCGCATTCGCGCGCGTGCACGCGCTAATCGCGGCGGGCGATCTTTACCAGGCCAACCTGACCTACCGCGCACACTTTGCCTTCGCGGGAGACCCTTATGCGCTCTATCGCCGGCTGCGCGCGCGCGCCAGGGCTCGCCATTGCGCTTACATGGACGACGGCGAACGGCAGTTCCTGAGCTTTTCGCCCGAACTCTTTTTCGAGATTTCGCCGGAAGGGATCATTCGCGCGCGCCCGATGAAAGGCACGGCAGCACGCGGTGAAACAGCGGAGGAGGACGCCGCCGCCTGCGCGCGTCTGGCGGCAAGCGAAAAGGAACGCGGCGAGAATTTGATGATTGTCGATCTCCTGCGCAACGACCTGTCGCGCATTTCGCAGCGCGGCAGCGTCGGGGTCGAAAAACTGTTCGAGGTGGAAACCTATCCGACCGTCCATCAGATGGTGTCGACGATCAGCGCACGCCTGGAGCCTGGCGCCGGCGTCGAAAGGATCGTGCGCGCGCTGTTTCCCTGCGGCTCCGTCACGGGAGCGCCCAAGCTTCGCGCGATGGAAGTCATCCGCGAGGTGGAGACGGATGCGCGCGGCATCTATTGCGGTGCGATCGGCTGGTTCGCGCCGGACGGCGGTGCGGCGTTCAACGTAGCCATCCGTACACTGACGATATCCGGCGGCAGCGGGGAGCTGGGCATTGGCGGCGCCATCGTCTTCGATTCGCGCCCGCGGGCCGAATATGAGGAGTGCAGGATCAAGGCGCGTTTCTACGAAGCCGGACGGCCGGAAATCCGGCTCATCGAGACGCTGCGCTACGCCCCTGCGGCGGGATTTGTGCGCGGCGGGCGGCACCTGGCACGCATGGCGGCCTCTGCGGCGGCGCTCGGACTGCCGTTCGATCCGGCGGCCGCGCGGGCGGCGTTACGTGCCTGCACGGACGGGGCCGGGGGGTCCTTGCGGATTCGCCTGACCCTTGAGGAAGACGGCACGCTCGCAGCCAAGGCCGCACCCTTCACCGGTTCTTCCGCCCGCTGGCGTTTTGCCGTTTCGTCGAAACGCATGTGGAGCGGCGACGTTCTGCTGCGCCACAAGACGAGCCTTCGCGAACTGTACGACGGCGAGCACACGCGCCTCGCGAAGGAAACCGGCTGCGACGAGGTTCTGTTCCTGAACGAGCGCGGCGAACTCACCGAAGGCAGCCGCACAAACATCTTCGTCCAGAAAGGCGGGCAGCTTCTTACGCCTCCGCTCGCCAGCGGTCTGCTCGACGGCTGCCTGCGCCGCGAACTGATCGAGCAGGGCCGCTGCCTGGAAGCAGTGCTCCTGCACGACGATCTGGCGCGCGCGGAACAAATATTCCTCGGCAACTCCCTGCGGGGATTGATTCCGGCGGCAGCGGTTTAGAATTTCTTCGCTTGGACTACTCACAAATTTGTCATTTCCGCGAAACTTGTCCCCGCGAAGGCCGGGAGCGGGAAACCAGAACGCTGCTCTGTCCCGAGAATTCACGCATCTGGCTCCCTGCTCCCCGCCTTCGCGGGGACAAGCTTCGCGGGGATGCGCAGAGGGCGGCGTCGGGCCGAACGTCCTATCCGGCCTTCGCGGCAAGCGCGCAGAGATCGCCCAGCGTTTCGGGAAGGACCCAGCCATGCGCTTCGACCATGCGGGACTCGCGGAGATCGTTGTTCATCGCGGTGGCAAGCGACGTCGCCGCGAGGCGTCGGCGCAGTGCTGTTGCCGTCCCATTCGCATCGAAGCTCTTGCCGCCCGCCAGAAAAGCCGCGCCGATCCGGATCGCGCTCTGCCGGTCGGGCAGTTTTGCCAGGAGGTCGTCGAAAGCTGATGGCGCGTAGCGGGGCGCGAAGAACCTGGGCGCCTCGAAAGCCGCGGCGGCCGTGACGGCGATTCCGGCTGCGGCCACGAGACCTTCGAGCAGCCGCCGCCGTCCGATCTGCGCCTTTCCGGCGACGCTCATCGCAATCTGCCTTTCAGATGGTCGGCGAGCCGCAGGACGAGCGCGATCAGATTGAGCGTCGGATTCGACGCCCCGTAAGTCGGAAAGGCGGCGCTGCCCGCAATGTAGAGATTGCCAACGCCGTGAACTTTCAGGTTGGCGTCGACAACGCCCTGACGCGGATCGTCATGCATCCGCGTGGTGCCCATGTGATGATTGCCCCAGTCCAGCACGCTCAACCACTCGGCGCGCGAACGATGCAGGAGACGGATCATGCCGGTTCGCGCCGCCAGCAGCTGGCGGCCGAGCTCCTTGAGCGTGTTGCGGTAATGAGCGAAATCCTCGTCCGACACCCGCATGTCGAGCTTCAGGCGCGGCATGCCGAGCGCATCCTTCTCGCCGGCGAGCGTGAGCCGCCTCTCGGGATCCGGAGCGAGCTCCATCCCGCATCCGAGCGTGAAAGCGCGCATCGACGACGCATCGATGCCAAAGGCGCCGGCCGTTTCTGCCAGAGCCGCCTGGCCAATGCCATCGAGTTGCACCTCGCCTTCCACCGTAGCCAGCGCTCCGGGAACGCCGCGCGCGCGGCGGAACGCATCGCCCGGTGCGAAGGCGGCGCGGAAATTCGTGCCCTGCGCGGACTGGATCAACTGATAGTAAGGGGCGATCCGGCCATCGAAGATCACAAGCGTTGCCGTCTGCCCGGGGATGGGATGATCGGCAAAAAAGCGCCCGACCAGATCATTGGCATTGCCTACGCCGTGGGGCATTACGTCGCTGGAGGCGAGGAGAAGGCGCGGGGTTTCGATGCCGCCTGTTGCGACGACCGCGAATTTCGGCTTGACCGCGAACCGGTTGCCGGCAAGCGTCGCGACGTCCAGACGATCCAGCTGCGATCCGTTGGAAGCGAGCCTCAGGCCTGTAACATTGGCGTTCAGAAAGACGTCGAGCGCGTCGATCCGCTTCAGTTCGTCCGCGTAGCGTTCGCCGAAATGCGTGGGAAGCACGCTGCCGCGCTGCTTGCTGAACTGAAACCAGGTTGTGTAAAGGCCGCCGGCTTCAAGTCGGACAGGCGCGCCCAGAGCATCGGTCCATTTCCGGGAGTTGTCGTAGACGAAGGGGCCAGCTTCCACCAGCGCCTGGGCGCGCGCGTAATAGGGCTCAATTGCACTGCGGGCGAACGGCCAGCCCGAATAGGGCCACCACTCTCGCTTTTCGAAATCGACCGGGTCGAGCGGACGGCACCAGCCTCCCCAGTGATTGCTGCAGCCGCCCAGATAGCGCAGCCGCGTCGCTTCGAGCGGGATGTACCGGACACCCGTTTCTGCGCCCTCGTAAAGCCGTTGGGTTGCCGCATCGAAATGCATGCCACCGCTCTCAAGCAGGAGCATGCGGATCGGCTGGCCGGCGAGCGCAAGCGCGAGAGAAATTCCCGCTGGTCCCCCGCCGATGATCGCAAGATCGGTCTCGATCGTGCTGCCCGCGGGCACCGAACGGGCATCCATGAACGCGTGCAAGAGGCAACCTTTCGACTGGGCAACCCCGCGCGCCCCACGCGGTTGAACTGCTTAACCGAGATGAGATTCCCGCGAGGGCGGGAACCCCGCAGTGTGATCCAACCTTAAGACAAGGCGATCCGGGTTCGCGTCTTTTTCGGGATCGACAAGGTAATTAGGACGAAGGCCGGCTCGCCGAGCCGAAGCCGCGGCACGCGACCCACGTTCGCCCTGCGGGCTCCGGCGTGGCAGCCCTCCACTGCTTCGCAGCGAAGGCTGGTGGAGCTGAGCGGAATCGAACCGCTGACCTCTTGAATGCCATTCAAGCGCTCTCCCAACTGAGCTACAGCCCCGGTGCCGTGCGGACGTCGTGGTCCTATCGCTCGTCCTTCCCCAGATCGGTGTCGATGATGCCGCTCACATCATCTTCCTCTTCCCCGACGTCGTCGAGCAGGGCGGCGTCGCCCGCGTCCTCTTCCGCAATCTCTTCCTCCTCGACATCTTCGATCTCCGCTTCTTCCGCAGTGGGATCGACGACGGACATGCCGGCGGTTTCGGCTTCCTCCTCCTCGGCTACGACGAGTCCGTCATCCTCGTCCTCGTCGTCCGCTTCAATGATGGCCGCGTCCTCGGCTTCCGCTTCGTCCGCTTCCACATCTTCCATCTTTTCGGCGTCTTCGAGTTCTTCCTCCTCCTCGTGGCGCACCCGCTCCACTGTCGCCTTTTCCGGTTCGGGTTGACGCATCCGGCGCTGTTTGTAGAGCGCCTCGGGATCGAAGGAGAACTGGCATTTCGGGCATTCGATGGGCCGTTTCTGAAGATCGTAGAAACGCGCGTTGCAGCTTGGACAGACACGCTTGGTGCCGAGATCAGCCTTGACCGGGGTCATGCTTCCCGTTGTGAATTCGGTTGCGAAGGTCGGGTCGTTTGCCACGGTTGGGCCGGCCTGTCAAAGCAAAGCAAGGGACACGTCATGCAGGCGCCGGAGGTTCCACGTCCGCTCGAAGCACGACGCTCCGAAGCGCTCAGCGGCGTCGCCGCCGTTCCAGGCGACAAGTCGATCTCGCACCGCGCGTTGATCCTCGGCGCTCTCGCGGTCGGCGAAACGAAAATTTCCGGTCTGCTCGAAGGCGACGACGTACGCGCCACGGCGGGGGCCTTGCAGAAGCTCGGCGCGTCGCTCGTCCGGACAGGCGAGGGCGAATGGCGCGTCTTCGGGGTCGGCGTGGGAGGCCTGGCCGAACCTGACGAAATCCTGGATTTCGGCAATTCCGGCACGGGTGCGCGCCTTGTCATGGGCGCCGTGGCGACCGCCCCCGTCACGGCCGTGTTCACCGGCGACAGCTCGCTCAGAAAGCGTCCCATGCTGCGTGTGCTGGACCCGCTTGCGCGCTTTGGCGCCACCTTCTCGGCGCGCGGGGGCGGCTACATGCCGCTGTCGCTGACCGGCGCCGCGCGGCCGCTGGCGATCGAGCACGAGGTGGACGTTGCATCGGCGCAAGTCAAATCCGCGCTGCTGCTCGCGGCGCTGAATGCGCCGGGACGCTCGCGCATCGCGCAGCGAGCGCTCACACGCGACCACACCGAACGCATGCTCAAGGCGTTCGGAGCGGAAATCGCCGTCGAGAAACTGCCGAAGGGCGGCGAAGCCGTTATGGTGCAGGGAGAAGCGGAACTGCACCCGGCCGCCGTCGAGGTGCCGCGCGATCCCTCCTCCGCCGCTTTTCCCCTGGTCGCGGCGCTTCTGGTGCCGGGCTCCGAAATCCTGCTGCCCGGCGTGCTTCTCAATCCGCGTCGCACCGGTCTGCTGGATACGCTGCAAGAGATGGGGGCCGATATCGAGATCGTGAACCGGCGCGAGAGCGGCGGCGAAGACGTCGGCGATCTTCGTGTCCGTAGTTCGGCGCTGAAGGGCGTGGAAGTTCCGCCCGAGCGAGCACCCGCGATGATCGACGAATATCCGGTTCTTGCCATTGCCGCTGCTTTTGCGGAAGGACGCACCCTCATGCACGGTCTCGACGAGCTGCGCGTGAAGGAAAGCGACCGTGTTTCCGGAATTGCTCGGGGACTCGAGGCGATCGGAGTGGCCGTGCAGGAGCTTCCCGACGGATTGATTGTCGAAGGCCGGGGAATTGACGGCGTGCAGGGCGGCGTGCGCGTGGCGACGCAGCTCGATCATCGCCTCGCAATGTCGTTCCTGATTGCCGGTCTTGTGGCGCGCGAACCCGTTTCCGTGGACGATACGACCATGGTGCGCACGAGCTTTCCAAACTTTCGTCAGCTGATGCGCGACCTCGGCGCCCGGTTCTCCGCAGTCGCGCGATGACGCCGGCGCGCGCCATCGTCGTCGCCGTTGACGGGACCGCGGCCTCGGGCAAGGGGACGCTTGCCAGCCGGCTCGCCGGACATTTCGGATTTGCGCATCTGGACTCAGGCTCGCTCTACCGGCTGACGGCGGTCAGCCTGCTGCGCGAGGGACAGCGAGCGAATGATGAAGCTGCCGCCGCGAGAGCAGCCAGCGCCGTTGATCCCGCCAACTCGGAAAAATTCGATCTGGGCGGTGACGATATCGCGCAGGCGGCCTCGATCGTGGCGGCCTTCCCCCGGGTGAGGGCGGAACTTCTCGGCTATCAGAGGCGCTTTGCGGCCGAGCCTCCTGCGGGCGCCACCGGCGCGGTCATCGACGGACGGGATATCGGGACCGTCGTCTGCCCGTCTGCGGACGTGAAACTGTTTGTCGATGCGCGGCCGCAGACCAGGGCGCACCGGCGCTGGCTCGAACTGCGGGCATCGGGAGCGGATGTGTCGGAAGAGGCCGTTCTTGCAGACATCTGCGCACGCGACGCGCGGGATCGCAGCCGGGCGGTGGCGCCGCTGCGGCCAGCCGTCGACGCGATCTTGCTCGATACGAGCGAATTTGATATAGACGCCGCGTTCGCGGCAGCTCTCGCTCTGGTCAAGCCCGGAATCGAGGAAGCGCTCGCGGCCCGTCGCAGGGGTTGAAGGAGACCCGGCGGGCCTGACGGAGCAGGCTTGCGGGCAACATCCGAGATTTCGGCCGCGAAGGCTTTTCGCGGCAGTTCCGCGCCGTCAGGTGAGCTTCACCGGCGGAAACCAGTTTTGAGAAGGACCGACATGCCTCGAACCGCCGAATCCATTTCCGCTCCCAGCCGCGACGATTTCGCCGCGATGCTGGAGATCAGCTTCGAAACCCGCTCACCGGCTGAAGGCGCCGTGGTCCGCGGCATCATCGTCGCCATCGAGAACGACTTCGCGATCGTCGACGTCGGCCTGAAGACCGAGGGCCGCGTTGCGCTCAAGGAATTCTCGATGCCGGGGCAGCCGCCCAATGTCTCACTGGGCAGCGAGGTGGAGGTTTATGTCGAGCGCGTCGAGAACGCGATGGGCGAGGCGGTGCTTTCGCGCGACAAGGCGCGGCGCGAGGAAAGCTGGATCCGGCTCGAGCGGGCCTTCAACGAGCAGACGCGCGTCACCGGCGTGATTTTCGGGCGTGTGAAGGGCGGCTTCACCGTCGATCTCGACGGAGCGGTGGCCTTCCTGCCGGGCAGCCAGGTGGATGTGCGCCCGATGCGTGATGTGGGGCCGCTGATGAACCAGCCGCAGCTGTTCCAGATTCTGAAGATGGACCGCCGCCGCGGAAACATCGTGGTGTCGCGGCGCGCCGTGCTCGAGGAGCGCCGGGCCGAGGAGCGGTCGTCGCTGGTCGCAAGCCTGCAGGAAAAGCAGATCGTCGAAGGCACGGTGAAGAACATCACAGATTACGGCGCCTTCGTGGATCTTGGCGGCGTCGACGGCCTGCTGCACGTCACCGACATTGCCTGGCGGCGCGTCAGCCACCCCACGGAAGTTCTGTCCGTGGGCCAGCAGGTCACCGTGCAGATCATCAAGATCAACCAGGAAACCCAGCGCATCAGCCTGGGCATGAAGCAGCTGCAGACCGATCCGTGGGAAGGGGTGGCCGCCAAATATCCGCCCGGCGTGCGCTTCACCGGCAAGATCACCAATGTCACGGATTACGGCGCCTTCGTCGAACTCGAGCCCGGCGTCGAGGGGCTGGTCCATGTCTCCGAAATGAGCTGGGTGAAGAAGAACGTCGCGCCGTCGAAAATCGTGTCGCCCGGCCAGGAAGTCGAAGTCCAGGTTCTGGAAGTCGATTCCAACAAGAGGCGCATCAGCCTCGGCCTGAAGCAGTGCACGGAGAATCCATGGGCGGCTTTTGCGGCAGCGCATCCGGCAGGCACGACGATCGAAGGCGAGGTCAGGAGCATCACCGAGTTCGGGCTGTTCGTCGGTGTGAACGACGAGATCGACGGGATGGTGCATCTCTCCGATCTCTCCTGGGACAAGTCCGGGGAGCAGGCCGTTGCCGACTACAAGAAGGGCGATGTGGTGCGGGCGAAAGTGCTCGACGTCGACGTGGAAAAGGAACGCATCAGCCTCGGCCTGAAACAGGCTACGGCCGAACGCATGGCGGAAAAGACCGGCGCGGTAAAAAAAGGCGATGTGGTCACCACCACCGTGACCGAGGTCAACGAAGGCGGCATCGAGGTCAGTCTGGCGGACGGGGCGAAGGCGTTCATCCGCCGCTCCGATCTGGCGCGCGACCGCGCCGATCAGCGGCCGGAGCGCTTCGGGGTCGGCGACAAGGTGGACGCGCTGGTGATCGGCGTGGACAGGTCCTCGCGCAAGGTTTCGCTCTCGATCAAGGCGCGCGAGGTGGCCGAGGAGAAGGAGGCGGTCGCCCAGTTCGGCTCCTCCGATTCCGGCGCTTCGCTGGGTGACATTCTGGGCGCGGCACTCCGCAAGCGACAGGACGGCGACACTGCACCGGACTCAGGGCCCACAGAGGAGTGACAAAAACGCCGCATGGCGGCAAACGCTGGCCCGCGCCACGACTCCTGATTGACGCTGGGGAAGCGCTCTGACACGTTAACGTCGACGGGGCGACCTTCTGTTGTGTCGCCCGTGGGTCATGCCTTTCGGGGGGCATGGGGGATGATAAAGTCGGAATTGGTGGTGCGTCTCGCGCAACGCTATCCGCACCTCTACCACCGCGATGTCGAGCGCATCGTATCTGCGGTGCTGGATGAGGTTGCCAATGCGCTTTCGGCCGGCCATCGGGTCGAGCTGCGGGGTTTCGGCGTTTTTTCGGTGAAGGTCAGAGCCTCGCGCACGGGCCGCAACCCCAGGACCGGCCAGACCGTGAGCGTCGGCCCGAAGCGCGCGCCCTTCTTCCGGACCGGCAAGGAGCTGCGGGATCGCCTGAACGGCGGTCCGGACCCGTGATCCCGCGGGCGCGGCAATGATTCAGCTGAATGGGCGGCACGCGAGGCGATCGCGCACGCAAATCCGCGGCCAAAAATTCTTGGCGTCACCATCCTCACCAGCCTCGACGCCGCCGACCTCGCAACGTCGGCCTGCAGGGCACGGCGCGCGAGCGCGTGGTGCGGCTGGCCGCGCTGGCCGCGCTGGCCGCGCTGGCCGCGCTGCGGCCTCGACGGCGTCGTGTGCAGCTCGGAAGAGATCGAAGCGGTGCGCGAAACCTGCGGGAAGAATTTCGTGATCGTAACACCCGGGGTGCGCCCGGAAGGCGCGGCACTCACCGACCAGCGCCGCGTAGCCACGCCCGCCGAAGCACAAAATCTCTTCCAAGCTTCTTTTTGCGCCCGTGATGCGAGGGGTTGCGAAGCAACCCCTCGCATCACGGCTTCAATGAGGCCGCAGCTACGAGGCTGCGGAAGTCAGGGACAGCTGCACCAGCGAGGTGGCGGTGTAGCTGGCTTCAATGAGGCCGCAGCTACGAGGCTGCGGAAGTCAAAAACGAGAATTCGGCCCGTTTCACGCGCCAGCAGGCTTCAATGAGGCCGCAGCTACGAGGCTGCGGAAGTCTTGCTGAAAGCCAAGTTTCGCAATCTCTAATTCGGTAGCTTCAATGAGGCCGCAGCTACGAGGCTGCGGAAGTCTTTCCGGAAACCCGGTGGGGGAAGATTCGAATTCCGCTTCAATGAGGCCGCAGCTACGAGGCTGCGGAAGTCGCGGCGTCGGACGCTGTCACGCTGGCGGAAGTGATGCTTCAATGAGGCCGCAGCTACGAGGCTGCGGAAGTCGTGTTCAACATGTGTTGGGAGGGGGGATGCCGTGCGGGCTTCAATGAGGCCGCAGCTACGAGGCTGCGGAAGTCGTCCTGATGGACATGCGGGCACAACTCTCGACCGACCCGCTTCAATGAGGCCGCAGCTACGAGGCTGCGGAAGTCGGAGGAGAGCGGAAATGGCAGGCGAGGCCAACGTTGCTTCAATGAGGCCGCAGCTACGAGGCTGCGGAAGTCATAGTATTAGGTACAAAGATGGCCCCATTGTGAAAAGCTTCAATGAGGCCGCAGCTACGAGGCTGCGGAAGTCGCGGCCGTGGGCGCGCGCCATGGCGTCGCGCCGAGGCGCTTCAATGAGGCCGCAGCTACGAGGCTGCGGAAGTCCCGCCCGCGCGCCGAATACGTGCTGGTCTCGCCGACGCTTCAATGAGGCCGCAGCTACGAGGCTGCGGAAGTCCAGCGGCGGCGAGACGCTGACGAAGCCTGACCTCGCGCTTCAATGAGGCCGCAGCTACGAGGCTGCGGAAGTCCCACCGCTGGAGGATCACCACCCAGGCCGAGAAGAACGCTTCAATGAGGCCGCAGCTACGAGGCTGCGGAAGTCACTCTGTCATGCGACCGGCATCTATCGGCTCGATATGCTTCAATGAGGCCGCAGCTACGAGGCTGCGGAAGTCGCTCTTTGCCGAGGTGGAGAAAGGCTTCACCGACGCGCTTCAATGAGGCCGCAGCTACGAGGCTGCGGAAGTCGCCGTAGGAGCTGCGAATGAGCATTCGTTACGTAACCGCTTCAATGAGGCCGCAGCTACGAGGCTGCGGAAGTCTGCGAGGGGTCGAGCAGCTCGCAATCGACATCGAAACGCTTCAATGAGGCCGCAGCTACGAGGCTGCGGAAGTCGCGCCGTCGCGGACTGCGATGCTGCGGGCTGGCCGGCTTCAATGAGGCCGCAGCTACGAGGCTGCGGAAGTCCCTCGATCTCCGCCAGGAGGACGGCGGCGCGGACGTTGCTTCAATGAGGCCGCAGCTACGAGGCTGCGGAAGTCTGCCATGGGCCAACCCGTGGCGAAGGCTGGCGTTTGGGGACTGGTTGCGAGCGGTTGGTGGGAGCAGGCGGCCGGGCGCCTTTCTGTCCGGCGTTTCTGGTTCACCATGTCAAAGAACCCCTGTCGTTTCAACATGTTGCCCGGCGGCGAGCGCTCCCCGGTATTTTTCCGGCGTCGCAGCGCTCGCGGGGCCTGCGGCAGGGGCCGCGACTCAGTGCCCGGGCGCCACAACTAGACAATCATAGCCTGCCGCCGCACGGCCTCAAAGCTCTTGCCGAGGCTTTCGATCGTAAGCGGTGGTTTGAGGCCCTTTGTTTGAGGGCTTGACTTTTGCGGCGATGAGGGGCTGTCGCGAGTTTCAGGCGGCGCGTAGCAGCGGCTGGCGGGTGGCGGCCCAATTCCATGGCAGGAGTTCATCGAGGCGGCCGT
>DATAWY010000016.1:0-47381 GCA_036266955.1 Rhizomicrobium sp.
CCGGCTGCCTCCTTGCGGTTAGCGCACCGTCTTCGGGTAATACCAACTCCCATGGTGTGACGGGCGGTGTGTACAAGGCCCGGGAACGTATTCACCGCAGCCTGCTGTTCTGCGATTACTAGCGATTCCACCTTCATGCACTCGAGTTGCAGAGTGCAATCTGAACTGGGACGGTTTTTTGAGATTAGCATACTCTCGCGAGTTAGCTGCTCACTGTCACCGCCATTGTAGCACGTGTGTAGCCCAGGGTGTAAGGGCCATGAGGACTTGACGTCATCCCCACCTTCCTCCGGCTTGTCGCCGGCGGTCCCTCTAGAGTGCCCAACTTAATGATGGCAACTAAAGGCGAGGGTTGCGCTCGTTGCGGGACTTAACCCAACATCTCACGACACGAGCTGACGACAGCCATGCAGCACCTGTCTCTGCGTCCCTTGCGGGAAAACCCCTGTTAGAGGGCGGTCGCAGGATGTCAAACCCTGGTAAGGTTCTGCGCGTTGCGTCGAATTAAACCACATGCTCCACCGCTTGTGCGGGCCCCCGTCAATTCCTTTGAGTTTCAACCTTGCGGCCGTACTCCCCAGGCGGATTGCTTAATGCGTTAGCTGCGCCACTGAACAGCAAGCTGCCCAACGGCTAGCAATCATCGTTTACGGCGTGGACTACCAGGGTATCTAATCCTGTTTGATCCCCACGCTGTCGCGCCTGAGCGTCAGTAACGAGCCAGTGGGCCGCCTTCGCCACCGGTGTTCTTCCCAATATCTACGAATTTCACCTCTACACTGGGAATTCCACTCACCTCTCTCATCCTCAAGTCTTACAGTTTCAATGGCAGTTCCGGAGTTGAGCTCCGGGCTTTCACCACTGACTTGGAAGACCGCCTGCGCGCGCTTTACGCCCAGTAATTCCGAACAACGCTAGCCCCCTTCGTATTACCGCGGCTGCTGGCACGAAGTTAGCCGGAGCTTCTTCTACGGGTACCGTCATTATCGTCCCCGTCGAAAGAGTTTTACAACCCGAAGGCCTTCATCACTCACGCGGCATGGCTGGATCAGGGTTTCCCCCATTGTCCAAGATTCCCTACTGCTGCCTCCCGTAGGAGTCTGGGCCGTGTCTCAGTCCCAGTGTGGCTGGTCGTTCTCTCAAACCAGCTACCGATCGGTGCCTTGGTGGGCCATTACCTCACCAACTAGCTAATCGGACGCGGGCTAATCCAAAGGCGATAAATCTTTGCCGTTACCGGATCATACGGTATTAGCTCAAGTTTCCCTGAGTTGTTCCGTACCTTTGGGCATATTCCCACGTGTTACTCACCCGTCCGCCGCTGACGTATTGCTACGCCCGCTCGACTTGCATGTATTAGGCCTGCCGCCAGCGTTCGTTCTGAGCCAGGATCAAACTCTCAAGTTATGATCCTGAGCCTTTCGCGAATCGCCTACGTTGTTCGCAATCAAAACATGACGGAGTGGATGCGCGTTCGGACCCACCGGGCCAGGCCACGCATCCGCATTCATGTCTTATTGCTGAAGAACGCGAGCGTTCGGAAATGCTCGATTCATTGTGGCCTCCAACGGGTTTGCACCCGCGAAAGCCGCGACCAAGCCGCCGCCCACGTTCCCCTTCCTCGAATCACAATGTCAAAGAGCTGCCCTGCGGCACGAATTATCATTATGCCAGAGAAGCGACGCCGCCCGCAAGATCGGAGCCCGGCGGGCGGCGTGGAGGGGGTATATAGGGGGGTGACCCTGGCGTGTCAAACGGTAAACGCGCGCATGTGGCAGTTTTTTTTCAGCTCCGAAAACGGCCGGAAAACGGCCGTCGCGGCTGGTCCGGAGCCTCGCGAACCGCACTGCCCGCGCCTCTACCGGTTAATCTCGATCAGCCGGACCCACGCGCCGACCCCGACCACGAAGGTCAGAAGTCAGAAGGAGGCCGGCGGCCAGCAGGTAGATGCCCGCCTCGTCTCCCCTCAAAGGGATGAGCAGACCGGCCAGCGCCGCGGTCGCCCCCAGCTCCCCAGAAAGAAATCGCTCCACGCCGACACCGATGCCCCCCCCACGCTGCCCGGGTTGTCCGGGGAAAGTATAGCGAGGGACGCCTCGCCATGCCGCTCATGCAGCGCCGGCGCGGCACAGCCGGCACGCGCGCGCCCAAAAGGACGTCTCACGCAGCGGTCTCCCGCTTGACAGCCAATACCTTTCGGCGCTATGTATAATGCATCGTGGTTCGATGTATGGGTGTGCGTGACCAATCCGAATTTCATGAACGGCGTGCCGGAACTGCTGATCCTGCGGCTCCTGGGCGAGCGGGATATGTATGGCTACGAAATCGTCGCCGCCATCCGCGAGAGAACGGCCGATGCGATCAGCCTGGGCGAGGGCGTCGTCTATCCGGTTCTGCATGCCCTCGAGCGCGAAGGCGCGTTGAAATCGCGCCGCAAACCCGTGAACGGGCGCACGCGCGTCTATTACACCGTCACTGGCACCGGTGAGACGCGGCTTGCCGCGCTTATTCGGCAATGGACGCAGATCACCGAGACCGTCGGTCACGCGATCAGGGAGACCAGCCATGCCCCCGTCGGGATTTGAAGCCTTGCGCGAGCGTCTGCTGCGCACGGGCATCGCACCGCGTCATGTGCGCCGCTACGTCGGCGAACTGCGCGATCATTTCGACGATCTTGTGCGCGAGGAAACCGCGAACGGCGCGTTGCAAGGCGAAGCGGAAATCAGGGCGCGCCGGCGCCTCGGCAGCGACAGCGATCTGGCGGCCGTCATGCTCGCGTGCCCGGAGCTGCGTTCCCTGGCTGCGCGTTACCCCTGGCCATATTCGGGCTGGCGCCGTTTGCGATGGTGCTTGCAGCGATTGTCGCCGGCCTAGCGGCGGAACTCGGCATTTTCTGGGTGGCCCATCTGCTGGTCCCCCATCCCTCGGTCGCGCAGCGGGAATCCTTCGTGTTCGCGATTGCCGTGTGGAAGCATTGCTCCCGGCCGACAACCCCGATTGCAATCTCGCCGTTGCCACCGTCCCGGCAGGGACAGCTCGTTTCGCACCCGGTGCTTCACCGTGTGCGAGATTTCTTCATTCCCAAGCCCTCTTTCTTTAGGTCCAATAAAGTTGAAGGGCAACTGATTACAAAGTCGGTTCGCCAAACCATACAAAAAAAGGGAGAGCATTGCAGCCCTCCCTATAGTTCCTCCGGGTGTCAGCTCGGGGAAAAATCTCGAATCGCAATCTCAGTAATGCACGATCTCCGCGTTGTTGCCCATGGCGACGGAGGTGGCCGCCACGTTTCCGGTGGTGTTCGTCACGCTCGCGTTGATGTTGGAATATTCGGTGGAGTTGTTGGTCTGGATGTTGCGGATGTTCGAGTAGGGGGCGTTGGTGTCTTCCTCGAAGGCGTTGCCGGTCGCCGCGCTGTTGAGGGTGACGCCGTTGCCGGTGTTGGCGACGTTCGCGTTCAGCTGGGAATAGGGATCGGTGGCGTTGCAGTCCTGGTTGCTGTTGACGTTCACCTCATGCGGGTCGGTCGAGACGCTGACCTGATTGCAGGCGGTTTCCGAATCGAGGCTCACGCTGCCGGCGGTGTTCGTCACATTGGCGTCCAAGGTCGAGACAATGTCGGCGCCGCTGCCCACGAACTGGTTGTTCTTGACGTTGGTGTTGTTCATGGTGACGATCTCGGCGTTGTTGCCCCCGGCAATCGAGGTGGCCGCGACATTCCCGGTCGTATCGTTCACCTGCACGTTCACCTTGGAGACGTCGGACTGCAGGTTGATCTGGCCGTTCAGGATGTTGCTCTCATTCGACTCCTGTGCGCAGGCCAGGTTCAGTGGCAGGATCGCTAGAGCTGTACCAGCGATAAGGATTGTCATGGGCTTTGTCATGGTGCTTCTCCTCCAGGGTTGCAGGCGTTGAGGCGGCGATCGGGATTTGCGGAGCCAGCGGATCGCCCGGCGCCGCGGAGGCGGCGGCCGTCGCGCCCGGAGGCGGGGGATCCCCCGGTCCGGCCAGCGGATCGCCGGGCCCTCCAAGCGGCGAGGCGCAGGCTTCGGGGGGAATGTGATAGAGCCGGGTCATCATCTCCAGGACCGCACGTTCGATCACCGAGCGGACCGCCAGCTGGATCGGTTCGAGCGCGCTTTCCCCGAGGCTCGCATCGAAGAAAGTGTGCCCCATGAAGTCGAAGACGCCGGCCTGTTCCTGCCGGCCGATGATCTGCTTCTGGTAGGAAATTACGTCGACCACTTCGAGCGTGTTGGTGTCGACGAGCCTCAGATCGAGACCGACGTTCATCACATAGAGATTGGCGCCGGCCGTCCCCATCACGCTGTTGGTCGCCGTGCCGCCGCCGTCGCCATTGGCGCCCACGCTGCGGATGTTGAAATTGAGTTCGGTGATGCCGCCGACGAGGTAGTAGTCCGATCCCGGGATCGAGCCGGCCAGGATGCGGCGGTAGTCCCCCGCATCCTTCGGACTCTTGTCGTCGGTGATCAGCTTGACGTTGGCGTATTTCAATTCCATCTCGGCCACGGATGTGTCGAAACGCTCCACCAGCGGCACGCCGGCCTTGGCCAGCGCGGACATCGCCATGAGAGCTGCACCCTGCGTCAGCTTGCGGCCGCTGTTGTCGGATTCGAGCTTGCCCGTGTAATCGGCAATCTGCCCCACCGCCATGCGTAGGGGGCGCCGGGAGGTGTAGCCGGCCAGGCAGCGCAGGGCGTCGGAATAGGGCGTCTGGTTGGCGATCACCGGCGAGTCGCCGATGGGGGCGGTGTAACGACCGGTCTCGTCCGCCGAAGGGCTGATGCAGCCCGTCGTGGCCACTGCGGCAAGGGTGAGAACGAGGGGCATCGCCAGATATCTGCGCGCGCGGGGGGTCATGAGGACAGTTTCCCTTTTTTTGAAGCGTTCAGTGGCCGCTCTGCGTGACGGTGGCGGTCTGGTTGCCGTTGTTCGTCTGGGTGGAATTGACGACCACCGTATTGCCGGTGCCTACGGTGACGACATTCAGCGAATTGCCGATGGCGGTCGCCTGGCCAAGCGTGGTCTGTCCGCCGAAGCCCGCGCCCGTTATCGCCTGGCCGTTGGCGAGCGTGGCACCCAGCGCTGCCGACCCCAGAACGTTCGACTGCTGCACACCGGTCTGCTGGCTCATGGTCGAACTGGTGAACACGCCGTTGACGACGGTCAGATTGCCGTTGGCGTCGCGCAGCGAAGGATCCGCCGGCGCATTCTCCTGCGCCTGACTCATGCCATACGGACTGTTGTAGCCGCTGGCGCTGTTGTTGGCGGGGTTGGTGCCGAACAGCTGGGCGTCCGCCGTGGTGGCAAACAACCCCGCGGCAACGGCAGCCGCAATGCCGATACGTCGGGTTTTCTGGCTCATGGTTCCTGCGCTTGCCTGATCACAAGCCGCAGGAGAGCAACCGCTGTGCCAGCTCCAGGGGCAGCAGACAGCCGGGATTGTTCCATTGCGGGAATTTGCCGGTTAGGTTCCGGCAGAGTCGCCCAAGGTGCCTTCTCGCATGCAGGTCCTGCATTCTCCGATTGCATCCGCCCTTCGCCAGCGGCGGCGGGATTGAGCCGGGCCGTGGCGTATCTTCGGGAAAGCAACCAGAATCAGCCTTTTCTGCGCGCTCCGGCTGCGGTGCTGTGGCTTATCGCGGTGCTCATCGGCGCCCATGCCCTGCGGGTTCTCGTCTTCAAGAACGATTCGGACGCCTTGTTCGTCACCTACGGCTTCGTGCCGGCGCGCTATTCGTACAACTATCTGGCGAGCCACGGGCTGAACCCGGGAACGGCGCTCGAACGCGCGCTGCCCTTCATTACATACATGTTCCTGCACGGCGGCTGGGCGCATGTCCTGATCAACAGCGTATGGCTACTTGCGTTCGGACCCATCGTGGCGCGCCGCTTCGGCTGGCTGCTGTTCCTGGGGTTTTTCCTCGTCTGCGGGATCGCCGGAGCGGCGGCTCATCTGGCCTGCAACTGGGGATCGACGGCGCCGGTGATCGGCGCGTCCGCTGCCATATCCGGCCTGATGGCTGCCGGCTTCCGCATGCTGCCGCTTGCGCCCCGGACGGGGCGGACTCCGCTCGCGCCCGTACTGTCGCCGCGCATCCTGCTTTGGACCGCCCTCTGGGTCCTCGTGAATGTGATCGCCGGGGTGACCGGCCTCGGAACCGGAGGGGAAGTCCAGCTTGTGGCCTGGCAGGCCCATCTGGGCGGCTATGCCGCAGGGCTTCTGCTCGCCGGACCGTTCGACGGGCTCGCCAGACCGAAGGTGTATTCGGTTCCGGGAGCTTGAAAGGCGCAGCGGAAAGCATAGGTCACGCGTGGCGCATTGTTCGCGCCTCACGGAGCGAAAGGGGCATTGGTCATGACGGACAGTCACGCCGCAGGCAGCGCCATTCCGCAGCCGAAAACGAAACCTCCGTTTCCGTTTGTCCGGCTGCTCTATGCCTTCGGATTTGCCGTGCTCGCCTGGCTGGCGTTCTGGCTGCTTCTGGTGCTGAGCTTCGTCCAGTTCGCCGTCCTGCTCATTACGGGGCGGGTGAACGAGGAATTGAAGAGTTTCAACTTGAGCCTGCTGCAGTATCTATGGGAAGTGTTTGCATTCATCACCTTCGTGCGCGATGACCAGCCCTTCCCGTTCGGACCTTTCCCCAAACCGCGATAGGGGCGGCGCGTTCGGCGCTTTCGAACTCGATCCGGACTTCCTTCATCTCAATCACGGCTCCTTCGGCGCGGTGCCGCGGTCGGTGCGTCTCGAACAGGATCGCTGGCGCGCGCGGATCGAGCGCAATCCCACCGGCTTTTTTCAGGGCGACCTGCCGGGAGCCATGCGCGGCATGGCGGGGCATGTGGCCCGCAGGTTCGGCGGCAGCGGCGAGGAGTGGGCGTTCTGCGAGAATGCAACCTCCGCCGTGAACGCGGTCCTTCACTCGCTTGACCTCAAGCCGGACGACGAGATCGTGACCACGACGCATGCCTATGGCGCGGTCGTCAAGGCCATGACCCTCGTCGCCGCGCGCCGCGGCGCTGTCCTCAAAATCGCCGTTCTGCCGGCGATGCTGGAAAATGACGGCCAGGTTCTGGAAGCCATTGCAGCCGCGCTCCGGCCACGCACCCGTCTGCTCGTGGTCGATCACATCACTTCCGCGACCGCGGCGATTCTTCCTGTGCGGGAGATCGCGGCGCTCGCGCGCGCAGCCGACGTTCCGCTGTTGATTGACGGCGCGCATGCGCCCGGTCAGCTTGCGCTCGACGTACCGGCGATCGGGGCGGACTGGTACACGGGAAATGCGCATAAATGGCTGTTCGCGCCACGGGGCTGCGGCCTGTTGTGGACGGCAACTCCCTGGCAGGAGTCGACCCGCCCGCCGGTTCTCTCGCACGGCACCGACCAGGGCTACACGGCCGCTTTTGACTGGGTGGGCACCCGCGACCCCAGTCCCTGGCTCTGTTTCGAGACGGCGGCCCTGGTTCACGACGGTTTTGGCGGAACCGAACTCATGGCGCGCAACAACCAGCTCGCGGAGCTTGGCGTCTGCGAACTTGCTGCGAGGCTCGGGGCGCAAATGGCGGCGCCCGCAACGATGCGCGCCTCCATGGCCGCGCTTTCGCTCGCCGGCCAGAAGGTGTCGGATGAAATCGCTCTCGAGTTTCGCCGCGCGCTGGCCGAGGAGCACCGCATCATGGTGCCCGTCCATGCGTTTGCCGGGCGCCTCTGGGTCAGGATTTCCGCGCAAGTCTACAATGTGCCTGAGGATTATCGCCGGCTGGCGGACGCCTGTCGCGCCCTGATGCCGCGCTTCGCGACCAACGGCGCCTGATCCTTCAGGCTGTGTGGCAATAGGGGTACAAGCCGCACGAATCGGCAACAGTTGACCGGCATTTCGACAAAATTCTTGCGCGCTCCCAAAGCCTGTTCCTATCCTTCGGGGGAACGAATCGCGGGCTCGTGAGGGGTGCAGGCGGCTACGCGACGACAAAGCGTTGGCGCCGCGGGCTAGACGGGGAGCCGGAAAGTGTTCAGCAAACGTCCTGTAGGGGCCGGCCGGTCCCTGCTTCTTCTCAATGCTTTGCTGTTGTCCAACGCGGTTGCCGCGCCGGCATTCGCGCAGATCGAACAGGTGGTCGTGACCGCCCAGAAACGGTCGCAGGACATCCAGACCGTACCGATTTCGATCACGGCCTATTCGGCGGCGGACCTGGCAGCGCACCAGATCGAGCAGTTCAAGGACCTGCAGTTCAGCACGCCCAGCGTGACTTTTTCGAAGGCCAATTTCACCAGTTCGGACTTCTCGATCCGCGGCATAGGCGAATCCGTCGTCGCCAACGATACGGAGGCCGGCGTGGCGACCGACCTCAACGACGTCTATCTGCTGGATCCTCTGCTTGCCGAGTCCACCTTCTACGATCTTCAGCGCGTCGAGGTCCTGCGGGGTTCCCAAAGCACGCTCTACGGCCGCGGCGCGACCGGCGGCGTGGTGAACCTGATCACGGAGACGCCCGATCTCACCACGGGCTACGCCGACCTCTATGCCAGCTATGGAAATTACGACGCCGTCGAACTGCGCGGCGACGCCAACATGCCGATCGAAAGCGACCAGCTTGCTTTCCGCTTCGCAGGCGACTGGGTTCGTCACGATGGGTATATCGACAACGAATTCAACGACAGTCACATCGATTCGGAGGACACCTATTCCGTGCGCCCCAGTCTGCGCTGGGAGCCGACCGACCGCACCACGGTGGATTTTGTTGCGCAGTTCACGCGCGAGGATGACAGCCGCATGCGAAGCACGCGGCAACTGTGCGACACCGATCCCACCGGCATTCTGGGCTGCCTCCCGACAGGCGCCGGCAACCAGCCCGTCAACGCCCTGTCGACCACGGCCTTCATTGAGGGCACGACGCAGGCCCTGGGCAATCTGGGATACGCGCTGACGGGAAATCCGGCTTTGATTCCCGTGTTTGCCCAGATGGGGCTGTACAATCTCGAGAAGCCGCCCGGGTTGCCGGCCGGGTTCAACGAGCCGAGCAATCCGTTTCACGTCTATTCGGACTTCAACCCGACCTATCGCGCCGAGGACAACTTCCTGAATTTGACCATCAAGCAGAATATAACGAGTTGGCTCGACGCGACCTTCGTGGCCGGCTACGACCGGCCGTCGAATTCCTCGCAGGAGAGCTACAACAACGTCCCGGGCCTCTCGCTGGATTCGCCGCAGGGAATCAACACGCTGGAAACCGCGGTCGGCACTTTCGCGGCATTGCTGCCCGCCTTCGGTCAGTCCTTCGCGCCCTATGCGCCGTACTTTGCCGGGATCGGACAGGGCGAATTGCCGGAGTCCCTGACCAAGGGCCTCGGCGTTACCAGCGGGAACTACACCTTCACCAAGGACCTGACGGCTTACGATCAGTCCGATTTCGGTGAGACGCAATGGTCCGGCGAGTTGCGCCTCAACAGCAAATTCAACGGACCTCTCAACTTCATGCTGGCCGGATACAGCCTGCATGCCGACAGCGCGACCGACTATTATGTCGTGTCGCCGATGCTGGACTACGCGTCCATCCTGCTCGGCGGTTTTCTCGGGCCGTTCCTCAATCCCCTTCAATGCGCCTCAGGCGGCTGCGTCGACTCGCCGCCCTATTACCGCAACCAGGGGACGGAGACACTGCAGTCCAACGCAGTGTTCGGCGAAGCCTACTACACGGCAATCCCGGACACACTGACGTTTACGGCCGGATTGCGGTACACGGAGGACACGAAATCGGAAGCCAACCGGATCATCTTCGAATCGGTCCCCGCGCCGATCGGATCCAGCTCCATCGACACCTCGATCAATGCCGCCAACAGTTATACGACGTCCGTCGGCGAACCTTGCGCCTATGATGCGGATCCGACCCGGACCGGTTGTCAGGACACCCAATTCCAGTCAGTGACCTACCGCAAGGTCACGGGGCGGTTCGTGGCGGACTGGACGCCGCAACTGCCCTTCACCGATTCGACGCTCGTCTATGCCTCCTACGCCCGGGGCTACAAGGCCGGCGGCTTCAATCCCGGCATTCAGTCGGGACTTACCGTGCCGGTTTCGTATGGGCCCGAACAGGTCGATGCCTTCGAACTGGGCACCAAGAACAATGTTCTCGGCAACACGCTGCAGGCGAACGGCGACATCTGGTATTATGACTACAAGGGCTACCAGGTGTCGTCGATTCTCGGCAACACTTCCGTCAACGAGAATATCAACAACGCGAATCTCTGGGGCGTCGAGGGCGAATTCGTCTATGCGCCGACGGACCGGTGGCAATTCGGATTGAACTTCTCCCACGAGAACAGCAGCATCGGTAACCAGATGCTGCTCGACACGCGCAATCCGACGGGCGGCCGCAGCGACGTCGTCCTCATCAAGGACGACAACATCTCCGCCGCATCCGGACAGAATTGCGTGCTGTACAATACGGATGCGGGACTCAACGGCGGACTCACGCCAGGCCAATTGGGCATTCCGGGATTCCTCGTGCCGCCGGGGGGCGCCCATGCCCTGGCGGCCGCCGGTGTCGCGAACGCGAATTTCGGCTTCTGTCCGGCCGATCTGCCGGTCGGCATGACAAGCGTGCTAAACTCGGTCGGCTGGTCGTTCGTCGATCCCAAGGGAATCGGCGATTCCAACGGTTCGCCGGTCAACATCGGCGGCAACGAGCTGGAAAACGCGCCGGCCTTGCAGGTCAGCATCAGCGGGCAATACACCCAGCCGTTGAGCGGCGGTTACAACCTGGTCGGCCGCCTGGATTATTATTGGCAGGCGCACACTTGGGGGCGAGTCTGGGAGGATCCCGCCGACCTGATTCAAGCCTGGGACACGATGGACGCGCTGCTCACGCTCAATTCTCCGGACAGCAGCTGGTACGTGCAGGCATTCATCAAGAACATCTTCAATCATTCCAACATTACGGGAGAATATCTGACGAGTTCCTCCTCCGGCCTTTATACCAATGCCTTCCAGGAAGATCCGCGCACCTACGGCGTCGCGGTGGGCGTGCATATGTAACAAGCAGGCCGGCACGCTTGAGTTGGGCCTGACGCGTTACGACCTACGCCGTCACGCCGCGGGCCGCGCCGCCGCGGGTGCGGCGCAAGTCGCGGATCTTGTGGCCGAGCTGGTCGAGATAGATGTAGATCACCGGCGTGATGTAGAGCGTCAGGAGTTGCGACAGCAGCAGTCCGCCCACGACCGCCAGTCCGAGCGGACGGCGGCTCTCCGCGCCCTGTCCAAAGCCGATCGCGATCGGCAGCGTGCCGAGCAGGGCCGCCATGGTCGTCATCATGATGGGTCGGAAGCGGATCAGCGCCGCTTCGTAGATCGCCACGGCGGGCGGAACGTTCTCGCCGCGCTCGCGAACCAGCGCGAAATCGATCATCATGATGGCGTTCTTCTTGACGATGCCGATCAGCATGATCATGCCGACGAAGGCGTAGAGGCTGAGCGGCACCCCGAACATCCAGAGCGTGATCAGCGCGCCGACCGCCGCGGAGGGAAGACCCGAGAGAATCGTGAGCGGGTGGATGAAGCTTTCGTAGAGTATGCCGAGCACGATGTAGACGACGAACAACGCCGCGAGCAGCAGGATTCCGACGTTGCTCATCGAAGCCTGAAACGCCTGTGCGGTTCCTTCGAACGTCGTCTCAATTGCCGGAGGCAGTCCGATCCGATGCTGCACCTGCGCGATTCCGCTGACGGCGTTGCTGAGCGCCATCCCCGGAGCAAGATTGAACGATATCGTTACCGAGGGAAGCTGGCTCAAATGGTTGACGCTGAGCGCCATTGTTCCTGTGCTTTCCTTCGTAACCGAGGTCAGCGGCACAAGCGTCACCCCGTCGGATGCGAGCACGTAAAGGCGCGAGAGATCGGCCGGGTCGTACTGATACTGCGGCAGCAGTTCGAGCATGACCCAGTACTGGTCGATGTCCGAGAAAATCGTCGAAATCTGTTCGCCGCCGAATGCCGCGCCCAGGGCGGTCTCGATCTGCGCCGGCGAAATGCCGAGCGCGGCGGCCCTGTCGCGGTCGATGGACACGTTTACGGCGGGCGCGGACAAATCCAGGTCCGTGGTTACGTCCTGGAATCCGGGAACCCGCGACAGCGCGTTGGTGAGCTTGAGCGCGCTCGCCTGCAGCTCCGTCTGATCCAGATCCTGCAGTGTATACTGGTATTGCGACTTGGTGGTGTGCGCGCCAACCCGGATGGATGGCGGATTCTGCATATAGACGTTGATGCCGGGAATGTGCGTGAGCTTCGGCCGCAGTTCCTGGATAATCTGGTCGGCGCTGAGCCTGCGCTCGCTTCGGGGCTTGAGCACCATGAAGATCGTGCCGGTGTTGGTTCCCGTGCGCGCGCCGCCCGCGCCCACCGACGACATGGTGCTCTGGACGTTCGGATCGCGCGCGATGATCGCGGCCGCCTGCTTCTGGTAGTCGATCATGTGAAGGAAGGACGTGCGGTCCGAGGCTTCCGTGAAGGCGATGATCTGGCCCGTATCCTCGCTGGGGAGGAAATCCTCGGGCATGATCTCGAACAGGACCGCCGTGGCCGCGAGGCTGCCGAGGAAAATCAGGAATATGACCGGCCGGTTCCTGAGGCTCCATTTGAGCGAACGCTCATAGCCGGCCTGGATCCAATCGAAGGCCCGCTCGCTCCAGCGGTAGAAACCGCCATGGCTGACGCCCCTTTCGCTGCGCAGGATGCGGCTGCAGAGCATCGGCGTCAGCGTGATGGAGACGACGCCCGAGAACAGGATTGCGAGCACGATCGTCACCGCGAATTCGTGCAGCAGCCGGCCCACGATACCGCCCATGAACACGATGGGGATGAACACCGCCGCAAGCGACAGCGTCATCGACAGGATCGTGAAGCCGATTTCGCGCGAGCCGTTCAGCGCGGCCTCGAACGGCTTCTCGCCCATCTCGATGTGGCGCACGATGTTTTCGAGCATGACGATCGCGTCGTCGACGACGAAGCCGACCGACAGCGTCAGCGCAAGCAGCGACAGATTGTCGAGGCTGTAGCCAAAGAGCGACATGCCGGCGAAGGTGCCGATCACGGCGATGGGCAGCGCGAGCGAGGGAATCACCGTCGCCCACAGCGTGCGCAGGAAAAGAAAGATCACCATGACCACGAGGCAGGCCGCGATCATGAGCGTGTCCTGCACGTCGGCGACGGAGGCGCGGATCGTCTGGCTGCGGTCGTAGAGAATGTCGAGGTGCACGGAGGCCGGCAGCGTCGCCTTGAAATGCGGAAGGATGTGGCGGATCTCGTTGACGATTTCGATCGTGTTGGTGCCGGGCTGCCGCTGGACCGCGAGCACGATGGCGCGGTGGCCGTTGAACCAGCTCGCCACCAGGTTGTTTTGTACGCTGTCGACCGCCCTGCCGATATCGTCGATGCGAACGGGTGCGCCATCGCGCCAGGTGATGATCTGGCGGTTGAAGGCGTCGGCATTCAGCAACTGCCCGTTCGCCTGGATGAGCGTGGCCTGGTTCGGACCGTTCAGCTGGCCGGTGGCGTTGTCCACATTCGCGGCTGCGGCCGCGGCCGCTACCTGATCGATGCCGATGCCGCGTGCCGCAAGCGCGCTGGGATCCGCCTGGATGCGCACGGCGAATTTCTGCGAGCCGTACACATTGACCTGCGCCACACCCGACAGCGTGGAAATCTGACGCGACAACAGCGATTCGGCATAGGTATCGAGTTGCGACAGGGGCAGCGTCGCCGAATACATCGCGATATAGAGAATCGCCGCGTCGGAGGGATTGACCTTGCGCAGCGTCGGCGGCGTCGGAAGATTGGCCGGCAACTGGTGCGAGGCTGCCTCGATCGCCGTGATCACATCCTGCGCTGCGGCATCGATGTTGCGGTCGAGGTCGAATTGCAATGTGATAGAGGACGAGCCCTGGCTGCTCTGCGACGTCATCGAAGCCACGCCCGGAACGGTCAGGAACTGGCTTTCGAGCGGCGAGGTGACGGACGATGCCATCGTTTCCGGCGCGGCGCCCGGGAGCGAGGTGGACACCACGATGGTCGGAAAATCCACGCTCGGCAGTTCGCTGACGGGCAGCGTCGCGTAGCCGAACGCTCCGAAGATGACGAGCGCCGCCATCAGGAGCGTCGTCATCACCAGCTTGCGGATGAACGGCTCGGAGATGTTCATGGCTAGCTGTGGCCGGTTTCCTGATCACCCATGATCTGCACGCGGTTGCCGGGAATGACACGCAACTGGCCTTCGACGATCACCCGCTCGCCGGGTTTCACCCCGCCCTCGATGACATCGTCCGTGCCATCGTCATACATCAGCTTCACGGAATGTATGGTGGCGATGTCGTGCGCGCCAACCACAAAGACGTAGCGGCTTTCCGGGCCGACGTTCACGGCGTCGCGCGGCACTGCGATGGCGCGCGGATAATTGTCGAGCGAGGCGGCCGCATCGACGAACTCGCCGGGAACCAGACGGAAATCATTGTTGTCGAACGTCGCGCGCAGTTCGATCGTCCCCGTTTTCGAATCCACCTGGTTGCCGACGAAGTTCACGGGCGCGCTGACCGGGCCGCCATGGCCCGGGTTGAGAGTCATGACGAGCTTCTTCGCCGCCACCTGCTGCTGAATGCGCGGCAGATCCGACTGTGGCAGGAACAGCGAGACCTTTATCGGCTGAAGCTGCGTGATCGTCACGAGGGGATTCGCCGAATTGTTGGCGGTGATGAGATTGCCCGGCTGGATGAGTATCGGACCCGTCTTGCCGGTGATCGGCGAGCGGATTGTCGTGTAGCCAAGGTTCAATTGTGCAGTCTGGACGGCCGCCTTGTCCGCCTCGACGGTTGCGGCATCGGCGTCCGCGGCGGCGACAGCCTGGTCACGCTGCTGCGCGGATGCCGCGCCCTGGGCCGACAGATTGAGATACCGCACTTTGTCATTCTGCGCGCTCACATTCGTCGCCTCATCGCGGGCGAGAGTCGCGCGGGCCTGGGCAAGCGCCGCGGCAAAAGGCTTGGGATCGATCTGGAAGATCACCTGGCCGGCCTTGACGATGTCGCCCTCGGCAAATCCCGTCGACAACAGCTGACCGGTGACCAGCGCAGTCACCTGCACCGTTGCAAGGGGCACAACCGTGCCGATCGAATGCGCGAGCCCGGCAATGCTTTTTTCCTGGACGATCGCGACCACGACCGGAGGCGGCGGCGGCGATTTCGGCGCCGGCACACCCGAGCCCGACAGCATGTGCCAGAGCAGGCCCGCGATTGCCAGAAGCGCAAGCCCCCCCAGCACCATCCGGACGCCTGAAAGCGCACCGGTCCGTGGGCGCTGCAAATCCCGGACGGACGTAGAATCGTTTTGCAGAGGATTGGATATCCTGATGTTCATTACACGTTGTTCAGCTCTGCAGGGCCGTTCCGGTCGTCAGCATCACGCCGGGCCTGCGTCGGAACGGCGTCGCCACCGCGGGTTTCCTATCACGGCAATCGCAAATTGGGAGTGATCAGGCCCGTCTTGCGACCATTTATTACAAATGCGCTTGCGCCCGGCCGATGGAACTGTGAGCTGGAATCTTTTGGCAGCTTACCCCCAACCATCTCCACATTGGCCTGTCAAGCAGGAATTCCGGGCACTGCCACGATTGCGGCTGATGTCCGTCACCCCTATAAGCGCCGCGATTCCCCGGTCGTGCGCAGGTCATGGACATTCGCAACATTGCCATAATTGCCCACGTCGATCACGGCAAGACGACACTTGTGGACCAGCTCCTCAAGCAATCGGGCGCCGTGCGCGAAAACCAGACGGTGCAGGAGCGCGCGCTCGATTCCAGTGACCAGGAGCGCGAGCGCGGCATCACCATTCTTGCCAAATGCACGAGCGTCGAATGGAAGGGCGTGCGCGTCAACATCGTCGACACGCCGGGCCACGCGGATTTCGGGGGCGAGGTCGAACGCATCCTGTCCATGGTGGACGGCGTGGTGCTGCTCGTCGACGCCGCCGAGTCCGTCATGCCGCAGACGAAATTCGTGCTTTCCAAGGCATTGGCACTCGGTTTGAAGCCGATCGTGGTGATCAACAAGATCGACCGGTCGGACGCCCAGCCCAGGGAGACGCTCGAAAACATCTTCGACCTGTTTCTGGCGCTGGAAGCCAATGATTATCAGCTCGATTTTCATGTGCTCTATGCCTCGGGCCGACAGGGCTGGGCGGTGGCGTCCCTCACCGATCCGCGCGCCGACCTCGCCCCGCTTTTCGACCGCATCCTGGCGGATGTACCCAGACCGCGGCCGCTCGCGCTGGCCGGCGATGGGCATCCTTTCGCAATGCTCGTCACCACGCTCGAAGCCGACCCCTATCTCGGTCGCGTTCTCACCGGACGCATCGAGTCGGGCGCCGTTACGGTTAATCGCCACCTCAAGGCGCTGTCGCGGGATGGCAGGGAAATCGAGCGCGCACGGGCAACCAAGCTGCTTGCCTTCCGTGGTCTTGCCCGTGTTCCCGTCGAGCGTGCGGAAGCAGGCGACATTGTGGCCATCGCGGGTCTGGTGACGGCAACCGTGGCCGACACGCTTTGCGATCTTGAAGTCGGTGCGCCCGTGGCGGCGCCTCCCATCGATCCTCCTACGCTGGCGATCACGCTCTCGGTCAATGATTCGCCCCTGGCCGGCCGCGAGGGCACGAAAGTGCAAAGCCGCGTCATCCGCGACAGGCTGGTGCGCGAAGCCGAAGGCAATGTCGCGATCAAGGTCCGGGACACGGGCGACGCCGCGTTCGAAGTGGCGGGACGGGGCGAACTCCAGCTCGGCGTTCTCATCGAAACCATGCGGCGCGAAGGCTTCGAGCTTTCGATCAGCCGCCCGCGCGTGTTGTACGACAGGGATCCCGATACCGGCGAGCGCCTCGAGCCGATCGAGGAAGTCACTATCGATGTGGACGATCCGTATACGGGCATCGTCATCGAAAAAATCAGCCAGCGCAAAGGCGAGTTGCAGGACATGCGGCCCACCGGAGCGGGCAAGACGCGGCTTGTTTTCCTCGCGCCGTCGCGCGGGCTCATCGGCTATCACGGCGACTTCCTTACCGCCACGCGCGGCACCGGCGTCATCAACCGGATGTTTCATGGCTATGCCTCGTTCAAGGGCCCCATCGAGGCCCGCCGCAACGGCGTGCTGGTGTCGACAGGCGACGGCGAGGCCGTGGCCTACGCGCTGTGGTATCTGGAGGAGCGCGGCAAGCTGTTCGTCCTGCCGGGCACCAAAGTCTATCGCGGCATGATCGTGGGGGAACATTCCCGCGACAACGACCTCGACGTGAACCCGCTGCGCGCCAAGCAGCTGACCAACATCCGCACCCATTCAAAGGACGAAGCCGTGCGGCTCACGCCGATCGTTGCCATGACTCTCGAACAGGCGATTGCCTATGTCGAAGACGACGAACTCGTCGAGGTGACGCCGGAAGCGATCCGTCTGCGGAAGAAGGAACTGGTTCCGCACCTGCGCAAACGCGCCAGGGCGGAGGCCGTATAAGGTTCAGAACGATTCAAGAAACTTTCTGTGGTTCGAGCCCGAGGCGGCGGGCAATGAACCGGTCCACCACGCGCTTGGGCAGGGTGTTGAACAGGATGTTCTGCACAGGGTCTGGCGTCACGACGTAGCGTGTCCTCGGCCTGGGCGTGGCGAGCGCGTGATACACCGCGCGGCCAAGCCGCTCTGGCGGTAGGCCCTTGCGGCCATTGACGAGCATGTAATCACGCACCGCTTTCAGCGCTCCCGCATAAGGCGTGTTTGAGAAACGCGAGACATCGATCTCTTCGGCCTTGTCCCAGATCGGCGTGGCGACGGCGCCGGGCGCCACTACTATCACGTCGATTCCGAGGAGGATAAGCTCGCGGCGCAGGCTCTCTGATAATCCTTCAAGCGCGAATTTCGAGGCATTGTAAGGACCGACAAACGGCGACGCGTTCCTGCCTCCCACCGAAGAAATCATCACGATGCGTCCCGGTGTTCCGTTGCGCGCCGCCTTGAGCAGAGGCGCAAACGCCTGTGTGACGATCAGCTGCCCGATGACATTGACCTCCAGCTGGTGGCGGAATTCATCGACATCGAGATAGAGCAGCGGGCCGGCGACCGCGATTCCCGCATTGTTGACGAGGCCGAACAGCGGGTCTCCGCCGAGAACGGAGGCCGCAACCTCTGCGCCCGCCTTCACGGCGGAGGCATCGGTGACATCGAAGACGAGCGGGACGAAATTCTGTCCCAGTTCCCGGGACAGCCGCTCCGCGTCCGAAGGCTTGCGCACGCTGCCGAAGACACGAAATCCCTTTTCCACGAGTACAGTTACACAGCCGCGTCCTATTCCGGTGGACGCGCCGGTTACGACAACGGATTTCATCGGTTCCCTTTCTGTGCCGTCCCGCACCATAGCCGTTCTACAACCGACTGCCGACAAACGCGTCGAAAGCTGCCCAGAATTGTGCGCGGATGGAATCCGTCTCCATGAGGATTTCGTGCTCGGCCTCGGGAATCTCCACATAGGTGCCCCGCGGCAGGCGATGGGCGAATCGACGTACAGCCTCGGTGCTGACGATGCGGTCGCGCCCGGCGCCCAGGACAAGGCAGGGAGTCGTGATGGCCTCCGCGAATCCGGGCGCCATCATCTGCGCCATGGAGCTGTAGGCCGCATTGAGCCATCCCCAGGTCGGGCCGGCCAGGCGCAGCTCCGGCGCATCTTTGAGCAGCGCCTGAGTGCGGGAAAATCGGGTGCGGTCCGAGGTCACGGGATTGTCCTCGAAGCGGATATCCAGCGGGTCTCGTCCCTCCATGCCCCACACGAAGCGGTCAGCGAGGCCGGCACGGTCGTGTGCGCGGCAGACCGTGCGGACGAGCCAGCCGGGAAAGCCGCGCGTATCGGGCCGCAACATCGGCGCGGTCAGCACGGCGGCGGCAAAAGCGTCCGGCCACGCATGAAGGGCGCGCAGGAGGATGTGCGCCCCCATCGAATGGGCCAGCGCCAGCGGCGGCCCTTCCGCCAAGGGACCGACGACCGCCTCCATGAACGCCCAAAGGTCGTCGTCATATTCGGAAAAATCGCCCACATGGGCCTTCAGCGGATCGGCAAGCGCCCGTTCGGATCCACCCTGACCACGCCAGTCGAGCACCGCGCCTGAAAATCCCCGCGCGGCAAGCTCGCCCGCGACTTCTTCGTATTTTTCAATGAACTCGGTCTGGCCATCGAAAATGGCGCACACCCCGCGCCATCGAGCGGCCGGCGTGGAATCCCAGCCTGCCACGCGGAGTCGTCTGCCGTCGCGGCTCGCAATGCAACGCGTCCGCATGTGCCCCTGGGCGAAACCGCCCGTTCAGCTTCCCGCCTTCTGGAGGACAGGACCGAGTTTCATGGCCAGCCCCATGTCGCCGGCGACCCGCAGCTTTCCCTGCATGAAGGCGGAGGTCGGATCGAGTTCGCGGCGCGCCAGTTTTTCGAACGTGTCGAGGGCGACGGTAATCGTGCAATCTGCATTCTGCCCGGCTCCGTCCGTTACCGTGTTCGGCGAGGATTTGCCGTCGATCAGAACGCTTCCCGGTTCGCCGAAGTCGAGTTTGACCGTCCCGCCAAGGCCCGAATCGGCCCCGATGGCCTTGCTCATCTGATTGATGATCTGAGTCACCTGCTCGGAACTCATGGCGTAACGTCCTCTCTGGATGGGTGGGCCCGCGATATCAGCACAGATGAACGGGCAGGCACAACCACGACCCGACAACGGAGAAAGGACGGGACCTTGAACGCGAAATCCCGCCTCCTATGTAGCAATCGTCCGGAAAGGCCGATGGGCTTCCGGACAATGAGCGGCTCGGCTCAGGAGAGCGAGCCAAACCACTTCGCTTCCAAGGAGGTTGTGAACCATGCGTAGCTTCGATTTTTCACCGCTTTTCCGTTCGACTGTCGGCTTCGACCGCCTGTTGGACATGCTGGATTCCGTGCCCCAATACGACACGGCCCAGACCTATCCGCCCTATAACATCGAGCGGACCGACGACACACATTACCGCATTACGCTCGCGGTTGCCGGCTTCGGCGAGAAGGAGCTCAACGTCGAGGTGCGCGAAGGCGTGCTGACGGTTCAGGGCAAGCGCGAGGAGGGCGGCGAAGGCAAGGCGTCCTTCCTCTATCAGGGCATTGCAGGGCGCGCCTTCGAGCGGCGCTTCCAGCTGGCCGAAAACGTCGAGGTCCGCGGCGCGAGGCTCGAAAACGGGCTGCTCCACGTGGACCTGGAGCGCATCATTCCCGACGAGCAGAAGCCGCGCCGGATCGTCATCAATGGCGCAGACATGAAGGTCATCGACGGGAAGGCCCGCGCCGCCTGAACTGGTTCGCACGCGAAGCTTCATCCATGGGCACCGGACCACCGGTGCCCTTTTTTTTGACTGGCCGCAGCCGCGGAGGGCGATCGGATTGTCTTCCGCAGCGTTAATTCTCGCCGAACCCGGATTTTCAAGGCAGCGCAACCTCTTGGGGCCCCTAGCGCGCCGTTCGCGAATGCGGTTATGGTAACCCCGCCTGCGGGCGTCGGGCGTTGCATTAAGGGTGCGCGGGCTTGCGGTTGAGACGCTTTTGGGCGAGCCGCCGGTAATAGAGACCTGCCCGGAACCGCTTTTCAGATGCCATCGGCCTTGGATATGAGAGGTACGCCTTGATCAAGCGCGCGTTAATGCTGTCGGCTGCTACAGCCGCCCTTTTCTCCTGCCCCTCTCTGGCGGACACTGACATCACCACCCAGTTGACCAAGCCGATCAACACGGCCACGGACGGAGACATCACGATCGAAAGCGACGGCTCGGTCGTCATCACCACGGCTCCGCCTGTCGGGGCGGCCGTCATGCTCAATTCCACGGCCGGCGCCGTTGTCTCCAATGGAGGCACCATCTCCTACAACGGGGTGGGGTCTGCCACGGCGGTGGAACTGGAAACGGGATATTCCGGGGAAATCGTCAGCTCCGGCAATATCGAGGTGATAGGCACTGGCAGTAGCAAGACCGCCATTCTCATCTCCGGCATACCGGCCGATCCCAACAGCGGAACATTCACCGGCGTGATTTCTTCCGCTGGTCCCGATCCGGTCGCGATCAATCTGGAATCCGGTTCGGTAACCCAGGTCCAGGGCGACGATTCGATCGGCATCAGTCAGCTGTCGGGAACGACTCTGATGGGCAACATCTTCGTCGGCGGCACGCTCAGCGTTCTGCCCACCTCCGGCACTTCCACGAAGACGTCCATCGGAAACGTCATCGCAATCAATCTGGCCGGCACCGTGGTGGGCAATGTCGACATTGAGTCGGGTGGCGTGGTTACGGGAAGTGGAAACGGCGCCGAAGGGCTTCAAACGCTCGGCACGGTCACCGGCAGCATCATCAACGACGGCACGCTGCAAACCTATGGCACCGCGAACGCCACCACCCAGAATCCCAGTGATACGAACCGGCCGCAGGCGAGCTCGGCGCTCGGCATCGGCGGGAGCGTGCTGAACGGGATCTACAACGGCGGTCCCAGCACGGTCTCGGATACGACCACCCTTCGCGCAACACTTTCCACGGCGGGCAACGAGCCCACGATCATCATCAATCCGGCGCTCAGCAATCCCTCCCCTTCGGCAAATCTCATGGTCGGGATCTACTACGATACCGCCGATCCCGGTAACTCCTTCCTCAACCGCGGCACCATTACGGGCTTCTCCGAAAACCCCGATGTCGACGTCACGACCTTCAGCATCATCGGCGCCAACGATACCACGGCGAAGACGATATTCGAAGGCAACCTCTTCAATGGCGGCACGATCACGTCGTCGGCAACGACCGACACGAGAGCGTCGAGCGTAACGGCAAACACGCTGTACATCGGCAACTATGCCTTCATCCCCCAACTGACCAACTCCGATGAATCGGGCTCCGGAACGATTTCGGCGTCGGTTTCCGGTCCGGAGTCGGGCACCGCGACCGCCATCATGATCACGCAATATGGCAGCCTCGGTGCCATCAACAATACTGGTACCATCTCGTCTTCGGTGGTCACCACCAATCCGGATCTGGTTACGTCTCTGGCCTCCTACGCGATTCTTGACGAATCCGGCACGCTGAGTTCCATCACGAACAGCGGCACCATCTCGGCGACCGCAACAACCCTCAAGAACAATGCGCAGATCGCCGTCGCCGTTGATCTGTCTATGAGCTCGCCCGCCCTCTGCAACTGCACGGGCGTCTATTTCAACAACAGCGGGACCGTAACCGGCGCCATCGAGTTCGGCACCGGCAACGACACGCTCATAGATACCGGTACGGCGCAGATAGGCGCCACGATCAACGGCAACGTCAGTTTCGGAGGAACCACCGGTGGCGTCGACAAGCTAACAATCGGAGACTTTGGAACACTCGACGGCGCCGTGATTGAGCAGCTTGGCAGTCACGTGGACGTCTCGATCGCGCAGGGCGGCACGCTCAATCTCGAGAACACGCCGACAAATCTCGGTTCGAATGTGGTCGGGCTGTATGCGGGGTCCTTCGATGTGGACCCCGGTGCGAATCTTGGGCTCGTCGTTTCGCAGCCGTTCAACCTGACGATCAATCCGCAGACCGGCGCGCTGATACAATCCCAGACGGCCAGTATCGGCAACGACACCAACTTCCGCATTTCGTTTGGCAGCTACATCGGAAACTATCTTCCCGGAAAAGGAAATCAGGGGCAGGATCTGACAGCAAGCTTCGATCTGCTGAGCGCACCCCGGGGAGACCTTGCGATTTCGGGAAGCGAACTCGGCCTGATCAATACCGATTTTGCGACCAGCCTCCCGTTTCTCTTTACCGGCGATCTCTGCACCTGGAACGTCAACGGGCGCAGCACCTGCGGCGGCGCCAACCCCGGCAATTCCGAACTGGTGCTGAATCTCACGCCGAAGAGTGCCCAGACTCTCGGGCTGAAAAGCTATGCGCTCCAAATGTTTCCCTATGTCAACGAGTCGCTGGCCTCCGATGACACGCTGGGGGCGGCCATGCTCAACGACATTGGCAACGCCCAGGAGGCGCAGTCTGCCTATGCCGCCTACGCGCCCGACGTATCCGGCGCCACCCGCGCGCTGGCCATTTCGCTGACCGACGGGGCGACCGACGTGGTCGCAGCCCGCCAGCGCACATTAAGGGAATATGCCGATCAGGACGGCGACCTGACGATGTGGACCCAGGAATTCGTCGAGCGCCTCAATCAGGACAATGCGACGGTGGCCAACGGCTATACCGACTCCGGCTTCGGGTTCGTGCTTGGCGCCGATGAAGGTGATCCGCAGGATGGCCGCTACGGGGGCGCCTTCACCTTCTTCTCGGGAGGCATGGATGCCAAGGCCCCTCTGCTTCAGAGGACGGATTCCGAATGGTACATGGCGACCGGCTATACCGACTGGCACGGAAAGATATTCTTCCTCGACACACAGGCGACTGTCGGATACGCGCATCTCGACGGCAGCCGCAGCCTCGATCTCACCGGCGGGTTCAGCCGCGAGGCGACCGACTCGCGTCCCGCGGAGTATCTCGCGGGCGGGGCGACAGCAGGCCTCCAGTACAATGTGGCCGGCGCAGCCGTGATGCCTCAGCTGAGCCTGGACGGGCTCGCGATGCGCCAGGAGGGCTACACCGAAACAGGAAACGAAGCGGGCCAAGTGGGCAGCAACGGTTTCGATCTGCGTGTCGAGCCCGATTATGCAGCGTCGGTGCGCGGCTTCGCCGGTGTGGATACGCGCGACGACATCAACCTCGGCGATTTTCTGCTGCAGCCGGAGGCGCGCGCGGGGTACCGCTACGATTTCGCCAACGGCCAGGAGAGCGTGACCGCCAATTTCGTCGATGTGACTCCGATCGACCAGTTCAAGATCAGCGGTCCCAAGCCGGCTGCCGGTAACGCCCTGGCCGGCGGCGGCTTTGCGGTCTCGACCGGCGCGTGGTCGGTCGGCTTGAACTTCGACTATCTCTATGCGAACTCCGGCAACACCTCGGAGGAGGGAACGCTCACCCTGCTCGGCCGCATTTGACCGCCCAATCTCGGGCAATCTCGACGAACCGTTCAATCTCCGATTGAGGGGTCGCGAAGGACGTGACCAGGCGCACGAGAGTGCGGGCGCCGGTCGGGGGCGCCCACTCATAGAAGCTCGCGCCATGTGCGCGCAGCGTCGCGATCATGCCCTCGGGCAGCCAGGCAAACATCGCATTGGCTTCCACCGGCCACGCGATTTCCACGCCCGGAAGATTGTGCAGCTGCGTATACAGCTGGCCGGCAAGCGCGTTGGCGCGAGCCGCCCAGGCCAGCCAGCGGTCCTGTTCCAGGGCGCAGACAATCTGGGCGGAGACAAAGCGCATTTTCGACAGAAGGTGGCCCGATCGCTTCCGCCGGAAACGGAAATCTGCCGCATCGTCGGGATTAAAGAACACAACGGCCTCGGCGCCCAGTGCACCGTTCTTCGTCGCACCGAAGGACAGGACATCGACACCTGCCTTCCATGTTGCTTCGGCCGGCGCGCGGCCGAGATGGGCGACCGCATTGGCGAAGCGCGCACCGTCCATGTGCAACTTCATCCCCTGGCGATGCGCGAAATCCGCGAGCAGCCTTGTTTCTTCCGGCCGGTAGCAGGTGCCGAGTTCGGTGCATTGGCTGATGCTGACCGCCGCCGGCTGCGAATGATGCACGCAATCGTGGATGAAGTGCGCGAGCCTGCTTGCGACGTCTTCCGGCCGGAGCTTGCCCAAAGCGCCGCCGAGTGTGACCACTCTTGCGCCATGGGTGAAGAACTCGGGCGCGCCGCATTCGTCGGTCGCGATATGCGCGGCCGAATGGCACAATATCGCCCCGTGCGGGGGCACAACGGAGGCGAGCGCCAGCGCGTTGGCCGCGGTGCCGCTGATGACCGGAAACACCGAGACAGGATGTTCGAAAACGCGTGCCATCTCGGCCGCAAGCCGTTGAGTCAGCGGATCGTCTCCATAGGAGGGCACCGCGCCGTCATTGGCCGCCTGGATGGCGCGCAGGATTTCGGGAGCCGCGCCATAGGCGTTGTCGCTCGAAAAATTCATCCGTGACTTCCCATTTCTCCGGAAATAGCCTCTTCTGCGCTGGCGCGAATGCCCTCTTTTCTGCTGCAACTCAACAGGAATCCCCTATGGCCGAGATGACCCGCAAACAGCCGGCGCGCTCGGCGCTGGAACTGATAGGCAACACGCCCATGACCGAGCTGACACGGCTGGACACCGGGCCGTGCCGGCTGTTCGCCAAGCTCGAGAACCAGAATCCGGGCGGCTCCATCAAGGACCGCATCGGGCTGTCGATGATCGAGGCGGCGGAGCGCGAAGGCCGGATTGCGCCGGGCGCAACGATCATCGAAGCCACGGCCGGCAACACCGGGCTTGGACTCGCACTCGCCGGCGTTCTCAAGGGCTACCACGTGCTCCTGGTCGTTCCCGACAAAATGGCGCGCGAGAAAATCCAGCACTTGCGCGCCCTGGGCGCCGAAGTGCGGATCACCCGCTCCGACGTCGGCAAAGGCCACCCGGACTATTACCAGGACAAGGCCGAATGCCTCGCCCGCGAAACGGGCGGCTTCTACGTCAACCAGTTCGCCAATCCCGCCAATCCCAAGGCGCATGAGGAAACGACGGGGCCGGAAATCTGGGAGCAGATGGACCATGACCTTCAGGCGATCGTCATGGGGGTGGGTTCGGGGGGCACGCTGACCGGCATCGGGCGCTTCCTTCGCAGCGTTTCGCCCGGCGTGCAGATCATCCTCGCCGACCCGCAGGGCTCCATTCTGGCGCCCTATGTGCGCACCGGGGAGGTCGTGCAGGCGGGGAGCTGGGCCGCGGAAGGGATCGGCGAAGATTTCATCCCGCCCAATGCGGATCTGTCGCTCGTCAGCCGCGCCTATTCCATCTCCGACAAGGAGGCGGTGGAAGCGGCGCGCGCGCTGCTTTCCAAGGAAGGAATTCTCGGCGGCTCCTCCTCCGGCACCCTGCTCGCCGCGGCGCTGAAATACTGCCGCGAGCAGACCGGGCCACAACGCGTGGTGACGCTCGTGCCCGATAGCGGCAACAAATATCTGTCGAAGATTTACAACGACTATTGGGTGCTGGAGCAGGGACTGGCCGACCGCGAGCTGCACGGCGATCTGCGCGACCTCATCGCGCGCCGCTTCGACCGCGGCGGCACGGTCACCGTTTCGCCTTCGGACACGCTGCTCATCGCCTACAACAGAATGCGCGACGCCGACGTGTCGCAATTGCCCGTGGTCGATGACGGGCGGGTGGTGGGGATCCTCGACGAGAGCGACATTCTGGCCTTCGTAGAAGGCGCCGAGGAAGGTCGCGCGGAGCGGTTCCGCGAACGGGTCGATCGGGCGATGACGCGCGAGCTTCACACCATGCAGGCCACGGACAGGCTGGATTCTCTGAGGCGGCTGTTCGAACGCAACGAAGTGGCGATCGTGCTCGAAAGGGACAAATTTGTGGGGCTCATCACCCGCGTCGATCTCCTCAATCATCTGCGGCACTCCCGATGAGCATGCGGCGCAACCGTCTCGCCTTCTCGACCCGCACCATCCATGGCGGGCAGAGCCACGATCCCACCACCGGCGCCGTCATGGTGCCGATCTACGCCACCTCGACCTACGCACAGGAAAGCCCCGGCGTGCACAAGGGCTATGATTATGCGCGCAGCGAAAACCCCACGCGCGCAGCCTTCGAGCGCTGCATCGCCGATCTCGAAACCGGCACCGCCGGATTTGCCTTCGCCTCCGGACTTGCCGCCATCGCGACCGTGCTCGACCTTCTGGACACCGGCGCGCATGTGGTGGCGAGCGACGATCTCTATGGCGGCTCGTTCCGTCTCTTCGAACGGGTGCGGCGGCGCTCGGCGGGATTGAGCTTCAGTTTCGTCGACATGAGCGACGTGTCGGCAATCGAAAGCGCGCTGGAATCAAATACGAAAATGATCTGGGTGGAAACGCCCACCAATCCGTTGTTGCGGCTTGCGGATCTCGAAGCCATTGCGCGTCTCGCGCGGCGCCGGAATATCCTGACCGCTGCCGACAATACCTTTGCAAGCCCTTATGTGCAGCGGCCTCTCGAGCTCGGCTTCGATATCGTCGTCCATTCCACGACGAAATATCTGAACGGCCATTCCGACATGGTGGGCGGGGTCGCAATTGTTGGAGAAAATCGCGATCTCGCCGAGCGGCTGAAATTTCTTCAGAACGCAGTGGGTGCGATCCAGGGGCCGTTCGACAGCTTCCTTGCCCTTCGCGGCGCGAAGACGCTGGCGCTGCGCATGGAACGCCACTGCAGCAATGCGCTCAGGATCGCGCATTGGCTGGAGACGCGATCGGACATCGCGCGCGTGATCTATCCCGGTCTTGAAAGCCATCCTCAGCGCGCCCTCGCCAAACATCAGATGCACGCCTTTGGCGGTATCGTCACGGTGATCCTGAAACGCGACCTCGCTGGCACCAAACGCTTTCTCGAGCGCTGCCGACTGTTCACGCTCGCGGAAAGCCTCGGCGGCGTGGAAAGCCTGATCGAACATCCCGGCATCATGACACATGCCTCGCTTCCGGCGGAGCTGCGGACAAAAAGCGGCATCTCGGATTCCCTCGTACGCCTGTCCTGCGGCATCGAAGACGCGGGCGATTTGATCGCCGATCTCGAGCAGGCGCTCGCGGATTGAACTGACGATGAAGGTACACAGGCGCGCCCGGCCGATCGCGCGCCGCGCACCCGGCCCAGGGTCCGAACCGCGCCAGCATCCGCCTGTTTAACAGGCAAATACAGGCCGCTTTCGAAAAATGCCTGCGAAAAGCGCGCTCCGCCACGGAAATAGGCCTTGTCCGTCAGGCACTTGCGCCAAACGCGGTGCTTTGCGAGAACAGGCGCGCCACCGCCCCGTAACAGGAAAAAATACAGGAGAACAGGACCAAACCGCGACCGATTGTTTCATGTGAAACAATCGTGGTTGTCGCATTCGATCGGATTGACTCGGACTGTGTTCATGGATGGCCGGGACAACAGCCCGGCCATGACGAGATTATAAGAGGGAAACCCTCAGGGCCGCTGGTATTACGCCAAGCTTGGCAAATCGAGCCCGTGTTCCTTCGCGCAGGCGATGGCCTCCTCGTAACCCGCATCGGCGTGGCGCATGACGCCACTGGCGGGATCGTTCCAGAGCACGCGCGCGATGCGGCGCGCTGCCGCTTCTGTGCCGTCGCAGACGATCACCATGCCGGCATGCTGCGAGAAACCCATGCCGACGCCGCCGCCGTGGTGGATGGACACCCAGGTGGCGCCGCTCGCGCAATTGAGCAGCGCATTGAGCAGCGGCCAGTCGGAGACGGCATCGGATCCGTCTTTCATCGCTTCCGTCTCGCGGTTGGGAGAGGCGACAGAGCCGGAATCCAGGTGATCGCGGCCGATCACGATGGGCGCCTTGAGTTCTCCGCGGGCAACCATTTCGTTGAAGGCAAGGCCGACGCGGTCGCGCTCCCCCAGCCCGATCCAGCAGATGCGCGCGGGCAGACCCTGGAAGCGGATGCGTTCGCGCGCCATATCGAGCCAATTGTGGAGATGTGCATTGTCTGGAAGTAATTCCTTCACCTTCGCGTCGGTGCGATAGATGTCCTCGGGGTCGCCCGACAGCGCACACCAGCGGAACGGGCCGATGCCGCGGCAGAACAGCGGACGGATGTAGGCGGGAACGAAGCCGGGAAAATCGAACGCATCGGCCACTCCCTCGTCTTTCGCCATCTGGCGGATGTTGTTGCCGTAATCGAGCGTCGGGATTCCCAGGCGATGAAAGGCGAGCATGGCGCGCACATGCTCCGCCATCGAATGTTTCGCGGCGCGCTCCACGCCTTTGGGGTCGCTCGCGCGCGCCGCCTCCCATTGGGCAAGCGTCCAGCCTTTCGGCAGATAGCCGTTGACCGGATCATGCGCGGATGTCTGGTCGGTCACCGCGTCGGGGCGAACGCCGCGCCGCAACAGCTCCGGCAGCACCTCCGCCGCATTCCCGAGGAGCCCCACGGACAGCGGTTTGCGCTCGCGCGTCGACCGCGCGATCATCTCCAAGGCTTGGTCGAGCGAATGCGCCCGCGCGTCGAGATAGTTCGTGCGCAGACGCATGTCGATGCGCGAGGGCTGGCATTCGACGGCGAGCATCGAGGCGCCCGCCATGACGGCAGCCAGCGGCTGCGCGCCGCCCATCCCGCCAAGGCCGGCCGTCAGGATCCAGCGCCCGCCCAGCGAACCGTTGTAATGACGCCGGCCGAGTTCCGCGAATGTTTCATAGGTGCCCTGGACGATTCCCTGGCTGCCGATATAGATCCAGCTGCCCGCCGTCATCTGGCCGTACATCATCAGCCCCTTGCGGTCGAGCGCGTTGAAATTATCCCAATCGGCCCAGTGCGGCACCAGATTGGAATTGGCGATCAGCACGCGCGGCGCCTCTTCATGCGTCCTGAACACACCGACGGGCTTGCCCGACTGCACGAGCAATGTTTCATCGGCCTCGAGCCGTTTCAGCGCGGCGACGATGCGGTCGAAGCTTTGCCAGTCGCGCGCGGCGCGCCCGATCCCGCCGTAGACGACAAGTTCCTCCGGCTTTTCCGCCACTTCCGCATCGAGATTGTTCATCAGCATGCGCAGCGGCGCCTCGGTGAGCCAGCTCTTCGCATTCAGCTCGGGCCCGCGCGGCGCGCGGATGGAACGGGCATTGTCGAGACGGGTCATGAGGACCTCGCAAAGCTGAGACCGGTTTCGAGAATGCGCTCGAGGATCGCGCGCAGCGGTGCCACGCGCACCGGATCATACGGCGCGGGCCAGTTCTGCTGCGACGGAGTTTCCGGCTCTTCCATGTAGCCGCGCATCGCCAGTTCCAGCTGAACCGCATGCACGCCGCGCGCCGGATCACCGTGGTGCCGCGTGGTATAACCGCCCTTGAACCGCCCGTTGGTGACGCGGGTGAAACTTATCTCCACCTCCGCATGCGGCTTTCCTCCCCCGCGCGCGGGGGAGGTGCCGAGCGCAGCGAGGCGGAGGGGGGAGTCGTCGGTGGCAAGACTCTCCCCTCCGGCCCTTCGGGCCACCTCCCCCGCGCGCGGGGGAGGAAAGTCCACTGCGGGGGAGGCGTCGCATGCGTCCTCAATCGCCGCGGTCAGCTCCGCGGCGCAGCTGGCGCCGGAATTGGTGCCGATGTTGAAATGAGGAAGCCCGCCGTCGAAGAGACGCGGGATGCGCGAGCGGATGGAATGCGCTTCGAAGAGGACGATCTTCGGATGGCGACCGCGCAGACGCGCGATCTCCGCGGCGATGGCGGCGTGATACGGGTCGAAATATTGACGGCGCCGGCGTGCGATTTCTTCGGCGTCGGGTGCCAAGCCGTCGTGATAGAGCGGCTCGCCGTCGAATGTCGTGGTCGGACACAGTTCCGTCGTGTTCTGGCCGGGATAGAGCGAACGGCCGAAGGGGTCGCGGTTCACATCGATGACGCTGCGCGACAGGCAAGTCCGGATCATGGTCGCGCCGAGCGCGAACGCAAAATCATAGATCCGATCGACCCACCAGTCCGCGTCCTTGCGCGCCAGCCAGGGCGAGACGAAGCGGGACTCGAGATCGGCCGGAATATCGATTCCGGTGTGCGGCATGGAGAGGATCAGCGGCGCTTCGTGGCGCGTCACGAACAACCAGGGCGGTGTTTCACTCATCTGCCGTTCTTCACCCGCGCGTGAAGCGGATTGAATCCCATGCGATAGACGAGTTCGGCCGGTTGCCCGATGTTCCAGATGGCGAGATCGCAGAGCTTTCCGGTTTCAAGCGTGCCGATGGTTTCGAGCCGCCCGAGCGCGCGCGCCGCCTCGCGCGTCACGCCGGCAATGCATTCCTCCACGGTCAGTCGGAACAGCGTCGCCGCCATGTTCATGGTAAGAAGCAGGGAGGTCAGCGGCGAAGTCCCGGGATTGCAATCCGTTGCAATGGCCAAAGACACGCCGTGTTGGCGCAGAAGGGCCACCGGCGGGAGGCGTGTCTCACGCAGGAAATAATAAGCACCCGGCAAGAGCACGGCCGTGACCCGCGCGCCGGCCATGGCCGCTACTCCCGCTTCATCCGTCCACTCCAGATGATCGGCGGAGAGTGCGTGAAAACGCGCGGCGAGCGCGGCCCCTTCGAGATTCGACAATTGATCGGCGTGAAGCTTGACGCGCAGCCCATGTGCGTCCGCCGCTTCGAACACGCGTGCCATCTGCACGGGCGAAAACGCGATGGATTCGCAAAAACCATCCAATGCATCGGCCACTCCCGCCCGTGCGATTTCAGGAATCCATTCGCGGCACAGCGCATCGATATGGGCGTCCCTGTCGCCGCCCACCTCGGGCGGCAGCGCATGCGCGCCGAGGAAGGTCGTCACGACATCCACATCGCGCGCGCGCGCCAGCTGTCTGGCCGCCCGGAGCTGTTTGATTTCGTCGTGCAGCGTCAGCCCGTAACCGGACTTGATCTCAATGGTCGTCAGGCCTTCGGCAAGCAGCGCGTCCAGACGCGGCAGCGCCTGGGCCACCAGCTCTTCCTCGCTGGCGCCGCGCGTCGCCCGGACCGTCGAAAGAATGCCTCCGCCGGCCCGCGCGATCTCCTCATAGCTGGCGCCCGCCAGCCGCAATTCGAATTCCCGCGCGCGGTCCCCGGCATAAACGAGATGCGTATGGCAATCGATCAGCCCTGGCGTGATCCAGCGGCCCTCGCAGTCGATGCGCTCCGAGGCACCGAAAGCCGGCGCGTCCCGCGATGCGCCGGCATACATGATGGTCCCGTCCGCGGACGCGACCACGCCGCCTTCGACCGCGCCCGGTCCGGGCCGTCCGGGCGCGAGCGTGAGAAGCCGCGCATTGTGCCAGACCCTGTCGCAGCGCATCGGACCTCGATGAACCCGCTTGGCGGCGCGGGCGCAAACGTCTCTTATGTCCGCAAGGAGTGACTGGCAACGATGCTCTGGTTTGAGACCGTCCTGCTGCCCGCCGGCTGGGCCCGAGGGGTGCGCATCACGCTCGACGGCGGCGTCATCGCCGGGGTCGAGACCGGGGTTGCGCCCGCGCCCGGCGACGAGCGCCATGCCATCGCCGTTCCCGGTCTTTGCAATGTCCACAGCCATGCCTTCCAGCGCGGCATGGCCGGGCTCGCCGAGACGCGCGGACCGGCGGACGACAATTTCTGGACCTGGCGCGAGATCATGTACCGCTTCCTCGACCGGCTGACGCCGGACGATGTCGAAGCGATCGCTGCGCTCGCCTATGTCGAAATGCTGGAAAGCGGTTTCACCCGCGTCGGCGAGTTTCATTATCTGCACCAGGATCCGTCCGGAACGCCTTACGGCGACGTCGCGGAAATGGCGCAGCGCATCGCGGCGGCGGCGGCGGAAACCGGAATCGGCCTGACGCTGCTGCCCGTCTTCTATGCGCATGGAAACTTCGGCGGCGCGCCGCCCGTGCCCGGACAGCGCCGCTTTCTGAACGACATCGACTCTTTCGCCCGACTCATCGAGGCGAGCCGCACCGCGATCGCCGGCCTGCCCGGCGCGAATCTCGGCGTGGCGCCGCACAGCTTGCGCGCTGCAACACCTGAAGAGCTTTCGGACGTTATTTCATTGGCAGACGGCGGCCCTGTGCACATCCACGCCGCCGAGCAGATGAAGGAAGTGGAAGACTGCCTCGCCTGGAGTCGCGCACGCCCCGTGGAGTGGCTCCTCGATCACGCAGACGTCAATCGCGCGTGGTGCCTCGTGCATGCCACGCACATGACCGTGGCGGAAACCGCGCGGCTGGCCGCCAGCGGCGCGGTCCCGGGCCTGTGCCCGATCACCGAAGCCAATCTCGGGGACGGCGTGTTTCCGGCGGAGACGTGGCTGCGCGCAAACACCCGCTTTGGAATCGGCACGGATTCGAATGTGCGCATTTCCGCGGGCGAAGAACTTCGCGCGCTCGAATACGCGCAGCGCCTCGCGCGCCGCGCCCGCAACCTCTGGCCGCGTAATCCCGGCGAATCCGCCGGGCGCGCGCTGTTCGATGGCGCGCTCGCGGGAGGCGCGCAGGCGCTCGCGCAATCTCCCGAGGGACTATGCGTGGGCGCAAGCGGCGATCTCGTCAGCTTCGATTCGAACTGCCCCGCGCTCGCGAGCCGAACGGGAGACGCGATTCTCGACAGCTGGATTTTCGCCGGCGCGGTCGTCGATTGCGTCTGGCGGCAGGGCCGCAAGCTCGTCATTGCCGGCCGGCATGTGGGACGGGAAGCGGTGGCCGTGCGCCATAGGGGTGTCCTCGAGCGCCTCCTCTTGCAATGAATCGTGCCATCCTAACGGACCAGCCGCACCCAATCGCAGATGGAATGTGTTGTTGCATGGGCGTCCTTCGAAAAACGGCGACGCGGCGCTGTCCCCTACGGCGTCAGATACACCAGCGGTGGGGCCGTGGCGGCGTAGGTTACAGCAGGAAACTCGGGCGGGAGCGCCCCGAACGTCCAGGCGGTGCTCTCCTCCACGGCGCTCGTATCGGTTTGGGCGGTGAGCCCGACCAGGCTGCCGAGCAATGTCCCCGTGGTCGCGCCCGCATTCAACGTCGGCGAGGCGTTGCATCCGACAACGAGAAAGATCAACCCGGGAGCAAGCGGTTGGGACAATCCCGAAATCGCCTTGTTGCCGCCAGGCGGGCTCACAAGCGTGTTTCCCGCATCCAGAATCAAGGCGCCAGGCTGCCCCTGTCCATTGTTGCCGTAGATGCCATACTCGCACGACTTTATCGGCACTCCGGTGATCACGTAGGTGCTGAGCTGGCTTACCGTCACAGTGCAGGGAATTTGGACCGGGATCGCGTAGAGTGTGTTGGCCGCGACCGTGAAGCTCGAGGCGGAGGTGAACGGCGTGGTGTAGAAGCGGCCGGGCTGGAAGCCCAGGGACGGCGAGCAGAACTGCGCCGCGGGGCTTTGGGATACCGCCTGCACCGAAGGATCGATCGCGCCGTCGTAATGAACGAGCTGCGTATTGGCGATGCCGCAGCTCGGCCGCCCGGTGACGTTGCTGATGGCGGCGCCGGAGGTTCCCGCCGCCAGCTCAACCCCGTAATAGGTCGGCCAGACGTTCTGGAAGCCGCTGCATTTCTGGGCGACGTTGGACACGACTGTGGGCGTGTCCGAATGCAAGGCTCCGGCGGCGCCGAGATACACGCACGCCGACCACACCGTGTCGCATTGCATGTCGTTGAGTATCACGTTCTTGGGAGACTCGACACCGTAGAGCGCCACACCGGCCAGGGGACCGATCCCCGTCCAGTCGATCATCGACGGCGCGGCCGTCCCATGCGCGCCGTTCAGCGCGTCCGATTCCACATGGATGCCGCTATAGATGTTGCCCTTCCGCTCCTCGATGTCGGCCTGCGTGCCGTCGAAGGCGATGAGATTGGAGAATTGCGAGTCGTGCGCGCCGTCGAAGTTAATCCCGTATTCGGGATCGAGCGCGCCGAACTGATTGTTGGTGACCGCGGCGCGGATGGAACTGACGAATATGCTGCCGAAATCGCTCGGAATGTAGCCCTCCGGATCGGCGTCGGCCACGCCCGATTGAAAATTGGCGTTGCCTTCCCCATAGGCGTCATAGATCGCAAGATCGGTGAAAAATGCCTCTTTGGCCTGGTCGATCTCGACGACCGAGCCGGTCGATTCCTGGCAGGGCGAGGGCGTGCATGAAGTCGGCCCATCATAGCCTGGCGGCGCCGTGGCGCCATGGTAGAGCAGGTAATAGCCATAGCCCTGTGGAACGCCTCCGCCCTTGATCTCGAGATCGCGTACCCCGCCTCCGAAGGGAAGTTTGCTGCCTCCGCTGTACACGAGGTGATTCATCAGCGGATGGGCGGTGCGATCGGCGAGATCGTAGGCGAACGCAAAAAGCCCCCCCGACTTGTAGGCGTCGCCCACCAGCGCGGCGTTCGCGGGCGTCGTGCTCCCTGCGTTGTTGTTGGGCAGGGCGATGGGCACTGTCGTGCCGCAGAAGCCCGACACGCGCACCGGGGACGCGTTCGGGCTGTCCTGCAGCGCCGTATTGATCGCAGCGCCGTCGTCGTCGCCGTAATAGAACCCTTCGATCGGCTGATTCATCTGGACGCCGGGAGGCACATCCGTCGGGAAGATGCAGGTAAACTCGGAAACGCAGTTCGCGTCATGGGTGACATGGGCGATGGTCGTCGCCAGAGCCCCGCGCGTCCATTCGGGGTTCAGCGAAACGCAGCCGGTCGTGCATGCTGGACTTTGCTGGACAAGAGGCGTGGCCATGCTCGGGATTGCCGAGTACGAGCCATAATCCAGCCACTCCCATGCCTGCAGTACGCCGCCGCTTTCCGCCATCACCACAATTTTGGGATGGTGCCCCTGATTAACCGTACCGCCCGCCACCCCGAAAGTGATCACCTCGCCCAATGTCACGCCCGTTCCGCCCCCGTCAAGCGTGGTTCCCTGGTCCATCGCGCTCCAGCCGGACCAGGCGGGAATGAAGGTCGCCGACGTGTCGCCGCTGGCGATCTGCGAGTGGGCCGGGTCCACCATCATCGTGGCGTCGGGCGGCACGGTATATTGGCCGCCCCAGACGAAATGCCATTTCCAGATCTCGCCGGAAGCGACCAGCGTGTTTCCGGTCGCATCCGCCACCTGATCCACCGCGATGGCCACCTGCTGGGTGAAGCTCCCGGTCGTCGCGAGGCCCTTGAACGAGATCAGATCGCCGATCTTGTAGTTCGAGCTCCCGCTCTGATTGCCGACCGTGGACCAGCGGTCCGCCCACATCGGCGGATCGCCGATCTGCGTGGCCGTGATGAACTGGCCGGCCTGGGGATATTGCGGCGACGACGGTGATGGCAGATCGCTGTCGGGGATGACGATCGCGCCGGTGTAGCCGCCGGACGTCACGGTCGGGTTCCAGACCCCGGCGTTGCCCACGCTCTGCACATCGCTTTTCGCGCTCCATTCGCGAACGTCGTTGGTGGGATTGGCGCGGTAGAAGCAGTGCTCAGCCAAATCCCTTACTACCGTGCCGAAGTTTTGAGTGCAGCTCGTGCTTCCAGTCGAATAAAAATACCCGCCGCCACCGTCTCCTTGCTAAAAAATTCCGTCGATATAGATGTTGTATATATTTGGGGTTCCGCTTAAATTGTTACAGTTCAGTGCCGGACCGGGGCAGGTGCCTGTCACGTACGGAACCTCGTAGACATAAGGCTGCTGCGCCAGCGAGGCGGGGCACAGAACGAGCGCCGCCACCGCGACAAGAATCCCTTTCAGCTTCATCTGAAGCCCCTTCGCTATATGTCAACCCAGCCTTCGCTTGTCGGTTCAAATCCGGCCGATCACGAACGTGGCGGATTGGCCAGCAGATAGGGCAGCCCGCTGTTGATGGCCGGATTCTCGCCCCAGATCGACGGATCGAAACCCTCCGGCAACCCCGATTTCAGCTGCATATTCGTCAGTCCGGCGAGTCCCTGCTGGCCCTTTTCATTGCCTGCCCCTTTGCGCCGGACACCACTCGTCGTCGTGTCCCAATAGTCGGAACCAAAGGCCGTGTCATCCGTGGCTCCCACAAACCCGCCGCGCGTGCCGTTTGGTCCGCCGGAGCCGCCTGTCACATGGCCCGAGGAGTAGGAGGAGGTGACCGAAGGACCCGCACCGTAAAGTTCTCCGCCGAATCCGCCAACCCAGGCTTCATGCGATTTCGGTACCTGGGCCTTGCCCGTCGCGTAGCAATTGGTGATAGAACTCTCACCTTGGCCGACCAGCCCGCCCGCAAATTCGGTCGCCGATACGTTTCCCGTTGCAAACGATTGACCAATACTCCCACCAAGCGTGCCGCCCACCAAGCCGCCAGCTGCGCCACCTGACGTCTTGGTCGCGGAGCTGGACAGCATGATAGTCCCAGCGGATCCGGAAATCTTACCGACCAAGCCTCCTGCGCAAGCATTCCGCGCGGTTGCGGTTCCGCTTGCGGACGCGTCAATGATGTTTCCGTAGTTCCAGCCCACAAGGGGCGCCACGCAAGCATCGCTTGTGCTGATCGATACACTCGCATGCAGGACGGAAATGTCGCGCAGCGTTCCGCCGCTATCGACCTCGGCGAACAGGCCGACTTCGGTATCGCTCGCATCGTCGATCGAAAGATGGGAAATCGCATTGCCCAATCCTTCGAAGGTTCCCGTAAACGGCGTCGGAATCGGCACCGTGGTGTAGGTGCCGCACTGACTCGCGTCGTAATCGGCGGCGAGGGCATAGGCGCCGGAGGGATTGGCGGCGATGGCGCCGGCGAGGGAGGCAATCGTGTTCTCGAGCGTATAGGTCGTGCCGTTGACCGCGAGGCTGCCCGACAGGTTCGCGAACGTCACCTTGCCTGTCGGTCCAAGGGAAAGCGATTGCCGCCGCCCGTCCGTCGTGAGCGAGAGACCGCCCGGGCCAGCGACCGCGATTTTCCTGCTCACGGAGATCGCGTGATGGGCGTCGAGCGCCAGCACGGCTGCCGTGCTCCATGTCAATGGCGCCTTGACCGCGATGTCGCTGGCCTCGGCGTCCGAGCCCGTGGTCGTGACTTCGACATTGCCGGAAGCGAGCAGCGTTTCCAGATCGCCCGCGTTGAGCACGGCGTTGGTCGCGGTCGGCGCGCAGACGCCGCCCGAACAGCTCATATTCCGCATCGCGTCATTGGAGATCGTCACCGCCGCCCGGGCGGCAACTGACAACATCGCGAGCGGCGCGGCGAGCGCGAGTGCCCGCACGCCTGCATCCCGGGATTCTCGAGAGATCTGCATCCCCATCAGTCACTCTGCCTGCCCGGTGGGGAGCATAGCACGTTTGCGGGAACGGTCAAAGAATAATCGCAATGCCCTTCCGGACCGGCGGCAAGCCGGACCGGCGCCCTCGGGCGCCCGCGCTGAGACGATCGAGGCAGCTATGCGCGGGATCCTGCACCATGGGACCGCCGGGGACCGAGGTATACTGCCCGCCCGACAGGAAATGCCACTTCCAGATCGGGCCCGAACTTACGTTCGTGATGGCCGCGCTCGTGCCGACCTGGTCGACCACGATCGAAAGCTGCTGGGTGAAGCTCCCCGACACGGTCGCGCCCTGGAACGAAATCAGGTCGCCGATACATTTCGCGCCCCAGTCGCACGCTGGTGATGGCGTTCACGCGGTAGAATTCGGGCGGGAAGAGCGCCGTCTTCCATGGCTCTTCGGGGAATGAGCGGGCGATTTCGGGGGCCATGGCCGCGGACACGCGAAGGGCTGGCGTGCCTTTTCGGCGTTCATGCTAATCTTCCCCGGCCATGAGAAATCTCACCCCGCATATCACGATCGCCGCCCCCGCCACGGTGCGGCTGGAGAAGGACGCACGGTCGTCGCGGCTCGTCCTGGGCGGCGAATGGATCGTGGCGGAGGCGGCGCGGATGAATCAGGCGTTGCGCGCGCTCAAGTTCGCCGGCCTGACGGAGATCGCCATCGACGGCTCGGCCATTACCATGCTGGACAGCGCGGGTGCATGGCTGATCTTGCGTGCAAAGTACGCTCTGGAAGCGGCACATGTCCGCGTGACAGGCCCCGATCTGCCGGAGCGCTATCGCACGCTCTACGAGCGGCTGGTGCAGGAGGCCCTGGCTCCGCCGGTCACCCATCCGCCCCGCTATGGTGTGGAGCAGTTTCTCGAACGCATCGGCCGCGCCACCATACATATCCTCCACCAGAGCTACGACATCGTCGGATTTCTGGGACGGGTCAGCGTCGAGACCTGGGAAGCGATCACCTCGCCGCGCCGGGAGCTGCCCTTCCCCGCCTTCATCCAGCAGATCGAGGAGACGGGCCTGACGGCGCTTCCCATCGTCGGTATGCTCGCCTTCCTGCTCGGGATCGTGCTTGCCTACCAGGGTGCCGATCAGCTCAAGCGCTTCAACGCCCAGATCTACACGATCGATTTTCTGGGCGTGGGATTCCTGCGCGAGATCGGCGGACTCGTTACCGCAATCATCGTTGCGGGCCGCTCCGGCTCCGCCTTCACGGCGCAGATCGGCACCATGCGCGTCAACGAAGAAACGGACGCGATGCAGACCATCGGCCTCAACGTCGCGGAAATCCTCGTGCTGCCACGCGTTCTGGGCCTCATGGTGGCGCTGCCGCTGCTCACCTTCTTCGCCGACGTGGTCGGCATCATCGGCGGCATGGTGATGACCTATTTCGACCTCGGCTACACCATCCCCGCCTTCATGCGCGAACTGGAAAGCGCAATCACGCTAAAGACCCTGCTGGTCGGGCTGGTCAAGGCGCCGGTATTCGCTTTCGTGATCGCGCTCGTCGGCTGCTTCGAAGGCCTGCGCGTCGAGCGCAACGCCGCGAGCGTGGGCAGACTCACCACGCGGTCCGTCGTGGAATCGATCTTCCTGATCATCGCGCTGGATGCGGTTTTCTCGATCCTCTTTTCGGTGCTCGGCATATGAACGAACAAACAAACGGGGGCGAGGTGGCGATCCGCATCCGCGGGCTCGTCAACGCCTTCGGCGACGCCGTCATTCACGACCATATCGACCTCGACGTCTATCGCGGCGAAGTGCTGGGCGTGGTCGGCGGCTCGGGCGCGGGCAAATCCGTGCTGCTGCGCTCCATCGTCGGCCTCAACCGGCCGCGGTCGGGCAGCATCCAGGTGTTCGGCCAGGAGACGGCGGAAGCAGACAGCGAGGATTTCAAGGGTCTGCAGCTGCGCTGGGGCGTCCTCTTCCAGGGTGGAGCGCTCTTCAGCTCCCAGACCGTGGCGCAGAACATCGAAGTGCCGATGCGCCGTTGGACTCATATGAGCCAGGAGCTGATGGACGGGCTTGCGGCCATGAAACTGTCGCTCGTCGGACTGCCGCCCGAGACCGCACAGAAGTACCCCTCCGAGCTTTCCGGCGGAATGACGAAGCGGGCGGGGCTTGCCCGGGCGATTGCCCTGGACCCCGAACTCCTGTTCCTCGATGAGCCCACGTCCGGGCTTGATCCCATTTCCGCCGCCCATTTCGACGAGTTGGTGCGGAACCTGCAGCAGAGTCTGGGCCTTACGGTCTTTCTGGTCACGCACGACCTCGATACGCTGCGGGCCATCACCGACAGAATCGCCGTTCTGGTGGACAAGAAGATCAAAGTGGGCACCATCGAGACGCTGAGCCGGGATCCCAATCCCTGGATTCACGAATATTTCTGCGGCGTGCGCGGCCATGCCGCGCTGGCGGAGCACGGCTGACCATGGAAACCAAGGCCAATTACGTCGCCGTTGGCGTGTTCGTGCTGGTCTGCCTGATCGGCCTTGTCGTCGCGCTGCTGTGGCTCGGTGGTTCTCAGTATACGGAGGAATACGCCTATTACCAGACGGTTTTCTCCGGCAGCGTGACCGGTCTCGGCGACGGGACGCTGGTGCGCTACAACGGCATCCAGGTCGGACGCGTCTACAAGGTGCAGTTCGATCCCGCCGATCCGAAACGGGTGATCGTCACCCTGCAGATCGATCCGGCCCTGCCCATCCATGCCGATTCGGTGGCCACGCTGGCGAGCGAGGGCCTGACCGGCGGCACCTATGTGGAGATCGACGGGGGAACCGAATCCGCGCCGGTGCTGCCGCATACCGTGTTCGGCCCCTATCCGGTGATCAGGTCCAAACCCTCCACGCTCCAGGAGCTGGAACAGTCCGCACCGCAGCTGCTGGCCAAGATCAACGGCATCGCCGACCGGCTGGACGACGTGCTCAGCCCCAGGAACCGCCAGGCCTTTGCGCAAATCCTCTCGAACCTTCGTGACGTGACCGGCGTCCTCGTCCGCGATTCCTCGAATTTCGACCACATGTTGAAGAATCTGGACAAGGCGTCCGTGGGGATCAACGCCGATCTCGCCGACTTGCACACCGTGCTGACCAGCGCGGATGAAACCACAAAAAAACTGGACCGGCTCTCCGACGATGCGGACAAGCTTTCGGGCGACCTGGATACGCAGGTGAACGGTGCGCGCTTCGATCAGCTGCTCGGGCAGACGCGCGATCTCCTGCGCAGCATGACGCGTCTTTCGGACCAGCTGGAACATGAACCGACGCGCCTCATCTTCGGCGACCGCCGCAAGGGATACACGCCCCCATGATCGCACAACCGATGACGGCTTCGCGGCGCCAACTCGTTCTCGGCACCGCAGCCCTTTTTGTTCTTGCCGGCTGCGGCAGTCTCATCGGCCCGTCCGGTCCGCCGCCGCAGATTTACCGCCTCGCGCCGGTCCTTCCGCCCGCGGCCGGCGGCGCGTCCGTGTCGTGGCAACTCGCAATCGCGCGGCCGATCTCCACGCTGACGCTCGACACGGAGCGTATTGCGCTCGTCCGCGGCGAGACAATGGATTACTACGCGGACGCGCAATGGAACGACACCGTGCCGCGGCTGGTGCAATCGCTGCTCGTGGAAGCGTTCGAGCAGAGCGGCCGGATCGCCGCCGTGGCGCCGGAGTCGGGCGGCTTGCGCGCGAATTATACGCTGGCGACAGACATCCGCGATTTCGACGCGCAATACGACAGCGCGAACGGCGCGCCAAATGTGGTCGTCGCGATCGAGGCCAAGCTGGTGGGCGAGCGCGGCAATGTGGTGGCCTCGCTCGATGCCCGGCAGACCGCTCGCGCATCGCAGAACAGCGTCACCGCCGTTGTCGCAGCCTTCGATCAGGCCGCCGGCGCGGCCCTCGCCCAAATCGTCACCTGGACCCTGCAAGCCTCTCCACCGCCGCCGTCCTGATCCCGCCTTTCGAAAGAATATCATTACCACAAGGTGCACGAAGTTCACGACGCGATTCGTGCGCCGATTTTCCTTGGTGCTCTTGGTGCTCTTGGTGCTCTTTGTGCTCTTTGTGCTCTTTGTGGTAAAATAACTTGTCGGTCGCCCCTACGAATCATCGTAGACTGCGCCAGATGCCACGGTACGCCCGCAAGCGATGAATCTCTCCTGGTATGCGAAGCGCCTGTCCGCCATGGGGCCGCGGGAGATCACCTATCGTCTCGTCGACCGGTTTCACGAAACACAATGGCGCCGGCGTTATTTCGCGAAAGGCGCGCAGCCGGTGATGCCTGCGACAGAGCGCCACTTCATCGGCGGCCTGTCGCGCGAACGCGCCGCCGATGCGCCGCAGGCGCCGCGCCAAAATCTCCTTCGCGTGGCCGACAGGCTGATTGCCGGCGAATGGGGCACCTTTGCCATCGCCCGTACCGACGTAACGCCTGATGTCGATTGGCATCTCGATCCCAGGACCGGCAGGCGCGCGCCGGCGAATGCCTATGCGTTCGACATTGCCTTTGTGGGCGGAGCCAGCGCATTCGACACCAAATATGTCTGGGAGCTGTCGCGCCACCATCACACCACGCTGCTTGCGATGGCGTACTGGCTCACGGGCGAGGAGCGCTATGCGCGCGCCGCCGCAGGCCAGATCGAATCCTGGATTGCCGCCAATCCGGTCCTTGCCGGCATCCACTGGTCGAGCGGCATCGAACTCGGCATGCGTCTCATTGCCTTCGCCTGGACGCGCCGCCTGCTTTCGGACTGGCCGCAGGTGCGTGACCATTTCGAGAATAACGATGCCTTCGTGCGCGCGGTCATCCGGCATCAATGGCTTCTCACGCACCGCCGCAGCTACGGTTCCTCCGCCAACAATCACCTGCTTTACGAGATGGCGGGCCTGTTTGTTTCAGCCTGCTGCATGCCGTGGCATGCGCAGGCCGGCAGGTGGCGGGGACAAGCCGTAGCGATCCTCGAAGAGGAATTTCCCCGGCAGATTTTCCCGGAAGGCTACAGCCGCGAACTCGCCTCCGATTACAACGGCTTCGTTCTGGAAGCGCTGCTGATTTGTTTGATCGAGGGCGAGCTGGCCCGGCATCCGCTCGGCGCCGGAACCTGGGACTGCGCCAGCCGGATGTTTGGGTGGCTGAAGGAGAATTCCGACTGCCGGGGGCATCCGCCGCGACAGGGCGACAGCGACGATGCCTACGGCCTGGTCCTGGATGCGCCGGATTGCGACCGCTGGCAGGATCTCGCTTATTTGCGGCAGGTTTGGTTCGACCAGGAGCCGCAGGAAGCGCCTTCGTTGCGTGCCTGGCTTCTTGCTCCACTGGCACACCCGGCCAACTTGTCATCCCCGCGCAAGCGGGGACCCGGCAGCGCGACCTATCCGGAAAAAACGGCGAGCTGGGTTCCCGCTTTCGCGGGAATGACAGTGCGGAGGGTGCCACGCGAATCAGGACTCATCATTCTCCGCGCGCGTCGTGGAACGCCGGATGAAATCTGGTGCGCCTTCGACGCGGGGCCGCTTGGCTATCTGGCGATCGCGGCGCATGGCCATGCCGACGCGCTGGCGATCGAGTTGCGGTATGGCGGCCGGCCGGTCCTTGTCGATCCCGGCACGTGTGCCTATTCCGGCCCGTGGCGGGAGTATTTCCGCTGCACCGCCGCGCACAATACGATCGAGCTGGACGGGCGCAGCCAGTCGGAAAGCGGCGGCCCATTCCTGTGGACGCGCCATGCCCGCGCCAGACTTGTGTCGGCCGACGGCCTTGCAGAGGACGCCCCTTGCGCGCAGGCCGTGGGCGAACACGATGGCTACGCCCGCGCGCCGCTGCGCGCCCGGCACAGGCGCAGCGTGGCGCTCGACCGGCAGACCGCCACCCTCACCATCCGCGACGAGTTGAGCGCGGCGAGGCCGGCGACGCTTCGGATGTTCTATCATCTGTATCCCGATATCGGCTGCGTGCTTTCGGGGGGCGCCGCCGATCTCGACTGCGGCGGGGGGTACACCTCCGCCTCGAACTCCCCGCCGGGCTCGCCTGGCGGGCGCTGCACGGCGCCGAATCGCCTGTGCTCGGCTGGTATTCGCCAGCTTTCGATGTGAAGCTGCCCGCCACCACCCTCCTGGGCGAGGCCACGCTTTCCGGCGCGCTCGCGCTGACCACCGTCGTCAGGTTTCCCGCCAGCTGACCGCCCTTGAAAACCCCCTCACCCCCTGCAATAAGGGGGGTCTTGGACGCGGGCGTAGCTCAGGGGTAGAGCATAACCTTGCCAAGGTTAGGGTCGGGCGTTCGAATCGCCTCGCCCGCTCCAAAACACTTCAGTTTTATCAGATGGTTACGTGGTGGACGCCGTGAGCGCGTTGCCCGTCGCTGACGCTTGGGTAAGCAGGGGGTAAGCGGTGGGCGTGGTTTGGAACCGCTCGCCTCCCAATTCCTAATCGCTTAGGACCGCGGTGCCACCCTCCGCGATTCGCAGCAGACGATCCCGACTCAAAACCGATTCATCTCCCGCTCTCGCGCAACTTGGCCGATTGGTCGCCGCAAGTTGCTGTCCTTGAAAAGGGAGGGCCGGTCCCTCGGGGGGGCGGCCTTCGATAGGATTTTCGCTTTTTGCATCGCGCACGTCGAGGCGCAGCGGAAATCCAAAAAATCCAAAAAAAATTTGGCGCTTCGCAACCGGGCCAGCGTGGCCGAAGCGTATGGCCTTAGTTGCAGCGGGTCACCCCCGTGTTGTAATCGGTCGTGCAAGTCGTCTGGGGACCAAACCCCTGCGGCATGGCCTGTTGCCAAGGCTGCGGTTGTTGAGGCTGTTGCCAAGGCTGAGCTTGCTGATATTGCTGCTGGTGCGGCGCGGGCGAAGAGTATTGCTGTTGAAAAGGCGAGGGTTGCTGATCGCAGCGGGTCACCCCCGTGTTGTAATCGGTCGTGCAAACTGTCTCTGCTTGGGTCGCATACTGCGCAACAGCCGGATATGCCAGTGTTACCACTGTGGTAAATGATAGCAGGGCAAAAGAGAGTTTCATCATTTCGTCTCCTACAGTTTTGTTATGGAAGCGCGAGGCTTGCCGCAAGTCATTGGAGCCACCCATTCCTGAAAATTTTGGCGCACATTGCATCCCGTAGGGCAGGATCAGCGTCGAACCCGGCCAGCGCCCACGTGGCACGATCGCTGTACTCCGCGGCCTTCACAGCAGCCGTGCCCTCTCGCTGCACCGCCAGTGCAACGATGTCCTTCAATCGTTCGGTGAGATCGCCGCCACACTTTTCTCGCGCGACGAGTGCGTCGGCCGCCTTTTGGGTTGGAGTCTGTGCTTCGCCTTCGGACGCAGTGCGGGCACTGTGCGCGCAACTGGCAACGAACAGCACGCACACCAGGCACAAGACGCGCACTGTCGAGTCCTTCCCAATCGGATTAGACCGCGATTCTACGGCGTTGAGGTTGTGGAATGCTTAAGCGCCCGAGCGGGCTGCTTCGTAGCTTAGATCGCAGCGTCGCTGCGATGGACCCCACGCGCAGAAAGGATATATATACCAATTTTGCATAACCGCGGGTGTTCTGTGTCGAAAACAACATCAAAATCCCTGTACCTTACGGTTGCCGAGGCGGTAGCAGTTTTGGGCGATGACGGCGAGCGTCTGCTTATTCAGGCCCGTGTCGATGGCAAGGCCCCTCTAACGGGTAGGCAACGCAGTTCCCGGGGGTTAGGCGAGCGCAGAGCAATCCCCAAAACATTTTTTGCCGATTCCGTGCGGCTCGATCCAATAGACAACAGTACAGTTCCCGACGCGACGGCAGATTTCGCAGCATTTGAGCAAAGTTCGTTGCTTCGACAGTGGGAAGAAATAAGGGTTGCCGCAGCCGATGTGAGCTGTCTCGTGGCGTCCAAGAGCGGCACGGGCGCCGTAGAGAAGCGCCTAGCGCCGGCGATCAAAGCGCGCATCGACGGAGGACAACGCCCCGGAGATACGGAGCCTTGGAAAACATTCTGCGATGGCGTTCGGAACGATTGCAACGGCTGGAAGGCGCCTAACAAACCCAGATACGGGTTTGGTGATAAGACAATCCAGCGTCGTGCCCAAAAGTACAAATAGGACAATTGCGACAGTCCGAACTGTCCTTTTGACTTTCACTAACTCGCCCCTATTTTCCTTGTCGTGTCACAGCAACGACGGAGAGAACATTGTCCTCACCTAATTCAGAGCGGATGCGCACGCCCGAAGCGGCGACGTACACCGGCCTATCCGCCAGCTTCCTAAGCAAGAAAAGGGTCTTCGGTGATGGGCCGGCCTACAGCAAATGTGGCCGCTGCGTCGTGTATCATCGCGCCGATCTTGACGATTGGCTCGCGTCGCGGAAATTCGCGAGCACGTCTCAATACCTCGCTGCAAAGCGCGGCTAGGACGCTCAGCACACGAAGGACCGCGCGCTCAGACGGGCGGCTTATCCGTACACCACACAACAGACGATTGAAAGGAAAAAGCCATGAATTCGCCCCAAGGCGCATATCAGGCCACTATCACGTCACTCGCACGGCAGATTCAAAACATGCTGCACGCCCATGCAGCAGCGGCAAAGGTAACACCAGAGGCACTACTGCGATCGATAATCAATGAGCTGCTGGGCGAAGAAGAACTCGCCGACGGACGTGCCCGCAATTGGCATTTTCGGTTGCGATTGTACGACCCCTCTAAACCGTATGAGCCTGTGGCTGACACCGACGCGTCGCGCGCCGCGGATCAACCGGGGGAAATGATTATTCGCGGCCTGCCACAGATACTCAAACTCATTCCGGAGCTGGCATCCAAACATCACGAGGCGCCATGCCCAGGGCTGGAAGAAGCAATGTTGCGGCGGAAGCTTGGAAGCCTGAGAACCATGCTGGCGGCTAGAAAGGATGGGACTGCGGACCTTCGCGCCCATTACCAAGTGACAGCAAACGGTGTCACCCGGTACATGGTGGCCCGCGTAGATATCTGCCGGGCCGATAGCGCCGACGGCCGCCAGATGCCCGGACCCTTTTCCCCCTATCACTAACCTCTATTCATTTCTTTTTTTATATAGAGGTTGTTCAGATCAGAGAAAAAGCACGCGCGTGGAAGAGGGTCGCGCCCGCTCCGCGCCGCGTTCTTCTGGTAATGGGCCGCCGGTCAGCGCCGCTCTCCCAAATGGCGCGCGCCGTTTCCGTCGCGCGGCTTGCGTTACTTCTACAAACCCCACGCCCGTCGGAGGATGCTATACTGCTCCTCCGGACGGAAAGGTGCGGACCTATGCCGTGCTGCATCTGGGGCCGGTTCAATCGCCAGCGGACGCGGTTAGTCTTACTGAGTCAGAAGCTGAGTCAGAATGCCGCGGATTGGCCGGATACGACTCGGCTAGGTTGAGGAGATTCGTTTTAAGGCGGAGAGCCTGGATGGATCTTCTGGAAAGTTCCGAGAGCGCGGCGCGGTTTT
>DATAWY010000017.1:0-6897 GCA_036266955.1 Rhizomicrobium sp.
GCCTGACCGGATCGGGCTGCGGTATCCCGTCGAAGTGGGGTTGACCGGCGACGTCAAGGCCACGCTGACAGCGTTGCTGCCGCACTTGCAGCGCAAGACCGAGCGCGGGTTTCTTCAGGAAGCCCAGCGGCGCATGGCGTCATGGAACGACCTGCTGAACCGGGTGGAAAGCACCGAACGCTCGCCGCTCCGCCCGCAGATGGTGATTCGCGCCGTGAGCGATTTGATCGCCGATGACGCGGTGATCTCGCTCGATTGTGGCGCGAACACGCATTTCGCGGCGCGATGCTTGCGCCTGCGCGAACACCAACGAATCACCGGGACAGGGATGTTGGCCTCGATGGCGCCTGGCGTGTCCTATGCCATCGCCGCGCAACTTGCCTATCCCGGACGCCAATCGGTCGCGATCGTCGGCGATGGCGGCTTCGCCATGCTGATGGCGGAGCTGAGCTCCGCTGTCGCGCATAAGCTGCCGGTCAAGATCATTCTGTTGAAGAACAACAGCCTTGCCGAGGTCAAATTCGAGCAAAAGGAGATCGGGAACCCCGAATACGGTTGCGATCTTCCGCCAATCGATTTTGTCGCGTTCGCGAAAGCCTGTGGCGCGGCGGGATTCCATTGCAGCAGACCCGACGAGGTGCGCCCCGCTATCATAGCGGCCCTGCGCGCGCAGGGACCGGCCCTGGTCGAGGCCGTGGTCGACGCAAACGAGAAGCCGACCAAACCCGACGAATTGAAAGCCTAGAGCGGAATCCGATCAAGTCTAAGCACCTCTTCGTCGTCCCCGCGCGATCCCCCGGTTAAGCCGGGGGAGGGACCCGGAGCGTGCCTGGACTTGATCCGGGGGCAACCGCACGTCGCTCGCCCTGGATTCCCGCTTTCGCAGGAATGACGAATAAAGTGATTCGATTTGGTCGGACGTTTCTCTTATCGAAGGCTTTATAAGACCAGTAAGTATGCGCGATGTTTTCGCTTTCCTCGTGGGGTCCCCCTTCGCGTAGAGCTTGTCCTTGGCGGCTGCATTCGGCGGAAGTGACGCGGCTGGCGCCCGGACAAAGACCCCTCAATACGATTCAACCCCCGCCGGCCTGCTTGGCCAAAACGTTGCGTTGATTCGCGACCGTGCTCGCGTCGACCTTCGGCGCGACATTTCCCCAAGCATTGCGGATATAGGTCGTTACCGCCGCGACTTGATCGTCATTGAGTAGCCAGCCGAAAGGCGGCATGGCTGGCGCCGTGGGTGCGCCCGCGGTCGCGACGCTGCGAGAACCACGCAATACGATATGGATGAGCGAGGTCGGGTTTGTCGATTGTACCGAGGGCGAACCCGCCAAGGTCGGGAACATGCCGGCGATACCGCGCCCCGTCGGCGTGTGGCATGCAGAGCATTCGTCGCGATAGATCGCGGCGCCGACTTTCATGACGCGATCGTCAAGCGTCGGCGGTGTCTGCGGTTGTTCGCCCGGGATCGGTTGATCCTTCAGATAGGTCGCCACCGCGTGCAAGTCGGCGTCGGTCAGCTTGCTGCTCGATCCCTCGATCACATCGGCCATCGGGCCGGTCGCGTCGGCGATGCGATTGTGGCCGGTTTTGAGGTAAGCGACGATGTCGTCCTCCGACCAGGCGCCGATGCCGCGCCGGGCATCGGTCGTCAGGTCGGGCGCCAGCCAATCCTCCGTGACATAACCGCGAAACCGCCGGGCGTTATCGTCGGCGCCGAGGAGATTCTTCGGGGTATGACAGGTACCGCAATGCATCAGCCCGTTCACGAGATACGCCCCCCGATTCCACTTGGCGGATTTATCCTGGCGCGGCTCAAACGGTCCCGCCCGGAAGAAGAGCGCGTCCCACACCTTCATGCTGGCGCGATAATCGAAGGGAAAATGCAGTTGGTCGGCGTTCACCGCGTGATGCACGGGCGGCACGGTGGCGAGATAGGCACGGATCGCCAGCAGGTCCGTCCAGCTGACCTTGGCGTAAGCCGGATAAGGCATCGCCGGATAGAGGCGCGAGCCGTCCTTGCGCTTGCCCTTGGTCATGGCGTCGATGAATTGCCGGTCGGTCCAGTCGCCGATTCCGGTCGCGCGATCGGGCGTGATATTCGGTGCCAGAAGCTCGCCGAAGGGAGTCTCGATCGGGCGGCCCCCGGCAAACGCTTTGCCGCCCGTCATGGTATGGCAGGATGCGCAGTCGCCCGCGATGGCGAGATAACGGCCCCGCTCAATCGCCGGAAAATCCTGCTCGTCCTGGTCGGCCATCGTCGCGGCGGAAACCGCGCAGAGCGCAAGCCCGCCCGCCAATGCCGCGACGATGCCGCGTCTAGGCATCGACCAGCGGTCCGGGGTTCTTGAGGTACTTGTCGCGGATCGCCGCCGCCGACAAGTAGGCCAGCGCACCAACGGTGCCGGTTGGATTGTAGCCGGCATTCTGCGGAAAGGCCGTCGCACCCTGAACGAACAGGTTCGGCACGTCCCAACTCTGCAGATATCGGTTGAGCGCGCTGTTCTTGGGATTGTCGCCCATGATTGCGCCACCGCAGAGATGCGAGGTCTGATAGGCGGTGACGTCGTACGGTCCCTTGCGCGGCTGCTTCACCACCTGTTTCGCGCCCATGGCCTGGATGATCTCGGCATAGCGGTCGGTGAGGAACGCGTTCATCTTCAACTCGTTCTCGGGAAAATCCATCGTCATGCGGATCAACGGACGGCCGAAGCGATCCTTATAGGTCGGATCGAGATCGAGGTGGTTGGTGCGATAGCTGTAGCAGGAGCCGTGAACGCCGGTGCCGGCGAAGACGGTGCTGAGATAATTATCCTTGAGCGCCTGTTTCCATTTGGGGCCCCAGGCCGGCGTGCCGGGCGGCAGCGGCGTGGTCTCGATCGGCCTTCCGTTCGATTGCACCTGGCCCATATAGCCGCCGCCGACGAAACCATGTGGCCCGTGATCGAAATTGTCGCCGTTGAACTCGTCGATGCACATGCCGATGGCGCCTGACGCGATGAACGGATTGAAATTGAATTTCTTGTTATCGAAGAACCCGATCGCGCTCGACACCGTCTGGTGACTGAAATTGCGGCCGATCTGGCCTTGGCCGGTCGCCGGGTCGTAGATCTGGCCGATGCCGGACAGCATGAGAAGCTGCACGTTGAAAAGTTGGAACGCGCACAGGATGACGAGCTCCGCCGGCTGTTCCCATTCCTTGCCGGCGGTGTCGACATAGGTGACCCCGGTCGCGTGCGACCGCGAGCGGTCAAGATTGATCGTCGTCACCTCGCATTCGCTGCGCGCCTCGAAATTCGGCTGCCGCACTAGAACCGGCAAGATCGTCGTTTGCGGGCTGGCCTTCGAATAATTGCCGCAGCCGAACCATTCGCAGAAACCGCAATAGGTGCAGGGGCCGAGCTTGACGCCGAGCGGATTGGTATAGGCTTGCGACAGATTGCCGGACGGCTGCGGGAACGGCTTGTAGCCGAGTTTGCCGGCCGCCTCGCCGAACAGCGTGTGGCTGAAGGGCTGTTTCTGCGCCGGCGTCGGATAAGGCCGCGAGCGCGGCCCCTCAAAGGGGTTGCCGCCACGCTGAATCGCGTCGTTCAGATTGCCCGCGGTGCCGGACGTGCCGCAGAGATATTCGAACTTGTCGTAATGCGGCTCCAACTCGGCGTAGGTCAGGCCCCAATCCTGGATCGTCATGTCGGCGGGCAAAAACGTTTCGCCGTAGCGCTGCGTCAGATGGGATTTGAGCACGAAATCCGAGGGCAGGAAGCGCCACGTCTCGGCGTTCCAATGAATGCCCGCGCCGCCCGCGCCATTGCCGAGCATGAAGGCACCCCAAGTGCGTACCGGCAGTGCCGTCTGGCTCCCGTTGTTACGGAAGGTCAGCGATGCCTGAGCGGGACGCAGGAACAATTCGTGATGCTGGCGGTAACGCAACTCGTCGGGCATGAAGGCGGGCGAAAAATCCGGCGCGGTATCGCGCCACGGGCCCCGCTCGATCGCGACGACATCGAGCCCCGCCTGCGTCAGTTCGTAGGCCAGGATCGAGCCGGTCCAGCCCAGGCCGATAATCACGACGTCCTTTTTCGGAAGTTTGGTGGTCACGTTTCAGCCGTTCCAATTCGGGTGGTCGGCGATGCCAATCGGCGGATAGGGATAGCGCTCGTTATGCCGCTCCACCCAGTCGCGGTAATCGTAACGCGCGCCCGGGAAACCGATCATCTTCCAGCCCGCCATGTTCCGATTGCCGCCATAGATCGGATCGGCCAGGAAACCGTTCTGCGTGTCGGTCAGCAGCAGTTTGAAGAATTTCTTCGCATCGACGCCGCCGTCCAGCTCGATCTTGCCGGACTCGAGGCCGCCGATGATCTCGTCCTTCCGCGCATCGGTCAGCGCCGCGAAGCCGCTCTTGTCGTTCCTTCGGCAGTGCCGATCGAGCGCCGCCAGACCCTTGCGATATTGCTCCGCCGGCGTCGTCGGCGATTGTATCCCCTGCTGCTTGGTGCCGTCGTGGAAGGGGCCGCTCATATAGAAGCCCTCGTAGCTGCCATAGGGACCGGCCAGTTGCGCATCGATATAAACGCCGCAGCCGAGATCTTTCCCGCCGGGCGTCTCGGAATCGGCCGGAATCAGACGATCGACCAACGCCTCGATCGTCGCGCCTTCGTCGGGGGTGAAATAGCGCCACGGGCCCGGAGTGACCCGAGGCGGCGGCGCCGCCTTGGAGCTAAAAGGCAAAACGCCGCGAATGACGGCGGCGAAGGACGCGGATGTGCTGGCGAGCATCAATCCGAGGGCGGTGAGAACGATGTGGCGCCGGTTGGGTGATATCACGAGGCAGCCTCGCCGCGGAATACTTTCAATCATGAAATGCAACCACACGCGGGGCGGGTTGGTTCCGGGCAGGTGGACCAATCGGGATTATGAAACGGCGACGGGGACGTGCCGTTCATGCAACGATGAGGACGATCTTGCCGTGCACATGCTCGGTGTCGAGGTAATTCTGAGCCGCGCGCGCTTCGGTCAGCGGGAAAGTCTTCGCGATGGTGACCTTGACCTTTCCCTCGTCGATCAAGCGTCCGATCTCGGCGAAGCGGGACGCTTTCCCTCCCTACTAACAAGGATTGGGCCCAGAATGGGCGCATGATAGATTCCGGATATGCGGATTATCGCACGGCGAACCTTGCGCGAGTTCGTGATATCGCTCGCCGGGCACAAGGATCAGCCGGCGGTGAAAGCCGCCTTGAACGCCTGGTTTGACGAAGTGAGGAAGGCGCGCTGGAGAAGCACGGCAGAAGTTAAGCGGTCCTATGCCAGCGCGAGTATCGTGACGGCGGAGCGCATCGTCTTCAACGTGAACGGCAACACTTATCGCCTGGTCGTCGCGGTCGATTTCGAAAAGGGGATTGTCTGGATCAAAATGGATCGAGACGCACGGGAACTATGACCGGATCGACGTGACGGAGGTGGAGTATGGCGAATGAGTTGAAGCCGATTCGAACGAAGTTGGACTACGAGAAAGCCCTCGCCGAGATCGAGCGCCTCTGGGGCACGAAGCGTGGTACGCCGAAGGGCGACCGGTTCGACGTGCTAGCAACACTGGTCGACGCCTATGAGAGCGAACATTATCCCATGGACCCGCCTCGACCCCGTCGAGGCGATCAAGTTCCGCATGGAACAGCAGGGGCTTTCACGCAAGGACCTGGAACCCCTCATCGGAACGCGTACGCGCGTCGCGGAGGTTTTGAACCGCAGGCGCAGCCTGTCGATCGGCATGATCCTGCGCCTACATGATCGCCTTGGCATTTCCGCCGAGGTGCTGATCCAGCCATCGCGGAATGAAAAGGCAGCGTGATCAAGATTACGCCAATTTGGGGCGAAGGTAACCGACGATCCCATTCCAAACGGGTAGCTTACGTTAGACTAAGGGCGGGATCCGATCATCCATTGCACCTCCGCGACCGTCTTCATCAACGTCCCGCAAGAGAGCATGCTCAAATCGCGTAGCAGGTCGGCTTGCTTTGGACGCAGCCGCTCTGACGCAAGGTCCTTTCTTCCGCCGCGCTCTAGGTATGCACCCATGGCAGCGCACGCTCCATTCCAGCGCGATTGCCGGCATCATCAAGCTTAGAGTCCTTTGAGAATTGCTCAATGTGCGATACGTCGGACGAGCAGGCTGCCCATGGCGGCGTAGATCATGGCTTCGGACACGTCGAGGCGCTGTTCGTAATCGCGGACGAGGCGGCGATATCGGGTCAGCCAGCCGAAGCTGCGCTCGACCACCCAGCGCCGCGGCAGCAGGTGGAAGCCTGTTTCGCCCTCGATCCGCTTGACCACCTCGATAGTGAAGTGGAGGAACGCGGCCTTGTCCAGGAGTTGGCGCCGGTCGTAGGCGCCATCGGCAAAGAGATGCTTGAGCCAGGGCCAGCGCGAGCGGATCGCATCGAGGATGGTCTGCGCGCCGGCGGAATCCGAGATGTCGGCGGTCGTCAGGTTGACCATCAAGAGGCGCCCGTCGGTATCGACCGCGATATGGCGCTTGCGCCCGACCACCTTCTTGGCGGCACAGAAGCCGCGCTCCTTCGCGCTCGGCGCCTTGACCGACTGGCTGTCGATCACGCCCGCCGACGGGCTGGCCTCGCGCCCGGCCCGCTCGCGGTCGATCATCACCGCCACATCGTGGATGGTGCGGAATAGCAGCAAACGGACGAACCGGCGAAACCACCAATAGACCGTCTGCCACGGCGGAAAATGGATCGGCAACATCCGCCACTCGCAACCCGACCGCACCATGTAGCGGATCGCGTTCACCACCTCGCGCAGATCGGTCGTTCGCTTGCGGCCGCGCTTGGTCGGCCGGGGCAATACCGGTTCGATCGCCAACCATTCCTCGTCGGTCAGGTC
>DATAWY010000018.1:0-8719 GCA_036266955.1 Rhizomicrobium sp.
CGCCGCTTCGCCCTGAGCCTGGTGCGCGCCAACAAAACCAAAGGCAGCGTCAAAACCCGCCGCAAAGCCGCAGGCTGGAACCCCCAGCTGCTCCTGCAAATCCTCCAGCTCAAGTGACGTTAACCTGGATTCCCTGCCGTGATAGAGGACCGAGGCTACTCGGTCAGAATTCGTGAATTTCGCACACCGGCCAAGGTCAAAACCGGTTGGTTTTAAGCCTGATGACTCCCCTAAGGGTGGGGGCCGTTCAGCCGGCCGAGCACGCGGCTGACGGCTTCGCGAATCAGCCCGCCCACGATGTTGACGGCGATGAATTTGAGAATGGGGAGAAGATCGAAGTGCATGGCGTCCGCCTGTAGTTGCTGGCGACGCCGGTCGAGCGCCTGGGATATATAGCAATTACAGGCTGGATGCGGCTTGAGGCCGTTTCCGCGATATTCATTTACAGACCACCCACGATATAGGAACGGCCGCACGGTGGTTTCAAGGCCCGTCTCGCTGTGTCCGTCACCTGAAAGGGTGGCAGATGAGGCAAACCAGAATCACGAGAGTGAGAAGCGCGAGCGGCCCTTTGGCGGAGGCGCTCACGTCCACGAAGCGGACATTCAGCTCGCAGGGCTGCTCGAAGAGCCTTCGGAGTATCTTACGCATGGCCCGATCTTGCCATCACGACCGCGCGCGCCGGGATATCGGGTTTTGTGGCGGGGAGCGGTAGCACGGCCTCTCGCGCCGTCAATGCGTGGGTGCTCGCTTCGTCGCTGCACTCCTGCAGCTCCGCTCCCGCTGCGCGGCATTGACCGCGCGAGAGGCCGTGCTCGCTCTGCAGGCGTCGGGACGAAGGGCGTCCCGGTTTACCCGACGCCTCCGGCGCGGGTCGAACAAAGGGCGGGGCCATAAACGCACCTCTTCATTGAGAATCGGTGCTCCCCTGCGGGGGTATGGGGGCGTCACGCCTTGCCGCGGTCAATGGGGTCATCTGAGCCCTGGGCCGTCCGATGAGCCACGGCCGGATTGACGGCCTGCCAGAGCCGGGGAAACTGTGCACGCCGGTCTAGGGATGGGGCAATGGGCGCCACAGAGCAAATCGTCCAGTCGATTTTTCAGCTTTTCGCCGTAATTCTACAGACGATCATACCGAAGGGCCGCATGGCGGCCAGCGGCCTGATTGCCCTGCTGATCCTCGCCGCGGCGCTCGGGAGCCTTTTTGTCGAGCACACGACGCGATTCCTGTTTTGGGATAAGGCGGCGCTCTATTGGTATTACTACGCCAGCACGCAAATTGCGGTTCTGGGCGTCTCCCTCGTCGTGACCGTCGGGTGCCTGCTGGGGCGTGGATCGACTTCGCGCATCTCGATCCGCGCGGAGCGTGGCAGGTCTTTTACTTCTTCACGGGCCTTTGTTGGGCCGGAATTCTGGCTTGGGTTTGGATCGCCTGGCCGGAAGAAAACACCCCGGAATTTTATTCCGCCTTCGCGTTCCTGCTGTACGCCGTCGTCGCAAATTTCTATGCGACGATAACGGTTTTTCTTAAGCGGTCGAGGATGCGGACCGGAGGCCTGCGCGCCGTGGCGGCGCAGCAAGCGCATGGAAAGGCGCGCGCGGCGAGTGAACCGGAAGCTGCTGCGGCTGTGCGCTCGAACACATCCGGGCCGCGACGTCGGCAATTCGATAATTGAGGAGCTGCAATGTTTGGAACTGCACGGAGCGCTATCCTTCAGTCACGCTCACCTTGGGCGCCCTCTCTCGGCCGCTATCTGCGCGGGCCGGAGGATTTCGGGGACAAGCTCCTTTACAACGGCGAGCGCAATATTCTGCTGTTCGGGCCGAACGGATCGGGCAAGGGCACTCGGTTCTTGATGCCGAATCTCCTGCAAATGGAAGATTGCTCGATTGTCGTAATCGACCCCAAGGGCGAGCTGGCGGCCGTCACGGCCAAATATCGGGCGACGATCGGCGAGGTCGTAATTATCAACCCATTCGGCGTGCTCACCGGTGTCGAGGAATACGAAGATTTGGAAAGCGACGGGTTCAATCCGCTGCGCGGACTCAATCCTGCGTCCCCTTACTTCAACGCTGACGCTTCCTGGCTCGCGGAAGCTCTTGTAACGGTCGAAGGCAAAGACCCTCATTGGGATCGCTCGGCACGCAAGCTTGTCGCCGGCCTCATCATGTGGGTGCGCATGAAGTACGGCGAGGACGCACACCTCGGCCAGGTGCGCGAGCTGCTGACCGAACCCACGATCGAAGCCCGCGAAGGGAAAGCCGGCGAAGGCATTCCCTATACAGCGATGGCAATGATGAAATCGAAGCTGCCGGCGCTGCGTCAGAAGGCCGGCCAGTTCGTCCGCACAGGCGGTGAAGTGGCGAGCATCGTTTCGTCGGCCGACACGCAAACCGAAGCCCTCGACGACGCGGAAATTGCGACCGATCTGAGAAAACCGGGGATCGATTTTCGCGAAATGAAAAAACGGCCGATCACGGTCTATCTGATTTTGCTGCCTGACATGATGGATCGACACGCGCGCTGGCTTCGCATGTTGATCTCCACGGCCCTGCGCGGCGTCCTGAGCCCGCGCCAGCATGGCGACAAACAGGTGTTTTACTTTTTGGACGAGTTCGCCGCGCTCGGGCACCTGTCGATAATTGAAACGACGTGGGCGCTCGTCCGGGGCGATGGGATTCAGCTCGTGCCGGTGTTTCAGGACATAAACCAGTTGCGCGCTCTTTACCAGAAGCGCGCGGAAACCTTCATCGCTCAGGCTGGCGCCGTGCTGGCCTTTGGGCCGAACGATTTGGAGACGGCCGATTGGATGTCGCGTCGCGCCGGCGAGCGCACAGAGCTGCTCAAAGGCTACAGCCAATCGTTGACGGAGCCGCTCGGTCAAGAGTCGATGAATTATTCGCAAATGAAGGCGCCGACGCTGCGCGGACACGATCTTTTCGACACGCCCGACGGTCACGCCTATGCGTGGATCGCCAACATGGCGAACCACGTCCCGGTATATGTCCCGGCCTATTACGAAATCGGCGAGTGCAAAAAGCTCGCGCGGGCTAACCCATATTACGGAGGGTGAGATGCAGCGGGGCGAACTTTTGAAATTTGCGGCCGTCGCGATCGTAGCGGCCGTCGCCGGCGCCGGGGTTCTTTATTTCATAAACAAGCATAACGCCCCGCCTCAAGTCGATTGGGCTGAGCAAGCTCGAATGGCGGACGCGGATGCACAAAGGGAACGGCAGGAGCATCCGGCCGAATGGGCGGCTGAAAGGCGCACCGCAGCGCAGCAAGACGCTCTCGAAGAAAAAAGGGGCCGTGAGTGGGAGGCTCATCACCCCCGCCCCCCACGTCTGACGGGCATGTCGATTGGAATCACGTCGCGCGCGAACTCCGCGCGCGAGAAGGGAATCCGCCGCCACAAGGAAAGATCGACTGGAAGGCAGTTGCTAAAGCTACCGGTGTGAAGCTGCCGCCGGATCAGCCAGCGGCGCCGGAGGCGACGCAATCGGTTCTCGCGGCTCTGCCGCCGACACAATCGCTTCCCGCCGACGAATGGGTCAATGCGGTGATTCAACAGGAAGGGCAACGGCCGCCATCGAACTAGCGCGGGAACATCTCGAAAAACACGTCGAGACGGCCGATCGCCCGGAAATACTCATAAAGCTCCCACACTTCCATGCGCGCGCGCAGCCGCAGACGCGCAGGCTCGTTTTGAATGCGCGGCCTCGATGGCGCCAGAAAGCGGCGGCGCCGCCGCCGGCGCTCATTCTCGCGCGCGCTGAGACGAAACAACCGATAGAGGCAACGCGGTCGGGTCAGAAACCCGGCCAGGATTCGGAATTGCTGAATCGAATTTCGCGGCACGGCCGCAAAGGTATTTTCCCCCTGCTCGCCGGCCTTCTTGCTCCGGAGCCCGCCTCGCCGCGGCCGGGCGCCTGTTATCGTTCCCGCGTTCGCTCTCGCGTGCGGGCGCGCTCCAAGTCTGCGAGAAGTTGTTCCTCAATTCGTTTTTGTTTGTCGCTGTCGGTGATCGCCTCTCGCGTTTTTTCATCCTTCGCGGCGCGGGCCTGCGATCGTCCTGCGGTTTCTCGCGCGGCATTCTTTGCCGCGGCGCGCTGTTCTTCCGGCGTCGGGGGAGCAAGCAAACTCTCGAAGACTCCCACGACCGCATCGAGCGCCTTGCCCACGCCTTTCGCGATACCGCCCACAGCGCGATCGTCCGCGTGGACAACACCGGCCGCCGCGCGGGTCGGCGACGGCACGTCCAGGTCGCGCGCGGGATCTTCCCTGCCCTTCAGATCCCCGGCCGGATCTCGCCGGCTCGTTGGATCCTCGAAAAGGCGTTCGTGGGCGAGCACCTGCTGCGCGGCTTTTGCGAGTGCCACTGTTGGCAAGCTTTCCCGGTCAACGTCTTTCATGCGCGCGCGCACGTCGGCCGCTTTTGCGCCCTCGATGCGGCGCGAAAGGCTGTGCGCTTCGCCGTAAGGATCGACCGCAACAAAGTCGCGCCGATCGCCCTGGGCGAGTCTCCATCCTTCATTTTCGATCGCGGCGGCGAACGCCTGGCCGCTGTCGGTGCGCTGCCAGATTTCGGTGATCTGCTTTGTTGCCTGGTGCGGGCTTAGTCCCGTGCGCTCGGCCTGCTGCATTTCGGCGTGCGACGGCGTGCGCGTCGGGCGCTCTTTTCCGTCCCTTTCGATATGGGCACCCTGCACCCGCGCGTGCCCGAACTCGCGCTCGAGATCGCGCGCGACCAGTTCGTGCTTGACGTAATTGAAGCTGTCGGACCGCGTTTTCATCGTCTCAAGGTCGATGCGCGACCAGACGATATGAACATGCGTGCGATCGTTGTTGGCGCTGTCCTTCTTCTGGTGCTCAACGATAATGCGGGCCTGTCCCTCAAGCCCCATCTCTTTTTCGAGCCGCTCTATCGCGTGCATTTGCTGCTCGCGCGTGAGCGGTTCGCCGGCCGGCGTATTGATCGAGGCGTGATAGAAGGGCCGCTTGGTGGCCGCGCCCATCGCGACGGCCTCCATTTCCAAGAGCGAGTCCGTGAGGCTTTGGGCAACAACGCCTCTTGTCTCCACCAAAACGGCGCGCTCGTTGGTGTCCGTGCGATTCAGGTGCTTCGCGAGGTCCAATCCCCCGCCCCGCGCGCCGCCCTTAATGATCACGGTCGAGCGCCTCCATTAAGGCGTCCCGCATTGCGCGGACCTCTCGCATGATGCCGGCAAGCTCGTTCTTCGCCGGCAGATCGCCGCGCGTGTTCGCGATCCGGGCGAGCTGGTTCACATTCGATCCCAGACGCCCGAGCAATCCCAATGCCTGAGCAAGCGCGCGCGTCTCTACGCGGGGGCGGCGCTTCGCTCGCGGGCCACGCGAGCCGATGGCGGCCGCCCGCACATAAGGTCCGATCGCAAGCCCCGCTTTCTCTGCGGCGGCTTCGATCTTGGCGTACTCCTCTGGCAGGCAGCGCACGGACACGAACCGTTTGCGGGAAATCTCGACCCTCTTACGGCCGCGCCAGGGCGCGGCTTTCCCCTGCCCTTTCTTCACGGCCGCACCGCCATTCTGCCCGGCTGTTGGCGGGCTGTGGCCGCCTTAAGAGGGATGCAACGGGAGAGGCTCGGCCTCTCCCTTGCCAAGTCGTGAGGGCACATGCCGAGCCGGCCGGCGGCCGGCGATGGGGCCTTTAGGCCCGAGGCGCGTCGCGCCGAAGCGTGTGACATCACATTTGCAAAGCCAAAAAACGGCGGCCTTTGCATCTCTACGCCAGACAACTCTCCCCCTCTCATGAGCTGTCTCTCCGCTGGGCAATATCCTCTTTGCCGAAAAACCGTAGATGACTTTGCGGCATGACAACCCAGGCATCTTGCATCGCCAAACGAAGATTGTCCGTTTGCCGCGTCACCTCCAACACCAACCCCGAAAATCTCAGGCGCCAACAAACCCGATCCATGTCCCGACGAAGCCAACGGCCCGGATCGCGATACTCAAAAAGGAATTCCCTGAAAGTGAAAAACACTCGCCACCGATAGAGCGCCCTACCCCCCAGCTCAAATTCCTCCCGGTTCACAAGCGCAATCAATCGTCCCTTCCGGAAGTTGATCAACGCCGCACTTGTCTCGCCGATAATCCATTTGATGGTGAGTCTCTGTCTGATCATCTTCGCCCCCCTGTTGGTCAGGAGCGCAGAAGATCGACGGACCGGAGAGCGGCAAGCGAAGAATTTTTCCGTGTAGCCCGAAGGGTCGCGCGCAGCGCGAGGGCTTGACGGCGTAGCGGTCAAAAGCCCCGGAGCGAAAAATTGTTTGCTTGAGCCTCGGCCCCTGGCCGGGGCGACGTTCGATCGGGACGGCGATATTCTGCGCTGAGGGCCTCATGCTCCCGTCACGCGATCGGCGGCTTGCCGTGTTTCGTGAAAAGATCGCGGACGGCTTCCTGCAAGAGCGCCTCAACTGTGGAATCGCTGTCGAGGGCGAGCTGCCTCAAGAGCCGATGTGCTTCGGGATCGAGCGGCAAAGTAACTTTCTTTTTGCCTGCCCTGGTCGCCGCTCTGTAGCTCGGTATCGGCTCCGTAGGTTTGCCCTCCCCTTTCGGTGCGGGCGTCGGTGCTGCTGCTGGTCTGGCGGCCTGCTCCACGCTTTCGGCAAGGCTGCGGGCGAGGCTTGGGCGCTTGGTCATGCTGGCTTTCCAAATTGCCACTTTGCTGGAACGCCATATTGCCGTGTTGCTGGCAACTAGGCAAGTTGGCAATTAGGCAAGCTGGTCGCTTAGCCAGGGATAGAGTCGGCCCATTTCCTCGGCACCCTTCCCGCCCTTTTCGAACTCCTGGGCGGTCTGGCCGGCTGTAAGCGCATGCCCGTAAGCCGCGCGCTGTTGGATAACGATGGGCGCCACGTCGAGGCCGTGCGTGGTGACGGCCTGCCGGGCGTCGGTGGCCAGATTCGTAGCCCTGGGCGGCATGGTGTTGAGCACCACAAAGGCTTTTTTGCCGGCTAGGCGGGCCAGCTCGGCCGAAGTGCCGATCGCCCGCAGGTCGAGGATGCCCGGTCGGCATGGGATCAAAACCAAATCTGCGGCCCGCGCGGCGGCTAGGGACGCGCTTTCGGAATGGGGGCGGTGTCTATCAGCACCAAATCAGCCCCGCCGTCCTGTGCGGCCTGAAGAGCTTGGGGGAGGCGTGCGGCCGGCACGGAGATGACGGCCGGCGCCTCGGCCTTCCGGCTGTCCTTCCAGCCTGCGGCGCTTGCCTGCGGGTCGAGGTCGATCACGACCGTTGCCCGGCCGGCCGCTTCGGCGGCCACGGCCAGGTGCAGGGTGAGGGTGGTTTTTCCGGTTCCGCCTTTTTGGCTGAGCATCGCGACGGTTTTCATGGCAATCCTTATTGCTGGCAAGCTGGCAATACGACAATTTGTCTTGCTGTATTGCCAGCAGTATGGCACGCCAGCTTGCCAGTTTCTAGCGGGCGGGAAAGCAAGAAAGTTGCTCAGAAAAGGGTTGAAATTATGGTTCTGTAGACTATAGTTTAAGACACCAAGGGGGCAACGTGAGAGTTTTCAAAATCAAATGGTTCGCACGTTACGCGCGGGACGAACGAATCTCAGACGAAAGCCTATGGGAGGCGGTTGAGCGCGCACAACGTGGGTTGGTCGATGCCGATCTCGGCGGCCATGTCATCAAGCAACGGGTCGCGCGTAAGGGACAGGGCCGTTCGAGCGGCTATCGCGTGCTCATTGGATACGAAGCGGGCAGGCGCGGCGTATTTATTTTTTGCTTCTCAAAAAATACGCGCGAGAACATCACGACCAGGGAACTGGAATCATTCAAGAGATTGGCCGCTTCGTGGCTCACGATGGATGATCGAGGCATTGAACACGCAATTAAACATGGCGAACTGGTGGAGGTGAAAGATGACAAAACCAAAGAAACTTAGCAGGGCAACGGAGGCAATACTTGAAACCGCTGCCGGAATGCACCGAATTGGCCTAATGGATGATGCCAATTATTCGAAAATCACCATGCGCCATCTGGGCAAAGACCTGACGGCGCAAATTGAGCCTGTGTCGGCGGATGAAATCCGCACGATCCGCGAACGAGCGCGCATGAGCCAGGCGGTTTTCGCGCGCCAGCTCGGCGTGACGACAGGCTATGTTTCGAAGCTGGAATGCGGCGCAAAACACCCGACAGGACCGGCACTTGTGCTGCTCAATGTCATTCGCCGCAAAGGTATCGAAGCGATTTTGTAGTTCTCGAATCTGGCCCAAAGAATTGCCAGCTTTTCGTTCGACGCGCGCCGCAGGCGCCGTCGAAACCCGAGCGAAGCGAGGGACCGGGACGCTTTCCGTCCCGACACCTCCAGGATGCCACGGAAAGCGGTGAAAATCTCAAGCGCCGCCTCTTGGCGGCGGCACCGGAAGATTTTTCGTCCTTCACGAAAAATGCCGGAGCCACCTTTAGATTTTCGACGCGCCCCGTGGCATTAGCCGCTGTGGCCTGAACGTTGCTCCTTTTTGCTCTAAAGCCGCGCCGAAGGCGCTCCTTAGCGCCGCGCATTAATTGTCGCGCGGCGCAACGCGGCCGACTAGTTTTACTGCGTCATATAATTAGAGGATTGTTGCGTTGGATTTTTCGAGCGCAGCAGGGACATCTTGGCAGGGTTCTGGCGAGTGCGACGCTCAGACGGCGCCGCAGGGTTGCGATCGAGTTGGGAATGTGGCGCTC
>DATAWY010000019.1:0-17499 GCA_036266955.1 Rhizomicrobium sp.
GCTGGAGCCTGTGGATGTGTGGACAGCCGCCTGCGCCCAAAAGGGGCGCGGCTGCCCACAAATCCACAGGTGCCAGTGCAAACGGAAGCGGACAACTGATGTGCTACAAAAACCGGTCAACTCCGAGTGCTATCGACACGGTGATGCTTCGCGCCGAATCGGGTACGCTTGCTGTCGTGCAGCGCAAGTTACGCCGCCAGCAAATTCCTCAGCACATACGGCAATATCCCGCCATTCTCGAAATAACGCACCTCATCGGCGGTATCGATACGCAGCACCAGAGGCAGGGGGACCGTGTGGCCGTCGGGATAGGTGATGGTGGCGTCCACGCGCATCTGCGGGTTGATCGCGCCGGAGAGGCCCGGAATGTCGATCGCTTCCCGTCCCGTCAGCGCGTAGTCGTTGCGGGTCTTGCCCTCGGTGAAGACGAGCGGGGCGAGGCCCATGCCGATCAGGTTGGAGCGGTGGATGCGCTCGAAGCTTTCCGCGATGACCGCGCGCACGCCGAGCAGCTTCGGCCCTTTGGCGGCCCAGTCGCGCGAGGAGCCGGTGCCGTATTCCTTGCCGGCGATGACGACGAGCGGCACGCCGTCCTTCTGATAGCGCGTGGCCGCGTCGAAGATCGGCATCTCCTCGCCGGAAGGATGCTCGGGAGAGTACCAGATCGTGTCGCCGCCTTCGCGGCCGCCCATCATCTCGTTCTTGATGCGGATATTCGCGAAAGTGCCGCGCACCATGATCTCGTCGTTCCCTCGCCGGGCGCCGTAGGAGTTGAAATCGGCCTGGGCCACGCCGTGCTCGAGGAGATAGCGGCCGGCCGGGCTTTCCTTCTTGATCGAGCCCGCCGGGCTGATGTGATCGGTGGTGATGGAATCGCCGAACAGCGCCAGAATGCGCGCGCCCGCGATATCGCCCACACCGGCCCGTTCCGGCGTCATGCCGTCGAAATAGGGCGGATGCTTCACATAGGTGGACGCACCGTCCCACGTATAGGTCTGGCCCTTGCGCACCTTCACCTTCTTCCACTCGGGCCCGCCCTCGAACACGTCGCCATAGCGCTGCCGGAAACTCGCGGTGGTGACCGATTTGCGGATGACGCCTGCGATCTCCTGCGGCGAGGGCCAGATGTCCTTGAGATAGACCGGTGTGCCCTTCCTGTCGGTGCCGAGCGGCTCCGCTGACAGATCGATGGTGATGGAGCCCGCCAGCGCATAGGCGACCACCAGCATGGGCGATGCCAGATAATTGGCACGCACCTGCGGATGCACGCGGCCTTCGAAATTACGGTTTCCCGAGAGCACGGCGGTGGCCACGAGATCGCCGTCGGTGACCGCCTGCGCCACCGGCTCGCGCAACGGCCCCGAATTGCCGATGCAGGTGGTGCAGCCATAGCCGACCAGTTCGAAGCCAAGCTTGTCGAGCGGTTTGTCGAGGCCCGACTTCGCCAGATAATCGGTCACCACCTGGCTGCCCGGTGCCAGCGACGTCTTCACCCAGGGCTTGACCTGAAGCCCGCGTTCGACCGCGTTTTTTGCGAGCAGCCCGGCGCCGATCATCACGCTCGGATTGGACGTATTGGTGCAGGAGGTGATCGCGGCGATCACCACATCGCCATGCCCGAGGCTGTAGTTCTCGCCCGGCACGTCGACGCGGCGCGCGGACTCGCCTTCCTTGTGAAACGTGTCGCTGAGCGCGGTCGCGAATTCCTGCGACGCCTTGTCGAGGGGGACGCGGTCCTGCGGCCGCTTCGGGCCGGCCAGGCTCGGTTCCACCATATCGAGATCGAGCGACAGAGTGTCGGTGAATTCCGGCTCCGCGCTTTTGGGCGTGCGGAAAAGGCCCTGCGCGCGCGCATATTTCTCGACCAGCGCCACCCGCGCCGGCTTGCGCCCCGTGGCCTTCAGATAGCGCAGCGTCTCCGCGTCGATCGGAAAGAAGCCGCAGGTCGCGCCATATTCCGGGGACATGTTGGAGATGGTGGCGCGGTCCTCAAGCGCCATCTCGTCGAGACCCGGGCCATAGAACTCCACGAACTTGCCGACGACGCCTTTCCTGCGCAGCATCTCGGTCACGGTCAGCACGAGGTCCGTCGCGGTCACGCCGGGACGAAGCCTGCCCGTCACGCGGAAGCCGATCACTTCGGGGATCAGCATCGAGATCGGCTGGCCCAACATCGCCGCCTCCGCCTCGATTCCGCCGACACCCCAGCCCAGCACCGAAAGCGCATTGATCATGGTGGTGTGGCTGTCGGTCCCCACCAGTGTGTCGGGGAAGGCTTCGACGAAGGACTTGCGTGTTTTGGGATCCTTCTCCGCGCGCGTCCAGACGGTCTGCCCCAGATATTCCAGATTGACCTGGTGGCAGATGCCGGTGCCCGGCGGTACGACGCGGAAATTCGCGAAGGCCTGCTGGCCCCAGCGCAGGAAGCCGTAGCGTTCCATGTTGCGCTGGTATTCGATCACGACGTTCTTCTTGAACGAGTCGCGGCGGCCGAAATTGTCGACCATCACGGAATGGTCGATGACGAGATCCACTTCGGCGAGCGGATTGATCTTCTCCGGATCGCCGCCCATCGCCTGCATGGCGTCGCGCATGGCGGCAAGATCGACGACGGCCGGCACGCCGGTCAGGTCCTGCATCAGCACGCGCGCGGGCCTGAAGGCGATTTCGCGATCCGACCGCCGCTTCGCGATCCAGCCGGCGACCGCCTCGATATCGCCGGCGGTGACGGTCGCGCCGTCCTCGTGCCGCAGCAGATTTTCGAGCAGCACCTTCAGCGAATAGGGCAGGCGGGAAATCCCGCCGAGCCCGTTCTTTTCGGCGGCGGCCAGGCTGTAATAGACATAGGATTTCCCGCCGACATTCAGCGTCTTGCGGGATTTGAAACTGTTGGGATGGGTCACGGGAGCTACTCGCGCGAGACGGCGGCGGTCATGTAATGCGCATTTCGCCGAATTGGTACCGAAAAAATTGTTTTGATTGGGAGTCCGTCCGCATGAATGCCCTCGCACAGGCAGTCCGCGTCGAGTGCAACGGTCCCGTTACCACCGTGATCCTGTCGCGTCCGGAAGCGCGCAATGCGGTCGACCTGGCGACAGCCGATGCGCTCGCCGAAGCTTTCGCGGCATTCGAGCATGCTGACGGCGCCTCTGTTGCCGTGCTGTGGGGGGAAGGCGGAACTTTCTGCGCGGGCGCCAATCTGAAGGCCATCGCGAGTGGAAACGGCAATCGCCTGACTCCGCCGGGCGCGGCGCCGGATTTGCTTGCCTTAGATGCGCCGATGGGTCCGAGCCGGATGCGCCTGTCGAAGCCGGTCATTGCGGCGATTGCCGGCTATGCCGTGGCCGGCGGCCTCGAACTGGCGCTGTGGTGCGATCTGCGGGTTGCGGAAGAGGATGCAGTGCTCGGCGTCTTCTGCAGGTGCTGGGGCGTTCCGCTGATCGATGGCGGCACCGTCCGCCTGCCGCGTCTCATCGGGCAAGCCCGCGCACTTGACATGATTTTGACGGGCCGGCCCGTCGGCGCAAGCGAGGCGCTGTCGATGGGCCTTGTGAACCGGGTCGCGCCGAAGGGCCACTCGCGCGCTGCGGCAGAAGCGCTGGCGCGCGAGATTGCGGCGTTCCCGCAAACCTGTCTCCGAAACGACAGACGCTCCGTCTACGAACAGGAGGGTCTCGATACGGCGCACGCCCTCGCCAACGAGTTCGCCCTCGGCCTGGCGACCCTCCACGGCGGAGAGGCCGCGGCCGGCGCCGCGCAATTCGCATCCGGCGAGGCGCGCGGAGGTAGCCTCGAACGGGAGTAGAACGCGCACAGTGTTGTCATCCCCGCGGAAGCGGGGATCCAGCTAGCGAGCGTCCGCCAGCGCAAAACGTCATTTCGCCCCGCCGACGCGGGGCGGCTGGGTCCCCGCTTTCGCGGGGATGACGCCGTAGGGCTGGTGGCTGAGGCGATCCTTCATTTCCCCAAGAACGCCCGGTCCCAAATTTGCCCGAATCCATGCGTATCAAGATCGGGGCCGGTGCGGTCGGCCTGCGGGAACAAGAAATATCGGTCCGTGGCTATGGCGAGGGTTGTTTCCGGGTTGCTGGCAAGCGTGCCGCTGCTTCTTGGCATGCCGCTGGCCCATGCCGCGCCGCCTGCGGAGTCGTTTCAATCCCGGCTGTCCTCCGACCGCGTGGGCCAGATCGAATCCGGCACCTATCTCGCCGGCGACAAGATCGGCTTCGCGCTGGATGCCGCGGGGCCGGATTTTCTGCTCAGTTTCGATGCCTCGCCGGAAATCTTTGTCCTGCATGCCGACACTGCGTCGCTCGGCGGGCGGGTCCTGAAATATGATTCCGGCGACACCGCGCTTCAGGTGTCCGGCTGGGGCGGCGTCACGCTCTACACCGATTCAAATCCAGGCGGACTGCCCGCGGTGCGCACCGGAAGCCATGCGACGCCGGCCGCGCCAACGGTTTCGATTGCGGAACTGGAGAACGCAGCGCAGGCGGCTGCCGAACAACTGGCCTTCGTGCGGCGGCTCGATCTGGCTTTCTCGGCCGATTGGCGCCGGCTCGCCGGCAACGCCGCCGCGCGAGCCGTCGCATTGGACGCGATAGGAAACGTAGCGCGCGGCATCGAGCAGTTCGGTGAATCGGCGCGGGCGCATGCGGCGGTTGCACGGGTCGTCAAAACCGTCGCGCTTGCGATTGCCGACCGGCCGACCGTCACCTTGAGGGACACGACGCTGACCGTGACCTTCGATCCCGATCGCGGATTCGAGGGCCGCGCGTCTTCGCGCGCGATTGCGCGGGCGCTGCACGTCCTGCTATCCGCGGCGCAGAGGCAAAGCAGGAAGATTCCCTTTGCCGGGGCTTCGGGCTAGAATCACGTTCCGTTTTGGGTTTCGTGGTAAGTGGTAAGACGTCCAATGGTCTGCAGTCCTGCCCCGAAATAGCAGCCCTGATTGTCCGATCGCCGCCCTTTTTCGAATGGATGAGGATGACAGCTCAAGCAGCCGAGGCGCTCCGTGCCGATCCCGCGGATGCAGCGGTCGCCGCGCGCGACGATGAACAGGTCGCAACCGCGCATATAAAATCCGCGCTCGCCGTTCTGGAGACCGCAAATCCCGAACTCGCAATTTTCTGCGCAGCTTTCTATGCGGGGGCGCCTCCCGAGGAAGTCGGGCGCTATGCGTGCGGAGCGCTTGCTGCCCTGGCGAAAGCCGTATTCGAGCGATCCGCGATGCGCCAGCCGGGGGAGACCCTGGTCGAGGTGTTCGATCTGCCTTCGGTCGAGGGCAGTCCGGGGGGAAAAGTGTTTCTGGCGGTGAACGACGACAAGCCGTTTCTTTTCGATTCCCTCATGGGAGAACTGGCGGCGCAAAACATCCGCGCCCATGCCGTGTTTCATCCGATCATCGAGGTTTGCCGCGACGCGGACGGCGCTCGCGCGCAGCGCGGCGTGCCCGTGCGCGAAAGCACCATCGTCCTTCTGCTCGATGCCGTACTCGATGAAGACCGCCGGACGGCGCTTGTCCAGGGCGCCTGCAATGTCTTCGCACAGGTCGCGCTGGCGGTGCGCGACTGGCGCCGGATGCTCGCCCGGCTCGCCGATACCATCAGTGGTCTCAGGCAAAATCCGCCGCCCATTTCGCGTGAGGATCTGGACGAAAGCATCGCTTTTCTCGAATGGCTGGGGAACAATCACTTCACCTTCCTGGGCTGCCGCGATTACGCCTTTGTCGACGCCGAAGGCGGCCGGCTGGAGCCGATCGCGGAAAGCGGGCTGGGGCTTCTTTCGGACACGGCAGCGCGGGTGATCGGACGCGGACCGGACCACGCAAGCCTTTCGCCGGAAGTGCGCGCCTTCCTGGCGCAGCCCGAGCCGCTCATCATTACCAAGACGAACGAGCGCACCGTCGTCCACCGCCGCGTTCACATGGATTATGTGGGCGTCAAGATTTTCGACGGCAGCGGCAAGCTATCGGGCGAACGGCGCTTTACCGGATTGTTCACCTCCGCCGCCTACAGCAGGCGGCCCGGCGACATTCCGCTGCTTCGCCTCAAGGTCGCCCGCATCATCAACCGTGCCGGACTTGCGCACGACAGCCATGACGGCAAGGCGCTCGCCCATATTCTCGACACCTATCCGCGCGAAGAACTGTTCCAGGCGAGTGAGGACGAGATTTTCGCTACAGCGCGCGGGGTATTGCGGCTGGGTGAGCGGCCGAAGGTCAGGCTGTTCCTGCGGTTCGACCGGTTCGACCGGTTCGTCACCGCGCTGCTTTTCGTGCCGCGCGACCGCTATGACACCCAGTCGCGCGAAAAGATTCACAGGCTCCTTTCGGATGCTTTTGACGGCCGGATTTCGGCCGAGACTCCGGTTATCGATGCATCTCTGCTCGCCCGGATCCATTTCATCATCGGCCGCAAGCCGGGTCCGCGGCCGCCGGTCGACGTGCGCCAGCTTGAAGCCGACATCCGGGCGGCCATCCGTACCTGGGGTGACGGATTTGCGCAGGCGCTGATCCAGCAGCATGGCGATGCGGAAGGGCTGCGGCTGCTCCGCCGCCACGCAGCCGCTTTCCCTCCGCGGTATCGCGACGCCTTCGCACCGGAGGAAGCGGTCCGCGACCTCTCCGAACTCGAGGTCCTGGCGCGCAGCCGGGGTTCCGTCAGCGCGCGCGCCTACAATCAGGCTACCGACGGTCCGTCCACCCTGCGCCTGAAGCTGTATGCGGCGGGACGCGTGCTGCCGCTCTCCGTCTCGCTGCCGATTTTTGAGAATCTTGGTTTTCGGGTGATCGCGGAGGATTCCTATCCCGTCAGATTTGGCACCGGCGACGGACAGCCTGCGGAAGCCGCTATCCTGGACTTCCGGATGGAGCGGGCCGATGCCGGCTCTGCGCGTTCGGCGGAAGTCCAAACCCGCCTCGAAGACGCGTTCCACGCCGTCATTTCGGGTAGCGCGGAGAACGACGGTTTCAACCGGCTGATCGTCAGCACGGACCTGCCGTGGCGCGACGTCACGATCCTGCGGACCTGCGCGAAGTTTCTGCGCCAGGCCGGCATTGCCTTCAGCCAAGACTACATGGAACGGGCGCTGGCGCGGAATTCCGCCATTGCCGCCCTGCTCGTAAAGCTCTTCCGCGCGCTGCAGGATCCGGAGATGGAGAACCGCGAGGTGGCGGCAAAGCTACTGCGGGAGCGTATCGTCGCCGCGCTGAACGACGTGCCAAGCCTCGACGACGACCGCATCATCCGCCGGCTGCACAATGTCGTGGAATGTGTGCTGCGAACAAATTTTTTCCAGCGCGATGAGTCGGGCCTCGGTCCGGACTGTCTGTCCGTCAAGCTCGACAGTCACAGGCTCGACGAATTGCCGGCCCCGCGGCCGCTCTACGAAGTCTTCGTCTATTCGCCGCAGGTAGAAGGTGTTCATCTGCGGTTCGGCAAGGTCGCGCGCGGCGGCATCCGCTGGTCGGACCGGCGCGAGGATTTCCGCACCGAGATTCTGGGGCTCGTGAAGGCCCAGCAGGTGAAGAACGCGGTCATCGTGCCGGTCGGCGCCAAGGGCGGTTTCTTTCCCAAAGAGCTTGCCCTCAACGCGACGCGCGACGAAGCGCAGGCCATGGGCATCGCCTGCTACAAACTGTTCATCAATGCGCTGCTGGACCTTACGGACAACATCCGGCCGGACGGCACGATCGCCCCGCCACCCCGTACGCGCCGCTATGACGATGACGATCCCTATTTTGTCGTGGCGGCCGACAAGGGAACGGCCACCTTTTCGGATATCGCCAACGGGATCGCCGAAGCGCGCGGTTTCTGGCTCGGCGACGCTTTCGCCTCGGGCGGCAGTCATGGCTATGACCACAAGAAGATGGGCATCACGGCAAAGGGCGCCTGGGAGGCCGTCCAGCGCCACTTCCGCGAGATGGACCGCGACATCCAGACGGCGCCGTTCACCTGCATCGGCGTCGGCGACATGTCGGGCGATGTGTTCGGAAACGGCATGCTTCTGTCGAAAGAAACAAAACTGCTTGCCGCGTTCGATCACCGCCACATCTTCGTCGATCCCGCTCCCGATCCGCAGCGAAGCTGGGGCGAGCGCAAGCGCATGTTCGATCTGCCGCGGTCGAGCTGGACGGATTACGATCGCGCGCTCATTTCCAAAGGCGGCGGCATCTACCCGCGCAACGCCAAGGAAATCGTGCTTTCGCCCGAAGCGAAGGCACTGATCGGGCTGGAGCCCGACAGGGTTTCTCCCAACGAACTGATCCTGGCGCTGCTTACCAGCGATGTGGACCTGCTGTGGTTCGGCGGGATCGGAACCTTCGTCAAGGCGGTGAGCCAAAGCAATCTCGACGTCGGCGACCGCGCCAATGACGCAGTCAGGGTCAACGGTATCAATGTCCGCGCGAAAGTGGTCGGGGAGGGCGCCAATCTCGGACTGACGCAACTCGGCCGGATCGAATATGCGATGAACGGCGGGCGGCTCAACACCGACGCGATCGACAATTCGGCGGGCGTCGATACGTCGGACCACGAAGTCAATCTCAAGATACTGTTCAACGGTCCGTTGCGCCGCGGCGAGCTTTCCGCCGGCGAGCGCGACAGGCTCCTCAACGAAATGACCGACGATGTGGCGGCCCATGTGCTGCGCGACAATTACGACCAGACGCTCGCACTGTCCGTCGCCGAGGCTCGCTCTTCGCGCGATCTCGACTCGCACGGCCGTTTCATCCGCGACCTCGAGCGCCGCGGCCGCCTCGACCGCGCAGTCGAATTTCTTCCCGATGAAGATGAGTTGCACCGGCGCGCCCAGGCGGGCCGCGGACTGACGCGGCCGGAACTGGCCGTGCTTCTTGCCTATGCCAAGCTCGATCTGGATGCGCAGATCGTTGCAAGCGACCTGCCGGACCAGGCGTTCTTCGCCTCCGAACTTGCCGGTTATTTTCCGGCCTCAGCGGTGACGCGGTTTCCCGAGGAGTTCATCCATCACCGTCTGCGCCGCGAGATCATTGCAACCTCTCTCGCCAACCGGATCGTCAATCTCGCGGGACCTGTGTTCGTTCACCGGATCGAGGAAATTTCCAGCGCATCTGCCGTGCGCATCGCCCGCGCCTTCGTGATCGCGGAAGGTGCGCTGGGGTTGCGGGAGTTGAAAGCCCGGATCGACGGACTGGACGGCAAGGTGCGCGCGCCGGTGCAGACCGGCGCCTATAATGAGATCGCCGAGCTGCTGCGGCGTCTGGGCCTGTGGTTCCTGGTCAATGTTCCGGCACGCGCGGATCTCGGCGACACGATCGGACAGTACTGTTCCGGCGTGGAAGCCCTGCGCGGCAGTTTCTCGACGCTCGTCTCGCCCTACGAGGCCCAGGCCACGGAGGCGCGGATCGCGGAACTCCAAAAGTCCGGAATGCCGCTCGATATCGCCGAGGACGTGGCTGTGCTGCCGCTCCTGGGCGGCGCACCCGAAATCGTGCTGCTCGCCGAATCGCGCAAACTGCCGATCGATCTCGTCGCCGGCGCCTATTTCGCCATGGGTGCCGCGGTCGGCCTCGACCGGTTGCGCGGGCTGGCGAGCCGGATCAGCGGCCACGAACACTGGGACCGTCTCGCGGTCCGCCGCATCGTCGACGATCTCTTCGCCGGACAGCGGGCGCTCGCATCGGAAGCGCTCGTGGATTGTCAGCCCGGCTCGCCCGCGGCTACGCGCACGGACGGCGCCGCCGCCGTCCAGCATTGGGAGGAAACCCATGCCGACGCACTCGCCCGCACGCGAAGCTTTCTGACCGAGCTCGAACGCGGCGGCGAGCTTTCCATCGCCAAGCTGACGCTCGCCAATTCCCAGATCCATGCGCTTGCCGCGCGATGAATGCGGATATTTGATTGTGTTGCGACCGCTCGCGATCCTGTTGATGTGTCTGCTGCTGGCGGACTGTGCCTCAAGCAGGCGGGCCGCACCGGTCTCGCAGCCGCCGCATGTGGCGCTGCCTGTCGTTCCGCACCCCGGCGAGCCGGGCGATGTCGCCGGGCTGCAGCCCGCGCAGCTGCGCGTGATCTTCGGAGCGCCCGCGTTCGTCCGCAAGGACGGCACCATCGAGATGTGGCGCTACGACGGGCCGGCCTGCAAGGCGTTCTTCTTTCTCTATCCTTTCGGCAATTCCCTCCTCGTGCGCCACGTGGAAACGCTGCCCCGCGGCCGGCGCATGGCCGCCGACCAGACCTGCCTCGATTCGCTTCGCACCCACCCGGCAACCCCGGTGTCGTAGCTGCGGCAATCGCATAGGTCGAAAACTCCAGTTGAACCACTGACATTGTTGCCATCTCCGCGAAGACTGCCGGAAATGACGTCGGCGCGCGACGTGGTGCCTGAAGCGACGGCCGCACGAACGCCTCCGGCGAACCGAGCGATCGCACGTCCGTTCAATCGGCTTGCGCTACCGGTGTTTGCGGCGCCGCCGATTGCGCGATATTCTCCTCCCCGGCGACATTGCGTTTTCGCGGCTTTCGGCCCTTGGGAGCGGTCCCTTTCTGGATTCGGCGCCGCAGACGGGGATATTTCCGCAGCAGAACCACCAGGTCGTGGTTCGCAAGCGCGAGCAGGCGCATGGGCGTATGCGCAAAGATAGTACATTCGTGCGGAGTACCATTGAGTACGGCCTCCGCTGCGATGGTGTCTCCGGGCCCGAGCGTGGAATTGCCGGCTCCCCCTTTTCCCCGCCCCTGCCCGGTTTCCTTTGCCAGACCGGAAACAACGAAGTACATGGCTGTCGCGCTTTCGCCGGCGACGACGATGGGCACATGCGGCGCAACCATATGGGAGCGGAGCGCGGCCATCACCGCGACCATGACTTCGATATCCAGGCCGGAAAACATGGGTATCCGCGACAACATGCTCGACGTGACAACGAAATCGCGGCGATGGATTTCACTGACGAACGCCGATGCGATGATGCCGACCGGCAGGGCAAAAAGACCCAGTCCCATGATGGCGGTGACGCCGGCCAGAAGCCGGCCCGCCGCCGTAACCGGATAGGTGTCCCCGTAGCCCACGGTTGTCAGCGTGATGACTGCCCAATACATGCAGCTCGGCAGATTCCCGAACATCTGCGGCTGCACGCGGCCCTCGATCAGGTACATCCCTTCCGCGCACAGGCACATGAGACACAACAAAAGCAACAGTGTTCCGAAAAGCGCCCGACGCTCCAGCGACAGCACATGGACGAGCGTCGCGACCGCGGGCGAGTACCGGGCGATCTTCAGCAGCCGGAACAGCCGGAATATCCTCAGTATACGGAGGTCGGCGAAGGGGATGAACAGCGCGACATAGGCCGGGGCGATCGCAAGAAAATCGATCAGCATGTAAGGGCGCGTCATGTAGCGCAGCCGGTCCACGAGACGGCGCGCCCCATATCGCGGATCCTCTGGCGCGGTCCAGATCCGCAGCGCGTATTCGATCGTGAAGATCGCGACGGAAATATACTCGAAATAGAGGAGGATGTGGCCATAGGCGCCAGCATATCGCGGAACGCTGTCCAGGCTCACCGCGACGGCATTGGCGAGTATGAGCGCAATCAGGAAAATCTCGAACACAAGGCCGACAGGCCCGGAACTCCTGCCCGCCTCCAGGATGACATGCATCCTGTGGCGCAGTGTCTTCGCGGACTTGCCGTTCATGCCTGCTGTACTTGTGCGTTCCTGAAGCTTTCTTTGCCGAAAGTCGCGGGTTTCCCATGGGGGAATGAAGGATTCCGCGTCCTCCGGCGCGCCGCTCAATCTTCGGACCTTTGGAGGTGATGGTATAGTGCGCCGGTGTAGAACGCCACGATGAATGCGAGCGCTGCAAAGTCGAGCGGATTGTTGACGAACTTCTGATAGAAGAAACCGACGGCGTAGACGAGGACGCTGATCGCCGCCACGACGAGCCCCAGCAGAAGGTACCGATTCCAAATTCCCTTGATCATTAGTTAACCTCGCACCGGCTGACCCATATCGGCCCCGGTCCCGGAACGTTTAGCAAGCTTTTTTTCCAGTGCAACCACGTTGGGGCCAACCTGGGCGGAACCACGGACCGGTTCCCCTCTCGAAGCGAGGCCATCCGCGAGAAGGAAGCCGAAAAACACCGTCGATGCGAGCGTCAGACCAAAAAACGCGAACTGCGGCAGCAGCGAGGCCAGCCCGGACGAGAATCCGACGACCCCTGCATAGGTCGCAATCGCCCAGGGTTCCCCGAGCCGCGCCGCAAGCCGGTACTGGAAATGCTCGCGGTCGGGCTGGAAAGGCGAGCGGCCCCGCCACAGCCGCAGCCCGATGAGTCGGAGACAATCCGCGACGGGCACGAAGAACCATACCAGCGCCGTCTCCAGGGGCAGCCGTCCGGTGTTGTGACATCGTACGGCCAGCACGCCGACCACAAAGGCGACGGCAAACGCACCGCAATCCCCAAGGAACAGACGCCCGCGCAGATTGTAGAGCAGCGTGATCAGGGATGCCGCGCCAATGACTGCGGCCGCGGACGAAACATTGGCTCCGCCCAGGAAAGCAAGGCAAATGGACCAGATGCAGATGAAAGCGAGCACCAGACCGTTGAGGCCGTCCGCCATGTTCACAGCACTCGAAAAACCGGCCAGCGCGAGCACGGTCAGGGCGGGCAGCAGCAGCGGGGGCACGGCCAGCGAAACCCCGGCGGCGAAATGCACGCGGTCACCCGACAGAATCGGATCCAGACGCAAGGCAATGACCGAAAATATGACGAGCAGCAGGAGACGGCCGCCGGCGGATATGCCTTGCTGATCATCCATGAAGCCAAGAACGGCAACCCCCCCGCCGCAAAGCAGGATGGACAGATAGAAACCGGCGTCAGCGCCCTGTCCCCAGATGATCTGGGCTCCGGCCCAGAAGGCCAAAGGCACCATCACGGCGATCCCGCCCACCATGGGCGTGGGCCCCGAATGGGTTTTGCGTTCGCGGTCGGGATGATCGATGACCCCCAACCATTCGCCGACAGGCCGGGCAAAAACGCAGATGGTGACCGTAATCACCAAGGGAAGGTAATCAAGCAGCATTGTCGCCCTCTGCTGTCGCACCGGACCGGTCAAGGCAATTCGCCCTGGGACACCTGCCGCCCGGCGCGGGGAAAACAGGGTTAACCGGCTGACCGCACTCGGGAATTTTCCGGCTCGCGTGGGTACAGTACTGCCCATTGGACGCAAAAGCCATACTTCACGCGCATACCGGGGGAGTGTAGGGTCGAATATACAATACAGTGTGGCCGACGCGGCCTGGGACGCGGCACAAGCGAAAAGAGGATCGAGGCGGCCCCTGACCGAACCCCGAAAGGATTACCGCGCCCGTTCGTGCGGCTGCATGATCAGCATCCAGGGCCGCGACGCGTGCGGCGGGAACGAGCGCCCGGTGTGAGCGAAAACAACGCGAAGACAGTCACGGCTGTCGCGAAAAGGCCGGCGGCGTCATCCGCATCCGCGCGGCTCGCCCGCTTGCGCTATCAACTGCGCACCCTGCAGCGGCTGATGAATAAAGCCGGGACGCGGGTCCGCGAAACCCCCGGGTTTCGCAACAAGCTCAAGGAAATCGTCTGGATAAGCCGGAAAGCGCAGAAGCGGATGGCCAAGCGCCTTAAACTGGCCTCTGCAGCGCCAGTTTCGCAGACGCCGCACGCACGTCCGGCGGCGCTGGCCGTGCAGCGCATGGCGCTGTCCACCGTGCTTGCGGAAGAGGCTCCTCTTCCTGCCTGCGCCTCCACCGCCGGGGGAGTCATCGTCATATCCGTCGAAGGAACAACGGTGCCTTCTGTTTACCTGCGCGACGGCGCTGCCAACATCTACCAGGCAAGGATCATCGATCGTCATCCGCTGTATTCTGCAGCCGGGGAGGCGCGGGCTACGCGTCTTGTGGTCCAACCGCCGATCGGTCTCATGGACGGGGGCCATGCCAGCGTAGACGTCGTGCTTCGCACGCAGGACGAGCAGGTGGTTTTCGAAAACGTCAGGATCGAACGCGACACGTCGATCACGGTGCACAACTTCCGCTTCGAAAACAGCTGCGCAAATTTTTCCGGCACCTGCCCCGACAGCTCCTTGAGCAAGCTTTCCATCGGCTTGTTCGTCGATGGCGACTTGAGCGCATCGTGCACGGTGTCCACGGCCGGCACGGCGTTTTCTGGAACCATCGTTCTCGACCATTCGCATCTGGACGGGCGTTCGCACCTGCTTGAGCTGCGGGAAACGTCGGGAATGTCCTTGCTGGCGTCGCTGTACCAGGTTTTGCCGCTGCACATTACGCCGTGGAACGCGCTGCAGACCTATGCGGGACCTCCTTTGGACGGCACCCTTTCGCAGCAGGCGCGGCACCACTTCCGCAGTTATCGACTGTGGTTCGGGAAGCTGCGCAACCGGGGACTCGAATCGGTTCCCCCTCTCGACTCATTATATGCCGAACTGTTGAAGGGCTTCAAGAAACGCGCGGCCTATCCAAAAATCGCGTTCGAAACCCCCACGCATCCCACCGTCTCGGTAATTGTTCCCGTCCACAACAAATGCGAGGTTACCTACTACTGTCTCTGCTCCCTGCTGTTCGCGTTCAACCACACGTCATTCGAGGTCATCGTGGTGGACGACGGCTCTTCGGATGAAACGACAAGGCTTTCAGAGTTCGTGCAGGGCGTGCAGATCGTGCGGCACGCGACGGCGCAGGGCTTCGTCCGCGCCTGCAACGCCGGTGCGGCCCGGGCGCGCGGCGAATTCATCCTGCTCCTGAACAACGATACCGAGGTCACGGCCCGCTGGCTGGACGAACTGGTCGCGGCATTCCGGAACTTCGATCGGGTGGGACTGGCGGGATCGAAACTCGTCTATCCGGACGGACGCCTGCAGGAAGCCGGTGGCGTGGTATGGGGATCCGGCAATCCCTGGAACGTGGGTCGCGACGGCAATCCCGACGATCCCCGTTACAATTATCTGAGAAAGGTCGACTACGTGTCGGGCGCGGCATTGATGGTGCCGCGCAAACTCTGGCAGAAGGTCGGCGGATTCAGCGAAGAGTTCGCGCCCGCCTATTTCGAGGATACGGACCTGGCGATGAAGGTCCGCGAGAGCGGCCACTTCGCCGTTTATGTTCCAACATCCACCGTCTATCACTTTGAAGGCCGGTCTTCGGGAACCAGCGTCGCCACCGGGATGAAGGCGTTCCAGGAAGTGAACAGGCCGAAGTTCCGCAGGAAGTGGGCGCAGTCCTATCGCGATCATGGTCGCGAAGGCGAGGCGGTGGAACGCGAAAAGGACCGCCACGTCGCCTTCCGCGCGCTCTTCGTCGACCATCAGTTTCCATTCGTCGATCTGGATGCCGGCAGCTATGCGGCGTTCCAGGAGATACGACTTTTCCAGGATCTGGGAGCCAAGGTCACCTTCCTGCCCAGAAATCTCGCCTGGATGGACCGCCACACCACGGCGCTGCAGCGGATCGGCGTCGAATGCCTTTACGCGCCCTATGTCATGAGCTTCCTGCACTACGTGCGCGAGCACGCCGCGGAATACGACGTCGTCTACGCCACGCGCTACACCATTGCCGAGCAGATCCTGCCTCTGGTGCGGGATTCGGCGCCCCGGACAAAGGTTGTATTCAACCTTGCCGACCTCCATTACCTTCGCGAGCTCAGGGAGGCCGCGGCACACACACCTGGGTATTCGCGGGCGAAGGCGGAGGCCACCCGGCGAGCCGAACTCTCCGCCGTCAGGGCGAGCGATCTGACTTTCAGCTATTCTGACGCGGAGCTCGAAATCCTTCGCGACCAGCTTCGGCACGGAAGCCGCCTTGCCCGGATGCCATGGGTGGTGGAGTGCCGCAAACGGGTAACAGCCTTTTCAGAGACACGGGATATCCTGTTTCTGGGTGGCTTCAGCCACCCGCCCAACATCCAGGCGGTCAGATTCTTTGCAGACGACGTCATGCCATTGATATGCGAGCGGCTGCGCGACGCGGTTTTCAATGTCATCGGCAGTGGCGCGCGCACGAAGGTCGCCGAGCTCATGTCCGATCGCGTGCGCATCGTGGGCTATGTTCCCAGTGTTGCCGAGCCCCTTGATAGGACGCGCGTCTTTGTCGCTCCGCTCTTCGCGGGAGCAGGACTCAAGGGCAAGGTGCTCGACGCCATCTCGCACGGGGTTCCCTGTGTGCTTTCTCCCGTCGCCGCGGAAGGAATCGGACTGACCCACGGGCTCGACTGCCTCATCGCCGATTCGAAGGAAGCATGGGCCGACTGCGTCATTCGGCTGTACACGGACGATGAACTGTGGAATCTGGTGAGTACCAACGCCTTCACGCTGGCCCAGACCAGGTACTCGTTCGCCGCCGGGGTATCGGCACTCGAAAGCGAACTGGCGCGGATCGGCGTCGCCGGGCGGAGGGACTGGGGGCTGGCGTACCGGTTCACGCGGCCCGAGCGCTACGGGACGTAGGCGGGCGGGCGCAGATGCACAGACGAATGCGAACTCGGAATTTCAAGAGGTGATTTCCTATTGCGATTTCCGCCCAATCCAAATGCAACGCGACATTTCCCGCTTGTACGACTCGGGCCATACCTCCAGGATCAATCGAAGCCCCGTGATCCCGCAATATCCGGCGATGGAGACAATAGCTCCCTCGCCGAGCGCCCAAAAATTGCTGCGGTCGCCTGCAAAACCTCGAATCCACTTGCACACTGCCGGATCGGCGCTCGCGCGATAGCAGATCGTTTCCAGCGCGAACCATCCGTTCTTCCTAAGTGAGCGAAAGCATCGCTCAAGCGAACGAACGGGGTTCGCCAGGTGATATAAGGTTCCCAAGTGAAGAATCAGGTCAAACACGTCCTTTCTTTCGAAATCCTCCGCGCTCGCGAGAAGAAATTCCACCTTGACGCCGATCATTGCGGCCAACTCATCCGCAACCGACTTGTGCTTCGGCGAAATGTCTATCGCCGTCACCGACGCACCAAAACTCTGGGCAAGAAACAGACTGTTATAACCGGCATTGAACCCCACATCGAGAACGCGTGTCCGTTCCAGGGCCTCACGCGGGATATGCTCCATGAGGATCCGGAGCTTGTTCAAGGGTGCGGGATTGAATGGTTCAAACGTCGCACCCTCGCTTGCCCGCGGACCACTGTCAAATTGAAGTTCCATCCGCCACGGTTCGTGACGCTGCAGAAAGGCTCTGGCCACAGAATGTTCCACGCCGCGAACGATCCATTCACCGGACGCGGGTATCGAATTGCCGATATTCATGCGGCGTAGCCCTGCACGCGCGAGTGAACTGATGGTGCGTCTACCACGTCTGTCGGTATTATGTCCACGGCGCCGGGATATCCGCCCACGGCTCGGAAGTCAGGTTAACGGGCCGGACGGCGTGATTTTGAGTTGACGCGGAGGTCGTGATTCGCTCGGCGGGTTGATTCGCCTGGGAGGGCGCGATGCTTGCCGTGACCGATATGATGCTGGATGAAGAGGTGCCG
>DATAWY010000020.1:0-59217 GCA_036266955.1 Rhizomicrobium sp.
TTGCGGCAGCGTGAAACGCGAACGGCTGGACTTTCTGGCGGACAATCCGCACTTCACCAAACGCTTTGCGTATTATGTCGGGCGTCGCTGTTCGCAGGCCGCGATCCGCGATGTGGCGCGGGAGCTGAAGCTCGACTGGGATACGGTCAAGACGCTGGAGATGCAGTACATGCGGGCGCGAGACGCACCCGCGCCGGCACGCCGGGGCCCAGGGCGATCGGCATCGACGAAATCTCCATCCGCAGGGGTCACAGCTACCGCATCGTGGTCAGCGACCTCATCCGCAAGCGGCCGATCTGGTTCGGCGGCGAGGACCGCTCCGAGGCCAGCATGGCGCAGTTCTATGCCTGGCTGGGGCTCAAAAAGAGCCGCCAGATCAGGCTTGCCGTGATGGACATGTGGAAGCCGTTCCGCAACGTCGCCAGGGACAAGGCGCCGCAAGCCGCGATCCTGTTCGACAAGTTCCACATCATGCGTCATCTGGGCGAAGCGCTCGATCGCGTACGCCAAGGCCGAGTACGCCCGCCTCGGCGGCAAAGACCGGCGCTTCATCAAGGGTCAGAAATACACGCTGCTATCGCGCCACGAGAATCTCACTCTCGAGGGCAAGCGCTCGCTCGCGCTTCTTCTGCACGCCAACAAGCGGCTGAACACCGCCTATGTCCTCAAGGAATCCTTCGGCCAGCTCTGGGACTACGACCGCGAAGGCTGGGCGCGCCGCTTCTTCGACAACTGGCGCGCCAGTCTCAAATGGCAGCGCCTCGAACCCTACGAGCGCTTCGCCGGCATGATCGATCGCCACTGGGACGGCATCGCCGCCTACTGCAAACCCGAGAACAAGGTCTCGCTCGGCTTCGTCGAAGGTCTCAACAACAAGATCCGCGTCTTCCAGCGGCGCGCCTACGGATTGCGCGACGAAGAATATCTCCGCCTCAAGGTCCTCTCCTGCATGCTTTCCCCGCTATGACCCCCCGAAATCGCCCACTCGATCCCCTGAAGAGCCGAAATAATTGAGGGCGCTGGGAGTCGTCGCCCATTGCGCGAGCGCCAGACAGCTGCCCGGCACCTGTATCATGACGCTATCCACGATGAGTCCGCCCGGGCCATTGCTCGGGCACAGATTGAATTGCGATGAGGAACTGTTCCAGCCGAAATGCACCTGTCCGTGCGCGAGCTGGGCCGCATCTGCGGGCTGTATCGCCGTCAGAAAAATCGGCGAGGAAAATCCGGACTGTTCCCAGTTGGTGCCGTTGAATTGCAGGCTGACGGACGGGTTATTGGTCCGGAAAGTGCTAACGCTGGGAATCGTCCACTGTGTCACCTGCCCTGGCCATCCCGGCAATAACGCGTATTGGTCGTTGAAATTGACGTAAATATCAGCCGTGGCTGGCTCGAACGTGAATTCGCAATTGTACGGCGGGGCGGGCGGTAACGTGACTTCGTACGGCCCCGGCAAATCGCCAGGCACCTCGAGGACCGAGCCGCAGTTGACATTGGTCAGCGTGAGAGACGTGTCGACGAGGATAAGGTTTCTTCGACCCGGACAGGCCCCTGCGTCCTGCACGACGGTGGCAGTGAGCGATTGTACGCATTGTGGAGGGGTAAAACCGGGGGCGGTAGTAGTTACTGGAAGCTGCTGCGCCTCCGCGCAGCCGGCAAGCCATAACGCGGCCAGAAAAATTGCGAACACTAGACTTTGCATTTGCCCCTCCTGAAAATGGGTATTCTTGAGCTCTTGCGCGGTCATTCAATGGGCTGAATCCGCTGAAAGCGGCCCGGTGATACCGGGACATCATTCGGACGTTCCCCTGAGCTCGAACATGAAATCTGGACTTGGAGAATCCACGCAGCTCTCGATGGTGCCCCAGGTTCTGCAAGTGAAGTAGCCGCCGGGTGGATTCTGCCACATGGCCTGATCGCCCTGCTGGATACGGTTCACCTCCCAGAACCACACGCCGCTCACCGGGTAATCCATATTGGCGATCACCGAAACCCAGTAGTGGCCCGCTTTCAATTTGAGACCGTTGCCAGGTAGTTTGATGGCAAAATTGGGCCCGCCGCCACCGTCGAGATTCGTGAAGGCCCCCTGCCCCTTCTTGACCGTCTTGCCCGGCATGCCTTGCCTGTCTTTGTAGAAGATGACGTTCTCGGACGTGGCCGGCAACTCGCCGTACTCATACATGCCCGTCACATCGACCTCCGTGATCCTCCAGGTTTTCCCTTTTGGGATCACGAAATCGTCGGCACCCTGGCAGTCGTAGGTGGTACTGTCTCCCGACGTGAAATTTTGCGAAATGACTGCTGTACCCGCGTTGCTGGTCAATTGATTCTGGTTCCACAGCACCTTCGCGCCTTTCGGGATCCGGAACGGGATGTATTTGCCCGCAAACGACGCGGCGGGCAGCCCGGCCGCCGAAGCGCCGCCGGCGCACAGCGCAATGATCGATGCTGCGGTCAACAGCAAAGCTTTGTTCATGAAGCTCTCCCAAGCCGGTGACGGGAAAACAATAGCACAGGTTCGGATGAAGGGGAAACCGGCCGCGCACCGTCATGGGCAATAGAATTGCTTTACGCGCGCTTCGTCTCCTGCAAAGCCAGCGCGAGCGGGACAAGTGCGGCGAGCTGCGGCAGGACGGAAACCGCGACGAGCCAGAGCCGCGAAACATCGTACAACGCGCCGAGCGCGGCGCTGCCGAGAAACCACGCCACGCCGAAGATGGCGGTGAAGATGCCGAATGCGCGCGCCCGGTCATGCACGGGAATCATCTGCGCGATGGAAGCCGACATGACCGAACCCTGAACGCCGAGCGCCACGCCCCACAGCAGCGTTCCGATCAAGGCGGGTCCGAATCCGCCAAGAAATACCAGCGGCGCGACGAAGGCGCCTGTCAGCAGTCCCGGAACCATGACCGATAGCCCGCGCGAATCGAACCAGCGTCCGAACAGGAGCGCGGCCGCGCCGCTCGTGCCCATGGCGCCCGCGTAGAAGACCGGCACCAGCGCCGCGGAGACCGTGTGGGCTTTGCTGAAGTGATAGGAGATGAGCGGGTAGTCGGCGAAACCGAATGCCGAGAGCGCCGCCGCCGCGGAGTAGAACCAGAAGGTGCGCGAAAGGCGCCGGTCGCGCTCATGGTCCGGCGCCGCGGGAATCCTCGCCGCTTCCGGAAAGCGGAAGGCGACCATCACGACAATGACGATAGTGAGGGCGGCGGGAATGCCGAGCCACAGGAACGCGTCGCGATAAAACCCGTGATGCGCAAGCACGAGCGCTGCGATCAGCGGGCCGGCCAGCGCGCCGGTCTGGTCGAGCGCTTCATGCAGCCCGAAGGCCCAGCCGTGACCTATTTCTTCGCCGGCATGGCTCATCATCGTGTTGCCCGCAGGATTGCGCACCGCCTTGCCCGCGCGTTCGAGCACGATCAGGAGCGCCGCGACCCGCCAATTGCCGGCCAGCGCAAGCGCCGGCACCGCCGCCATCTGGATCGCATAGCCGGCAATAGCGAATGGCCAATAGGCGGCGCTGCGCTGCGCAAGATTTCCCGACACGAGCCGCAGCAGATAACCCGCAAGTTCGCCCGTGCCCGCAACAATTCCCACGACGGCGGCACTGGCGCCGAGCAGGCCCAGAAACGGCCCCGAAATCCCCCGCATGCCCTCATAGGCCATGTCGGCGAACAGGCTCACCACGCCGAAGGCAACGATGAAGGCGAGCGCGGCTTTTTTGTCGAAGATGCGCGCGGCGGAAGGGCTCATCAGGAGGACCCTAACCGATCCCGTGGGGCACGCTCACGCTGCTGCGGAAGCACTTGACGGGAACAGCAGGATTTGAGACCAGTGATGCCACTGATCTCACTAGGATGAATATGGCCGGTAACCTCCATGTCCGCAATCTCGACGACGAGCTGGTCGCCCGGCTCAAGCGCAGGGCCGCCCGTCATGGCCGTTCCACCGAGGCCGAGCATCGCGAAATTCTCCGTCAGGCGCTCGCAGCCGAGATCGAGCCATCCTTCGACAAGCTGGCTGCGGAGCTGCGAAAGCTGACGAAGCAGCGAAAACAGACTCCCTCCGAGGTTCTCCTGCGCGAGGCCCGCGACGCGCGGTGATCACCCTCGTCGTCGATGCCAGCATTGCCGTCAAATGGGTCGTCGAGGAAGAGGGCACCGCCGAGGCAATTGCTCTTTGTCACAAGGCAAAATTGATCGCACCCGACATACTGGTGGCCGAGTGCGCGAACATCCTCTGGAAAAAAGTCCAGCGGACCGAGCTGACCGGCGAAGAAGCACAACTGGCAGCCCGGCTGCTTCAGGGCGCGGACATCGAACTTCTTCCAATGCGGCCATTGTTCGACGTCACAACCAGCCTCGCGACAGCGCTGGACCATCCGGCTTATGATTGTGTCTATCTGGCTCTTGCCGTCGAAAGAAACTGCCGGCTTGTGACGGCCGACGAACGCCTGTTGCGCAAGCTTGCCCAGAGCCGTAAAGCAAACCTCCGCTCGCGAGCAATCTCACTTGTCGAGAGCGCGAAGTTCTAGCGGGAGTCGCTGCGGTGCGCCGCGCGCAAACTATGTCCTCAGCGTGCCGCCGCTCGATTTCGCGACGGCGGCGACGATCTTGTGGGCGACGGCTTCGATCTCCGCGTCGGTGAGCGTGCGGGCCTTCGGCTGCAACCGCACCGAAATGGCGAGGGATTTTCTGCCTTCGGGAACCCCGGCGCCTTCATAGAGGTCGAACACGTCCACGCGCTCGATCAGTACGCGATCGGTGTTGCGCGCGGCACGCACCACGTCGTCCGCGCTGACTTTGCTGTCGAGCACGAAGGCGAAATCCCTTTCGACCGCGGGAAATTGCGACGGCCGGAACTGGGCGCGCGCGCGGCTTTTGGTCTTGGGTTCCGGTATCGCGTCCAGGAACAGTTCGAATGCGGATGCCGGCCCTTTCAGATCGAAAGATTCAAGCACGGCCGGATGCAGCTCGCCGAAACGGGCGAGAACTTTGTTGCCGAGCGCGAGCGTGCCCGAGCGACCGGGATGGTACCAGGCCGGCGCGCCACTCCTGATCGGCGCCGTCATCGGGGCACCCATCGCGGCCTCAAGGACAGCCAGCATGTCGGCCTTGGCGTCGAACGCGTCCGCACCATGTGTATCTTTCGTCCAGCTCCGTGATCGCGCGCCGACGCGAATGCCGGCGGCCACCGTCGCCTGCGCGCCTGGCATGCCCGACTCAAACTGCGCGCCGATCTCGAACAGCATCTGTTCGGGAAAGCTGCGCGCGGCATTCCTCTGCGCGGCGGCCAGCAGCGAAGGCAGAACGCTGGGTCGGAGCGCATCCATGTCCGCCGCGATGGGGTTTTCGACCTGCCGGGCTTCGTCGCCGCCGCCGAACAGCGCCGCATGGGCGCGCGGGATGAAAGCGTAGGAAATCGTCTCGTTGAATCCGCGTGCCGCCAGCGTGCGCCGCGCGACACGCATGCGCTTCTGCCCAGAGCTGAGAACGGCACGCGCCACGGCATAAGGGCGCGGCAGAGGCACGGCCGGAACCTTGCCGATGCCGTGAATGCGCACAATTTCCTCGACGAGATCGGCGGGTCCCGAAATATCGCTGCGCCAGGAGGGCGGCATCACGCGCATCTCATCATTGCCTTCGACTGTGAACCCGAGCGAAGCGAGAATGTTGCGGATTTCGTCGCGCGGCAGATCGATGCCTGTGAGCCGCCGAATGTGCCTCGTGGAGAATGGAATTTGCTGCTGCGGACGCGGGGGCGTGCCCGCGACGACGGTTTCCGCCGGCTCGCCACCACAGAGGTCGATGATAAGTTTCGTTGCCAGTTCGAGCCCCGGCATAACGAATTGTGGATCGGTGCCGCGCTCGAAACGGTAACGGGCGTCGGACTGGATGCCGAGCTTGCGGCCGGTCGCAGCGATCCGCTGCGGATCGAACCAGGCGGACTCCACAAAGACATTCCGTGTCGCCTCGGTGCATCCCGTGCCCTCGCCGCCCATGACTCCGGCAATGCTGAGCGCGCGCTTGTCGTCGCCAATTACGACCATGCCGGAATCGAGCGCATAGGTACGGCCGTCGAGCGCCGTCACGATTTCACCGTCGCGGGCGAAACGCGCCTGCATGTCGCCATCGAGCTTGTCGGCATCGAAGACATGCAGCGGCCGGCCGCGATCATTGGCGATGAAATTTGTTACATCAACCAGCGCGGAGATCGGACGCAAACCCACCGCGCGCAGCTGTGCCTGCAGCCAGCCGGGGCTCGGCCCGTTCTTCACGTTGCGAATCAGCCGGCCGGCAAAAACAGGGCAGGCATTTTCGGCCCCCGGCGGAAAGTTGAGCGCGATCCGCAGCGGAGAGGGAAACGCGCCCTTCACATCTGCAACGGCCGTGTCCTTGAGGCGGCCGAGCCCAGCCGCGGCCAGATCGCGCGCAATCCCCACGACGCTGGTGCAGTCGCCGCGATTGGGCGTGATGGCGACATCGAAGACCGGATCGTCAAGTCCGAGTGCGCACGCGGCCGGCGTACCGATTTCCTCGTCGCTGCTTAATTCGATGATGCCCCGATGCTCGTCCGACAGCAGAAGCTCGCGCTCCGAGCACAGCATGCCGCGCGATTCCACACCGCGGATGCTTGAGATTTTGAGTGTCTCGCCCGATTGCGGAATGACCGTGCCCGGCCGCGCGAACACGCCTTTCATGCCGGTATGGGCGTTCGGCGCACCGCACACGACCTGCACGATGTCGGCGCCCGTATCGACCATGCAGAGCTTGAGCTTGTCGGCGTTGGGATGTTTTTCCGCCGAGACGACATGGGCGACGATGAAATCCTTCAGTGCCCCGCCCTTGTCCTCGACGGATTCCACCTCCAGCCCGATGCGCGTGAGCGTGTCGGCGAGTTCGCGCGCATCCGCCTCCGTTTCGAGATGCTCCTTCAGCCATGAGAGCGTGAATTTCATGGCGCGACAATCCTGCACAAGCGCTGTGCGTCCTTCGACAGGCTCAGGATGAGGACATTCGTACTTGCACAACCATATATGCCAGTAAGGCTCCCCTCATGCGGAGCTTGTCGAAGCACGACCGGTACTAATGCAGTGCGATGCACAGCCAACTTCATCGGCTTAAGCCCCCGTCGAGCGTGGGCAGGTCGAGCGCCGCGAAACCGTAGTGGCGGAGCCAGCGGAGGTCCGACTCGAAGAAGGGGCGCAGATCCGGCGCGCCGTATTTGAGCATCGCCATGCGGTCCAGGCCGAAGCCGAAAGCGAAACCCTGGTAGCGCCCGGGATCGATTCCGCACATTTCGAGCACGCGCGGGTGCACCATGCCCGAGCCGCCGAGTTCGAGCCAGTCAGTCCCGGTGCCGAATTTGATCTGCCCGCCTGAGCGATCGCAGCGCATGTCCCATTCCACGCTCGGCTCGGTGAAGGGAAAGAAAGACGGCCGCGCGCGAAGCTCGATCTTCTCGACCTCGAAGAAGGCACTGCAGAACTGCTCGACCACCCATCTGAGATGGCCGAGATGGGTCTCCTCGTCGATGACGAGGGCTTCGAGCTGATGAAACATCGGCGTGTGCGTCGCGTCGGAATCGCGGCGATAGGCACGGCCAGGCACGATGACGCGGATCGGCGGCTTCTGCGCCAGCATCACGCGCGCCTGCACCGGGCTTGTGTGGGTGCGCAGCACATGCCTTGAGCCGTCGCCCTGGCGCGCGACATAGAAGGTGTCGTGCATCTGCCGCGCAGGATGATCGGGAGGGATATTGAGCTTCGTGAAATTGTAGTCGTCAAATTCGACGTCGGGGCCCTCGGCCACCGCGAAGCCGAGATCGGCAAAGATCGCGGTGATCTCATCCTGTACCTGGGCGACCGGATGGACGCTGCCGCGCGGCTCGGGACGGGGGGGGAGGGTTACATCCAGGCGCTCGAACGTGAGCCTCGCGTCGAGCTGTTCTCGCGCCAGCGCGGCCTTGCGGTCGGCGATCGCCGCCGCGACGCGGTCGCGCAGCCCGTTGAATAGGGGTCCCTTCTCGCGACGCTCTTCGGGGCTCATGCCGCCCAGCGACTTCAACAGCTCGCTGACCGCACCCTTCTTCCCGAGCGCGGAGACGCGGACCGTTTCGAGCGCGGACTCGTCTGGCGCCGCGGCGATGTCAGCGAGAATGCGTCGTTCGAGGGATTCGATGTCGCTCATGAAAACGTAGTACCCCGACCCGAAACTCCATTCCTGTCATCCCCGCGAAAGCGGGGACCCGGTGCGCGAGCGTCCGCGAGCGCAATTGAGTCACTAGCCCGCAGACGCGGGCTTGCCGGGTCCCCGCTTTCGCGGGGATGACACGCGGGGAGCGGACTTAAGCCTGAGCTTGTTCCGCCAATGCCTTGAAGGCGTCGGGCTCGCGCACCGCGAGGTCGGCCAGCACCTTGCGGTCCAGCTCGATCCCGGCGCGGGTGAGCCCGCTGATAAAGCGGCTGTAGGTCAGGCCGTGGAGACGGCAGGCGGCGTTGATGCGCTGGATCCAGAGGGCGCGGAAATTCCGCTTCTTCAGCTTGCGGCCGATATAGGCATGCTGCATCGAGCGGTCGACGGCCGCGTTGGCGGTCGTGATGTTGTTCTTGCGGCGGCCGCGGAAGCCTTTGGCCTGCTTGAAGACGCGCTTGCGGCGCTGATGGGACGGAACGGCGCGGGGGGCACGGGACATGGTCTGGCCTCCTTCAAGCCGAGTAAGGCATCCAGCGGCGGACGCGCTGGGTTTCCGAAGCCGACATCACCGAAGTGCCGCGCAGCTCGCGGATCTGCTCCTTGGAACGCTTGATCATGCCGTGCCGCTTGCCGGCCTGGCCGTGCTTGAGCTTTCCGGTCGCAGTGAATTTGAAGCGCTTTTTCGCGCCCGACTTGGTCTTCATCTTGGGCATTTTGCGGTCTCCCTTTGACTGGGTGGCCGGCCCGGAGGCCGGCCGTGGGTGGCCGAGTCAAGTCCGGCCACGGGTCGCATTCGGGGCCGACACGGCATGCCCTTTACGCCGGGCGGCCCGAAAGAGGCGGCGTCTTATACGGAAAAGAGGCCGGCTGGCAAGACCGGCGCGGCTTGTTGCGGCAGACGCGCTCGCCTAGATTTGCCGTATCGAAGGGGAGCTTCCCATGAAAATCATTGACGAGTTCCGCAAATTTGCCATGCGTGGCAGCGTCATCGACCTGGCCGTCGGCGTGGTCGTGGGCGCGGCCTTTACCGCGATCGTAACCTCGCTGGTCAAGGACATCATCACCCCGCCCATCGGTCTTCTTCTGGGCGGCATCGACTTCTCGAACTTCTTCATCACGCTGAAGGGGCTTCCCGGGCTCGCGACGCTGAAGGCGGCACAAGACTCGGGCGCCGTCACCATCAACTATGGCGCGTTCCTCAATACGATTTTCAACTTTCTGATCATCGCGTTCGTGCTCTTCCTCATCGTCCGGCAGATCAACAAATTGTCGGCACCCAAGGAGGACACGCCGCCGCCGGTCACACCCGAAGACGTCCTGCTGCTTCGCGAGATTCGCGATCTCCTGAAGCCACGCGTTTGAGAGCATGGATCATCGCGGCGCTGCTTGCCGGCACGCTGGGGACGGCGGCCTCCCCGCCCGCATCCGATATCGAGCAGGCCGGCGCGGCAGCGAGCGGTTTCTATTCCGCCTACGCGACGTTTCATCCGTCTGACGGCATTCCCGACGCCAGGGGACGCGCCAGGCTCGAACCGTACATCTCGTCCGCGCTCGACAGGCTGCTGACGGACGGTGAGGCGGCGGAGCAGCATTTCGCGGCCGTGACAAAACACATGTCTCCGCCGCTCATCGAAGGTGATCTGTTCACTTCGAACTTTGAGGGCGCGACCGCCTGGAATGTGGGACCATGCGAGATTGCCGCGGATTTGGCTCGTTGTCCCGTAGCATTGGGCTACCGCAGCCGCACGCGCGAAGATGCCAGGCCGGTGAACTGGACGGACACGATCTATCTTGTGCATACGGCGGCGGGATGGCGCGTCGACGATATCGCCTATGGCGCGGCGGGCGCGTTCGGCAACAAGGGCCGGCTGGCGCAGACATTGCGCGACGCCATTCGCGACGGCAACGACGCCACGCAGTAACGTTTACCGTCATGGATACGAACACGAACGCGAGGAACGGAAGAGAAGCGGTAACCCATGAACAAGAGCGACGACGAATGGCGTGCGAAGCTCACGGCGGATCAGTATCGCGTGCTGCGGGAACACGGCACCGAACGGCCGGGCTCCAGCCCGCTGAACGCGGAAAAGCGCGCAGGCATGTTCCGCTGCGCAGGCTGCGGGAAGGAACTGTTCGATTCTGCGGCGAAATATGAAAGCGGCAGCGGCTGGCCGAGCTTCACCGCGCCGCGCGAAGGCGCCGTCGGAACCTCGCACGACGCGAGTCACCTGATGGAGCGCACCGAAGTGCATTGCGCGGAGTGTGGCGGCCATCTAGGTCATGTCTTCGAGGATGGACCTCAGCCGACGGGCCAGCGCTACTGCATGAACGGCACGGCTCTGACGTTCGAGCCCGCGGGAAAATAAACGCGCGCGCCACCGGCGCGGATGTGAGGGGCGTGGCCGATCCGATTCAGACCTTGTGGCAGATCGCCATTGTGGCGGTCCCCATCATTGTCGCGATCACGCTGCACGAAGCCGCGCATGGCTATGCGGCGCGGCATTTCGGCGATGATACGGCGGCATTGGCCGGCCGTATCTCGCTCAATCCGTTGCGCCATATCGATCCGTTCGGAACGATTCTGCTGCCCGGGCTTCTGCTTCTGTCCCATGCCGGATTCGTCTTCGGCTATGCGAAGCCCGTGCCGGTGAATTTCGCGGCGTTGCGCCATCCCAAGCGCGACATGATCTGGGTCGCGGCGGCAGGCCCCGGCATGAACATCCTGCTCGCCGTCATGTCTGCCCTGCTGCTCTACCTCCTGCTGCGTGCGGGCGCTGCCAATCGCATCGCGTTCGAGTTTCTGTGGGGTTCGGTCGAGATCAATCTCGTTCTGGCAGTCTTTAATCTGCTGCCGATCCCGCCGCTCGACGGCGGACGCGTGGCGGTCGGGATATTGCCACAGCCGTTTTCTTCCGCGCTCGCGCAGCTTGGCCGTTTCGGCATGCTGCTGCTCCTGGCCGTATTCATCGTGCTGCCGCTGCTGGGCGTCGATCTATTCCACTACGTGGTGCAAATTCCCGTCGCCTTTCTCGAACGCCCGCTGCTCGCGCTGCTGGCAACTCGGACGCAATAACGCGTCATTCACACAAGCGCATATCCCGACAGCCGCAGCGCTTTTCGATCGAACGTCACGGTTTTCGAACAGCCCGCTTTTTCGCCCAGTGCGAGAATGAGGGCATCGGCAAACGCGCCTCTGCCGCTCTTCAGCGCGATCATGGCGAAGAACACTTCCTGTTCGTCTTCCACCACGAGAAGGTCCGCCTGCAGGACACGTTCGATACAGGCGGCGATCTCCGCGCCATCCAGCCCATAGGCTCGCTCCAGCACCCAGGCGGTCTCGGCGATCGCCACAACGCTGACGAAACCGGGAGTTTCTTCCGTTAGTCGCCGCTCGATGAGCGCCGTGGCCCTGGGCGACTGGACGGGATCGTCCTGGGTGAGATAACGGACAAGGACATTGGTATCCAGCCCGATCACCGCCGCTTGAGGCCCGCCGCGGCCCCGATGGCGACGGCTTCGTTCATCTCCTCGACACTCGCACGCCGCCGCGATTTGACGATCCCGCGCAGGGCTGAGACAGGAAGCTTCGGCAGCAGCACGACGGTGCCGTCGGGATGTACGAAGAACTTCACGCGGTCGCCCGGCTTGAGCCGCAGGTGCTCCCGGATGGCCTTGGGAATTGTCGCCTGGCCCTTGACCGTGATAGCCGACTCCATGCCGGGTTCCATTACATTTCTCGCAAAGTAATACCCCCTGCCCGCGAAAATATCAAGTGCCCGCGGAAATATTCGTCCAGGAGACGGCCTTGACGCGCACGTCCTCCCGGGTCCATATCACACCTGACCAACAATATGGTCAGGAGAGTGGGAAATGAAAAGCGTAAATCTCGCGGAGGCGAAGGCGCATCTCAGCGAACTGGTCGAGCGCGCGGCTGCCGGCGAATCCGTGTGCATCATGCGCCGCGGCAAGCCGGTGGCCAGATTGACCGCCGCGGAGACGCGGCGCAAGCGCGTCGACGTCAAAGCCCTGCGGGAGCTGACGGCATCAATGCCGATGCAGAAAGAAACGGCCGGCGCGTTCGTGCGCAGAATGCGCGACGAGGATCGCTATTGAGCCACTACCTGGACACGTCGCTGCTGGTAGCAGCCTTTACGAACGAGTCCCGCACTGCGGAGGTACAGGAATGGCTGGAGAAGCAGACGGCAAGGTCGCTTGCGATCAGTGACTGGGTGGTGACGGAATTTTCTGCGGCACTGTCCATCAAGCTTCGAACGGGCCAGTTGACGACCGCGCACCGGGCGGCCGCTCTTGCAATGTTCGCGCGGACAAGCGCCGACAGCTTTATTTTACTGCCGGTGCTGGAATCGCATTTTCACACGGCGGCACGGATCGCCGACCAGCACAGGCTTGGTTTGCGAGCCGGCGACGCATTGCATCTCGCGGTCGCGTCCGATCACGGCGCGACGCTCTGCACGCTCGACGAACGGATGAGCGAGGGCGGGTTGTCGATCGGAATTCCCACCTTGCTGCTATAGGCCGGGATTGGTTCGGCCGGCTACGGCGTGCGCACGCTGAGACCGCCAAGCCGGTTGGCTGCCTTTGCAAAACGTGCATCGAATGTGACGAATGCTTCACAGTGTTCCGGTCGCAGCAAATGCAGCGCATCGGCGAAATCGATGCCTTTGCTCATCCAGTCCAGCGCTGTGGCCAGCAGCGCCGGATCCTCCACTGTGACGCGCGGAAGGCCCGCAAAGGCGGCGAGCGCTGCCGTGATCCGCTCAGAGTCGAAGCCATATATGCTGCCCAGAACCCACTCCGATTCGAGCAGGACGGTCGCGCCCACGAAGACGTCGTTGCCGTCGATGAGCGACCGGGCTTTGGCCGCCTGCGTCGGATGATCGCCGACGAGATAGCGGATGACGAGATTAGTATCTATGGCGAGCATGGCGCCGCTTTACTTCGGCAGCTATGCCTGCCTCCATCTCCTCGAGAGTCTTGGCACGCCCGGTATAGTGGAGCGAACCGAAGACGTCCTTCGGCTGCGTCGGCGGAAAGAGCGGCGCAGCCTTCAGCAGCACACCGTCCGGCGTGTCCTCGACCGTGAGCTGCGTGCCCGCGGCCCAGCGACGCTGTTGCCGGATCGCCCGGGGAAGAATGACCTGACCTTTCGTCGATAGGGTGGTCGTAAGTTTTTTGGCAGAGCTCATGGTTCTCGGCCGGTAAGACAAAGGTAAGATAATAAATTCAAGCCACTAAGTCAATGAAAATCGCGGGAAACGACGCGGACGTTGCGGGGGTGGCGGTACAGGCTCTCCTGGGACTGGAGGGGCGGCGGGTTTGTATGCTCTTCCGAGATGCGGTCGAGTTCCGCGGTGCGGTCGAAGATGCGCTCGGCGACGAGATGCACTACATTTTCGGGGCTGCGCTGGATTTTGCCTTCGACGAGCAGCAGCCGCGCGCCCATCACCGCGCGCCGGAACGTTTCGAAGAGCCTCGGCCACACCACGACATTGGTGACGCCCGTTTCGTCGCTCAGCGTGATGAAGACAACGCCCGCGTCGCCCGGCATCTGGCGCACCAGCACGATGCCGGCGCAGCCGGCGCGCGCGCCGTCCGCCGCCTTCGAAACCTCCGCGCAGCTCATCACGCCTTCCCCTTGAAACAGATCGCGCAGGAACTGCATCAGATGGGCGCGCAATGACAGGCGCAGCATGCGATAGTCTGCAAGCACATGCTCGCCGGGCGGCATAAGCGGCAGCGGCGCGATCTCTTCCGCCGGTTGCTCCTCCACGAATTGCGCGGCGAACAGCGGCAGCGCATCGTCGTCGGGCAGGCGCCGCACCGCCCATAAAATCTCCCGGCGATCCTGCGACAGCGACTGGAAACTGTCGGCTTCGGCGAGGATGACCAGCGCGCGTTTGGGCAGCCGCGTCCGGCGCGCGAGACCGTCCACGTCGCGATAACCGTTGCCGCGCGCCGCAATCAGATTCGTCGCCCAATCTTCGCGGAAGCCGTCGATCTGCCGCAAACCGAGGCGCAGGGCGAGCGCACCATCGGCGCGATGCTCGAGCGTATTGTCCCATGCGCTGAAATTCACATCCACATGGCGCACCTCCACATCGTGGTCGCGCGCGTCCCGCACGATCTCGGCCGGCGCGTAGAATCCCATTGGCTGCGAATTGAGCAGCGCGCAGGCGAAGGCGGCGGGATGGAATTTCTTGATCCAGGCCGAGATATAGACGAGATGCGCGAAGCTCGCGGCGTGGCTCTCGGGAAAGCCGTAGCTCCCGAATCCCTCGATCTGTTTGAAGCAGCGCTCGGCGAAATCCTGTTTGTACCCGCGCGCCGTCATGCCCGAGATCATCTTGTGCCGGAACTGGTCGATGGTGCCGACATTGCGAAACGTCGCCATGGCGCGCCTAAGACCATTGGCTTCGCCCGGCGTGAAGCCCGCCGCCACGATGGCGAGCTTCATCGCCTGCTCCTGGAACAGCGGTACGCCGAGTGTCTTGCCCAGCACGGTTCTGAGTTCGTCGGAGGGGCCGTGTTCGGGCGACGGCGACGGAAAGACGGCAGGCTCCTTGCCGCTGCGCCGCCGCAAATAGGGATGCACCATGTCGCCCTGGATGGGGCCTGGCCGCACGATCGCCACCTCGATCACGAGATCGTAGAAATCGCGTGGCGCCAGACGCGGCAGCATGTTCATCTGCGCGCGGCTTTCGACCTGGAAGACGCCGATCGCATCCGCTTCGCATAACATGTCGTAGACGGCGGGATCTTCGCGGGGAACCGTGGCAAGCGTATAGGGCTTGCGTTCGTGCAGCGCGATCAGCTCGAATGCCTTGCGGATGCAGGTGAGCATGCCGAGACCCAGCACATCCACCTTCATCATGCGCAGCGCGTCGATGTCGTCCTTGTCCCATTCGATGAAATAACGCTTCTCCATCGTGGCAGGACCGATGGGTACGATCTCGTCGAGACGATCGCGCGTCAGCACGAATCCGCCGACATGCTGGGAGAGATGGCGCGGGAAGCCGATGAGTTCGTTGGCGGCGGCAACGGCGCGCGCGATCAGCGGGTTTTTGGGATCGAGTTGGCCCTGTCGGACCTCGTTCTCCTTCAAAGCGCTCCCCCAGCTTCCCCACACGCCACTGGCCAGTGCCGCGGTCACGTCTTCGGTCAGCCCGAACACCTTGCCCACTTCGCGGATGGCGCTGCGCGGCCGATAGCAGATCACCGTCGCCGTCAGTGCGGCGCGATGGGAGCCGTAGCGTCTGTACACGTCCTGGATGACGTCCTCGCGGCGCTCATGCTCGAAATCGACATCGATGTCGGGCGGCTCCCGCCGCTCCTGCGAGACGAAGCGCTCGAACAGCAGATCGACCTTCGTGGGATCGACGGCAGTGATGCCGAGCGCATAGCAGACGGCGGAATTCGCAGCCGAGCCGCGGCCCTGACAGAGAATGCCGCGGGCGTTCGCGAATCCCACGATGTCATTCACGGTGAGGAAATAGGGCGCGATGTCGAGCTGGGCGATCAGCGCGAGTTCCTTTTCGATGGTCGCGCGCACTTTGTCGGGAATGCCATGCGAATAGCGCCGCGCGGCACCAGCCCAGGTAATATCCTCCAGATGCTGCTGCGCCGTCCTGCCTGGCGGCACCAGCTCATCGGGGTAATTATATTGAATTTGGTCGAGCGAAAACTGGATGCGTCCGGCGAAGCGGATCGTCTCAATGATCGTCTCCGGCGCCTCGCGGAACAGGGCGGCCATTTCTACCGGCGATTTGAGGTGCCGCTCCGCGTTGGGCTCGAGCAGGCGTCCTGCTTCGTCGAGCGTCTTGTGCTCGCGGATGCAGGTGACGATATCCTGCAGTGGCCGCCGCTCGGGCGCATGATAGAGAACGTCATTGGTCGCGATGAGCGGCACGCCCGCATCGCGCGCGACCCACGCGAGCTTCCGCAACCTTCGCTGATCATCCCCCCGATACGGCATCGACACGCCAAGCCACACGCGACCCGGTGCAATGAGCGAAAGTTTTCGCAGCAGTTCCAACAACGTATCGTCTTCGGCATTTCGTTTTCCTCCCCCAACGTGGGGGAGGTGGCGCGCAGCGCCGGAGGGGGAATTAGTTGCAGATGACGCCCCCCTCCGCCTCGCTGCGCTCGGCACCTCCCCCACGTTGGGGGAGGAAAATTCGCCACCAGGGGAGGAAAGATTGTTCCAGGCTTTCCTGAACGGGTCGCCGGTTCCTTCTTCCCGCGCGGGGTGGGGCGGCATGACGGTGAGGAGCAGGCCTTCCTGCCATTCCAGAAGGTCGGACAGGTACAGGATGCATTCGCCTTTGGCGGCGCGCAGCTTGCCTGTGCTGAGGAGACGGCAGAGACGGCCATAGGCGGCCCGGTCGGTCGGATAGGCGAGAATGTCCGGCGTCCCGTCCACGAAAACGAGCCGCGCGCCCACCAGCAGCTTCGGTGCCGCTCCGAATTTCTCTCGCACTTCGTTGACGCCCTCATAAGCACGCACCACGCCGGCCAGCGTATTGCGATCGGCGATACCGATGGCGGCATGGCCAAGGAGCGCCGCCGCCAGAACCAGCTCTTTCGGATGCGAGGCGCCACGCAGGAACGAGAAATTCGTGGTGACCGCGATCTCGGCATAAGCGCTCATGCGAACAGCCCGTGCAGGAACCAGCGGGAGCGCGCCGTTTCATTTCCGTAAAGCCCTTCGCGATAGAGCCAGAAGCGCCGGCCGTTCGTGTCTTCCACGCGGAAATAATCACGCGTCGGTTGCGGCGTCTGGTGCCGCCACCATTCCATCGCGATGCGTTCGGGGCCTTCCGCAAATGCCACCTCATGCAATGCGCGCCGCCAGCGGAAGCGCACCGGCGGGCCTTCGGGCACCTCGGCCACTGCTTCGACCGGCTCGGGCCTTGCAAACATCCTGAGCGGCCGGCGTGGCCCTTCGCTGAAGCTACGGCGGGTCAGAAGTTCCCCATCGTCCGCCGAAGCCTTGGCGTAGGCGGAGGCTTCGCCCGCGCCGCGGATCGCCTTCCAGCGGGGTTTCGGCTCTCTGGACATTTGCGCCGGCAGCGCCACCGCCGCCGCTTCGGGAATATGCGTATCGTTCGGCCGGAACACGAGAATGCGCTGCGAACCGAAGCGCGCGGCGAGGCGGTCCACCAGGAACGCGATCTCCTTCTCCTCCTTCGCGCGGGCATCGAAAGAGGACGATCCCGTCTCGCAGCGTTCCGCGCGGTCGGCGCAAAGCCGGATGAGGTCGAACCCGAATCCCGGATCGAGCGGATCGGCGAGCGCCGCCAGCCGCTCGCGGAAGAGCCGCGCGATGATGGCGGGATCGCGAGTCGGGCCCGCCGTCTCGATCGCAATGCGCCGGATTTTGCCGTCGGCACGGAAGAACAGGGCTTCCAGCCGCCGCGCGCCTTCTCCGCGTTCGGCGAGCAATCCGCCGAGCGAAGCAGTCAGGCCGCGCAGCGTTTCGAGGATCGCGTCTTCCGAAACGAGAGGCTCGGCGAAAATGCGCTCGGCCATGTAATCGGGAAGGGCCGCGCGCGGCGAAATCGGCTTCTCCGCCTGTCCCAGCGCGGAATCGAGCGCGAACATCATTGCCGCGCCGAAGCGTGCGGTGAGTTCGGAACGCTTGCGCGTGGCGACCTGGCCGATCGTTTTCAGTCCCGCATGGCGGAAGGCATGGGTGATGGCGGGATCGAGACCCAGCGCCTCGACGGGAAGCGCCGCCACCGCACGCGCTTCTTCGCCTGGTGGCACGACAGTACCATCGCAATGCCGCGCAAGCGCGCGCGCGGCTGTTACCGAGCCCGCGATCGCGCCCTGCACCGCGAAGCCCTGCTGGCGCAAACTATTGCGGCTACGTGCGAGCAGCGCCTGTTCGCCGCCGAAGAGATGGGCGGCGCCCGTTATGTCGAGCAGCAACCCGTGCGGCGGATCGAGTGCTGCGAGCGGCGTGTAATGCAGACACCAGTCGGCGATGCTCTCAAGCAGCCGCCGGTCCGCGGTTTCGTCCGCATTCGCCACGTCGAGCGCAGGCACCATCGCGCGCGCATCGGCGAGCGGCATCTGGGCGCGCAGGCCCAGCGCCGCCGCCTTGCGGTCGAGCGCGGAAATACGCAGCGCATTGCCGAGCTTTGCGGCAATGACGAGCGGCGGCGCCTCAGGCGATGCGGCTCGCGTGTTGCGCTGCAGCCGGTCGGTCGGAAGACGCGGAAACCACAGCGCCAGAATCCGCCGTGCGGAAGATGCCATCGTCACAACTCCATTCCATCACCCAATGCCCCATGCGCCCATGCCGGTGACGCACCAGCTCCGCGTCGAAGCGCGGGCTGCCCCAATCCCCGGTCTGCGGCCGGACGAGCCAGCGCGTCTCGGCGGCGCTTGGCTCGGCTTGCGCGTCCAGACGCAGCAGAAAGGCGGTCACGCCGGATTGCGCCGCGGCGAGCACAAGCCGTCGGCTTGCGGAGAGATCGAGGATTTTCGGCGCGCCGGAGATTTCGATGACAAGCGCGCCCAGCGCCGCGCAGGAAAGTGCGTCCGAGGCCGCGCGCAGCACGGAAGTCGCATCGGGCGCGCGCAACAGGAGGAACCGGTCGGGATCGAGCCCCAGCTCGATCAGCCCGAGGGCGGAAATCTCGCCATGCTCCAGCGCGGCAAAATCCGTCCTGAGCCACAGCACGCGGGCGCCTGCCGCCACGCGCGCCGCCTGCGCCACTGCAAACCCGCAAGCCGCCGCCTCATCCCCGGCGCCCGCCGGGAAAACCTCATGCAGCGCGCCGCGCAGAATCCCCCCATGGAGGCACGCGTCCGCCGCCGCATGCCCGAGCGCCACTCGCGCCTGCTCCTCCTCCCCCTCCAGCCCCGCCCGAGCCAGGGACCTCCGCAGAAACGCGATCTTGTTCGTGTCGGCATTCATGACCGGCCAGACTAGAACATAAAGCGAACAAAATCAAACCACGTAAATCGCCCGAGAGCCGCACGACCTCGCGATGCGGACAAGACCGGCGCGGTCGCGCAATTCAGGAGCGACTTTGCACCCCTCAGAATTCGTATCCGCAATCCACCCAGTAGTGCCAGTCGCCCACGGCCTCCTGAGTGCCTCGATCCGCTGACAGGGGTTCCAACTGCGCCAAAGGCACCGCGATCTCCTCTCCCTTCCGTTCAACCCAGACGAACATTTCGCCCTCGCACTCCTCCTCGGGAGCCATGCCCGTCACCTGTACCTTTTCTCCGCGTTTGAGAGGGGAGATCGGGCGCGCGTGCCGGCAGCGCGCCTGGAACGGAACGTTCAGCCGGTCGTCGAGATAGTAGTACCAGCCCATCGCACGTTCGCCGGAATCGTGCGCATCGACGACGATTTCCATTACAATTCGCTCTTCGCGAGCAGCGTCTTCATCGCGTGCCAATGTTCGATCCTTCCATTCGGGCGTCACTGAGCTCTAAGCCGCACGTTTCACAAGCCCTGTCTTCACCGGGTTCGAAAACTCCAGCACGCCGTCGGTGAGGCGGCCGTAGCGGAGGCTGAGGATATCGAGCGCGTAGTTCTGGTAGAGCTTCCAGGGGCGCCTGGTGCCCTGTTTGGGGAGGCGGGCGATCGCGCGCTGGAAGTAGCCCGAGGAGAAGTCCACAAAGGGCTCGGTGCCCATCGCGGGATCGCGGTTCACGGGCGTGACCTGGCGGAAGCCCTGCCGGTCCATGGTGCTGAGCAGCCGGCAGACATATTCGCAGGTGAGGTCGCATTTCAGGGTCCAGGAGGCGTTGGTATAGCCGAAGGCGGAGGCGAGATTGGGCACGCCGCTGTACATCGCGCCGCGATAGTTCAGCGTCTGCGAAAAATCGATCTTCTCTCCGTCGACACTCACTTCCATGCCTCCCAGAACCTCAAGCACCAGGCCCGTGGCGGTGATGATGACATCGGCGTCCAGCTCCCCACCGGACTTGAGCTTCAGTCCACGCTCGGTGAAGGTCTCGATCTGATCGGTGACGATCGCGGCGCGGCCGCTCCTGATGGTGCGGAAGAGATCGGCGTCGGGCACAAGGCAGAGCCGCTGGTCCCACGGATTGTAGCGCGGCGTGAAATGAGTCGCGACTTCGTAATCCTCGCCAAGCTCGGCGCGCACACCTTTCGCGATCAGCGCCTTCACGTGGTCGGGCTTTTTCTTGCACAGACGGTAGAACCACATGCCCAGCAGCACCAGCCGCCAGCGGGTGATCAGATAAGCCGCTTTGGCCGGCAGGTGGCGCCGCAGCCAGTTCGCCACCGGATCCTGTTCGGGCCGCGAGACGATGTAGGTCGGCGAGCGCTGCAGCATGGTCACATGCGCCGCGGTCTTCGCCATCTCCGGCACCAGCGTCACCGCCGTGGCGCCGCTACCGATCACGACCACGCGCCTGCCGGCGTAATCGAGATTCCCGGGCCATTTCTGCGGATGGACGATCCGGCCCTTGAACTGACCCGTACCGGCGAACTCCGGCAGGTAGCCCGCGCTGTAGCGGTAGTAACCCGAGCACATGAAGAGGAAATTGCAGGTGAAGCAAACGGTCTCGTCCGGCGCGCTGTCCTGCAGCGCTTTGCGCTTTGTTTCGACGGTCCAGCGCGCATCCGCCGACGACCACTCCGCGCGCGTGACCCGGTGATGGAAGCGGATGTGATGGTCGATGCCGGACTCCTTGGCTGCGTCACGGATGTAGTTGAGGATGGATGGGCCGTCCGCGATGGCTTTCGGATTGGTCCAGGGGCGGAAGGAATAGCCCATCGTGTACATGTCGGAATCCGAGCGGATGCCGGGATAGCGGAACAAATCCCAGGTGCCGCCGATGGCGTTGCGGGTTTCGAGGATGGCGTAGGTCTTGTGCGGGCAGCGCTGCTGCAGATGGTGCGCCGCGCCGATGCCCGAAAGCCCCGCGCCCACGATCAGCACGTCGAAATGTTCGGTCACGAACGGTCAGTCCCTCAACCGGTTAAAGACTGAGCCCTGTGTGAGGGAACAGCAAGATCAAGGCGATGGGCGCGGAGGATGCGCGGAGGACGCAGGGGCAGATTTTGCGCGCTTCGCGCGCGACAGTTCTCCGCGTCCTTTGCGCATCCTTCGCGCCCTCCGCGCTAAAATCTTCCTTCTGGAGGGGGCCAGCTAATACGGAACATCGAGTGCGCTGCAGAGGAATTTCATCAGCGGGCTGAGCGAAGCGAAGGTGTCGGCCACTTCGTCGATGAGCGCAGGCGAGCCGGCGAGCTTCGGTGTCTTCTCGCGCATGGCGTAGAAGCTTTTCTTCTTGATATCTTCGATTAAGGGATGTCCGGGATCGAACCCGCGCGGGGGGCGGGTCAGCGCCTCGCCGCGCACCGTGCCGAAATGCGCGCGGAATTTCGCGTTCTCCAGCACCTTCTTCCAGGTGGCGGATTTCCCCGCAATGGACTCCCGAATCTTCGCCAACGCATCCGGCGGCGGCATCCACAATCCGCCGCCGAAGAACACTTCGTCCGGCGCGAAATGCATGTAGAAGCCGGGCGCGTGCGCGTCCTTGCCGAGCGCATGGCGGAAGTGACAGGCGGCATGCTCCTTGTACGGACGCTTGTCCTTCGCAAAGCGCACGTCGCGATAGATGCGGAACATCGACCCGCCGTTCGGGCGCGGATCGGCGGTGAAATGCTTCGACACCTTCGCGAGCCTCGGTGCCATCGCGGCGATGAAATCGCTCATCGGCGCCTGCACCGAATCGCGGAACCGCTGCTTGTTCGATTCGAACCATGCCCGTTCGTTGTTCTCTTTCAACTCGCGGAAAAAGGCGAAGAAATCCTTGGGGAAGCCTCTGAACGTCATTCATCCCCTCCTGGGACCGAGGGCACCTGTGGTCGGGCTTGATCCGACCATCCTGCCCGCATCTCTCTCACGATAGCAAAACTGCGGGCGGGACACGCCTGCGGTCCCAGGAAATCTATGCCGCGCGGGCGCGGTCCGGCTCGGAGGCGGAGTGCAGCCGGGGCAGGCGCACAGTCACCGTGGTGCCCGCGCCCACCACGCTGACGATCGAGAATTCGCCGCCGAGCCGCCCCGTCAGCTTCTTGACGATCGCCAGGCCCAGACCGCTGCCGGGCTTCCGTGCCGTGCCGGGATGTGCCTGGTAAAAGGGCTGACCGACGAGACGCAGCTTCTCCGGCGGAATGCCGACGCCGCGGTCCCGCACGACGAGTTCGACGCAATCCGGTCCGCGGCGCAGCAGGACATCGATGGAGGATCGCATAGGGCTGAATTTCACCGCGTTGGAGCCGAGATTGAGGAGGATCTGGCTGAGCGACTTCTCGTTCGCGGCGACCTCGGCGCTTTCCGAGCTGTCGACATAATCGACCGAGATGCCGTCGGCCTTCGCATATTCGCGCAGCATGCGAACCGCGCCGTCAAGGGAGTCTCCCATTCGGACCGGCGCCATGGGAATATCCGCAGCGTTGTTCAGATGGGTCAGGTCGAGCACATCGTTGACGAGGCCCAGTAGCAGCTGCCCGCTCGTCTTGATGTCATGTGCGTATTCCCGGTAGCGCGCGCTGAGCGGCCCGAACATCTCGCCGACCATGCAGTCGGAAAATCCGATGATGGCGTTCAGCGGGGTTCGCAGTTCGTGGCTGATATTGGCCATGAAGGCGGCCCTGGCCACGCTCTCATCGTGCATGCGCCGCGCGGTCTGCATCCACCACCGCAGCACGGTCAGCTGAAGTGCCGCCAGCAGGATGAAACAACCAATGGCGAACGGTGCGGCCGCATTCGCGAAATCCTGGCCGGGCCGCGCCGACTGCCAACTCAGCCATGCGAGCGGCATGCCGTCAGTATCGACGAGTGCGACACGGGCCCGTCCGGGGCGCGGCGATCCGGAAACGGCAAGCGATGACACGTCGAATCCCGATTGAAGGCCGCGGAGCAGGGATGAGTCCACGGGCAGGAGATAGGTCAGGACATAGTGGCGCGAGAGGGGATGCGCTGCACGGGCATCATTGGGAACGATGCGCTGGGCGGCACCAAGAAATTCCGCCTTCCCGATGTGCACGAACGCGGTCCGGGGCGCGGGCGGGAGCGCGGGCGCAGCCTGCGCCCGCAGCGCTAGCCTTGCAAGGGAAGAGCTTGATTGCAGATCCGCCGCCTGGTTTCTATCGGCGCGCGCAGTGAAGCGGTAGACGACGCGTCCCCGGGCATCGAGAATGGCCGTAACCGGAACGCCTGCGGTTTCGGCCGAGAAGCCCAGATTCGCGTCAACCCATTTGATGTCCGTATGCGCGCCGACGGCGTCGTAGGCGGCATCCCAATAGGCCTGCTGCACCATCATGCCGGCAAGCTTCGTGCGCTGCTGGTCGAGCGCGGATTCGATGACGCGCTCCTCGATGTCGCGCTGATGTGCGTCGCCCACGCGCGCGATCGTCATCAGCACCGCATAGATCGCCGCGCCCAGTATGAGGATGGTCGCGACGATGATCGCGATGGGCCGGGCATGCGGGCGGGTGGTCGGCATTGCGGAAATTGGACGCTGTAAGTCGCTTCAAACGTCCTACCGGAATTAAATTTCAGTCCGGTTAACCGGAAAAGTTGAAATATTTACCGGTCGTCAACGGATTCGGCGTCGGGCGGTCCTGTGCTCTTTCAGGTTCAGATTCACATGCTACAGACCGGCAATGGCTCCGCCCCTGCTGCTGCTCAAGGACATCGCGATTCGCTTCGGCGATACCCGGCTGCTCGACGCCGCGGAACTGTCGGTGAGCGAAAGCGAGCGGCTTTGCCTTGTCGGGCGCAACGGCTCCGGCAAATCGACCTTGCTCAAGATCGCGGCAGGGCTGATCGAGCCGGATGCCGGAAGCCGTTTCGTGCAGCCCGGCGTCGCCATCCGCTACCTGCCGCAGGAGCCCAGCCTGTCCGGCTTCGCGACGACACGGGACTATGTCGAAGCCGGACTGGGCGAGGGCTACGATACCAGCCGCACCTTCTATCTGCTCGGCCATCTCGGATTGACCGGAAATGAGAATCCCGAGCTGCTGTCGGGCGGAGAGGCGCGCCGCGCGGCGCTGGCCGGCGTGCTGGCCCCGATGCCGCACATTCTCCTGCTCGACGAGCCGACCAACCATCTCGATCTTCCGGCCATCGAATGGCTCGAGGAAGAACTTTCGGGCCTCTCCGGCGCGCTCGTGCTGATCAGCCATGACCGTCGTTTCCTCGAAAAGCTGTCGCGCGCGACCCTGTGGCTCGACCGTGGTTGCACAAGGCGGCTCGAGCGGGGCTTCAAACATTTCGAAGGCTGGCGCGACCAGACCCTGGCGCAGGAAGAGATCGAACGTCACAAGCTCGACCGCAAAATCGCGATGGAAGAGGATTGGATCCGCTATGGCGTGACCGCGCGGCGCAAGCGCAATGTCGGACGCCTCGCCCGCCTCGGCGAATTGCGCCAGGGCCGCCGCGAGCAGCTCCGCGTCACCGGCAATGTGAAGCTCGAGGCCAGCGAGGCCGATGAAGGCGGCACGTGCGTCATCGAAGCGCGGCGAATCTCGAAATCCTGGGGCGACAGGGTGATAGTTCGCGACTTTTCGGTTCGCGTGCTGCGGGGTGATCGTGTGGGCGTGGTCGGTGCAAACGGCGCCGGAAAGACGACGCTGATCAACATGCTGGCAGGCCGGCTGCAACCGGACACTGGCACCGTGAAGATCGGCGCGAATGTGCACATGGCCATGCTCGATCAGGACCGCGTCGCGCTCGATCCCGACACGCAGGTCGGCGGGGTACTGACCGGCGGCGGCAGCGATACCGTGTTCGTGGGCGGCGAACCGAGGCATGTCGTCAGTTACCTGAAGGATTTTCTCTTCACGCCGGCGCAGGCGCGTACGCCGGTGCGCGTGCTGTCGGGCGGGGAGCGCGCGCGGCTGCTGCTCGCGAAAGCGCTGGCCGCCCCGTCCAATCTTCTGGTGCTCGACGAGCCGACCAATGATCTCGATCTGGAGACTCTCGATCTGCTCGAGGAAATGCTGGCCAGCCATGCCGGCACCGTGCTGGTCGTCAGTCACGACCGCGATTTCCTCGACCGGGTGGCGACGTCGCTGCTGATGGCCGAGGGCGACGGCCGTTTCGTGGAATATGCCGGCGGCTACACCGACATGCTGGCCCAGCGCGGACAAGGAGTCGAGGCTCGGGCCGCGCCGAAAACGAAAGCTCCGGGCTCGCCTGCGCCAAAGGAGCGGCGCAGAGCCGAAACACCGCGGCGGAAACTGAGCTTCACCGAGCAACATGAATTGAAATCATTGCCGGCGCGCATGGTGGAACTCGAAAAGGAAATCGCAGCGTTCCATGTGAATCTCTCGGAAGCTACATTGTACGCACGCGATCCGGACGGCTTCGCTGCCCTCTCGGCAAAGCTCGCCGCCGCGCAGTCTGGCCTCGCCACGGCCGAGTCGCGCTGGCTCGAACTGGAAATGCTGCGCGAGGAACTTGAGCGGCAATAGCACGGATCCTGACAGGTAGTTTCACCACAAAGAACACAAAGAAGACTTACAATGAGACAGTGAGGCAGTGAGATGTTGCGGGCGTTTGCGCGCCAATTCTTTCCCATTGCCTCACTGTCTCGTTGTGATCTTCCCTGCTCTTGGTGGCCCTTCGTGATGAAACAAATGAACTTGCTCAGGCGGCGAGTCGCAGCGGCTCGCCGGACCACAGGGCCGTGAGCGCGGCTTCCACATCGGCGGCGGATGTCATCCGGCACAGGGCGGATCTGGCGGCGCTGCGTTTGCCGTGATCGATGGGGAAAGGCGCAGTTTCGACATAGCGCGCGAGGTGCTTGCGGAAAATCCTGAGGCCCTGGCTGTCGCCATAGAAAGTCACGCTGTCGCGCAGATGGTCGAGCACGATGCCAAGCCGCTCGCACGAGTCGGGTTCCGACACCTCCCTTCCGGTCGCGAGCGCCGTGCCGAGCGTCGGTGCAAGCCACGGCCTGCCGCAGGCGCCGCGTCCGATCATCACCGCGTCCGCGCCGGATTGCTCGAGCGCCACACGAGCGGTCTGCACATCGACGACATCGCCATTGACGATCACCGGAATGCGGACCGCCGATTTCACCTCCGCCACGGCACGCCAGTCGACCTCGCCCTTGTAGAATTGCGCGCGCGTGCGCCCGTGAACCGTCACCGCCATGACGCCGCAGCATTCGGCGCGGGCGGCGAGCTCCGGCGCGTTGCGGCTGTCATTGTCCCAGCCCAGCCGCATCTTCAGCGTGACCGGCCGCGCCGTTGCCTGCACGGCCGCCGCAATCAGCCGTTCGGCGAGTTCGAGATCGCGCATCAGCGCCGATCCGGAGAGAACCCCCGTCACCTCCTTTGCCGGGCAGCCCATGTTGAGGTCGATGATGTCGGCGCCCGCATCGGCGGAGAGTTTCGCGGCCTGCGCGACCCAGTGCGGCTCCCGCCCCACGAGCTGCATGACCATCGGCGACAGGCCATCGCCTACGGCGGCGCGGCGCAGGACATCCGGGCGCGCCTGCGCGAAGGCCTCGCAGGCCACCATTTCGGTGGCGACGTAAGGCGCACCCAGTTTCGACGCGGCGCGGCGGAACGGCAGATCGGACACGCCGGTCATCGGGGCGATGAAAACGCGGCCCCGGATCGTGACGTCGCCGATGGCAAGACCTTCAATCATGGGCCGCCTATAGGCGAAGCCGCCCAATGGCGGAAGCGAAACGGTGATTTGTGCCTGACAAGTCGCGCGGAAAGGCTTACAGCGTGAGGCACGAGGGTAAACATGGCACCGAGAACTCCCAACTACTCGTTCGAGCGGCTGCAGCGCGAGCGGACCCAGAAGTCAAAAAGCGAAGAGAAAGCCGAGAGGCGCGCCGAGAAAGCGGCGCGGCGCAAGGCACTTGCCGGCGGGCAGGAAGGCGGGCCGCCCGCATCGGCGCCGCCGGACAAGGCCGATACCTAGCAACCAGCGTCCGACTGCCCATCGTGGCCCTGTGGAAGTCCGTCCGGCGAGGCTATAGCACTGGCCTTGCCCTTCATGCTGTCGTGAAGGAAGTCCGCACCAACCCATGGCGCCCGACGTCGACATTGTCATCATCGGGGGCGGCCACAACGGGCTGGTGTGCGCCTTTTATCTCGCGCGCGCGGGCCTCAGGGTCACCGTTCTTGAACGGCGCGAAATCGTGGGAGGCGCCGCGGTCACGGAAGTCTTTGCGCCGGGGTTTCGCAATTCGACCGCCAGCTACACGGTTTCCCTGCTCCATCCCAAAATCATCGCCGAAATGTCGCTTGCGCAGCACGGCCTGCGGATCGTCGCGCGCCGGCTGCAGAACTTCCTGCCGCTAAACGATCGCGACTATCTGGCCACGGGGCCGGGGCGCACCAAAGCGGAAGTGGCGAAATTTTCCGCGCGCGATGCGGCGCGCCTCGATGAATTCACGTCGCGCCTCGGCGCCGTCGCCGATGCCGTGCGCGGTACGCTGCTCACGACCCCGCCGAAACTCATAGAAACGCGCTGGACGGACGCGCTCGCGGAACTGGTCGCCGCCGGCAGCTTGGCCCGACGGCTCGGCAAGCTCGGCACGGTGGCGCAGCGCGATCTGCTCGAGCTGTTCGGGCGTTCGGCGGGCGATATTCTCGACGAATGGTTCGAAAGCGATCCGGTCAAGGCGGTGTTCGGCTTCGATGCCATCGTCGGGAATTACGCGAGCCCCTACGGGCCGGGCACGGCCTATGTCCTCCTGCATCACGCCCTGGGCGAGGTAAACGGCGTCCGGGGCAGCTGGGGCCATGCCATGGGCGGCATGGGAGCGATCACGCAGGCCATGGCGGCGGCATGCCGGGGGGCGGGCGTCGACATCCGCACGCGAGCCGAGGTTCGCGAAGTAGTCCTCGAGTCAGGCCGTGCGGCCGGCGTGGTCACCGCCTCGGGCGAGACCTTCCGGGCACGCGCCGTCGCCTCCAACCTTAGTCCCAAACTGCTGTTCGGCAGGCTTGTCGCGCCGGAGCTGTTGCCGCCCGATTTTCGCGCCCGCATCGGGAATTACCGCTGCGCCTCCGCGACCTTCCGGATGAACGTGGCGCTTTCCGCCCTGCCGCGCTTTTCCTGCCTGCCGGAAGCGGGCGATCACCTCACCGCCGGCATCATCATCGCGCCGAGCCTCGCCTATATGGACCGCGCCCATGCCGATGCGCGCGCGCTGGGCTGGTCAAAATCGCCGATCGTCGAGATGCTGATCCCTTCTGTGGTCGACGACAGCCTCGCACCCGCAGGCTGCCAGGTCGCGAGCCTGTTCTGCCAGCATGTCGCCCCGGAGCTTCCCGACGGAACCTCATGGGACGCGCGCAAGGACGAGGTCGCGGATCTGATGATCGAAACGGTGGAGCGTTATGCGCCGGGTTTCAGGCAGTCGGTGATCGCGCGCTCCGCCCTAAGCCCGCTCGATCTGGAACGAATCCTCGGCCTCGTCGGCGGCGACATCATGCACGGCACGCTCTCGCTCGATCAGCTCTTTTCCGCCCGTCCGGTACTCGGACACGGCAACTACCGCAGTCCCATACCCGGCCTCTACATGTGCGGCTCCGGCACCCACCCCGGCGGCGGGGTCAGCGGCATGCCGGGACATAATGCGGCAAGAGAAATATTGAAGGACCGGCGGCGCCGCGTATTTGGACGGCCGCGTTATTGAAAGCGGAACCTTGCCATGTTTCCAGCCGGCCGCATCGTCTGTTTGACCGAAGAGACGGTCGAGACGCTCTATCTGCTGGGCGAGCAGGACCGCATTGTCGGCGTGTCCGGCTATGTCGTGCGGCCGCCGGAGGCGCGGCGCGACAAGCCGCGAGTCAGCGCCTTTACCTCGGCGAATGTGGAAAAGATCCTGGCGCTGCAGCCCGATCTGGTTCTCACCTTTTCCGATCTCCAGGCGGACATCGTTGCCGAGCTGATCCGGCGCGGTCTTCAGGTCCATGCCTTCAATCAGCGCAGCATTGCCGGCATTCTCGAAATGATGCGAATGCTCGGTGCGATGGTGGGCGCCGATGCGAAAGCCGCCGCTCTGGCAAGCCAGATGGAAACGCGGCTGGCGGAAGTCCGCGAGCGTTGTTCGAAACGTTCGCGCCGGCCGAAAGTGTTCTTTGAAGAGTGGGACGATCCGCTGATCTCCGGCATCGGCTGGGTATCGGAACTGGTGGAGATTGCGGGGGGCATCGATGTCTTTCCCGAGCGCGCCAAACAAGGCGGTGCGAAAGATCGTATTGTATCTTGCGACGATGTCATCGCCGCAGCGCCGGATATCATCATCGGTTCCTGGTGCGGCAAGAAATTTTCGACGGCGAAAGTGAAGGCGCGCCCCGGCTTTTCCGACGTACCCGCGGTCCGCAACGACGACCTCCGCGAAATCAAATCCGCGATCATCCTCCAGCCCGGCCCCGCCTGTATTACCGACGGGCTTAATGCATTGGAGGAAATCATTGGTGTGTGGACCCAACAGAGCATTTTTAATTCGACATGATGATCCGCACTTTCCACTGTCATTCCCTCGCCTGGCGAAGCCAGGCGAGGGAATGACAAGCTTTTTTGTGTCGAATGAATCAGGGATAATGACCAGCGTTACGTTGCGCGCGGCGGAAGGCGCGCATGTGGAAATTTGCTTGTTCGTGGCTGTAGCGATGCGCCGCGCCGACGGGGCAGGCGCGGCGGGCGCGGCAGCCTTGTTCCATGCAGTCGGTGCCACGTTCGCTTTCGATATGGGCGACACAGACCGCGACGTCGTATCGGTCACGCGTAAAGGCGCCGACCGGGCAGGCGGTCAGGCAGGGCTTGGCTGCGCAGCTGTCGCAAGGGCTCGGGCGGAGATCGGGGGGCGGCAGATCGAAGCGTTCGGGGAAAGCCAGCGCGCCGCGCCATGCATGCCACAAGCCCCAGTCGGGATGGATCAGCATGCCGAGCGGCGATGGATGGAGCGGCTCGGCCTTCCGCGCCCAGCGCTGAAACGGCAGCCAGGGCGGACCCACGAAAGGAAACAGCGCCTTCCCATCGAGATCCTGTGCGAGCGCGCCGATGACGCGCCGCGACCAGCGGTCGAGAGCACCGGGCTCGCCATCCGCGGCTTCCGGTGAGGTCTTGAAACAGTCCCAGTTTTCGCGGCCCGTGAATCCGGTGAGAACGAGCGTGCCGGTCTCACAAATATCCGGCAAATCCTCCGGCAGCGGATGGAACGCGCCGCGCCAGGACAGACCGCGCGCCGCGATCGCCGCGCGTATATGGGAAAGATTCACATGTTCCGCCGGTACTGGCCGCCGACCTCGAACAGCGTGTCGCTGATCTGTCCCAGCGAACAGACGCGCACCGCATCCATCAACACGTCGAACACATTCTCGTTGCGGATCACGGCCTGGCGCAGGCGCTCGCGCGTCGCGGGCGACTCGTCGCCATGCGCGCGCTGAAAATCGCGCAGCCGCACGATCTGGCTGTCCTTCTCTCCCGTCGTCGAACGCTGCAGCGGCGGCGCCGGCAGCGCCTGCTGGTGCGGATTGATGAAGGTGTTGACGCCGATGATCGGCAGGCTGCCGTCGTGTTTCTTCTGTTCGTAGAAGAGGCTCTCCTCCTGAATCCTGCCGCGCTGATAACCCGTCTCCATCGCACCGAGCACGCCGCCGCGTTCGGCGATGCGCTCGAATTCCCGCAGCACCGCTTCTTCGACCAGGTCCGTCAGCTCGTCGATGATGAACGAGCCCTGATTGGGGTTCTCGTTCCTGGCGAGCCCCCATTCGCGGTTGATGATCATCTGGATGGCCATGGCGCGGCGCACCGAGTTCTCCGTCGGCGTCGTATAGGCTTCGTCAAAGGCGTTGGTGTGCAGGCTGTTGCAATTGTCGTAGATCGCGATGAGCGCCTGAAGGGTGGTGCGGATGTCGTTGAAATCCATCTCCTGGGCGTGCAGCGAGCGGCCCGAGGTCTGGATGTGATATTTCAGCTTCTGGGAGCGTTCGCCCGCACCATATTTGAAGCGCATGGCGACGGCCCAGATGCGCCGCGCCACGCGGCCGATCACCGTATATTCCGGATCCATTCCATTGGAGAAGAAGAACGACAGATTGTGGGCGAAATCATCGACCTTCATGCCGCGCGCGAGATAGGACTCCACGAAGGTGAAGCCGTTCGCCAGCGTGAAGGCGAGCTGGGAGATCGGATTGGCTCCGGCCTCGGCGATGTGATAGCCGGAGATGGAAACCGAGTAGAAATTCTTCACCTTGTGATGGACGAAATATTCCTGGATGTCGCCCATCATCTTCAATGCGAATTCGGTCGAGAAGATGCAGGTGTTCTGGCCCTGGTCTTCCTTCAGAATGTCCGCCTGCACGGTACCGCGCACCGTTTCGAGCGTGGTTTCGCGAATCCGCGCCGCCTCGTCGGCGCTCGGCTGGCGGCCGTTGTCGGCCGCAAATTTCTCCAGCTGCTGGTCGATCGCGGTGTTGAAGAACATGGCGAGCAACATCGGCGCCGGGCCGTTGATCGTCATCGAGACGGAGGTCGACGGCGCGCAGAGGTCGAAGCCCGCATAGAGCGCCTTCATGTCGTCCAGCGTGGCGATGGAGACGCCGGAATTGCCGATCTTGCCGTAGATGTCCGGCCGCTCGTCGGGGTCCCAGCCGTAGAGCGTCACCGAATCGAAGGCCGTCGAAAGCCGTTTCGCGTCCGAATCCTTCGACAGGAATTTGAACCGCGCGTTGGTGCGGAAAGGATCGCCCTCGCCCGCGAACATGCGCGTGGGATCCTCGCCTTCGCGCTTGAACGGAAAGACGCCCGCCGTATAAGGAAAGGCGCCCGGAACGTTTTCCCGCAGGATCCAGCCGAGCAACTCGCCGTGATCCTCGTAGCGCGGCAGCGCCACTTTGCGCACACGCGTGCCCGACAGGGTGACGCTCACCTGACGCGTGCGAATCTCCCTGTCGCGGACCTTTACGACGAAGTCGTCGCCGGAATAGCGTTCGCGCATGGCCGGCCAGTTCTCGATCAGCTTGCGCGCGCGGAGGTCCTGGCGCTCCTCGCGTTCGACGATCAGTGGAACGAGCGCTTCGCCGTTTGAGCCCTCCGCCTCGAGCATGCGCCGTGAGGCTTTCAGCTGTTGAATTTCGCGCGCGAGCCCCGACTGGGCCGTGACGGTCGCGTGATAATTACGTACTTCCGTGGCGATCTCGGCCAGGTAACGCTGGCGCGCCGGCGGTACGATGGCGGGCCTCGGCGAGGGAACATGGCCGGCTCGGCTCTCGAACCGGCTCGGCGGTACGGCAAAGCCCTTCTCCTGCAGAAGGTCGCGCAAGCCCAGATAAAGCCCCGTCACGCCATCGTCCTGGAAACGTGCCGCGATGGCGCCATAGACGGGCATGGTTTCGAGCGGCCGGGTGAAGGCCTGGCGGTTGCGCTGGACCTGCTTGCGGACGTCGCGCAGCGCGTCTTCGGCGCCCCTGCGATCGAATTTGTTGATGGCAACGAGATCGGCGCAATCCAGCATCTCGATTTTTTCGAGCTGCGAGGCCGCGCCGAATTCCGGCGTCATGACATAGAGCGACACATCCGCGAGGTCGGCGATCGCCGCATTGCCCTGGCCGATGCCGGGCGTCTCCACGATGACGAGATCGAAGCCGGCGGCGCGGCAGGCCTCCACGGCGGCGGGAACGAATTTCGGCACTTCGTTCTCGGAGTGTCGTGTCGCGATCGAGCGCATGTAGATTTGCGCGGCGTTGATCGCGTTCATGCGAATGCGATCGCCCAGCAGCGCACCACCGGTTTTTTTCTTCGAGGGATCGATCGCAAGTACCGCGATTTTGAACTCGTCGCTGTCGAGGCGGAAGCGGCGGATCAGCTCGTCGCACAGGGATGATTTGCCCGAGCCGCCGGTGCCCGTGATGCCGACGATCGGCATGGGCCTGTTGTTGTCGCGCGCGCCGGACGTGCCCGCGAGCACGCCCGGGTCGATCCTTCCGTGCTCGAGCCGGGTGATGAAGCGCGCGAGCGGCCGCCAGCCCGGCGTGGGCAATGTCCGGATGTCTACCGCGCCGTCGTCGGTCGGATCGAAATCGGCGCGCGCCATCATGTCGTCGATCATTCCCTGCAGGCTCAGGCGCTGTCCGTCTTCGGGGGAATAGAGGCGCTCGACGCCATAGGCGTGCAGTTCCGCCATCTCGTCCTTCGTGATGACACCGCCGCCGCCGCCGAAAATCTTGATCCGCCCCGCCCCGCGTTCGTGCAGCAGGTCGACGGCATATTTGAAATATTCGACGTGGCCGCCCTGATAGGAGCTGATGGCCACGCCCTGCACGTCCTCCTGGATGGCGGCGGTAACGACCTCGTCCACCGAGCGGTTGTGGCCCAGATGAATCACTTCCGCCCCGGACGCCTGAAGTATCCGGCGCATGATGTTGATAGCGGCGTCATGCCCGTCGAACAGGCTCGTCGCCGTGACGAACCGGATCTTGTTGCGCGCTTTGTGTGCGTGCGCCGGTTCCCGCGTAGGCACGGGATGGCCCGCATCAGCCCGTTTCGAAATTGCTGTGTCGTTCACGGCCTGCTCCTCGAACGCAATATAGTACCCGCACCCACCGGATTACACTCTTCTGCTCCCTTACGAGAACCTACGATACTCACACATCTCAGCCTGTCATCCCCGGCGAGCGAAGCGAGGGAAGGGGACCCAGGCGGTGCAACACGATCGGTATCCGTGGTGTGGCAGGCACCTGGGTCCCCTTCCCTCGCGGCTGCGCCGCTCGCCGGGGATGACAGTGCCCGTGCGACGCCACACTGCCGCCCACGCGCTCAAAACGCGGCGTCGTCCATCTCCATGAGCGTGCCGGCGCCCGCCGTTGCCGCGGCGGCGAGGCTCGAGGCGCGGGGTAGAATCTGCTCGCCGTAGAAGCGCGCGGTGACGATCTTGGCGCGCAGGAATTGCGGATCGCCTTCGCCCACGGCCAGATTGGCCTTGGCCGCAATCGCGGCTCTGGCCATCAGCCAGCCCCCGCAAACCGTGCCCCACAGGCGCAGATACGACATCGCACCGGCAGCCGCGTCGCGCGGCTCTTCGCGCTGGCGCGCGAGAATCCAGTCCGTCACGCTCTCAAGTGAAGTGAGCCCTTCGCCCAAGGCAAAGCGAAGCTGTGCCAGATTGGCCCTGGCCGCGGCCAGTTCGCCGTCCAGCCCGCGCATCTCGGCGATGAAGGCTTTCGCCGTCTCGCCGCCGTCGCGCGTCAGCTTGCGGCCGATCAGGTCGTTGGCCTGGATGCCGTTGGTGCCTTCGTAGATCTCCGCGATCTTGGCATCGCGCATGAACTGCGCCGCGCCGGTTTCCTCGATATAGCCCATGCCGCCATGCACCTGGACGCCGAGCGAGGCGGTTTCGGAGCCCACTTCCGTCCCCCAGCCCTTGACCACGGGAACGAGCAGGTCGGCCACGGTCTGCGCCCTATGGCGGACGGCCGCGTCGGGATGGCGCCGGCTCAGATCGAGCTTGCCGGCCGCGAAATAGGCGAGCGCGCGGCTCGCTTCCGTCAGCGCCCGCATCGTCAGCAGCATGCGCCGGACGTCGGGGTGATGGATGATGGTGACGGGCTTGGGGCTGTGGCCCGCCATGTCCCGGCCCTGCACCCGTTCCCGCGCGAAGGAGGCGGCTTTCTGCAAGGCGCGCTCGGCGATGCCCACGCCCTCCAGCCCCACCGACAGCCGGGCGTTGTTCATGGTGGTGAACATGTACTGGAGGCCCTTGTTCTCCTCGCCGACGATGAGGCCGAGCGCGCCGCCATTGTCGCCATAGGACATCACCGCCGTCGGGCTCGCGTGGATGCCCATCTTCTCCTCGAGCGACACGCAGCGCAGATCGTTGTGCGCGCCGATCGATCCGTCCTCGTCGACGAGATATTTCGGCACCACGAACAGCGAGATGCCTTTCACCCCCGCCGGGGCGTCGGGCAGCCGCGCCAGGACCAGATGGACGATATTTTCCGCAAGCTCGTGGTCGCCATAGGTGATGAAGATTTTCTGGCCGGTGATCCGATAGTGGCCGTTCTCGCGGACCGCGCGCGTACGGACGGCGGCGAGATCGGAACCGGCCTGCGATTCGGTCAGGTTCATCGTGCCGGTCCATGCGCCCGAGATCATTTTGGGCAGGAACCGCTCCTTGAGCGCGCGCGAGCCGTGATGGCCGATCGCCTCCACCGCGGCCTGCGTCAGCATCGGGCACAGCGCGAACGCCATGCTCGCGCAATGCCACATTTCCTGAAGCGCCACGGCCACCAGCCAGGGCAGGCCCTGCCCGCCATGGCGCGGCTCGAACGGCACGGCGTTCCACCCCGCTTCGACAAAGGCGCGATAGGCGTCGCTCCAGCCGTCGGGCGCGCGGACCACGCCGTTTTCCAGCCGCGACCCCTGCCGGTCGCCGACCCGGTTGAGCGGAGCCAGCACGCCGGCCGCAAACCTGCCGCCCTGTTCCAGGATCGAGGCGAGCAGGTCCTCGCTCAACTCCTCCCCGCCGGGCAGACCGGCAATCTCGGCGAAGCCCGCCAGCCTGGTGGCGGCGAAGCGCATGTCGGCGATGGGTGCGGTGTAGGTCATTTTGGCTCTTTGTTGATCGGGTTTGCGGGCCCTCGAACCAGACTTCTACAAGAAACCAAATTGAATGCGAAACGTGGTTCGAGATTGGAGATGGGCACGTATCTGGGGCTCGGATGCGGTGAAACTTACGATCCTGTCCACCGCTTCATTGCCCAACTGCTTGACTATCGATCCGCCAGGCAGCGGCAGTGAATATGTTCGCAATCTCAAAGCCCGGAACGGTCTTCGGGCAGATGCCGTGCGAGGTCCATCGAGTCGTGAAGAAACCGCAGGACTTCCACGACGTTCCGCTCCCGGTCAACCCGAAGAAGAACAAGGTGTCGCCCTTTTCGCCCGTCGCGGGCGGTGTGAAGCGAAAACAGGCCCGGCAGGATTTCGCTGCGCGGCTTTGCGCGGGCAGCTTCCGGTCCCGAAGCCAGCGCTTCGAGTGCTGCGATGATCGTGTCTGCGTAGACGCGAACCTGAATCTGTCCGAACTGCTCTCCCGTCCACTCCAGAATGCCCTGAAAATCGCGCTCGGCCGCAGCCGCCATACGCACTGTCCATTTCGTCACTGGCCCCTGCCGCGCTCCGTCGCCTGATCGGCCAGCGACGCCAGATGCCGGCGCAAAGCGGACGGTGAGTCAAACGTGCGGAAGCGGCCCTCCTCGATATCCGCGATACCAATCCGCGCCGCCTCCCGCAGCGCGCGGATATGCGCCTTTTCCTCTGCATCACGGGATCCGATGAGGCGAAGCCCGTCGCGCAGCACTTCGCTGGCATTCTGATAGCGGCCGGAGGAGACGAGACGCTCGACCAGCTTCTCCTGCTGTTCCGTAAGCACGACATTGCGCGTGGGCATCGGCTGCCTCCCTATTGGCATAATATGCCAAATCAGGCTAGGCGCGAGGAACGGCACTTGCAACGGCTTTGTGCGCACCAACGCGCGGGCGCGTGCGCTGCATGACGCGCGACGACAGCCGCTTTCATCAGCCGCCTCAGCTCCGGCTTTGCGTCCTCTGAAACCCGACGCCGTTGCCGTGAATCCCTATTCCTGCGCGCACGTAACAGACATTGGGATCCCCGGATGAGCGGACGCCCATGTTGCCGAAAGACGGCGGTGCCTCATAAAAGACCACATATCCCGGCGCACATTTCGCGGACGTACGATAGGGGTGTCCGATCGTTCCGTTCTGCAGGGGATATCCGCGGGTTGCGCGGCGCCACAGGGCATCGCTTCGCCGGCGATCGCGTGCAAGCATCGCGGTCTGCAGATCGCCGAGCCTGCCCCGGGCGGAAGCCAATTCGGTCGAAAGCCGTGCAATCTGCGCGGCCCGTTTCGAATCCGGCGCCGGCACGATCTCAACCTTGTCGCGCCACACAATTCTCGTGTTTCTGTATAGGACGGGGCAGGGGCGAACAGATGAACCGGAGCGGCGGCAATCCTGCGCCAGGTCCCTCTCGGATGTGAGCCTGTCCATCGTGCCGATGTCCCGGAATCGGGACGCGCCGAAGCCGATCGCCGCCGCGGCGACAAGCATGAGAATCAGCAAAGGGAAGGACCATTTGGCCGTCTTCATCGAGAATGCCCTCGCGGTTTCGCATCCACATGATCGACGCTACTGCAAAGACGTCACCGCATCCAGCCGGAATGGCGGCGGCAATCGCCGATGCCGCCGATGTTGTCGAGCGACTGGAAGCGCGCGAACAGCAACGAGCTGTTTGCGCCGGCAGTCAGGCGGCACGGTGGCATTCGACGGCCATGAACTCCTTCCAGGCAGCCCTGTCGTCCGACTTGTCCCCGCGCCAGGTGAACAATGCCGGTGAGACGATTGTATAGGTCGCCCTTGTATACGCCTCCGCCCAGCCTCTGGTCGCCCCCAATGGTTCCCGAAAAACATAGCTGACGGATTGCCCTTCAAACGTGACGCCCCCGAACTCCTCCGATGTCAGGTCCGCCCAGGTTCCATCGAGAGCGTTCAGCCACTTGATGTTCCAGACCTGCCTGGCCGCGTCATACACCCGGAAGTTCACGCCAAGGACGGCGATCTCCCCGTCCGAACCCAGCATCCTGTATTCATCCGCGATGGCACGTCCGTCGAGGATGTACCGGCCCGTCCAGGTTCCGTGGTACGTCTCCCATTCTCCGCTCGCGGATTTGAATCGCGCGTCAAACCGCCATTTCCCGATCAAAAAAGCAAACTGACCGAGTTCTTTGGGTGCTTTGGAATGGCTGTTACGTGTCCTTAGCCCGGTCTTCCCCATGGAATTAAGCTCCGTCCTGGTCGCTGGTCGCGGCGACGTCGCCACCTTCTCGTCCTTGCGAATCGCGCGCGAGGATCACCGGCTGGGTGCTCCACGCCGTGTCCAGTCGCCGAGCCTGAGCGCGACCGCCTGGCAGGCGTCGCGCAGTTCGTCGGCCGAGGCGCGGTTTTCCATGGCGCGGGCGACGACCATGCCGCCGATGCAGAGCGCGGCGATCGCCTGGGCGTTCTGCCGGGCCGCCTTTCCTTTCGTGGCCGTGTCGCGCGCGAGCACGCCGACCATCGCCGCAAACACTTTCTCGAAGGCGCGTTTGGCGCCGTCGCCGCTGCGCGAGACATCGCCCGGCAGTGCGATCATCGGGCAGGAGTTCTCGACATTCTCGAAATGCTGCCGCGACAGATAGGCCCGCACGATCTCGGCGCCGGCATTGCGGCCGGCGAGGTCGACGCTGACGCCTTCCCAGCAATTCTTCCAGTTCGGATCGGTGAAAAAGCAGCTCAGCACTTCGGTGTAGAGGTCGCTCTTGCTATGAAAATGACTGTAGAAGGCGCCGTGCGTGAGCCCGGCCGCGGCCATGATCGCACCAATCGATACGCCGTCGAAGCCGTGCCGATTGAAGAGGCGTCGCGCGCTCTCGACGATCCGCTCTCTCGTCCTGGCCTTGTGCCCTTCCGGATAAGGCATGCTGTCGCTCTCCGCGCGCCTTCACGCTCAAATTAGACGGTCCAGAATATTATGTTGAACATATCCTGTCACCGTGTTCTGAACCGGCAAATCCTGAGCGGGGAGGGACTGATGCCGCAGGAACATGTGAGCCGGCGAGAAATTTCGATGCTGGCGGGCGCGATCGTTGCCGGCGTGGGCGCTGTGGCCGCCACGCGCGCCGGAGCCGGCGAAGCCGTGGCGCCCGCATCCGAAGTGTCGCGCTCGAACGCGGCGATCCATCAGGAAGTCGTGATTGCCGTGCCGGCGAGCCGCGTCTATCGGGCGCTGACGACGGCGGAGGGCTTCGACAGGATCGTGCGTCTCAGCGCGGCCATGAATTCCTCGATGCAGACGATGCTCGGCACCGCGCCCACCGCGATCGACGCGCGCCCCGGCGGGGCTTTCGCCCTGTTCGGCGGTTATATCAGCGGGCGCAACCTCGAACTGGTGCCGAATGCGCGTCTTGTCCAGGCATGGCGCGCCGGCAACTGGCCGCCGGGGCTTTATTCCATCGCGGAGTTCGCGCTGGCCAGCGAGGGTTCAAGCACAAGGATCGTCTTCGATCACCGCGGCTTCCCCAACGAAGACGCCGATCACCTCGCAGCCGGATGGCACGGGAATTACTGGGTTCCCCTGGCCAAATCCCTGGCGCCGACACCGCTCAACCCGTAAGGCTCGAACATCAAGAAAGATTTCAACGCGGAGTACGCGGAGGTTGCGCGGAGGGCGCGGAAGAACGCTTTGCGCGCTTCGCGCGGGATACCCGCATCGTCCGCGCCAGGCAATGCTGCGCGTTGCTCGCAACTCTTTCATTGGGAAACTGATATTGGCGGGTGCCGGTGTCACCTGTGAATGCGTTTGAACCGGAGCGCCGACCAGTCGTCGTCGATCGCGATCTGGCTGACCGTATCGAGGCCATGCGCGGGGGCCAATACACCTTCGTTCTCATTTCAAGCCGGCGTCGCCACACATCCATTCATGTTTGCACTGACACCCGGGCATGCGCCCCGTTTTTCCTCCCCCATCGTGGAAGGTGGTTTGCGAAGCGAAGCAAACCGGAGGGAGTCGGCGCGCGCATCGCGTCACGTCCCCTGTACCGCCCCCTTTCCCGCCTTCGCGGGGACCGCACCTCCCCCGCGCAAGCGCGGGGGAGGAAAATTCGTGTGCTTGCGCAGGCGCTGCGGCGCTGATAAAGGCTCGGCGCTCCAAGGCTTGACCGGAGCGACCCCCTGACGATCCGCGAAGCGCTTACCTTCGACGATGTGCTGCTGGTTCCGGCAGCCTCCGAAGTGCTGCCCGGCCAGGTCGACACCCGCACCCGCCTCACCCGCACCGTGGAACTCGGCATCCCGCTCGTCTCCGCGGCGATGGACACCGTCACCGAAGCCGCGCTCGCCATCGCCATGGCGCAGGAAGGCGGCGTGGGCGTCATCCACCGCAATCTCGGCATCGAGGAACAGGTCGAGCATGTCCGCCGGGTGAAGAAATTCGAAAGCGGCATGGTGGTGAACCCGGTGACCATCGCGCCGTCGGCGACGCTGGCCGATGCGCTGGCGCTGATGGAGCGCTACCGGATTTCCGGCATTCCGGTGGTGGAGGACGCGCGCAACGGCGCGGGCCGGCTCGTCGGCATTCTCACCAACCGCGACGTGCGCTTCGCCACCGATCCGCGCCAGGGCGTGGCCGAACTGATGACGAAGAACAATCTCGTCACCGTGCGCGAAGGGGTCGGCGCGGAGGAAGCCAAGCGCCTGCTCCATCAGCATCGCATCGAAAAGATACTCGTGGTCGACGATTCCTATCGCTGCGTCGGGCTGATCACGGTGAAGGACATCGAGAAGGCGCAGAAATATCCCGACGCCTGCAAGGACGAACGCGGGCGGCTGCGCGTCGCGGCGGCGACGACGGTGGGCGAGGACGGGGTGAGGCGTGCGCTCGCGCTGGTCGAGGCCGAATGCGACGTGATCGTCGTCGACACCGCGCATGGCCATTCGAAGGGCGTGCTCGAGACGGTGCGGCGCATCAAGCGCGAGTCGAACTACACACAGGTTGCGGCCGGCAATGTGGCCACGGCGGACGGCGCGAAAGCGCTGATCGATGCGGGCGCCGATGCGGTGAAGGTCGGCATCGGGCCGGGCTCGATCTGCACCACCCGCGTGGTCGCGGGCGTGGGCGTGCCGCAGCTGACCGCGGTGATGGATGCCGTGTCGGTGGCGCGCGACGCCGGGGTTCCCGTCATCGCCGACGGCGGCATCCGCTATTCGGGCGACCTCGCCAAGGCGCTCGCCGCGGGCGCGCATGTGGCGATGGTGGGCTCGCTGCTCGCGGGCACGGAAGAAAGCCCCGGCGAAGTGTTCCTCTACCAGGGCCGTTCCTACAAGGGCTATCGCGGCATGGGCAGCGTCGGCGCGATGGCGCGCGGCAGCGCCGACCGTTACTTCCAGGCCGAAGTGAAGGACATGCTGAAGCTGGTGCCCGAGGGCGTGGAAGGCCAGGTGCCCTACAAGGGACCGGTCGCCAATGTGGTGCACCAGATCGTGGGCGGCGTGCGCGCGGCGATGGGCTACACCGGCTGCCGCACCATCGAAGAACTGCACAAACGCGCGCAATTCGTGCGCATCACCGGCGCCGGCATGCGCGAAAGCCACGTTCACGACGTGGTGGTGACCCGCGAATCGCCCAACTATCCGGGGGCGGCGTAAGCAGCTCGCGCGGAATTTCGGAGCAAACAATCCCTGTCATTCCCGCGAAAGCGGGAACCCAGCCGCCCCGCGTCGGCGGAGCGAATGGACTCGTGGCGCGCACGGCTGCATGCAGAGAGTCACTCCGCGCGCGGACGCGCTACTGGGTTCCCGCTTTCGCGGGAATGACAAATGAATATGTGCTCCGCGTTCTCCGCGTCTCCGCGTACCTTGGCAAACCGGCTCTTCGCGGGCCTTGATTCGCGTTTCAACAGGATGCAGCCGTCCTGGAGTTCAAAACTCACCCGGCTCCCCGGCTTCAATCCTGCGGCGTCCCGCAGCCGCTTGGGAACAGTCACCTGGCCCTTGCTGGTCATCGTCGTCATGATGCGATATCGGTAATACCACGGTTGCCAGGGGGTATTACTACAGGTTTCGCCAATATGCCAGTCAAAAATCGGGCTCGATAACATGACCCCTGCTGCGCGCTTGCAGTCTGCGATCGAGATTCTCGATGCGCTGGAACAGACGAACAGGCCGGCGGACCGGTTCCTGCGCGACTGGTTCCGGGTGCGGCGCTATGCGGGGGCGAAGGACCGCGCCGCGGTGGGCGAGCGCGTCTTTTCGGTGCAGCGCCGGCGCGCGTCGTTGGCGTGGCGGATGAACGATGAAAGCCCGCGGGCGCTTGTTCTTGCGAGTCTGGCGGCGGAGGGCTGCGACGTTGCGGTCATCGAATTGCTGTTCAGCGGAAACGGCTATGGGCCGCCGCCGCTGAGCGATGCCGAACGCGCGGCGCTCTCGTCGCCGCGGAGAGATGCGCCGCCCTTATGGGTGCAACGCGAATTTCCCCCTTTTCTCGAACACGAGCTGACTCGCAGTCTCGGCCAAAACCTGCTCGATGAAATGCGCGCGATGGGCGAACGCGCGCCGATCGATCTGCGCGCAAACACGCTGAAAGCTTCGCGCGACGATGTGCTTGCCGAATTGCGCGCGGAAGGGTTTGCGGCGGAAGCCACGCCTTGTGCGCCGCATGGCATTCGCATTGTTGAACATGCCGGCGCATCGGCGCTCTCCCGCTCGCGCGCTTACCTCGATGGCCGTTTCGAATTCCAGGACGAAGCCGCGCAGATTGCCTCACTGCTTTGCGCTGCGAAGCCGGGCGAGCGCATTCTCGATCCCGCGGCGGGCGCCGGCGGCAAGGCGCTGGCGATTGCGGCGGAGATGAGCAATCGCGGGCTGATCGTGGCGCGCGACTATGATCCGACCCGCCTTGCCCAGTTCGCGCCCCGCGCCGCGCGGGCGGGCGTCACCATCATCCGTGAGGAAGCGGCCGGCGCCGACATGCCCGATCCTGCCTTCGATACCGTATTTGTCGATGCGCCCTGCAGCGGCTCCGGTGCCTGGCGCCGCCAGCCCGAACAGAAATGGCGCCTCACGCCGCAACGCCTCGCCGAGCTGCAATCCATCCAGGATCAGCTGCTCGACGAAGCCGCCCGCGCAAAAACCGTGCGCATCGTCTACGCCACCTGTTCGCTCCTCGCCTGCGAAAATGAGGATCGTGTGTCCGCTTTCCTTGCACGCCATCCGGAATTCGTCATCCGCCCCGTCGCCGATGTCTGGAGCGAAGCAACCGGCACGCCGCCATCGCCCGGCATGCACGACTTCTTCCGCGCCACGCCAAACACCACCGGAACCGACGGCTTCTTTGCGGCGGTTCTGGCCCGACAGGATTAGTGTCCTGTAACTTCCTTCAGTCTAAAATAGGGTCCGGCCGTTTGTAATCTCCAGGCTGTCGTCGAGCTGCTGCTGTGACTGGAATGGTAGTAGTGGGACTGCACATAGGCACGGTGTTTGGTTTTCGGATCGATCGCCCAATATGCCGAGTTTGTTGCGGAAAAGGGTTGCGGAACCGTCTCTTCGATCCAGTAGGTCGTTTTCCGCTTGAGCTTTGTTCGCGGGATTGAAACCTCCGTTCTCGCGCATTTGTAGGGCAGCTTTCCGGAACCGCCTGCAATCAGCTTCCCGGGGAAACCGCTCGGACTATTGCTGTAGATACCGACCGAAAATTCCGGACTGGAGTAGCTGCTGAATCTGCCGAGTTGCTCTTCGACGATGATGCCATGAACGGTCTGTCCATGTCCCGTGATCGGGGCTGCCACGTGCGTCCAGGTGGAGAGGGTCGTGCCGGAGGAACTGGTGAATACGTAAGACACGTTAAAGTGCCCATAGTTGCACAAAAATTCCTCATTTGCATCCCGGCTGGCGACAATATTCCGCATGCGGGACCCTGCGGTCGCCTCGGGCCGGGCGGCAACGCCAGACACCGAAGCGACAAGTATCAATGCCGTCGTCGTCAGAAGACCCTTTTTGATCATGTTGCTTTCCCTCTGCCGGGACGCCCCCGAAGCAGGCCTCCAGGATGCTCTGCACACAACCGGCGAGGCTACTCCGATCACGGGCCAGTGCAAGCGAAGGGCTCGCAATTTTGCTCGATGTCCCGGCCGCGGCTTCTGGACAAGGTGCGTCCGTGCCATTACGTGATGGCATGTTTCTCACCGATTCCGCATTTGCGAAACATCCCCTCTCCCCCTCTGAGGGGGAGAGGGTTGGGGTGAGGGGGCGCCCCTCACAGTCGATATGTTCGAAATTCTCTCACATGCCGACTGGCCCCGGACCTGCTTCGGCCGGTAGAGGCGCGTCGAGACCCCCTCACCCTAACCCTCTCCCCCGCTGCGCGGGGGCGAGGGAGGATCAGCGCTGATGTCGGCCCCCGTTCTCGTCATCGATTTCGGCAGCCAGGTGACGCAGCTGATCGCGCGGCGTGTGCGGGAGGGCGGCGTCTATTGCGAGATCGTGCCGTTCAACAAGGCCGACGCGGTGCTCGCCGCGAGGCCGCCCAAGGCGATCATCCTTTCCGGCGGCCCCGCCAGCGTCACCGAGGAAGGCACGCCGCGCGCGCCGGCCCGGGTGTTCGAACTGGGCGTGCCGGTGCTCGGCATCTGTTACGGCCAGCAGGCGATGGTGCAGCAGCTGGGCGGCCGCGTCGAAGGTTCCGCGGCCCGCGAATTCGGCCGCGCCCGCCTCGAAGTGAGCGGCCAGAGCCCGCTGTTCGACGGCGTGTGGGCGCTGGGCGCGCGCGACGATGTGTGGATGAGCCATGGCGACCGCGTGACCGCCCTGCCGGCGGGCTTCCATGCGATCGCGCAGAGCGAGAACGCGCCCTTCGCGGTGATCGCCGACGAGCGCCGCCGCTTCTACGGCACGATGTTTCATCCCGAAGTGGTGCACACGCCGCGCGGCGCCGCCCTGCTCGCCAATTTCGTGCAGAACATCGCCGGCATTGCACCCGACTGGAACATGAAGGCCTTCGCCCGCGAAGCCATCGCCCGCATCCGCGCCCAGGTGGGCAGCGCGCGCGTGATCTGCGGGCTTTCGGGGGGCGTGGATTCCTCCGTCGCCGCCCTCCTCATCCACGAAGCGGTCGGCGACCAGCTCACCTGCATCTTTGTCGACACCGGGCTGATGCGCGCGGGCGAGGCGGAGGAAGTCGTCTCGCTGTTCCGGGGTCATTATAACATTCCGCTGGTGCATGTGGACGCGGGCGACCTGTTCCTGGGCGCGCTCGCGGGCGTCGCCGATCCCGAGCGCAAGCGCAAGATCATCGGCTCGGCGTTCATCGATGTGTTCGAGGCGGAGGCCGCGAAGACCGGCGGCGCGGATTTCCTGGCGCAAGGCACGCTCTATCCCGATGTGATCGAGAGCGTCTCGCCGCTGGGCGGGCCCTCCGTCACCATCAAGTCGCATCACAATGTGGGCGGGCTGCCCGAACGCATGCGCATGAAGCTGGTCGAACCCTTGCGCGAATTGTTCAAGGACGAGGTGCGCGCGCTGGGGCGCGAGCTCGGCCTGCCCGAAACTTTCGTCGGCCGCCATCCCTTCCCCGGCCCGGGCCTCGCCATTCGCGTGCCCGGCGAGGTGACGCGCGAAAAGCTCGAAATCCTGCGCGCCGCCGACACGATCTGGCTCGACGAGATCCGCAAAGCCGGATTATACGACGAGATCTGGCAGGCCTTCGCGGTGCTGCTCCCCGTGCGCAGTGTCGGCGTGATGGGCGACGACCGCACCTACGAACATGTCTGCGCCGTCCGCGCCGTCACCTCCACCGACGGCATGACGGCGGATTCCTACCCCTTCGAACACGCAATCCTGGCGCGGACGGCCACGCGCATTATCAACGAGGTGAAGGGCATCAACCGGGTGTGCTATGACGTGACGAGCAAACCGCCGGGGACGATCGAGTGGGAGTGAAGGGGGACGGCTTCTGAAAAACTATCGATATAAATTCAATAAGTTGTGCAGCTCAAAGGCGCCGAGCAATTATTAAACTCTAAAGCCGGATAGGTTGACGGTATTTCTGACGGTCTTTTTGAAATGCACGCCCGGCCGAAACCAAAAGACCGTCAGATAGATCGCATAGCGCTGACGGTCTCTCCCGGAGGCCGACTCAGTTCTAGAAAACGCACCGTAAAGGGTAATTTTTAGCCTGTTCGGCGCATTGTCGCGACAGAACCGGTGAGTCGTGCTGGGGTCTTGAAATGGCCGGGCATTGGCCGTACATTGGAGGCGGGAGAACTGGCATGGCAAATGTAGCCTCCAAATCGGCCCGCGGCCGCATCCGTGCGCAGCGTCTTGAGACACGGGTGACGGCGGAGCAGAAGACGCTTATCGAACGTGCGGCGGCCCTGCAGGGACGGACGGTCACAGACTTCGTACTGACCAGCGTTCAGGATGCTGCACGGCGGGCAATTGAGGAACACCAGCAGCTCGAACTGTCGGTGCGCGACAGCCAGGCGTTTGTCGATGCACTGCTGAATCCGAAGCCCGTCAACGACCGCCTGCGCGACACGGTGCGCCGGTATCGCGAAGCCACAGGCGTGTAGTCGGTCGGTGGCGGGTGCTCCTGAGGAACGGCTCCGAGTCGAAGCACTCGGTCCGCATCACGATCGCAACTCATTCGTCAGCGGCGTCGAACCACTTGATCGTTACTTCCGGAGCCAAGCCGGCCAGGACGCCCGCAAGAACATGGCGGCGCCGTTCGTGCTCGTGCTGGCGGACGGCGCCATCGGCGGCTACTACACGCTTTCGGCGACGGGCGTGAAACTCACGGATTTTCCGGCCGATATCACGCGCAAACTTCCCAGGTATCCGCTCGTTCCAGCGACGCTCCTGGGCCGTCTTGCTGTCGACCAAAACTATCAAGGACGAGGCTACGGCCGCTTCCTGCTTGCCGACGCTCTGTCTCGCGCAGTCCGTAGTGAGATCGCATCGTTCGCCATTATCGTCGACGCAAAGGATGAGGCGGCGCGCCGCTTCTATGAGCGCGAGAGCTTTTTGCCTCTTCCGGAGCGGCCGCTCAAGTTGTTCCAACCGATGGCCGATATCCGGCGGCTGTTCGATGGACGCTAAGCCCGAAGACCTGGCCGAGTTTTTTCGGACCAGGAGGATTGAGTTCGGCCGCTGTCTCGAGCCGACGATGCAATGCGGCGAGCGGGCGATCCGCGCGCATTCGATCCAGAACCGTCAGACCATCGCGCTGCTTGAACGGGACAATCATGTGCTCGCCTGGCAGCCGCGATTCTCGCAGGCTGGACCCGACGTCGCGCTCAGACGGATTGGGCGGAACGATGCATCGACATTCGCGGGGTTCTGCAATCAGCACGACACCGAGCCCTTCCGGCCGCTCGACACCAAACCGCTCGATGCCGCTGATCGCGAGCAGCTCTTCCTATTGGCTTATCGAGGGATCACTTGTGAGCTCTACGCGATCATGACCGGGGTCGTGCAGTTGCAAAGCCTCTACACGAGGAGGGTCGAGCGCGGGGGGGCCGACTCTCCGGGTTCTTCCAGTCGGGGCAGAAGGCCCTGGAACAAATGCTCTTGTCGTGGGCGGCATGGCGGTATCGCCATAGCTACTACGACGAGCCGCTGCTGCGCCGGTCCTTCGACGGGGTCGAGCACGACGTCCTCGACCTGAACGACCAGGCGCCATGCCTTGCGGCCTCGTCGTTTATCACGGTCAAGGATGTACCGATCAATGAGCAGCTGGTTGGCGTCGCGATCAATATCCTGCCGGTCAGCGAGACAAGGACCGTTGTGGCATTCTCCTATGCGAAGAAGGACCAAGGAAGTATTCGCGCCGCTTTGGATCGCATCCTGGGCTCGACCGGGGACACGCAGGGGTATTAGCTGTCGAAGCTCGTGTTGAGCCGGACATCCAACGTCCTCATTTCGCCTCGACACTTCGACCAGTGGAGTGAGGAAAGGAAGAAGAAGGTCGCGGACGCATTCGTGCGGACGGTCGAGAGCCAGCAAGACGTTGGAGAGGACGCCGATTTCATGCTGTTCTGAGGAACGATGCCGCCCACGTGGAGCGTGTGCCTGGTTTAGGGGCGGAAGAGCGATCCATCAGACCGGGCCTAGCGCGCCAGGGACATCACAACCGTGCTACAGGAGCTGACGGTCTTTTTCCTCGTGCCCCTCGGCTGCACTGGGCCAAGAAAACTGGAAGAAATCGACCGATCGATGTCGATAGTCGCTGAAACCAAGCCGATTCCGAATCGGCGAAATTCTCCTTTGAATTCAAGAGCGCAAATTTCTGACGAATCGGTGAGACGGTTCTTCATCGTGAGCGGAAAAAATTTGCTCTGATAATTCAGCGCGTTATCATCGCTCAAAACAATCGAATGGGAGTGAGGGGGCGTCGTCCACGACTCTGCTATGCTGCAAATACCATTGATATGCGTTAAATCCGGCAGATGGCCCTGTGACATCGTGTTGTAATCAAGCTGTGCTTGTTGTCTGGATAGGCGCATTATTGGTCGCCGAGATCCTGCAACAGCGAGGTCGCCAGGCCCTCTTCGGAGATGGCCGTTCGATGTTCTCGCATGGCGGCCGTCAATGCCCCATCCCATAACGCCTCGACAGCCTTCCCTTCGAGCCGCCGGGTCAAGCGTGGCGCCGTCCGCACGGCGTCGAGATAATCTGCCGCGCCGAAGCGCCACGGCTGCGCGCGGTGTTCGCGCATGACGTGGTTACCGATCCGCAGTCCCGGCCAGTCGAAATCGCCGTGGTAGAACAGGCGCCCGCGGGCGCGGACGAGCTGGGACAGAAGGCACCGCTGTGCGGCCGCAGGCATGCCATCGGTGCAGACCAGCGAAGCGCAGCCATCGCCCCAGCGATCTGCGGCGATGGCGAGCAGGTTGGGGTTCTCGCAGACATATATCCGGCGCTTCGCCACATCCCACCGTGGCGGCGACCGCATCAGCAATCGCAGCGATGCGTAGGCCGGCTCCCCCGGAAGCCAAAAAAGGTGCCCGGCCCTGCATATCGGCAGGTTCAGGAACAGGGCCGGACGCGCGAGTTCGTTGACCAGGACGCCGGCCCCGGCCCAGATATCGCGCACGCGCTCACGGCTTCCAATCGTTTCCACTTCCAAATCGTCTTGTCGCTGCGGCGGCGTGTCGCCGTCTTCGTCGGTGGCGGCCGAATTGGTCTGACGCCATGCTGCCAGCACGAACGCTGCCGTTCCCTGACCGCTGTCGAGCGCATGCGCGTCGCCGAGGGCATCCGCTGCCAATTGCGAACGCGTGACGCCATTGGCTGGCAGATACCGCAGAACCTCTTCAGTACTGCGGCATAGCCGTGCCGCCGCCTCCGGTTCTTGCCGGGCAAGTCGTTTGAGAAGGCCAATTCCTCTGGTTGTGCGCAAGAGGCTGGCCAGACGGGGATCGGTGCAGCCATCGATCACGCCGGACCAGAGTGTCTCCAATCGCCGGCGAGCACTGGCAAGATGTAGGATCGGCCCATCGAGCTTTTCCAGAGCGTCGCGCAAGGAAACGGCGATTCCGGAAGCTTGCAAGGCGGCATCGAGGCTGCGAACGTCGATTTGCAACGACTTTGTTCGGCGCTGGGAGCGGCCAAGCAGGGAGGCCAGCGCAGCGTATTCCTCTGCGCCGAGATCGCAGAGGCGGATATGTTCGAGGGCATCGTCAAGCGGCGATTGCTCGAAGCGTTGGCGCAACCGTTTGCGCAGCGAAGCGAGACGGTCGCCGCCGAGCAGGCGCTGAAGACGCGCGTCGGCCGGGCCGTTCATGTGGGCGCAAATCGCCGGTCGGGATCGGCCTCGGGCCTCTTGTCCCGCCCATCCCAGGCCCAGCGCGAGACGAACACGGCATCAATGCCTTCGCGCCGCTGCAACTGACAGATGGCCACGCCAGGCAGTTCTGCATAACACCCCCACTCGCGCTCGCTGGTAATGACGAAGTCCAGGTCGAACTCGCGGATCAATCCCATGCAATGCGCACGCGCGGAATCGTCGATACCGGCGAATGCCTCGTCGAGCAGCATCAGCCGCGGCGCAAGAGTGTAACTGCCTTCGCCATAGAAGCTGGCAACCGCAGCAAACAGGGGTACGGTGAGGCCAAGCGCCCGCTCACCGCTTGATGCGGGACCGGAAAGCCTGCGCCAGCGCCCTTCCTGCCAGCGTTCGACCCGGAAGCGGTGCCAGTGGCGATAATCCAGAGCACGTGCGAGCTGATCGAGCAACGTGCCGTCGCCATCCCTTGCGCCACCGGAATCCGCACGCTCGCGCTCCGCGGAAATGCGTTGCTGCAGCATGGCTCCGACCGTGTTTCGATCATCCGCGGACCAGAGATCCGCGCTGGTGTTGAGCAGGCGCTTGCGGGCCGTTTCAAGTCCCGCCGGCGCACCCTCCGCTTCAGCCATCGGCTGCCACACAAGGCGGAAGCGGACGCCAGTGGAAGTGGGGCGCTTGTAGAGTTCCCGGTTTATGGCATCGACCCGCCGTTCAGCCGCCTGCAGCAGGCGCTGGATTTCAGAAGCAATCTCGGCCTGCAGATGGTTCTCCAGAACGGCACGTTCGTTCGCGGTGAGCAGTTCGCTGCGCTGGGCGATCTCTTCGGCCAGGCGCATGGCAAGTCGGTCCGGGCGTTCGCGGCGGTTCTGGTAGATGATGGTTACGCTGAAGCCCCAGTCGCTCTGGTCGGCCTCGGTCCGGTGACCCAGCGCGCCGAGTGCGCGCTGCAGCTCTGTCAGCTCTTCGGATATCTGACGCTGCACGCGCGCCCAGGTTTCGTCGTCGTCTCTGAGGGCGGACAGCTCCTGTTCCGCTCGCCGGGCCAGCGCGAGCGCGGGATCGATAGTCCATGGACTGCCCATGTCAGGCAGATCAATATGTGGCAGCGCCGACGACAAGAGCCCTGTGCCCGCGAATTGTTGCAATCTTGATATCGTCCCGGCGCGCAGGTCGCCGCGTTGCTGCAAGCTGTTGTTCGCGGTCTCGGCCTGCTCATGCGCAACTGCTCGCGTTTCGCCTGCCTTGCGCAGGGTCTCGCCGGAGAGCTTCAGCGCAGTCTCGCCGGCGTCGACGGCGGTGCGTGCAAGCGTCAGCTGCCGTTGCAGCTCCTCAACCTTGGCGCCGACCGTTTCGCGCAGCACGTCGAGCCGGGCACCGGCGTCTTCCGCTTCGATACGTGCTGCCGCGAGTTCCTCCTCGCGCTGTCGCACATCGCTGCGCGCCTCGTCCTCGCGTGCCAGCTGCCGTTGCCGCTCGGGTAACGCCAGACGCAGCTCATAAACAGCCTGCTCGAGCTGAATCCCTGCATCACGATAGTGTTCCAGTGCCGCCTCGACGGCAGGCAATGCATCGGGCGACTCGGGCAGATGAAGATCTGCGGCGTCCGCGACAAGCTGCTTGCGAACGGCCTTGAGTACCCGCTCGGCTTCGCCGCGCCTAAGCTCGGCTTCGGCCAGCTTCTCGCCAGCAAGCCGGGCCTCGCGGGTGCAGGCTATAGCGGCAAGATGCGCGCTGCGCAGCTCGTCATGCGAAGGCGCTTGGCGCCACTCTTCGTCGGCCCGTTCCTGATCCAGCGCGAGCTGTCCGGCCGCGGCTTGCGTGGCCCCCAGCTCAACGGAAAGCTTCGCCAAACGGTCCGCGATGTCGGAAATCCGTCGTGCGCGGGCGGCGGCGCGGGCCACATGACCGATATAGACAGCCACGGGCTTGCCCCAGGCGCCGGACAGAGCACCGAGGCGAAAACGACCATCGGGAGCGATCCATGCCTCGCTGTCGACAGGATCGTCATCCGCGCAGGCGATACCGGACAAGGCGCGCTCGACGATATCGGCAGGCACGCCGCCGCCCGCCCGCACGGTGGCGTACAGCCGCTCGGCAAGCGAAGGAGAACAGCTCTGCCGTTCCAGCACCTGCACGTCGAATAACAGTGAACCGCCCTCGTGGATCTCGATGCGGCCGTCCGGCGAAATCCACGCATCGAGCAGACCGGCGGCTTCGAGCGCGGCTTCAAGGCCAGCGCGTTGTGAAGCCGACACCGCATCGCGAAAGTCCACCATTTGCCAGAGCGGCGCTCCCTGGCGTGCCTCCCGGGCAAAAGCATCGCGCGTGTAAGGCACAGGCGGCGCGCTATCGCAGCCGGCTTCCAGTTGTCCGCGCTCGTTCTCCAGGCACTCGCATTCCGCGTCCAGCGCCTGGCATTGGCCGTCAAGCGCGACGCGGCGCTCAGCGAGGGAAACGCTGGCCCTTTGATACGCCGCCTGCAGGAGGTGCCGCGCCGGGTCGTCGCCCTGCAGCGTCACCACCCATTCTGCCAACGCTGCCAGCGCCGTGAACCTCTCGCCGGGACCGGTTTGCAGTTGCGCCAAGCCGGTGAAGTAGCGGTCCCAAGTTTCCAATAGTATTCGGCCCTGCCCTTCGACCTCCGCGTCGGCGCGCGCGCGGCGTTCAATGGCTGCCTCCGCTTCGAGCCGCCTTTCATCCAGAATTTCACGGCGCCGCAAATATGTTGCTTCTGCTTGTGCGACTTCGCTCTGGCGGCGGCGCAACAGGGCGATCTGCTCGCGCCGGCATGCAACAAGGTTTCGAAGCTCGGCGCGTGCCCTGTCGAAATTTTGTCGCGTCATCTCGCCAACTGCGGGAATTTCGAAAGCGGCAAGCGGGCTTCTCGAGTGCGGACCGGCAATGCCTGCCATATCGGCATGAGCCGCGCATTCGCGGCGCAATTCGGTCACCGCACGTTCCGCCTGTCCCATGCGCAGGACGGCGCGTCCGGTTTCCTCGGTGGTAAGCTTCAATCGCCGGCCGGCCTCTTCCAGAGCCGACGCGGCTTTCTGCATCGCCTGCCGACGCGCCGCCGCATCCTTCTCCGCGCCTTCAAGGCGGTTCGCGTCCTGCATTGTCGGGTCTGAGCGCAGCGTATCCAACCGCGCGCGTTCGCGCGCGAGAGCGATCTCGGCCCCATCATGTGCGGTGCGGGCGCGTGCTTCCCGTGCTTGTGCTTCATCGAGCCGGGCGTGAGCTTCCGTCCGCGCCCGGCTCGCATTGTCGAATTCCGTCTGCGCCTGACGCAGCATGCGCGCCTGCCGGCGGGACTGCGTACCGGCATAGACGCGATAGCGTTCTTCGAAGCGGCCGACAGCTTTGGCCAGTGCGCGATACTCGTCGAGCTGGCGGCGGTCGTCCTCGAGCTGCCGAAGCGCTTCGGCGACGTCGCCAAGCAGTTCGGGCGCGAGCGGCGGCAGTGCCTCGGTCAAGGCATTCGAAAGGGCCGTTTCGTCGGGCTTCCTGGACAGCTGCGGCTGGCGGAGCTGGATCAGCGTATCCATCAACGCGTCGTAGCGCCGTTCACCCAGATGGAACAGGCGTTCGTCCACGGCACGGCGATAGGCGGCGGCGGTGTCGAAGACCTGGCCATGGCCCCCGATCGCATCGCGCAGGCGCTCCCTGGTCAGCACGACCCGTTGCGGGGTCGTCAGCCATAGAGCCTGGTTGATGCGCGGCGCGTCCGCGGCGTCTTCCAGCAGGAAAAACCAGCTATCAACCTGCGGGCGGGCAGCTATCGCCGAAAGCCCGACGCCCAGCGAGAGATAGTGCGGCGTGCCGTCCTCGCCGATTCGACCGAACTCGACCCACGCATAGCCGATGCGCCGGTCGTAGCTGTTCATCAGGAGATTCCAGGCCATCTTCTTGCCCGCATCCCCATCGGGCTCGACGCGCGAAGATTTGAGCTGCGCGTCGAGGAGGAGGGGCAGCGTGAGCGACAACACTTTGGATTTGCCGGCGCCGTTGTTGCCCCGCAGGAGCAGATGGCCGTCGCGAAACCAGAATTCCTCGCTGTCGTAGTGAAAGAGCTCAACGAGACCCAGGCGCAGAGGCTGCCAGCGAGCCTGCTTCGGCGCCGGCAATTCAGGTTTTCCTGCGGGCCTTGCGAACAAATTACTGCGGTCGTTCATGTCAGCTGGTACAAACGATCTGCGGCCGAGGGTGACGCATTGCGCGATTCGCGGATATCGGGGTCGCCGAGCGCGAAACGGGCGAGCGCGGGGAGCGGATGAAGGGTGCCGGCTTTTCGCGCGGCAAGGTGCAATTTTTCCAGATTTTCGATGGCGATGGCGGCGAGTTCGCGTTCGGCGCCGGGCTCGCGCGCCGATTTGCGCCAATAGCGGCCATACTGGATTCTGGCATCGCGCAGGAAATCGGCGATCTCATGCTCCGTGATACCAGGGAGGGGCGCCTGCTCCGCGTCGGTGCCTCGCCTCTGTTTTTGGCCGGTGGCCAGGTATTGGGCGACCAGAAGCGTGACATGCGCGTCGGTGCCTTCGGCCGGCATGGCCACGTCCGTGAGCAGGCCCGCCTCGTCCACCAGCGCCAGCCCTTCGGCGCGCTGCTCTGCGACAAGACCGGCGGCATCGCACAGGCGAGCGGCCATGGGCCCGCGCTGGTTGAGAAAATAGGCCCGGCCTTCCGGATCCAGTGTCTCGATGTAGACCACCGGATCGTCCAGGAGCCGGCGCGCGAGTTGATGGCGCAGAGCCGCCCGCCGCCCCTCGTCGCTGTCTGCGACAGTCTCGTCGGTCAGCGCACGCAGCCGTTCGTCGAATGTGACCGGGGCCTCCTCGGGCGTCCAGGTCGAGGGACCGCGCACGGCGGCCAGCATGCCGGCAAGCATCCGGCGCTGCACATCGTAGAGCGCGTCGGCCTGACCGCCTCCAACATGCACGAAAGTTTCTTCGTCGCCGGCCACACGATGCAGGATGCCCAAATGCAGCAAAGTGCGGCACACGGAGACGAGTTCGCGGCGCTCATGCTGCGCTTCGAGAGTGAAAGTGAAATCGAGCGCCGGCTCGGCGGCGAGCTCCAGCAGCCGCTCCCCCAGCAGCCGCAACGTGATCTGAGGATCGGCACGTTCGAGCACTGCGCAGGCGAGACAAAGCAATACGTAACGGCGACGGTCATACCCGGGCAGGCCGCGCAGGAAATCGTTCACGTTTCCCGGACGCTTGTAGAGGCGTGCACCCTCGCGCTCGACCTGCAGTGTCCAACCCGTCTCGCGCAAGAACCATTCCCGCAAGGCTTCGGCCTGACGGCGCACGGCGGCGAAATCCTCATGCGCCGGGCTCATCAATGGTGTCATCAGCAAAGCGCGCAGGCCGGTTCTAAACTCCTCGTGCTGGAAGCGCTGTTGTTGCAGACCTATGCTGCGACCGTCCCCGGAATTATCCCGTGCCGGTTTCACGCGCCGCTCCGCAATGGCGTAATGGTAATCAGGTGGTCGCGCCCGGCAAAGACGCCGTTCGGCGTGTCGATTCTGGCGTGGCTGTCGGCGGCAAGCGGCTTCAAGTGAATATGAAGCAAGCCGTCCCCTGTCTGCCGTTCCACCGGAACTTCCGGCCCGGCCTGATCGCCCAGTGCTTCTCCGAGCAGCCCCAGGAAAAGACCGAAGGCCGGAATGTCGAGTTCGCCCAAATCCGAAAGGCGCGCCGGCTTGCCGGTGGCAAGGCGCCTGCGTGCCGTTTCGACCTGCCGGGATTCCTCCCCGAGCTCGCGCGCCAGAAATGCACGCTCTGCAGCACGGTCGCGCACGCGGGCCAAAGGCCCGCGCGGGGCAGCCTCGCCATACGCGCGCAAACGCGGGTGAATTCTGAGCGGCTCGCAGTCCGCCCAGGACGCGCTGGCTGGCAATACCGCGTCCGGATCGGGATCGAGCGAGAAGTGCCGCGCGGGATTAAGCGCGAAGGCAGCTCTTGCAAGCCGGTGCGCCTCGCCGTCATCGGCACAGACTGCAAACCAGCCGGCAAGCACGTGGAAGTCGGCCGAGCGATCACTGCGGCCACTTCGGCGCTCGTTGAGCGCAGCGATTGCCGAGAGAAGTTGCGGGATGGCCGAGCGCGCGCGGGCCCGCAGCAGTTCGGCCTGCGGCCGCTCGTGGCCGGTACTGAGAAACCAGCCGCGCAGCCCCTGCCAGCGTTCCCGCCAGGCTCGCAGATAATGATCGCGCGATGAGGCCTGCTCCTGCGCATCGCCGGGAGCGGCGTCGCTCGATTCGCGCTGCGCCACTTGGCCCAACAAAGCGTCGATTCCGGGGTCGAGGCCGAGAATGAGGCGCGCAATGGTGTCGGAGCGGCGCACCAGATCGCCCATGAACCGCTCCAGATAGTCGATCAACCGCCTTTTGTAGTTCGCGACCGCGCTTGCTTCAGCCTGTTGCAGCTCGATGCTGCGCGCGACACCGGCCATGAACGCCTGCGCGTTCTCCGCCAGCCCCTCGAAGACGCGCACCAGATCCCGCAATGTCTCATGCATCTTGGCCACGTCAGGTTCGGCTGCACCGGCGAGAGCCTGAAGGGCCAGAAGCCGGCTTGCGATGTCTTCAAGCGCCACGGTTTGCAATTCGGCGCGGCGCTGCAACGTCTGGACGAAGACCGTCAAAGCCGATTCCACGGCCTCGCCGCCTTGCGAGAGCCGGTAGAGGAAGCGTGCGCGATAAAAGTCGCTGAGGCTGGAGACCCGTGCGGTATCGGGGTGCGATTCAAGGTTGCCCCACTCCGCAAGCTGGGCCAGCGCCGCGCTGACTTCCTCGATGCGGGGTGGCCCATCCGGCCAACGCGCTTCGGCAAGCACTTCGTCGGGCCTCAACTGCAGGCGATACTGGCGTTTGGCGGCGGCGAAGACATCCATGATGCTGCGGTAGGACGCAGCCTTGTCTGCATTCAGATGCCGGAACAGCTCGGCCGACGCGTTCGTAAGCTGCATGGACATTCGCTGCCTGCTGAGGCCACCCTGGATTGAATGTTTTCTCTTTGTTCTCAGCGGCCGTCAAGCACCAGTCTGCGTGTCTGGCCGCTATGCGCGGTCCGATCAGATTGAATCGCTCCAGAGCGCTTCCCCCAAGTGGCGGAGGTGCCGAGCCCTCTGGTCGGCGCAAAGCGCGGCCGGAGGACAGGCTCCGCAAGGCGGCGGGGAAGTATTGCTTCAACATGGTCGGAAACCGCTCCAAGGAGCGATTTTCAATCTGAAATCCCCGCCGACACGAACGCAATGGGTGACAAGAGCACGAGTGCTGGTCAAACTTGCGACGAGAATCATCAATCCCGTCGCCACAGTCCCGCTTCGGCCATCATCGGGTGGAACGCATCGAAGGAGCCGATCCCGCATATGAGCGAGCATCAGTACTACGAATTCCAGGCGATCGATCGGACGCTCGATCGGGCGGCGCAGGAGGCGTTGCGGTCGATTTCGTCGCGGGCGCGGATCACTGCGATGAGCTTCACCAACTATTACGAATGGGGCGACTTCAAGGGCGACCCGTCAAAACTGATGGAGCAATGGTTCGACCTTCATCTCTATCTCGCGAATTGGGGCACGCGGCGCCTGATGATGCGGCTGCCCAAGCGTTTGGTGTGCCGAGCGGATATCGATCCCTTTCTTCGCGAAATCGATTGGGTCAGGGTGTGGAACTCGGGGAACAACCTGATCGTCGATATTCATCACGACGAGGCGGAGCCTGACGATGAATGGGACGACGGTTCAGGCCGGCTCGCCACGCTGGCACCGCTGCGTTCCGATGTGTTGTCCGGCGATTTCAGGCTGTTCTATCTCCTGTGGCTGACGGCGGTGCAGGAACATCTGGTCGCGGACGACGCGGTCGAGCCGCTGGCAGGGATCGGTCCGTTGACCGGCGCGCTTCATGGTTTCGCGCAGTTCTTCGGTGTCGATCCGGACCTCGTGCAGGCTGCCGGCGAGCGGGGCGCAGACGTCGCAGCGACATCCAAAGATGATCTGCGCGAAATGTTGGCGGCCGTTCCGGAGGGCGAGAAGATCGAGTTGCTGCAGCGCGTGGTGGAAGGCGATAATCATGTGGCCGCCGAATTGAGGCGCAGGCTTCTAAAGGAACACGCAGTATCTGCGGCGCCCCGAACGGTCGCGACGCTGCGGATGCGGGCGCTGGAGATCGGAAAAACTCGTGAGAGCGCGGCTGCCGAGTGGAAGGAAGCCGAACGGCGGCGGCAGGCTGAGGAAGCCGAAAGGGCGTGCCGCGCCGGGCTCAAGGCTCTCAGGCAGCGCGGTGAAGGCGTATGGCGTGAGATCGAGGACGAAATCGAGCGCCGCAGCGCCGCCGGCTACGACCGGGCCGCAAGTCTGCTCTCCGATCTGCAGGTGCTCGCTCTTGAGGAGGGGGGGCAGAACGACTTCCTTGGTCGCCTTGCCTCGATCCGGGCCCGGCATGAGAGAAAGGGCAAATTCATTGAGCGGCTGGAAGGACTCGGCCGCAGCAATGACGAAAGAGCGGCCTGACTCGATCGCGCGAAAATCGTTTCGTGCAACGTCGACTACGCCGGTAGATAAGTGGACCGTTATTTCTGTCCCCCGGCTGCCGCAATACCAAAATCTGGCGAGGCGCGGCTCGATTTCGGAGGTGAAGCGTACAGGCTTTTGCCTTCGGAGCGTGCTGCAGCGCACCGTGGGCGTGATGGGCGACGACCGCACCTGCGAACATGTCTGCGCTTTGCGGGCGGTGACCTCCACCGACGGCATGACCGCCGATTCCTACCCTTTCTGGTTGTAGAGATTTGTCAGGAATATATCCGGCGTCTGTCTGATCAGCCCATGTTTGCGCAGCTCAGCGGCAGGAAAGTCGCGCACGTTCCAGGTCACGATCACCGAGACATGAGCGGTCACCGCCGCGGCAACCACATGGCGATCGTCGAGGTCAGGAAGTGCGATGGAAGGAATGACAGCCTCGTACCCGGTCACGGTTGCGTTCGGCAGCACGGCGTTCATCAGATCTCGCGCGGCAATAAGTTGTTTCGCCGAGAGCTTCGGATCATTGACCGAAAGGCTGCGCATCCACTCGTCGTGGATTTCGTCGATCCAGCGCGCTTCCACCAATCTGTCGACGGCGCACTGGATGAGAAGATTGCGAAGATGGAACGGAGAAGGGACGCAGGCGTCGTAGACTACCACGGGTGGCTCAAAGGCCATGATCGCGGATCAGTTCCTCGGTGCTTTCGGCCAGCGCTTCCATCGCCTTGCGCTGGGAATCGATCTGCGTCTGCAGCGCCAATATGTCCTTCAGCTTCGCGCGGCGGTGCGCGCCGACATAGCGGAACGGCAGGTCACCAATATTCATCCGGTGTACGACGAGCGGCCGGGAGATTCCCAGGACCTTTGCCGCGTCGGTCGGACTGAGTTCCTGGTCCTCGGCGAGAACGGCGATGCGCTCGCCCTGAAGGAGATGATCGAGGGCGGAGCCAACGAGTGCCGCAGCCTTGCACGGCTCGGAAGTCAGGTTAACGGGCCGGACGGCGTGATTTTGAGTTGACGCGGAGGTCGTGATTCGCTCGGCGGGTTGATTCGCCTGGGAGGGCGCGATGCTTGCCGTGACCGATATGATGCTGGATGAAGAGGTGCCG
>DATAWY010000021.1:0-26755 GCA_036266955.1 Rhizomicrobium sp.
AATCCCGCTGCGCACCTCGCCCCGAAGCGGCTTCGTGAATTCATTAGTGTCGATCATAGTGACGTTCACCTGGCGATTCAGCGCCAAGCTTCGCCGGCCTATGCGGCTCCCCGCAATGTGGGGTCAGACCACCGCTTACGATGTTCTCGTACTGCTTGTCCGTAATCTGAACGAGATGGACTTTGCCGGACGGCGCCATAGACCCTTCGACTTGGCGCGCCAAGGCCTCGGCCTGCTCCTTGCCGGCGCAAAATTTGAGATAGACCGAAAACTGGGTCATCGCAAACCCGAGGTCGAGCAGGGCATGGCGGAACCTGGTCGCGGCCTTGCGCTCCTTTTTCGTGCCAACCGGCAGATCGAACAGCACAAACACCCACACGATTCGGTACCCACTCAATGCCACCGGCTCGCTCAGCCCGGGAGGGGGAGCAGGCAGGTTTCTCCGTTTTCGCCCCATTTCAGCTTTCGAGCGGAAGGGCCGGAAGCGGAAGATCGAGCGAATCGCCGTCCCCGGCGTACGCCCTGGCCAGTGACTGCGCGAGCCGCTCCGCGCAGGTCATCAAGGGACTGAGCCCCATTCCCGTCGGCAAATCTATCACCATGATCTTTGCCAGGGCGGCTTTCGCGTCCCGATCGACTTCCTTCGTTCCGTTCTGCACAAGCCTCCAGACCTCACGGTCGACCACGGGACGAAACGGCTCCATCAGATCGTCGATCAGGACCATGGGATTCGATCTGCTCGAATGCATGAGTCCGAACCCGGGATGCAGCCCCGCAGCCATCACGGCCCTCGCAATTCCGGCGCGGAGAACTGCGTAGCCGTAGTTCAACAGCCCATTGATCGCATCGCCATCCTTGTCACGTCGGAATTCCTGGCCGAGCAGCAATGGCCAGTAACGCCGGGCAGCTTCCGCCTCTACATTGTCCGGATCGCCGGAACGCACCTTGCGGGACAAAAGATAAAATCCGGTATTCGACGCTCCGGTGGCAGCCAGAGTCGCCGCCTGGACAAGAATTTTTGTTCTGACCAACTGAGCCCACAGCCTTTTTTTGAGAGGCAGGCCGGCGGAAATCTGGTCATGCATGCGGCCCGTCTGGAGATGATGTGCATCCACGGGCCAGACAATCGCGGCCGGCATGTGATTGGGGCCGCAGAGGACGATGGGAACACCGCGTCCCGAAAGTTCGACGAGTGCGTTGTTGGTATAAGTCAGGCCATGCGCGTTGGCGAGGACTGCGGCAATATCGTCCAGGGGTATCCGGCCGACTTCCTCACTTTTTTCCGATACGACGAGAAAGCCCCGGTTGATCGAGAGGTGACGGCCATCCGTCGCAATTTCGATGACACGGCCGACCATTTTCTTCCCCCTGTCGCGTGGACCCAGTCAAAGTGATCGCTCTGCTTCCTCCGGCTTCACCCGCCACAGCCGTCCCAGTTCGTCAACGCGAACGCGTTCGGCGTTCTTGCCCTTCAACGTGTTGTAAGACGCCATCAGCCAGCGGAACGGATCGTCGGCTTCGTTGTGGCGCTCGTCCAGATTTCCTGTCTCGTTGTGTGGGGCGAGCTTGAAGCGATTCGCGGCGGCATCGAGACGATGGGCGACCATGACGGTTCGCTGTCCTCTGTAATCGAGGCTGATGAGGTCTCCCTTGAATACACGCATGACGAAGCGAGCATTTGGGTATTTCTCGCGCCAACGAAGCTTCGCGTCTTCCTGGTTGGCTTGGAAAACCGACATTGACTCTCCGGCCCACTTGCCATCTGGCATTTCGAAAATATCGACGAAAGCATTTTCGCCAGCGCTGTAGGCTTTGTAGGGCTTTCCCGACTTGTCGCTGAGAGCGACCAGATATTCCACCTTCTCGGATTTCGTTAGGCGGACGTGCCGGATTCCGTTCGGCAGGCCGGGAATATCCCTGCGTTCGCCGAAGGATTGGAGCGCAGCCTTTAGATCCTTGCCTTCGCGTTTCTCGCGCGCGACATGCGCCTGCACGAGTCCGCGCAGGCGCCGATCGCGAATCCGGTCGATTTCCTTTTCGTTCATCGCCATGAAACTCTTGCGATACACAAGGTTCGCGCCGTCTTCCTTTACCGGTTCCTTCACGGAGCCGTAGGCCGTATCCTCATGCAATTGGCCCTGCACGCCATGATCCGGCTTGTGCGAGACTGTCATAGCCTTGAGCTTCGCCTCGAGATCGGCGCGCAGGGTCGGCCACGGTACTGGAATTTCGATCTTCTGGCGTTCGTCATCGTAAGCGCTGGACATTTTGTGTAGCAGCTTGCGATCGGTGAGGGCTGCCACCATTGCGTCGATCGCATGATGGCGATGGTCCTTGCGGTTCTTCGCATCGCTGTAATTGTGATCAGGCAGGAGATCGTTGAGGCCCCATTTTCCTCGGATCATCGCCGTGAGCTTGCCTGGCAGAACGTGAATTTTGTATGGGTCGGTTACGGCCGCGAGGTAGTGCTTTCCAACGCGGGCGAGCCATCCCGTTTCATTGAGCTGACGGGCCTGAAAGCCGCCTTGCCTGTCATATCGCTGCCGCGCATCCGGACCGAAACGCCAATCCTTTCCTTTCATGGCCGCGGCGCGAAGCGAGATCGCGTCCCATTCGTAGCGGCGCCCGTCGATCATGGGGCTGTTTCCGAATGCCTCATAAGGTGTGCGTTTGCCTTTGGCGCGGTTCGCATAACGCATGCAAACGACCTTGTTCGCTCCGCTGTCGTCCCACGAATCCGAGAACGGAATGAGGTGATCGATGTCGATTTCATCGGACAGGAGCTTGGCGATATTGATGACTTCGCCGGTATATGGGCAGCCCCGATCGAGAGGATCATAAGGATTTTGTTCTTCCCATAGACGAAACTTGAGAAGATTGCGGGCGTTGACCACCTGGCCAAGTTTGCGGATCTCGTCCGCGCGTTTCTCGTTCTTGCGCTGATTCTCAGCCTGTACTTTTTCAACTTCGGCAAGCATCTTTGGCGACAGCTTGAAAGCACGCGTCATCTCGACGGCGATTTCCGCAGGCGCGCCATGTTCCGCGATCAGCGCGTTGACTACGCGGCGCAACTGACCGAGTCCTATGTGGACCGTGGGATTGGGAAACCGCCCCCAGCGTTTGTCGCCCTTGTCGCGCGGATCGCCCGAGCCGAGAACGTCGTCCGGCAGCCATTCACCGTAATAGGGAAGGCGGCCATTCAACGACAACTCGCCGGTCGGGAGGAGCGCATGATCGTAACCGGCGGCCTTGGCTGCGTCGGCATAGTTCAGGCCGCTTTCCATGTAGGGCAGAATCTTTCGGATTGCACGAAGACCAAGCCGGCTATGACTGTCAGGCAGGAACGCGGACGCCAAGCGATCCGCTGTCTTCTCATCGGTCCCTGCATTGTCGACGAGCCATTCGATCAGCGTTTGTTCGTCTGTCTCATCCAGCAATCGGGTCACAATTTCGATCTGCCGCTCGAGATCGAAGCTTCGCCACGTTTTGCCAAAATATTTTTTGGCCGAGAGGGCCGCTGCGGTCTCATCGCCTTTAAGGTGATCTCGCTTCTCGCTTTCCAGATTGAAGCGCGCCTCGGGTGGAAGTTTCAGGACGCCGCGCAGTTTGTCGAATGAGAGCTTGGCGTTCTGAAAGAGAGCAAGCGCAATCCTGTCCCCGTCTTCCTTGTCGAGCGGGCGCGAAGGCTTTCCCGTCTCGACAATGGCCAGATTGCGCACCTCCTGCCAAATGCGGAATCTCTGGGCGAGCGGGTGTGCCCAAGGACATCGAAAGCCTTCCGCATCGTCATTACTTGTCGCAGGGTCGAGCGAGCATTTGCCGACCGGCGGCTGCTTAAGCGGGCGCTGGAAAAATATTGCGTTGTGTATGGCAGCACGCGTTTTCTCATTCATCGAGGGATGATGAGGCGCCTGACACTTCCAGATTGCGTCGAATTCTTCGAGCAGCAATTGGCGCGTCGGATAGAAGTCGTATTCAGCTTTGTTTCCAGTTCCGTGATTGCGTGCACGCACTGGTTCCGGCGCTTTCGCAATAAGCGAATTTGGGAAGACACGTTTGCGGATTTTCGCCCATGCCTTTTTTCGAGCGTTGCCCTTGAGATCAGCTTTGCCCAGCCGTTTCAATTCGGCTCGAATGGCGTCTCCTTGAGCTTCGGTGTCACGCGAGGAACGGCGCCGATAGAAAAATTCTCCCAAAGTGTTGGCCGAAGACTCTGTCATGCGCTGCTGCAGTCTTCTCGCAGCCAACTTAATCACGCCAGACTCGCCATCGGGTTTCTCCGTCTTGCGATTCGAGAGAAAGCCGCGCCGCTGGTTGATTTGAAACAGCGCACGTCCGATATGGTGCGCGGGCAGCGTTTCGTCGAGTGCCTTGGCGCGCAACGCATACGGGTCGAGCTTTTCCAGCGCCTTGCGCGCGGCTTCTTCGCCCGGCATGAGACCATGCGTGACCAGCAGGGACATCAGACTCGTGCGCCGTTTCAGGTAACGGTCGCGCCGCCGCCTGGCGCCGCGCGCAACGCGCCGGTCTACGGCGTTTGAGGTCTTGGATTGGGGATCGCGCCCATCCGGGTAAATGCGAACGCCGCCCGGACCGAGACGGGTCGCTTGACCCTCGCCGTCGAGCCAAACGACGAACCATCCGAGGGAATTAGATCCGACGTCGATACCCAGACGATAGCGCCTCTCACTAGATTCCTTCATTTCGAACTTCCCCTAAGAGAAGGGCAGGAACCGCTGCATGGGAACTAAATTGCGGCTCCTGCTTCCACCACTCCTGCCACTTCGCGAATCGGATTTGCGAAGGCTAAAATCCTCAGCCGCGTCGGAAAAAGAGTCAAGTCCTTGCAGGGCTGTTGCAGAAAAATTTTTAACCTGCTAGCTTTACTTGGCAGCGCGCTTGGCTCTGACCATGTGCCAACAGCCCTGCGTTGCGGTTGGCTCTCAAGCTACCGTAAGGATTGTTATGTTGACACAATCGGAACGGAAGTAGAAAACTGCGCATAGGTGCTATCTCTTGTGAGGTTTTGCCAACGACTTAGCGGTCTGGTGATTGAGGGCCTCCCGTTAACAAGCTGAAAAGCACCAAATGGGGCGAGCTGCGGCTCGCCCCTTCCTATTTTCTCTGAACGCAACCCTCCCTGCGTCTGCCCGCGGCAGGCGCGCCAATGCCTTGAAGATCTGTGCGGCAGCAGGTTCGCGTCTGAATGAGCAGGGAAGGGCACGCGGCGCGCCGAGCGCGAAATTGGGTGTCCGCCTATCCCACTGCGGCAAGCGCCGCCCGAAGCCGGAGAGTATTCCACAGCACGGCGCTCGCGGCGCGCGCGGCCCATCCCTGCGGGTTGGCGCCGATCGCCTTGGCGACCATCTGCACCAGCTTGCCGATGTGGTGGCGGCGGTAGAGGCGCATGGCGGTGGCGTTGTAGGCGCCGGCGAAGCGGCGGCGGTCGTAGGGGATGCGTGACTCGTCGGCCACCGGGACATTCGCGCAATAATACGCATAGGCGAGCTCGTCGTCGCTCGATTCGTTCACGCGCCCCACCGCAATCCCGAGCCTCTTCCACCACGAGAGTTCCTGTTCATCCTGCGCATGAAGTGTTTCGTAGAACAGTCTGTAATGGCGGAATTCATCGGCGGCGATGCGGCCGGCGATTTCCTTCAGCACGGGCTCGTCCGTCGCGTCGCGGATGGCGCTGTAGAACGAGGACGTGCCGGATTCGACGACGCAGCGGGCGATCATCTCGCCGCGGCGGCTGCCGCGCACCGAGCCTTGTTGCGCGGCATCGAAATGCTGCGGTCGGTAGCCGGCTTCGAAGCGGGCAAAGGCGCTGCGGAAATTGAACGACGGGTCCGCCAATTCGCCCCAGCGGCCAAGCGCAAGCCCATGCTGGTTTTCTTCGACGCCCCAGCGGCCGATATCGGCCAGCGTCTGCTCGCCCGAGTCCCGGAAGACGCGCTTCAGATAATCGACATAGGCATCGGCATTGAACTCGACGAGCGAAGCGCTTTTCACCGCCGCAACGAGCGCCGGCTCAAGCCGGGCCGGATCGAAGCGGTCCCAATGGATATCATCCAGCGTCCAGCCAGAGCCATAGACCTGTCCTGCGGTCATGCGTGCCTCATATCTGCGGCTCAAGAGCCAGCATTATAGCCAAGAGGTTGTGGGGATCGAAATGGGGCGCGATCGATCCCCGTTTTCCTCCCCCATCGTGGGGGAGGTGGTTTGCGAAGCGAAGCGGAGCAAACCGGAGGGGGGAGTCGGCGCGCATCGCGCGACTCCCCCCTCCGCCTCGCTTCGCTCGGCACCTCCCCCACGCTGGGGGAGGAAAATTGGCGGTCGATGAAAACCTCTACAGCGCCGCGTGGAGCTGGCGGAGGTGGTCGAGTTGCTCGGCCACCCGGGTGCGGTCGGGCTCGGTTTTCGCAAGGCCGAGGTCTTCTTCCGTGTTCCTGATCCTTTGGTCGAGCGCGGCCGCGTCGATGCTGGCGATCGGGATCGCCTCTTCGGCCAGGATCGTGATTTTCGTGGCATTCACCTCGGCAAAGCCGCCCAGCACGAAAAACCGGCTGTCGCCGCTCACGCCGCCGCCCCTGATGTCGATCACGCCGGGCCTGAGCGTCGAGATCAGCGGCATGTGGCCGGCGAGCACGCCGAATTCGCCGTCGGCACCTGGCACGGTCACCATGTCCGCCTCGTCGGAGAGGAGGAGCCGTTCGGGCGAGACGATGTCGAAGGCGATTTTGTCGGCCATGTCAGGCGGCTTCGGCTGCGAGCTTCTGCGCCTTGGCGACCGCGTCTTCGATCGTGCCGACCATGTAGAACGCGGACTCCGGCAGGTGATCGAATTCGCCGTTCACCACCGCCTTGAAGCTGCGGATGGTGTCCTCGAGCTTCACGCTCATGCCGGCCATGCCGGTGAACACCGTCGCGGCATAGAAGGGCTGCGACAGGAACCGTTCGATCTTGCGGGCGCGCGCCACGGTGAGCTTGTCCTCTTCCGACAGCTCGTCCATGCCCAGGATGGCGATGATGTCCTGCAGCGCCTTGTAGCGCTGGAGGATCTGCTGGACCTGGCGCGCCACGTTGTAATGCTCTTCGCCGACCACGCGCGGATCGAGCAGGCGCGATGTCGAATCGAGCGGATCCACCGCGGGGAAGATCGCCTTCTCGAAGATCGCGCGCGACAACACGGTCGTGGCGTCCAGATGGGCGAACGAGGTGGCGGGCGCGGGATCGGTCAGGTCGTCGGCCGGCACATAGATCGCCTGCACCGAGGTGATCGATCCCTTGGTCGTGGTGGTGATGCGCTCCTGCAATTGCCCCATGTCGGTGGCGAGCGTCGGCTGATAGCCCACCGCGGAGGGAATGCGGCCGAGCAGAGCCGACACTTCCGAGCCGGCTTGCGTGAAGCGGAAGATGTTGTCCACGAAGAACAGCACGTCCTGGCCCTCATCGCGGAAATATTCGGCGACGGTGAGGCCGGAAAGTCCGACGCGCGCGCGCGCGCCCGGCGGCTCGTTCATCTGGCCATAGACCAGCGCGCATTTCGACCCTTCCGTCGAGCCTTTCTTCGGATCCTTGTTCACGCCCGATTCGATCATCTCGTGATAGAGATCGTTGCCTTCGCGGGTGCGCTCGCCCACGCCCGCGAACACCGAATAGCCGCCGTGATTCTTGGCGACGGCGTTGATCAGTTCCTGGATCAGCACGGTCTTGCCGACGCCGGCGCCCCCGAACAATCCGATCTTGCCGCCGCGCGCATAGGGGGCGAGGAGATCGATCACCTTGATTCCGGTCACCAGCACCTGGGCTTCCGTGGACTGGTCCACAAAGGGCGGCGCCTCCTGATGGATCCCCCGGCGCGCCGTCGCATGCACCGGACCGGCGTCGTCCACCGGTTCGCCGATGACGTTGATGATGCGGCCGAGCGTGCCTTCGCCGACCGGCACGGAGATGGGACTCCCGGTGTCGCTCACCTGCTGGCCGCGGACGAGGCCTTCGGTGGCGTCCATCGCAATGGTGCGCACGGTCGATTCGCCCAGATGCTGGGCCACTTCGAGAACCAGCCGGTGGCCGTGATTCTCTGTTTCCAGCGCATTGAGAATATTGGGCAGCTCGCCTTCGAAATGGACGTCCACCACGGCACCCATTACCTGGGTCACGCGGCCGAGCCGGTTGGTTTCCATCATTGCGTTCATGGCATCACCCATTTGGTAATTGTAACTCTCTCTTGCTTGTCATTCCCGCGAAAGCGGGAACCCAGTGCGCGAGCGTCGGCGAGCGCAATCGATTCTCTACGCCCGCGACTTTGCCGGCCTGTCCATTCAGCGCGCCGACGCGCGCTGGCTGGGTTCCCGCTTTCGCGGGAATGACAATATTTTTTGGAAGGAATTATCACGATTGCACGTACATCCATTCGCGGCCCGCGACAAACATTGAAGGGAACTCCATAGGCTTCACGTCACTAAAGCGCTTCCGCGCCCGAAATGATTTCGATCAGTTCCTTGGTGATCATGGCCTGGCGCGTGCGGTTGTACTGCAGCGTCAGGCTGTCGATGACGTCGCCGGCATTGCGCGTCGCCGAATCCATGGCGGCCATCTTGGCTCCGAACTCGCCGGCGACGTTCTCGAGCAGCGCGCGGAATATCTGGACGTTGACATTGCGCGGCAGCAGGTCGGCGAGAATGGCGCCTTCGTCCGGCTCGTACTCATAGACATTCCCACGCGGGCCGGTCAGCGGGCCCGCATCCTCGACCACGGCAGGAATGAGCTGATGCAGGGTCGGCACCTGGCTCATCACCGATCTGAATTCCGAATAGACGAGCGAAGCGACGTCGAATTCGCCCGCGGTGAACATGTCGAGCACACGCCGCCCGATCGCCGCCGCATTGGCGAAACCGATCCGTTTGACGCCGACGAAGTCGATCGCCTCGATGATGTGCCTTGCGTATTGTCGCTTCAGCTGGTCGCGGCCCTTGCGGCCCACGCAGATGATTTTCACCTGTTTGCCGTCGCGCTCCAGCGCCTGGATGTGCAGGCGTGCGCGCCGCACGATGTTGGTGTTGAACGCGCCGCAAAGACCGCGATCCGCGGTGGCGACGATGACGAGATGGACTTCGTCGCTTCCGGTGCCTGCAAGCAGGGCAGGGGCGCCCGGATTGTCTTTCAATCCGCCGGCCAGGCTTGCGATCACCGCGTTCATCTTCTCCGCATAGGGCCGCGCCGCCTCGGCCGCCTCCTGCGCGCGGCGGAGGTTGGAGGCGGCGACCATCTGCATCGCCTTGGTGATCTTGCGGATCGATTTGACGCTGGCGATCCGGTTGCGGAAGGACTTCAGGCTCGGCATCAGGCAAAGCTCTTCACGAACTCGTCGAGGATGGATTTGAGCCTGGCTTCGGTGTCGGGCGTGATCTGCTTCTGGGAGCGGATGGAATCGAGCAGATCCCTGTGGCGCGCCCGCATCATCCGCAGCAACTCGCCCTCGAAGCGCTGCACATCGGCGACCGCGAGTTTGTCGAGATAGCCTTTCACGCCGGAGTAGATCGAAATCACCTGTTCCTCGACCGGGATGGGGCTGAACTGCGGTTGTTTCAGAAGCTCGGTCAGCCGCGCGCCGCGGTTGAGCAGGCGCTGCGTGGCGGCATCGAGATCGGAGCCGAATTGCGCGAAGGCCGCCATTTCGCGGTACTGGGCGAGTTCGAGCTTGATGGAGCCCGCCACCTGCTTCATCGCCTTGATCTGCGCCGAGGAGCCGACGCGCGAGACGGAAATGCCGACGTTCACGGCGGGACGAATGCCCTGGAAGAACAGGTCGCTCTCGAGAAATATCTGTCCGTCGGTGATCGAAATGACATTCGTCGGAATATAGGCGGAGACGTCGTTGGCCTGGGTCTCGATGATGGGCAGCGCGGTCAGCGAGCCGCCGCCATGTTCCTCGTTCATCTTCGCCGCGCGCTCGAGCAGGCGCGAATGCAGATAGAACACGTCGCCCGGATAGGCCTCGCGTCCGGGCGGCCGGCGCAGCAGCAGCGACATCTGGCGATAAGCGACGGCCTGTTTGGAGAGATCGTCATAGATGATGAGCGCGTGCATGCCGTTGTCGCGGAACCATTCGCCCATGGTGCAGCCGGTGAACGGCGCCAGATATTGCAGCGGCGCGGGCTCGCTGGCGGTCGCGGCAACCACGATGGTGTAATCCATCGCGCCCGCGTCGGTCAGCGTCTTGACGATCTGGGCGACGGTGGAGCGCTTCTGGCCGATCGCGACATAGATGCAGTAGAGCTTGACCTTTTCGTCGTCGCTTTCGTTGATCGTGCGCTGGTTGATGATGGCGTCGATGGCGATCGCCGTCTTGCCGGTCTGGCGGTCGCCGATGATCAGCTCGCGCTGTCCGCGTCCGATCGGGATCAGGCTGTCGATGGCCTTGATGCCGGTCTGCATCGGCTCGCCGACCGAGCGGCGCGGAATGATGCCGGGAGCCTTCACGTCCACGCGCCGGCGTTCGGCGATGTCGGTGAGATCGCCCTTGCCGTCGATGGGGTTGCCGAGCGCATCGACGACGCGGCCGAGCAGGCCCTTGCCGACGGGCGCATCGACGATGGCGCCGGTGCGCTTGACCGTGTCGCCTTCCTTGATGCCGGCGTCGCTGCCGAAGATCACCGCGCCGACATTGTCGGTTTCGAGATTGAGCGCCATGCCCTTGATGCCGCCGGGAAACTCGACCAGTTCGCCGGCCTGCACATTGTCGAGGCCGTAGACGCGCGCGATGCCGTCGCCGACGCTCAACACCTCGCCGACTTCGCTGACCTCTGCTTCGGCGCCGAAGTTCTCGATTTCGCGCTTCAGGATCGCCGAAATTTCGGATGGTTGTATGTTCATCTTGGGTGTCCTCTCATGGCGCTGCGCAGGCCTTCAAGCTTGGTGCGCAGCGATGAATCGATCATGCGCGAGCCGACTTTCACGACCAGCCCGCCGAGCAGCGCGGGGTCCACTTTGGCGGTCAGGCGCGCATCGCGGCCGAGCTTCGCCTTCAGCGCGGCTTTGAGTTCTCCGGTCTCGGCTTCGCTCAGCGGCCTCGCCGCGGAAACCTCCGCGTCCACTTCGCCCCTCTGCCGGCCGACCAGCTCTTCGAACGCGGCGATGATGTCGGTCAGGGCAAACAGCCGGCGCTTGTTGGCGAGGGTGAGCACAAATCGCACGGTCAGCGGCGTCGCTTCCATGCGCCGGAGCACGCCATCCATGCCGAGGCGCTGCTGCTCGGCCGAAAAAACCGGCGCCCGCACCAGCCTCGTCAGATCCGCGCTTTCCGCCAGGAGCGCCTTCAGCGTGTCGAGGTCGCGCGCCACCGCATCCACGGCGCGCTGCTCGGCCGCGAGATCGAAAAGGGCCGTGGCATAACGGCCCGCCAGTCCCGCGTTATGTGACCCTTCGCCAGCCACGTTGCATCTCCAGGCGCTGCCTTCGAGAGGCGTGCCCGCCAGTCAATCCGTTGAATCCGCTAAGGAAAACACTCACGCGGGCAAGCTCCCCGGCACCCGCGCGCGGGGGAGGTAGCACGCGACTCCCGCCCGCGCAACAATCTGGCGCGGCCACGGTGTCGCTGCGCCGGTGGTGACGCCGTCAGTGCGTTTTGGCAGCCGCTTTTGCGAGCCGCATATCGAGCGTGACAAGTTCCACGCCAAGTTGCCGGGAAAGCCACAGATAGCTTGCATCGTATGCGCTCAAACGATGCTGTTCACCAAGCTCAAGCACGCTTTCCTCGTTTACATCCTGCAGGTTGATCGCCGTCCGACGGAAATTCGCGAAAGCGCCGAGTATCAAGTCGCGGCGCGGCGGATGAAGTCGAATCTTCTTGAGGCAGATACTCATGATTTCGAACGGCAGGAGAAGCGGGGCGAAAAGCTCGCAGCCATCCAGTCTCCTTTCGATTTCCAGCGCCCGCGGTTCAAGGAAGACCATGGCGCCGATAGCAGAAGCATCGACGACTTTATCGGTCACGATCTTCACGAATCATGCGCGCCGCCTCGTCCTGCGTGCTCAGGCCGAGGGCGCGATTGCGCTCCATCATCTCATGGAGCGTAAGCCTTTTCTCGACCTTTACGGCTTCCTCGATGATCGCCAGAAGCTCCCCCTGGAGTGATCGATGGTTGCGCTTGGCGCGCTCGCGCACCCGCTCGGCGACGTCGTCGGGTGTGTTCTTGATTGAGAGGTTTACAGGCATATCTTCCTCCAATTTGGAGCCGATATGTATCCGAACTGGAGCATACCCGCAAGTCTTCGCTGGCAAAACCGTCTTCGAATTGATTTATTGCGGGAGCGGCGTCCCACGGAGAAATCGATATGAGAATGACGATTTGCGCTTCACTGGTTGCGACGGCTCTGGCAGGCCCTGCGCTGGGCGCGCTTGCGGTTGGTGCCACGGCACCGGATTTCACCGCCCAGGCGTCGCTGGGCGGCAAGGAGTTCAGCTTCTCGCTCGCGGACGCGCTGAAGAAGGGTCCGGTCGTGCTCTATTTCTATCCGGCGGCCTTCACCAAGGGCTGCACGATCGAAGCCCATGATTTCGCCGAAGCGATGCCGCAATACGCGGCGCTGGGGGCGACGGTAATCGGCGTGTCGCACGACACGATCGACACACTCGACAAATTCTCCGTCAGCGAATGCCGCAGCAAATTCGCTGTCGCCGCCGATCCGGACGAGGCCGTGATCAAATCCTACGATGCCGTCCTGGCGATCAAGCCGCAATACGCCAACCGCACCTCCTATGTGATCGCGCCCGACGGAAAAATTCTCCTGGCCTACACCGACCTCAACCCCGACAAGCACGTCGAACTGACCCTCGCGGCGGTGAAGAAGTGGCACGACGCGCAGGGGCAGAACGGGCAGAAATAGCGTCGATTTTCCTCCCCCATCGCGGGGGAGGTGGTTTGCGAAGCGAAGCGAAGCAAACCGGAGGGGGGAGTCCGCGCGCGCCACTTCCCCCCCGCGCTTGACCGGCCTGCCGCATCCTGCCAAACGCCCGCGCCATGATGGAAATCACCCAGGAGTTCCGCTTCGACGCGGCGCATTCGCTTGAAACCGGCGCGCCCGAGAACCGCCGCATCCATGGCCATTCCTTCTATGTCGATGTGACGCTGCGCGGCGAACCCGATCCCGTAACGGGCATGGTCGAGGATCTGGGCGCGGTGAAGCTCACGCTGGCGGGGATCGCCGAGGAGCTCGACCATCGGATGTTGAACGACATTGCGGGGCTCGGCGCGCCAACGCTCGAAAACCTCGCGCGATTCATTTTCTCGCGGGCGAAGGAGCGGCTACCGGCGGTGGCGCGCGTCCGCGTGCGGCGGCCATCCTGCGGCCAGTCCTGCACCTTCGAAGAAGCCTGACGCATGGCCAGACGCGCAGGCCCGACGCAGCTTGGCCGGCCCGTACCGGTGCCCCAATCGCCGGAAGCCGCGCGCCTCGAGACCGTGAAAAATGCGCATCCCGATACGGACTATGTCGTCCGCTTCACCGCGCCCGAATTCACCACGCTGTGTCCCGTGACCGGCCAGCCGGATTTCGCGCATTTCGTCATCGACTACTGCCCGGATGCGGTGCTGATCGAATCCAAATCGCTGAAGCTCTTCCTTATGAGCTTCCGCAATTGCGCCGCCTTCCACGAGGATTGCACGCTCGCGATCGGCAAACGCCTGGTGGCGGCCGCACGCCCCAAATTCCTGCGCCTCGCGGGCTATTGGTATCCGCGTGGGGGCATCCCCATCGACGTGTTCTGGCAGACCGGAAAACTCCCCGCGGGTGTCTGGCTCACAGATACGGGCGTATCACCTTATCGCGGCAGGGGATGAGTGTGCTGAGTCTCTACGCCTTCACCGCCAGCCTGGCGCAGGCGGCGTGGCGGGGGCAGGAGGTGATGTGGTCGTTGACCATGCCGACCGCCTGGGCGAAAGCATAGACGATCACCGGCCCGCAGAAATTGAAGCCGCGCTGTTTCAGCTCCTTGGATAGCGCCTCGCTCATTTCCGTCCTGGCGGGAATCTGGCCGGACGAGCGGTAGCGATTGATGCGCGGCCGTCCGTCCACATGTCTCCAGATGAAATGCCTGAAGCCGCCATCCTCGCGTTCCATGATTTCGAGCCAGAGCCGCGCGCCCGCGATGGCGGCCTCGATCTTGGCGCGGCTGCGCACGATGCCCTCATCGCCCAGGAGGCGCGCGATCTGGCGCTCGCCATAGCGCGCGATCCGGTGGGGATCGAATCCGTCGAAGGCGCGGCGGAAATTCTCGCGCTTGCGCAGGATGGTGATCCACGACAGACCGGCCTGGAAGCCGTCGAGCACGAGCTTCTCGTAGAGCGCGCGGTCGTCGAATTCGGGAACACCCCATTCTTCGTCATGATAGGCGAGGTAGAGCGGGTCTTCTCCCGGCCAGTCGCAGCGACGGATGGCGCCCGCTGTCACCGGCGCTTGGCTTTGCGCTTGGTAGCTTTCGCAGGGGCACGCTTCGCCACGCGCTTCGCCTTCGTCTTCGCCTTGGTCTTGTTTGCCGCGGTGCGCTTGGCGGCGGGCTTTGCACGAGGCTTGGCGCGCAATTTCGACCGGGCTTTCGTCGCCGGAACGACCAGCAACGCCGCTTCGATCTTGTTGCCGAAGGGATCGCGCACGAAGGCGCCGTAATAGTCCGGCCCGTAATCGGGGCGCGGGCCCGGCTCGCCTTCGTCGGTGCCGCCATTGGCAAGCGAGGTTTCGTGGAAGCGATGCACCGCGTCGCGGCTGCGCGCGGCGAAGCCGATATGGGCGCCGTTGCCGGCGCTCGGCGCCTGCTGGTCGCCGGGCAACTGGATCCAGAATTCGGATGTTCCCTCGCCATAGGCGATCGCATAGGGCAGGTACTGCGCCGTGCGCTTGTAGCCGAGCGCGCCCAGCACCGCATCGTAGAACGCCGCGGCGCGCGCCACGTCGCTCACACCCACGGATACGTGATGAAGCATGTGTGTTCCTCCTTGAGCCGTGGGGGAATCTTACGCTTTCGCCGCCGCCGTCAAGGCTGGCGTTTGCACACATTTTCATGAGCTTGAGAGAGCTCTTCAGCCCGGCCCTGGTTTTCCTCCCCCAGCGTGGGGGAGGTGCCGAGCGAAGCGAGGCGGAGGGGGAAGTGGCGCGCGCGCCGACTCCCCCCTCCGGTTTGCTCCGCTGCGCTTCGCAAACCACCTCCCCCACGCTGGGGGAGGAAAACTGGGCGCGCGCCTCGGAAAACATGAAAGAAAGAATGTGTGCTCATGTGAGTCCGTCAAGCAGGAAGCTATGCAGGACTGAGCACGCGTACCGTCACGCCGGCGGCGACGAGCGCGGCGCCGTCCGCCTCGGCCAGGCGATCCAGACGCAACAGCGCGAAGCCGCGCGTGCCGTAGACGGATACGAGGCTTCCAATCTCGCGCCCATCCGCCGTGATCGGCGCCGGAGGTGCAGGAAGCGGGGCGTCGCCTTCGATCGCAAGCAGCCGTTTGCGCGCGGTGCCCCGATGTTTCATCCGAGCGGTGAGTTCCTGACCGATGTAGCAGCCCTTGTCGAAAGCGACGCCGTGCAATTCCTCGAGGCCCGCATCGAGCGCGAACATCGAGTCGTGGCCGAAATCGGAGCCTTCCGGAATTCCGAGGTCGAGGCGATGGGCAAGATAGGCTGCATCCGAGGCGTCGTCTTGGGCGACGGCCTCGACAGCCGATCGCCAGCCGAGAAGCGGATGGCGCGGGTCGTGCCAGGCGCCCGCGGGCGGCTCGGCGCGGTTCCAATGCGCAACGACCGCCATGTCGTCGCGCGCCGCGATGTCGAGTTTCGCGCGCAGCCGGTAGAGGAGAAGCCGCTTGCGAAGGGCTTCCGCATCGGCACGCGGGCAATCCACGAGAATCTGCGACCCCGCGTCATAGAGAAGGAAGTCGAACAAAATCTTGCCCTGCGGCGTCAGCAGCGCGGCATGCAGCGCGGCATCGGGGGCAAGCCTGCGGATGTCATTGGTGATGAGACCCTGCAGGAACGCGCGCGCCTCGTCTCCGGCAATGGCCAGGATCGCGCGATCGGTCAGTAGGGCTCTGGATGTCATGCCCGATGACGTAGGCCGTCTCCCGCGACATGCCAAGCGTCGCCGACCCGCGGGGAGAAAAGATGCGCCTGTAATTTCCTCCCCCATCGTGGGGGAGGCGCCGAGCGCAGCGAGGCGGAGGGGGGCGCGCGCGATTCGCGCGCCGGCTCCCCCCTCCGGTTTGCTCCGCTTCGCTTCGCAAACCACCTCCCCCACGATGGGGGAGGAAAGCTGGCACGTTCCTCGGCAAACAGGTAGAAATGTCCGCTCACGTTACCCGTTTCGCACGGGAGGAAAATCCTTTGCACGCCTAATTCCTCTCCATCACCTGCGCGCGCAAATCGTCAAGATGGCGCGTGGTACGGGTAATTTCGAAGGGGAAGTCTTCCCAGCCGCGGCGTTGCAGCGCCCGCAGCTCCGCATCGTCCGACATCAGGCGGTTCAGTGCCGCGGCAAGCGAGTCCGCCGATACTTCGTCCACAAACAGGGCGCGCTCGAGCCCGATTTCGGGAATGCCGCCCCGTTTGCTGCATATGAGAGCCGCGCCTTGCGCCAGGGCTTCATCGGCCGTTCGTGGATGGCCAGGCTCGTCCCAGCACGAAGGAACGACCGCAATGCTTGCTTTCCGCAGGGCCGCGATCACGTCATCATGAGGCCGGAATCCTTCCGCCAGGATGCGCTCGGATTGACGTGCCGCGTGCAACACCTCCTTCTCATATGAGCTGAGAGCGCCGGAGTTCGCGAACCACCTCGCGCCGATGATGTGCGCCGTCCAGGACGGATGTTGCGGCAGCACGCGGACGAGCGCCTGAACGAGGTGCAGCACCCCTTTCTCGGGGACGACCCGTCCGACAAAGACGATGGTTTTATCCTTGCCATCGGGGAAGGCTGCCGGCGCCTGTACGCCTGTGTGAATCACCCCCGCGCGGCGGAAGAGCGGGTCGTCGACACCGTCGAGGAAACACCGGCGCATGAATTCGCTCACGCATACGATCGCATCGCACTGCGCGAGCAGCTTTTTCCGCTCGGCGACGGAGCGCGAGCCGTCCATGCCGCGCGGATCGTTTCCCAGATGCAGGATCAGCCGGGTGCCTGCGAGCCTGCGGCGCAAGGGATCGACCATCACCGGCCGGTTGTAGACTTCCACGAGGTCCGGCGGCTCGCGCTTCACGGCATTTGCATAGCGCAGCGCCATCGCAACGTTGCGGCCGCGCAGGGACCATTTGGGAGCAGCGATCGGGCGGAAAGCCACGTCCGTGAAAGGCTGCGCGACCGGCGAGCCGAACACGGTAATCCCGCTTTTCCAGCGGCTGACACGCGATGTTTCCAGCACATTCAGCGCGAAGGCGCCCGCGCCGGCCGGTTCAAAGCGTTCCTTGGGCGCAAGGAGCAGATGAAGGCGTCTGTGGTTCACGCCGCTTCGCTCGAAATCGGCCGGCCCTCAAGCACATTGCGCATCGCCGAACCGAGGCGCCGGGCGACGGCTTCGAAGCTGTAGTTCCGCTCGGCCGTGGCGCGCGCTTTGCGCCCGAGCGTTTCCCGCAGCGTCCCATCCTCGATGAGGCGCCTCAGCGCGCGGGCCAATGCCGCGGGTTCATTTGGAGGGACCAGCAGGGCCGTCTCCGTATCCGCAAGAAATTCCCTGGGCCCATCGATGGCGCTGGCGATGATGGGCATGCCGCTCGCCATCGCATCCAGGACGGCGAGCGGAAAATCCTCCTGGAACGAGGGTAGTACAAACAGATCGGCATCGGAGAGGAATTCCGCGACGCGATCCGTCCAGCCGGGCAGGGTGACTTTCGCAGCGAGGTTTTCGCGGCGAATCGAGCTTTCCAGCTTCCCGCGCTCGGGGCCTTCTCCCGCGATCACGCAAGTGCAGTCGATGCCGTCGCGATTGAGAGAACCGATCGCCTCTATGAGTACGCCGAATCCTTTCTTTTCATGCAGCCGCCCAAGCGCAGCAATTCTCACAGGCTGGCCCCCACGCACCGCGTAATCATTCTTCGGCTGCGCGGGAAGCCGTACGGCATTGGGTATTACAACGATGTCTCCGGGCGGGACGCCGTCTTCGATCAGGGTGCGGCGACGATGCTCCGCCGCGACCATCACTCCGGCGTGTGGGAAATTGCGATCGAAGCGCCGCTTCTGCACCATGGGAACAATCGGAATCCCCTTGCCGATGGCGCGTCCGACAAGACGGTGGGCCTTGCGGCCGACGCAGATCACGAGTTCCGGCGCATGGCGGCGCACGATGCTCCGTGCGCGCGCGATGCTGAGCGGATCCCAGTCGCTCAGCATCCCGATCTCGTCGACGGCGAGGTGCCGTTCCCGCGCATAACGGGCAAGCTCGCTGTTGCGGCGCACGAGCCCGCACGTGGGCAGGTTCGCCAGCGGCAGCATTTCGATCTCGTCCAGAAACAGTTTCTCGAGCCCGCCATAGCCACCACCAAGCATGCAGTTGAGAATCATCTGGCGGGCTGGGCTAAGGTGTCCGGCACGGGCCGGGATAGCATCATCGCCGGCGAGGGTTCAAATGTTCGATCTTCTGATACGCGGCGGCACGGTCGCAGGTCCCCTTGGCATCGGCGAGGCGGATATCGGCATCCGTCACGGCCGGATCGCGGCGATCGGTTCCTTGTCCGGCCAATCCGCCGCCGAAATCTTCGACGCCACCGGGCTGCACGTCCTGCCCGGCGTGATCGACACGCAGGTCCATTTCCGCGAACCGGGCAACGAGCACAAGGAGGACCTGGAGAGCGGGAGCCGCGCCGCGGTTCTGGGCGGCGTCACGGCCGTGTTCGAAATGCCCAATACCCATCCGCCCACGACCTCACGCCTCGCTCTGCTGGACAAGCTCGCGCGGGCGGCCGGACGGATGCATTGCGATTATGCGTTCTACGTCGGCGCCACGCCGCAGAATATCGGCGCGCTGGGCGAACTCGAGCGCGCGCCCGGCGTTGCGGGCGTCAAGGCTTTCCTCGGTTCTTCGACCGGTTCGCTTCTGCTCGACAGGGAGGAAGACATCGCCTCGGCTCTGCAGGCGGGAAACCGCCGCATGGCCGTCCATTCCGAGGACGAAGAGCGGCTGCGCGAAAGAAAATCACTTGCCAGAACAGGCGAGCCGGGAACGCATCCTCTCTGGCGCGACGTCGACACGGCGCGACTTTCCACCGAACGGGTGCTGCGGCTCGCGCGTGCGGCGGGACGGCGCCTGCATGTGCTGCATGTCACAACCGCCGACGAATTGCCGCTGCTCGCGGAGGCGCGCGATTTCGCGACCGTCGAAACGACTCCGCAGCATCTCACGCTCGCGGCTCCCGAATGCTACGAGCGCCTGCGTACCTACGCGCAGATGAATCCGCCCATCCGCGAGGGAGCGCATCGCGACGCGCTGTGGCAGGCGGTGCGCGAGGGGCTGATCGACGTCATCGGCTCCGATCACGCGCCGCACACACGCGCCGAAAAAGAAAAGACCTATCCCGACACGCCGTCCGGCATGCCCGGCGTGCAGACGCTGGTGACGATACTCCTCGATCACGTGAACGCCGGCCGCCTCTCGCTGACGCGATTCGTCGATCTGACGAGCTGGGGCGCCGCACGCATCTTCGGGATCGCCGGCAAGGGGCGGATCGCAAAGGGCTACGACGCGGATCTGACGGTCGTCGACCTGAAGGCGAAGCGCCGCATCGAGAACAGCTGGATCGCATCCAAATGCGGCTGGACGCCCTTCGACGGCATGGAGACCGCCGGCTGGCCCACAGCCACGATCATCCGTGGACGGATCGTCATGCGCGACGGCACGCTGGTGGCGCCGCATGTGGGCGCCCCTGTGCGGTTTGTGGAGACGCTGACGCCTGGAACATGATGTTATCAGATCAACGTTTTGCATCAACTCACTGCCCCCTGTTCTTTCCTCCCCCAGCGTGGGGAAGGTGCCGAGCGCAGCGAGGCGGGGGAATTAGTTGTTGGCTCTGTCCGCTAATGCAGCGTGAATTCCGCGCCGGCATGTCGCAGTTCGGTCGGGGCGATCAGGCCGCGCGCGGCGACACGCACGGAATGGAGTCTGCCTTCCAGATTCTCCTGCCAGAAATGGAGAAAACGGTTGAGGATGGGGAATCTGGGGGCAAGGTCGAGTTCCTGCCAGATGTAGGTCTGAAGCACGGCCGGATGGTCCGGCAGGTGGTACAGGATTTCGGCCGTCGTCAGCCGATACCCGCGCAACGTCGTTTCGAAGTTGGACATCTCTACTCCCTGGTTTGCCGTTTTCCGGGCCTTTCTTCCCGTCAGTATGGCCACAGATTTGTAAGCAAAAGCTTGGCCCCGGGTTCCCTGTTCTGTCGAGTGGGAGACCGCCGGAAAGCTGGCGGTAAGGGCATCGCCTTGACGGCGCGCCCGTATTTTGCGCCTTAAGTGTTTCGTCCCCGACACAGCCTGCCCCCTCAAGCAGCAATCCTGCTCCGGAAGTGCCAATGACCGATCGTTTCAAGGCCCCCCTTTCATTTTGCGCGGCGTCTCGCTGTGGCGAATCGAATCTGTTTACATGAGGATGCCGCGGCGACGGCAGGCGCGGCTCCCGCGGCATCTCGACAGGAAAAACCGGCAGGCATGACGCATACCATCGGTCTGACGGAAGTCCTGGCATTTCGGGCTATCAGCCGCGGATGAGCTCCTTCTTTCTGGTCATTCCGGCCTTGCTTATCGGCTTCGTCGTAGCCGCGCCCATCGGCCCGATCAATCTGATATGTATCCGCCGCACGCTGGCCTTCGGGTCCCTGAACGGCTTCGTCTCCGGTCTGGGCGCGACCACGGGCGACGGCATTTTCGCCGCGATCATCGTCTTCGGCCTCACGGCCGTCCGGCAGTGGATAGAAGGCTATTCGCAGCTGCTGCAGATCGCAGGCGGCGCCCTGCTGCTGGGCTTCGGCGTTTACACCTATCTGGCAGACCCGCTGCACGGACGCGAACTGCAATGCAATGGCGAACGCGCGCCGGCCAGTTCTTCCCTGCTGCGATCCTTCGCGTCGACCTTTGCGCTCGCGCTGTCCAACCCGGCGACGCTTTTTGCCTTTGCCGCCCTGTTCGCGGGCTTTGGCGGAATCATTGCGAGCACGGGCGCGCATACGAGCCTCTCGCAGGCCGGCTTCGTTGTCGCGGGCGTGTTGTGCGGATCGGGATTGTGGTGGCTCACCCTTACGACGGTCGTGGGCGCGCTGCACGCGCGCATCAACGCGCGGGTGATGCGAATCATCACCCATGTTTCGGGAGCGGTGATCTGTCTGTTCGGCCTGGGCATGCTCGCGCATGTGTTGTGGGAGCAGTTCCGGTAATCGCGCGGGGCCGTGGCAATTGAGCACAAAATAAACCTGCACCGAGAGTGTGCAACCTTCGACAGGCTCAGGATGAGGTGAATTCTTATCTGCATGAATATTTTTACCTGCATGAATCGTGGAGGGAGAAAAATCTCCCTCATGCTGAGCTTGTCGAAGCATGCAGGATGCCGATCCAGGCCGAATTGATGGGTTCTGCTGCCTGTTAAGCGACGACTTCCGGCGTTGACACCCTGCCGTCCGGTGCCCATCATGGCGGTAACGTCGCGGTCCGCCGTGAGGCGCGCCGTGGGCGGCAATCACACGATCCCTCGCGGGAGAGATTCGTCTGAGGAGACGAGCGCCGAAGGAGCAACCGCCCCGGAAACTCTCAGGCAAAAGGACCGCGCGGGGAGATGAATCTCTGGAAAGCAGGCCGGCGGACGTCCGCCGTTCTCACCGAAGGGGTAAGCCGGATCGCCGGCGAAATCTCTCAGGTCCAATGACAGAGGGGCGCGTGTCCGGTTCGCCGGACGCGCCGTCGAAGCCCTTTTTGCCGGACCGCCATGGCTCACAATTCCGATCAGGTTCTTCGCCGGACACCGCTCTACGCCCTTCATGTCGAGCTTGGCGGCAAGATGGTGCCTTTCGCCGGCTATGAACTGCCGGTGCATTACCAGCCCGGCATCTTGAAGGAGCACCTTCACACGCGGGCGGGCGCCGGGTTGTTCGACGTCTCGCATATGGGGCAGGCGACGCTTTCCGGAACCGATCCTGCTGCGGCCCTCGAATCGCTGACACCTGCGGATGTGAAGGGCTTGAAAGAAGGCCAGCAGCGCTACGCGCTTCTGCTGAACGCACAAGGCGGCATCAAGGACGATTTCATGGTGGCGCGGCTCGAAGGCGAAGCCTCGCTTCATCTGGTCGTCAACGGGGCGACGAAGGAAGGCGATTTCGCCTATATTTCCAGAGAGTTGAGCGCCGTTGCCGTATTGGCGCCGCATCCCCACCGCGCGCTGCTCGCGCTGCAAGGTCCCGCGGCGGAAGCCGTTCTGGGCCGGCATGCTCCGGGCGCCGCGGCGCTCAGCTTCATGAAAGCCGCGCGCATGCATGTCGCGGGCGTCCCCGCGATCGTCAGCCGTTCCGGATATACAGGCGAGGACGGCTTCGAGATTTCCATCGCGGCCGATGATGCGGAGCGGGTGGCCCGCGCGCTGTTGGGCGAACCGGAGATGCTGCCGATCGGTCTCGGCGCGCGCGATTCGCTGCGGTTGGAAGCAGGGCTCTGCCTCTACGGGCACGATCTCGACGAGACCATCGATCCCGTCACCGCCAGTCTCGTCTGGTCGATCGGCAAGCGGCGAAAAGCGGATGCGGATTTTCCGGCGGCGGAGCGGATCCTGAAACTGCTGGCGGAAGGCCCGCGCCAAAAGCGCGTCGGCATTCGCCCCGAAGGCAAAGCGCCCGCGCGCGAGGGCGCGGCCATTGCGGAGAAATCGGGCCGTATTGTCGGGCAGGTCACGAGCGGCGGTTTCGGCCCGAGCGCCAATGCTCCGGTGGCGATGGGCTATGTGGAAACCGCGTTTGCGGCGGATGGGACAGAACTGGACCTGCTCGTGCGCGGCAAGCCGCTGGCGGCGCGCGTCGCCCCGATGCCCTTCGTGCCCCATCGTTACAAACGTACATAAAACACTGAAAAGGCTGGGAGAACGGAATGAGCGAGACTCGATACAGCGATCAGCATGAATGGGTGCGCGTGGATGGGGACACCGCGACGGTCGGCATCACCAAATATGCGGCGGATCAGCTCGGCGACGTCGTCTTCGTCGAACTGCCGGACGTGGGCCGCAAGGTGGGACAGGGCGGCGAGATCGCCGTCGTGGAAAGCGTCAAGGCGGCGAGCGAAGTCTATGCCCCCATCGGCGGCGAGGTCAGCGAGGCCAACCCGGCGCTGGGCGATGATCCCGCCAAGATCAACGCCGATCCGGAAGGCGAGGGCTGGTTCTTCCGCATGCGGGTGGCCGACCAGGGCGAACTCGCGAAGTTGATGACGCAAGCCCAGTACGCGGAATTCCTGAAAACCCTTTAGGTCCAACCGGATGCGCTATCTTCCTTTGACACAGAATGACCGCGGCGCGATGCTGGGCGCGATCGGTGCGCCCGACATCGACGCGCTGTTCCGCGATGTGCCGCGGGCGGCGGTGGTCGGGCGCGAGGCTTTTTCGCTTCCCGATCACCAGGGCGAACTCGAAGTCGAACGCGCGCTCGCGCGACTGGCCTCGAAGAATATCGCGGCAGGCTCGGTTCCGTTTTTCTGCGGGGCGGGCGCCTATCGCCACCACGTTCCAGCCTCGGTCGATCATCTGATCCAGCGCTCCGAGTTCCTGACCTCCTACACGCCCTATCAGCCGGAAATCGCGCAGGGCACGCTGCAATATCTTTACGAATTCCAGACCCAGGTCGCGCTGCTGACAGGGATGGAGGTGGCGAACGCCTCGCTCTACGATGGCTCCACGGCGACCGCCGAGGCCGTGCTGATGGCCCAGCGCCTGACGCGCCGCCCCAAAGCCGTGCTGTCGAGCGGACTTCATCCCCATTATGCAGAAACCACCGAAACTCTCGCCGCTCTGTCGGGCGAGGTGGTGCGCGCGCCGCTGCGGCCGGCAAGCGCGGAGGATCTCGCCGATCTCATCGACAGCGAAACGGCCTGCGTGGTGGTGCAGAGTCCGGACGTCTTCGGCCTCATACGGGATTTGCGTCCCATCGCCGAGGCCGCGCATGCGAAAGGCGCGCTCCTGATCGCGGTGGTGACCGAAGTCGTTTCGCTCGGCCTTCTCGAATCGCCGGGCGCGACGGGCGCCGACATTGTCGCCGCCGAAGGCCAGTCGATCGGCAATGGTCTGAACTTCGGCGGTCCTTATGTCGGGCTTTTCGCCACGCGGGAGAGATTCATCCGCCAGATGCCCGGCCGTCTGGTCGGCGAAACGGTCGACACGGACGGCAGGCGGGGATTTGTGCTCACGCTTTCCACGCGCGAGCAGCACATCCGCCGCGAGAAGGCGACCAGCAACATCTGCACGAATTCGGGGCTTTGCTGCCTGGCCTTCACGATCCATCTGGCGCTTCTGGGCGAGGAGGGCTTCACGGGCCTGGCGCGCATCAATCACGCGCGCGCGGCGGCGCTGGCCGGCAAGCTCAATTCGATCCCGGGCGTGTCTCTGGTCACGCCCTCTTTCTTCAATGAGTTCACCCTGAGGCTGCCGAAACCGGCCGCGCCGGTCGTCGATGCGCTGGCGGCGCGCGGCATTCTGGGGGGTGTGCCGGCCTCGCGCCTGCTGCCGCATGAAGCCGAGGCGCGCGATCTGCTGATCGTCGCCGCCACCGAAACCACCACCAGCGAAGATGGCGACGCGTTCCGCGCGGCGCTGACGGAGTGCCTGTCGTGACCATGAACGCAACCGGACGGCCCACCGCCATTGAAACCGTTTTCGCGCAGCCGCAGCCGACGATCTCCGGGGATCGCGGCCTCGATCACGAAGAGCCGCTGCTGTTCGAACTCGGCCGCGCCGGCGTTGCGGGCGTCGATCTTCCGCCCACGGAGGTTTCCGAGGCGCGGCTGGCGGGTCTGCGCCGCCAGGGCGCGATCGGCTTGCCGGGGCTCTCGGAGCCCGAAATCGTGCGCCACTACGTGCGGCTTTCGCGCATGAACTACGCGATCGATTCCGGCCTTTATCCGCTCGGCTCCTGCACGATGAAGCACAATCCGCGGCTCAACGAGAAAATGGCGCGGCTGCCGGGCTTCGGCGATCTCCATCCGCTCCAGCCGCAGCAGACGGCGCAGGGCGCGCTGGCGCTCATTGCGGAACTGATGCGCTGGCTGACGACGCTGACGGGCATGCCGGCGGTGGCGATGAGCCCCAAGGCCGGCGCGCATGGCGAATTGTGCGGGCTGCTGACGATCCGCGCCGCAATGGCGGCGCGCGGCGAGAACCGCAAACGGATTCTCGTGCCTTCGTCCGCGCACGGAACAAACCCCGCCACCGCGGCGCTGGCCGGTTTCACGGTCGACGAAGTGCCTGCCAAGGGGGATGGCCACGTCGATGCCGATGCGCTGAAGGCCATGCTCGGGCCGGACGTCGCGGCCATCATGCTGACCAATCCCAATACCTGCGGATTGTTCGAGCGGCGCATCCGCGAAATGGCGGAATGGGCGCACCAGGCGGGCGCCTATTTCTATTGCGACGGCGCCAATTTCAACGCCATCGCGGGCCGCGTGCGGCCGGGCGATCTTGGCATCGACGCGATGCACATCAATCTGCACAAGACATTTTCGACGCCGCATGGCGGGGGAGGGCCGGGGGCAGGCCCCGTCGTGCTCTCCGCCGCGCTGGCGCCCTTCGCGCCGCTGCCGCTGCTGATGCAGGACGACAAGGGCTTCCGGCTGATCGAATCGCGCGAGGATCTGCCGGCCGGCACGCAGCCCTTCGGCCGCATGTGCGCCTTCCATGGCCAGATGGGCATGTTCGTCCGCGCGCTCGCCTACATGCTGAGCCACGGCGCCGACGGCATCCGCCAGGCCTCGGAAGACGCCGTGCTGGCAGCAAATTACATCCTCGCCTCCCTCAAGGGCACGCTCAGCGCGCCCTTCGAAGGCCCGTGCATGCACGAAGCCCTGTTCGACGATGCGTTCCTCGCCGGCACCGGCGTGACCACGCTCGATTTCGCCAAGGCGATGATCGACGAAGGCTATCATCCGATGACGATGTATTTTCCGCTTGTCGTGCATGGCGCGATGCTGATCGAACCGACGGAATCCGAATCGAAGGAAAGCCTCGATCGGTTCATCGCCGTGATGCGTGGATTGGCAGAAGAGGCGAAAGCCGGAAATCACGCACGGTTCGCCGAAGCGCCCTATCTCGCGCCACGCCGCCGTCTCGATGAAACCCGCGCCGCCCGCAAGCCGATCCTTCGCTGGACGCCGCAGGTTTTGTCCGAAGCGGCGAAGTGACCCCTCACCCGCGGCTGCGTGTCGGAAGGTATTAAGATTTGCATCCCTCTCCCTCAAGGGGAGAGGAGCAAGTCATTGCTTTGCACGAACATCTGCTGAGCCAAACTCCGCCATTCTCTTCTCCCCTTGAGGGAGAGGGATGCAGTGCGCTTTCCGTCCGCTTCGCAAGCGTGGGTGAGGGGTAGGCCTACCAGAGGCCAGGAACGAGCCGGTAGCGGACGCGGCGCGCGTAGTCGGCGTAACCGTCGAGGCTGAGGCACAGCACGCGGTCCTCGCGAGCCGTGCGCAGCATCACCGTGCCGGCGAGCAACGACACGGCGGCCAGACCGAACCACGATCCCAGAAGCAGTGCTGTCGACACGAACAGCATCA
>DATAWY010000022.1:0-109597 GCA_036266955.1 Rhizomicrobium sp.
GCTCCGAGTGGGGCGCAAAACTCTATGCCGACATTCGTTCCGTCCTCGAAACCGCCCGGCGACGGACCGTCGACCCCCTCCGCGCAATCCAACTAACTCTCGACGGGCTGCCAATCCCCGATACAGGGTGAGCAATTACGAACGAAGGCATCCGCCAGCTCAAGCGCTGGCTTCTCAAGCACAAGGTCGATCTGATTGCCGTCGAGGCGACCGGCAAATTGCATCGCGAACTTTGCCGGAGCCTTAGAGCCTCCCACATGGCCGTCGCGGTGATCGATCCGGATCGCGTACGCAATTTCGCCAAAGCCGACCGCATTCTCGCCAAGACCGATCGGCTCGACGCGAAGGTGCTGGCCATGTTTGCTGCCACGATGAACCCGGCTTGCCGGGCGCCAGCACCGCAAGTCATTGAAGGCATGCAGGAATTGGTCACCGCAAGAGCCAGTGCCGTGGAGGAGGAAACCTCTCTGCGCAACCAGTTCGGCTCCGCTCAGACGAATTTCCTCAAACGTCACCTCACCCGACGCATCACCCAGCTCAAGGCTCATATCAAAGCCCTCGAACAGGAGTGCCTCAGGCAAATCCAGGCGGATGAATCCCTGGCCAGGCGCCATGCCATTTTGACATCCATTCCCGGCTTCGGCCCGGTCGTGGCGACCACGCTGATCGCGTTCCTCAACGAGCTTGGATCCCTGACCAACAAACAGATCGGCGCCCTGGCAGGCGTTGCTCCCATCCCCGACGACTCCGGTGAGCGCGAGGGCGTCCGCGTCATCTGGGCAGGACGAGGCATCGTTCGACGGATGCTTTATCTCGCCGCTCTTTTCGCCTCCCAGCACAACAAGGACATGAAACTCTTTCATCAGCATCTCTCCGCCAAGGGCAAAGCGGCAAAAGTCTGCCTCATCGCCGTCGCCAGAAAACTCGTCGTTCTCGCCAATACCCTGATCAGCCAAGACCGTACCTGGCTGCCAACCGCTCCCCAAAGTGCTTGACAACCAACACAGATGCTCCGGCGCGCTTGCGCCGCCACCTCCCAGAGGATGCTATGGATATAATACAGCATTTCTTCTCAGGCTCGAACAAATTGGATATGAAGTTGTTTGCAGTTGCCAAGAATATGACACCAGAAACGGTGTGTCCAGTGTTGCGTGGCACGATGATCGACCAGTTTTATCACCAAGCCGCAACCTACCACCCTATTGATGAATTTCGGCGGCCAACCGATGAAGAGCGTCGCGGTTTCAACTTCGTGTCAATATCGGATAAATACGTGAGCGCAGAGGAAGTCGAGAAACGGTTACTGAGTAGGGATTGGCGCTGCCGATGGCTTATGGGGTGGAGGGACATCACTAGCGCACACGTACTTCAAACGGTTATTGGAAGCATTTTCCCAATTTGTGGAACCGACGACACATTGTCATTGATTCTGCCGTTCGGCGGGGCCAAACGTGCGGCTACGCTCGTTGCTAACTTGAACGCTTTAGTACTCGATTATGTCGCGCGCCAGAAAGTGGGTGGTACGCACATTCGGAAATACGTAATGTCTCAGCTGCCCATGTTGCCCTACTCCATGTACGGTATTGATGGTCTTGATTTCATCGTCCCCCGCGTTCTCGAACTCACCTACAATTCCCATTCCATGCGCCCCTTTGCCGAGGATCTGGGTTATTCCGGCCCGCCTTTCGCATGGAACGAGGAGCGCCGGGCGCTGCTGCGCGCGGAACTGGATGCAATGCCGCGCGAAGCTCTACGGCCTCGACAAAAACCAGCTCCGCTACATCCTCGATCCGGAGGAGGTAATGGACAAGGGATATCCCTCCGAGACCTTCCGTGTGCTGAAGAACAACGAGGAGGCAAAATTCCACGGCGTTTACCGCACGGCCAAACTCGTTCTCGATGCACGGGACAAGATCGAACGGCGAGAAATTCAAGATTCGAGCCCGCTGATAGTGGTAGCGGCCGCGCCGATTCTGCCGATCGGGTTCGATCATCTGCAGGACAGTGCGTGAGCGACTCCCGCCGGCGGCGATGTTCGGGCGAAGACACTTGCATTGATCGCAGCGGTCTTGAAGGCATTGCCCGGGCAGACATCCGTCACCTTGGCGTGCCGTGCTGCTCTTTATGCGCTCGAACCGCGACTGCTTACGCCTCGGCTAGGTGGTGCTCAAAAGGCCGAATGGAAACGCTTGGTCGGACCCGAAGCAGAGCCCAGGAAAGACGTCACGACCTTGGGGCTCGGCGGCGCGACCGGATGGGGCGAGGCGGTGCGCCTTTTGGTGACGACAGGGGCTCTCATCGAAGATGGTGCCGCTCAAACCTGGTCGCCCGGGCAATGCCTCGACATATATGTCACCGACTCCTGGCCCAAGCGCGCGGTCTTTGCTTTGGAGGCGGCTAAGATACTTGCCAGTGACTCGGCCGAGTCCATGTCAGTCGATGAAGACGCGGGACTGAGAGCCCTTGCAGCCTGACCTTTTTTCAGAGGTCGTACTCGACCTGAAACCTGCGCCTCGAAGGAAGCGCGATTTGAGCTGCTTGGGCCCTGACGAACGGCTTGCCAATCACCGCGAATCGGTTCTGGGTTCAGCCACCGTCGCAGTCTTCGGAGACCGAGTTTTGCGCCGAACAGGCGGGACTCGGGTTTTGGCTCAGGTCAGGGGATTCGCCAAAGCGCGCCCTGATCCACTCCTGGATCGAGCGGTCGTGAGCTTCTCGCAACTCGTCGAATTCGCGTTCGATCTCGCTCCGGCTCTTTTTTCGTGGGAGAATCATGCCACCCTCCTGGATACGGTCCGAATCGATAGCATCCTTTGAAACGCTTGTGAAACCTCGCGACCATGCTCATACCCAGAATTGAACACCCGGAACTCGTTTTTGGTTTCGTGGCGCCAATCGGGGCGGATCTCGGCCCGGTGATCGGGGCGTTCCGGGAATACTTCAAACACCAGGGGTATCGGGTCGTCGACATCAAGGTCACGGACGTGTTCCAGGTCATGAAGGAGCACGTTCCGCCCAGGACCAGGTTGAAATCTTTTCCAACCGAGGCGCGCTATCGCACGTATATTGCCTATGGCGATCAATTGCGACGTCATTTTGCAGATGATTCCATTCTGGCTGCAATCTCGATCTGCCGGATCATCCGCGAGCGCGAGCGGCGCGGGCACAGGGGCCGGTACACCAAGACCGTCTTTCTTCTGCACCAATTCAAGCGCCGCGAGGAAATCGATCTGTTGCGCGCCGTCTATGGCGATATTTTTTTCCAGGTTTCGGTGTATTCCCGCCGCGGCGCGCGTGTGGACAATCTGGCGCACAAGTTCGGAGACAGCAGCGCGAATGCCAGCGCTTTCAGATCGCCCGCCGAAGAGCTCGTGACAGTGGATGAAAGCGAGGCCGCCGAACATGGCCAGCAGGTCAGCAGGATATTCCACGACGCCGATTTCATCGCCAATCTGGATCACAACCAGCCGAATTGCGACCAGCAGGTTGAACGATTTTGCGAGCTGATTTTCTCGTCCAATTGCCTGTCCCCGAACCGGATGGAACATGGAATGTTTCTTGCGAAGGGCGCGGCTCTTCGGAGCCTCGACCTCTCGCGGCAGGTGGTGCGTGCATCCTCGACGGGAATGGACAGATCATTTCATTGGGCGCAAACGAGGTGCCCAAGGCTGGCGGCGGCACCTATTGGACGGAAGGCAAATTCGACGACCGCGATTATCGCAGGGGCGCGGATTCCAACGAACAGCGCAAGAGGGCCATACTTTCAGAAATTCTCGCTGCGATCGGCAGCAAAAGGAAAATCGACGAGGTATTGACGAATTCGAAGGCAAGCGAATCGCGATTGATGGACGCGCTCGAGTACAGCCGTGCCATCCATGCCGAAATGAACGCAATCTGCGACGCATCGCGCCTCGGGCGACCGCTGCAGGATTCGATCCTCTACTGCACGACATTCCCGTGCCATATGTGCGCCAAGCACATCATCGCTTCGGGAGTCGGCCGCGTTGTCTTTCTGGAGCCGTACCCGAAAAGCCTCGCTTCCGAATTGCATGCCGACGCGCTGGAGATCGAAGGCGCCGACCGCGGCCAATACAAGAAATTTCCTGCCGTGCAATTTGTGCATTTCTTCGGAATCACTCCCCGGCGTTACCGCGAAATGTTTGAGCGCGGCCGGCGAAAGGACGCAGAAGGGCAGTTGCTCCAATACCGCTACGATCCCAAACGGCCGCTTGTGGACATCAAGTTTCCGGCTTACGCGCAGCCGGAAGGCATTGTGCTCAGCCGAGTCAAGCAGAGTTTCCTCGAGAAGCTCGAAGTGGATGACGCTATCTTGGGTAGCGTATGAACGCATTCATGACCAAGACCAATCGCAGTGTACTCGATCAGTCGCCGAAGATGACCCCAGGCCGCGCGGCGCTGGTGGTGCTCATTCACCGTTACCTTGGCGGACTGATGGATCCGTTCGTCACACTGCTTGAAATACACAAGCTGATGTACTTCATGCAGGAAGCCGGACGGCCGCTGCGCCCGCGTTTCGCCAAGGGCGTTTACGGTCCGTATGCGGAGAACCTTCGCCATGTTCTGAGCTCGGTCGAGGGGAACCTGATCTCCGGTTACGCCGACGGCGGCGATGCTCCCGGCAAGCACCTCCAGCTCGTGCCCGGAGCGATCCGGGAAGCGGAATCTGCGTTGGCTGCGGAGACCGGGACGCGCGCGCAGTTCGACAGGGTTTCCGATCTTGTCCAGGGCTTCGAAACGTCGTTTGGCCTGGAGCTGCTTTCGACCGTGCATTGGGTTGCAACGCGGGAACACGCCCGCGATATCTCCGAGGCGCGACAATTGACCTATGCCTGGAAATGACCGGAAGAAACATTTCTCGCCGCGGCAGATCGCCGTTGCTTACGGAACGCTTTTGGAGAAAGGCTGGATTATTGTCCAGCCTGCGGAATAATGCGATGTTCCCTGCGTTGGGTGCCGCCGGCCGGCTCGATATGGACCATCCCAGCCCAACATGCTTTCGGCTCAGGGTAAGCCCTCAAATGCCGGTTTCGGACATTCCGATACGGCTGCCGGGTCGTACGCATACATCGCCTTCCGCTTGATTTTCCAAGGGAAAACTCCACGTACGAGGACGTCACCCGCCCGACGCGCGGAACAAGGCGCTGCTATTGACTGTTAAGCAACCTGGTGCAATATGCACCCATAATGACCCCTCGGGAAACCGCCCGCTCTGATGGATACGGGGAACCGAGTCTAGTGACCCCGGGGACGCCTTTGTGCGTCCCCGTCTCAAATCACGTCTCGCAGAAGTGTTGGGGACACCTGAATATAACCAATCTCATGCCACAGTTCCGGCTGCAGGGTTCATGAGAATGCCTGGAGGTACGCGCGCCTCGTTTGTTCGACGATGACACCTCTCGAACACAACCAACTTCTTTCCGTCCTCAACACGAACGGGTTCCACGCCGAAGTCCGCACGCTCGAAGATTGGGTGGCGGCGGACGCGACGTTTGCGCCAGGGCGCTGTTACGTGACAGCACTGCGGCAGAGCGAAGAGTATCTCGCCGCTACGTCGTTGCCCGAAGTCGCCGATGCGCTTGCGGGCGAGGGATTTGAGCTCGAAAGGAGCTGCGCGACACCACCCGGAGCTGCAAGAGGGGCGTTCCCTGTCTCAGGTCCCGGCGCTTTTCACCGGCTCGTGCGTCGCATCTATCAGCTTTCGCTCGCACTCCCGACGGCGCCGTTCGACACTTTCGCAGCCAAAGCGCGTGCGATGCCGGCCTCCACAGACGCCGAACGGCTCGTCATCCAGCGCGTGGGCCAGGACATCTTCCGCAATGCGCTCCTCGATTATTGGGACAGCAGATGTCCGCTGACGGGCATCACCGATCGCGACCTCCTGCGCGCATCCCATATCGTTGGCTGGGCGGAATGTGACGGCGACGAGCACCGGCTCGATGTTCACAACGGACTGTTGCTCTCAGCCTTGTGGGACGCCGCTTTCGACCGCGGCCTGGTGAGTTTCACCGATGACGGCGCCCCTATGGCGGGCCCGGGACTGAGCGATCTCGCCCGCAAGGTTCTCGGCCTGCATTCGGGTCTGCGCATTGCCGGCCTGCGCGACGCCCATCGCGGAAACCTCAGGCGCCATCGCGCGAAGTATGGATTCCCCACAGAAGTCCGCAGTTCAGACATCGAGTCGAAATAGAACGCGAGAAACAATGCCGTTTTGCAGGCCAGGAATTCAACCCGGCGGGGTGTCGAGAATGTGCGCGATGGCGTTGGCCACCTCGGCGATCGGGGCCATGCCGTCGACACCGGCAAGCTTGCCCTGCGCGCGGTAGTAGTCGAGCAGCGGGCACGTGTTCCTGTAATAGACGGCGAGGCGAAAATTCAGCGTGTCGGGCGTGTCATCCGCGCGCTGCGGGCCGCCGTCGGCAATGCGCTGCTCCATTCGCCCGCTGAGCACTTCGTCCTTCACCTTCAGTTCGATCACGCGATCGATTTGCCGGCCGCGCCTGGCGAGCATCGTGTCGAGCGCTTCGGCCTGCGGGATGGTGCGCGGGAATCCGTCAAACACGGCGCCGGCGGCGCAATCGGCCTGGTCGAGACGTTCGGCGATGATGCCCACCACGACATCGTCGGGGACGAGTTCGCCGCGATCCATCAACGCCCTGCTCTTCAGACCCAGTTCGGTTCCGCGGCGGCAGGCGTCCCGCAGCATCTCGCCCGTCGAAAGCTGCGGCCAGCCGCGGCGCTCCTGCAGGATTTTCGCTTGCGTACCCTTCCCCGCCCCCGGCGGTCCGAACAGGACCAGATTCAACGCCGCACTCCACGTAGCTTGGATTTCTTGATCAGCCCCTCATATTGCTGCGCGATCAGATGGCTCTGGATCTGCGCCACCGTGTCCATGGTGACGCTGACGATGATCAGGATCGAGGTGCCGCCGAAGGTCAGGATCGTATAGTTGGTGCGCAGGAATTCGGGGATGACGCAGACGAAGGCCAGATAGAGGGCGCCCACGACGGTGATCCGGGTCAGCACGTAATCGATATATTCCGCGGTCTTCGTGCCGGGGCGGATTCCGGGAATGAAGCCGCCGTATTTCTTCAGATTGTCGGCGGTTTCCTCGGGATTGAAGATGATCGAGGTGTAGAAGAACGAGAAGAAGATGATCAGCAGCGCGTAGAGCAGCAGATAGAGCGGCCGGCCGGGACCCATATAGGTGAGAATCGTCTGCAGCCAGTCGGGCACGTTCTGGCCGTTGAAATTCGCCACCGTCGTCGGCATCAGCAGGATCGACGAGGCGAAGATCGGCGGGATGACGCCGGAGACGTTGAGCTTGAGCGGCAGGTGGGAGGACTCGCCGCCGAACATGCGGTTGCCCACCTGGCGCTTGGGATATTGCACGAGCAGCCGCCGTTGCGCGCGCTCGATGAACACGATGAAGAGAATGAGACCCACCCCGCCCACCATGATCGCCAGGACGGCCGGTACATCGATGGCGCCCGTGCGTGCCGATTCGAACAGCTGGGTGATGGCGGTCGGCAGGCGCGCGATGATGCCCGCCATGATGATGAGAGAGATGCCATTGCCGACGCCGCGGTTCGTGATCTGCTCGCCCAGCCACATGAGCAGGATCGTGCCTCCTGTCAGCGTGATCACCGCCGTGATGCGGAAGAACCAGCCGGGGTCGATCACCACATTGCCCCAATGTTCGAGGCCGATCGAGATGCCATAGGCCTGGAGCGCGGCAAGCCCGACCGTGCCGTAACGTGTGTACTGGTTGATGGTCTTGCGGCCGACTTCTCCTTCCTTCTTCAGCTTTTCGAGTTCGGGAAAGACCGTCGTCATCAGCTGCATGATGATCGAGGCCGAGATATACGGCATGATGCCGAGAGCGAAGATGGCCATGCGCTGGATGGCCCCGCCCGAAAGCAGATTGAACATGTCCAGCACGCCGCCGCGCTGCTGGTTCAGTTGCCGGGCGAGCTCGCTCGGGTCGATGCCGGGCATGGGAATGAAGGTGCCAAGCCGCGCGACGATCAGCAGCGCAAGCGTGAACAGGATCCGCTGGCGCAGCTCCTTCGCCTTGCCGAAGTTGCTGAAATTGAAATTCGCCGCCAGTTGTTCGGCCGCAGAGGCCATCAGATGCTCCTCAACTCCACCCCGCGCGCCGTTTCACGTCAGGGACAAACCATCGCGCCCGGACGCGGCTTCGGGAATATTACGCGACCGTACGGCGAACCGCCACCTTCATCGGGTTGCGCGGCGCTACGCCTCGCGCGCCGCCCGCTTTTCCGCCGATTTTGCCCGGCGCTGCAGCTTCTTGCCCGGCTTGCCCTTCTTGTCCATGCGGACCGGCTTCTTGAACGTCAGAGAAACGCTGCCGCCGGCCTTCTGAATCTGATCCACGGCGGAAGCCGAGGCGCCCGCAACTTCGATGTCGAGCCGCGCCGTCAAGGCGCCGCCGAGCAGCCTGATGCCGTGCCGGCTCGAGCGGGCCAGCCCCGCCTTTCTCAGTATCTCTTCCGTGATGCGGGATGAGACGTCGAGCTTCTTTCCATCGACGGCCTTCTGGATGCGCGCCAAACCGACCTCGGCGAAATCATTCGCGAAGATGTTGTTGAAGCCGCGCTTGGGCATGCGCATGTGGAGCGGCATCTGCCCGCCCTCGAAACCATAGACCTTGGTGCCCGTGCGCGCTTTCGCGCCTTTCACGCCTCGGCCGCAGGTCTTGCCGAGGCCCGAGGAAGAACCGCGCCCCACCTTGGCCTTGCGGCGATGGGCGCCCTCGTTGTTGGAGATTTCATTGAGCCTCATCCCTTGTTCTCCTCGACGATCTCCACGAGATGGGCAACCGCGCGGATCATGCCGCGCACCGCCGGCGTGTCCTCCAGCGTGCGCGTGCGCCTGATCTTGCCGAGCCCGAGGCCACGCAGCGTGGCCGCCTGGATCTCCGGCTTGCGATTGGCGCTGCGGACTTGCCGGACCGTAACCGTGCTGCCGTTCTTGGCCGTCATGTTCAGCTCCCTGCCGCCGCCGCCTGCTCAGCCCTGGGCGCGCCTTCGCGCCGGGCGATGATCTCGCTCACGCTGCGCCCGCGCCGCTGGGCGACCATGCGCGGCGACTGCTGAAGCTGAAGCGCATCGAAGGTCGCGCGCACCATGTTGTAGGGGTTCGACGTACCGAGCGACTTGGCCACGATGTCGCCCACGCCGAGGGACTCGAACACGGCGCGCATCGGGCCGCCGGCGATGATGCCGGTCCCCGCCGGTGCCGGGCGCACCAACACCTTGCCCGCGCCGTGATGACCGCGCGTCTCGTGATGCAGCGTACGCCCGTCCTTCAACGGCACCCGGATCATGGCACGCTTGGCTGCGTCGGTGGCTTTGCGGATGGCTTCCGGAACCTCGCGCGCCTTGCCGTGGCCGAAACCGACGCGCCCGCGCTGGTCGCCGACCACCACAAGGGCCGCGAATCCGAAACGGCGGCCACCCTTGACCACCTTTGCGACGCGATTGATATGCACCAACCGGTCGACAAATTCGCTGTCGCGTTCTTCGCGCTGACGGGGTTCACGCGCCATCTGCCGTTCCTTCGCCTAAAATTCGAGGCCGCCTTCGCGTGCGGCCTCCGCCAGCGCCTTGACGCGCCCGTGATAGATATAACCGCCGCGATCGAACACAACCTGCTTGATGCCTTTGGCAAGCGCACGTTCGGCGATCTTTTTTCCCACACCGGATGCGGCCTCGACATTCCAGGTCTTCGGCAGCTTGCCTTCTTTTTCGTTCGACGACGCCATGGCCAGCGTCTCGCCGGCACGATCGTCGATCAGCTGCGCATAGATGTGGCGGCCGGAGCGATACACGGAGAGGCGCGGCCGCCCCGTGGACGTCTGCATGATCCGGAACCGCGTGCGCCGCGTGCGCCTCTCGAACAGATTCATTTCGCGCGCCATGGTTATTTCTTCTTGCCTTCTTTGCGGCGGATGTGTTCCCCCGCGTATTTGACGCCCTTGCCCTTGTAGGGCTCCGGCGGCCGCCAGCCGCGGATTTCCGCCGCAACCTGACCTACCAGCTGCTTGTCGATGCCGGTGATCGTGATCATGGTCGGCTTCTCGCAGACGATGCCGATGCCGTTGGGGATCGGATAGGCCACGTCATGGCTGAAGCCCAGCTGCAGCTGGAGGTTCTTGCCCTGCACCGCCGCGCGATAGCCCACGCCCGAGATCTCGAGCTTCCGGGTAAAGCCCTGCGTCACGCCGGTGACGAGATTGTTCACAAGGGTACGGCTCAGCCCCCACATCTGGCGGCCGCGCTCGGCGCCTTCGCGCGGTACAACCATCACGCCGTCGGCGCCGACGCTGGCTTCGACTTCGTCCGCAAGCCGGACGCTCAATTCGCCCTTGGGACCCTTCACCCGAACAGAGCTGCCATCGATCGTGGCGCTCACACCCTGGGGCAACGGAACCGGCTTCTTGCCGATGCGGGACATTCTCATGAACTCCGTTTTTGCCGCCTAGAACACGCGGCAGAGGACTTCTCCGCCCACGTTCTTTTCTCGCGCATTGGTATCGGTCATCACGCCCTGGGGCGTGGAGACGATGGAAAGTCCAAGGCCGCTTCGATGCGGTCTCAGATCGCGCACCGCCGCATAGACACGGCGGCCCGGCGTGGAGACACGCTTCAGCTCGCGGATGACCGGCCGTCCCTCGTGATATTTGAGCTCGATCTCCAGCTCGCGCTGGCCATCCTTGAACTCGACTTCGGCATAGCCGCGGATGTAACCCTCGGCCTGAAGCACGTCGAGCACGCGCACGCGCTGGCGCGAATTGGGAGACTTGATCTTCGCCATGCCGCGCATCTGGCCGTTGCGGATACGCGTCAGAAGATCGCCGATGGGATCTGTAATCGCCATGGGGCCCTCCTACCAGCTTGCCTTGGTCATGCCCGGAACCTGCCCGAAGTTCGACAGCTCCCGCAGTGCGATGCGCGACAGCCGCAGCTTGCGGTAATAGCCCTTGGAGCGGCCCGACAGTTCGCAGCGATGATGCACACGCGTCTTCGAGGAGTTTCGCGGCAGCTTGGCGAGCTTGAGATGGGCGGCGAAGCGCTCCTCCGGCGGGACCGACATGTCTTCCGTCGTCGCCTTCAGCGCGGCACGCCTGGCGGCGTATTGCACCACCATTTTCTCACGCTTCCTGTTGCGGTTGATCTGGCTCAGTTTCGCCATTCGCGTCTCGCTTCAGTTGATGAACGGGAATTGAAAGCCCTTGAGCAGTGCTTTCGCTTCGGCGTCTGTCCTTGCGGACGTGTTGATGATGATGTCCATGCCCCAGACGTTTTCCGTCTTGTCGTAATCGATTTCGACGAAGACGATATGTTCCTTCAGTCCCATCGCGAAATTGCCGTTTCCGTCGAAGCTCTTGCCGTTCAACCCGCGAAAATCGCGCACCCGCGGCAGCGCCATGGTGATCAGCCGGTCGAGGAATTCATACATGCGGTCCTTGCGCAGCGTGACCTTGACCCCGATGGGCAGGCCGTGGCGGATCTTGTACGTCGCGATGGCTTTCTTCGCGCGCGTGATCACGGCCTTCTGACCGGCGATCGCGCTCAGATCGGTGACGGCCGACTGGATTTTCTTCTGGTCGCCCGCCGCTTCGCCCGCACCGATGTTGAGCACGACTTTCCTGATCCGCGGCGCCTGGAGCGGATTATTGTAGCCGAACTCCTTCTCCAGCTGGGGACGGATGACCTCTTCATACCGCTTCTTGAAGCGCGGCACGTAATCGGCGTCACGCGCCGCGGGTTGCTTCTGGGCCGACTTGCCGTCCGCTTTTGCCTGCGCCTCGCCCTTGGCTTTCTTCTGCTGGGACTTCGCGTCCTGCGATTTGCCCTGGTCGGGACCGGCGTGGCCCTTGGCGGGCTTTTTTGCCCCTTTTGCGCCTTTGTCAGACATCGATGGCCTCACCGGATTTCTTCGCGAAACGGACCTTGCGCCCGTCGTGTTGGACCTTGAATCCGATCCGTGTCGCCTCGCCGGTCCTGGGATCGGCATGCGCCAGGTTCGAGAGATGGACCGGCGATTCCTTGCTCACGATTCCGGCCTGCTGCCGCTGCGTCTGGCGCTGATGGCGTTTTACGATGTTGACGCCGGAAACGAGCGCCCGATCCTCCTTGGGATAGAGCCTGAGCACTTCGCCCTTCTTGCCCTTGTCGCGGCCGGTCGTGACGACGACACGATCGCCTTTCCTGATTCTGGCCGCCATCAGAGCACCTCCGGTGCGAGCGAAATGATCTTCATATGGTTCTTCGCCCGCAGTTCGCGCGTGACCGGTCCGAAAATGCGCGTGCCGATCGGCTCGTTCTGATTGTTGACGAGTACCGCGGCATTGGAGTCGAAACGGATCAGGCTTCCGTCGGGTCGGCGCACGCCATGAGCCGTCCGCACGATCACCGCCTTCAGCACTTCGCCCTTTTTCACGCGCCCGCGCGGAATAGCTTCCTTCACGCTCACCACGATCGTGTCGCCCACATCGGCATATCTGCGCCGCGAGCCGCCGAGCACCTTGATGCACATCACGCGGCGGGCGCCCGAATTGTCGGCGACTTCCAGTTCCGTCGTCATCTGGATCATGACCCGGCTCCCGCTGCTATGCCGCGTTCCTGTGCGCCCACGCGTCCGATCACTTCCCAGGACTTCAGCCTGGAAAGCGGGCGGCACTCGCGGATGCGCACCACATCGCCGACCTTGAACTCCTTGTTCTCGTCATGCGCGTGATACTTCTTCGAGCGGCGCACCGTCTTTCCCATCACCGGATGGGTGAAGCGTCGTTCGACATTGACCACCACGGTCTTGGCGTTCTTGTCGCTGACGACGACGCCTTGAAGAATGCGCTTGGGCATTTGCGTTCCTTTGCCTCTACTGCTGCGCGCTTCCGCGCCGTACGCCCAGCACGGTCTGGATGCGCGCGATCTGGCGGCGCACGACGCGCACGCGGCTGGTATTCTCGAGCTGCCCGTTCGCGCGCTGGAATCGCAGGTTGAACTGCTCTTTCTTCAGCTTCGCGAGCGCATCGCCGAGTTCGTCGGGAGTCTGCGAACGCAGATCGGCGGCCTGTGCCGGTTTCTTTGCCATGGTTCAGACCTCAAGCCGCGCGATGAACCTTGTGTCGATGGAAAGCTTGGCCGCGCCCAGCCGAAGCGCTTCCCTGGCGGTTACCGTGTCCACCCCGTCGACCTCGAAGAGGATCCGTCCCGGCTTTATCTTTGCCACCCAGAATTCAGGCGCACCCTTGCCTGATCCCATGCGGACCTCGGCCGGCTTTTTCGATACGGGCACATCGGGAAACACACGGATCCAGACGCGTCCGGCGCGCTTCATGTGGCGCGTTATGGCGCGGCGCGCGGCTTCGATTTCGCGTGCCGTTATCCGCTCGGGCTCCGTCGCCTTGAGACCGTAGGCGCCGAAATTCAGCGAAGTTCCCGCCTTGGCCGTGCCGTGAATGCGGCCTTTGTGCTGCTTGCGGTATTTGGTGCGTGTGGGCTGAAGCATCGTATCAATCCGTCAGTGTGCGGGTGCCGGTTGGGCGCGCGCCGCTCCCGCCGCGCGATTGGGATCGGAAGCCTCGACCTGGCGCCGTTCGGTGGCCATCGGATCGTGCTCCATGATCTCGCCCTTGAAAATCCAGACTTTCACGCCGCAGGTGCCGTAGGTCGTTTTCGCCGTGGCCACGCCGTAATCCACATCCGCCCGCAAGGTGTGCAGCGGCACGCGGCCTTCGCGATACCATTCGACCCGCGCGATTTCCGCGCCGCCCAGACGTCCGCCGCAATTGATGCGGATGCCCTGTGCCCCCAGCCGCATCGCCGACTGCACCGCACGTTTCATCACGCGCCGGAACGCCACGCGGCGCTCGAGTTGCTGGGCGATGTTTTCCGCGACGAGCTTGGCGTCGATTTCCGGCTTGCGGATTTCGACGATGTTGAGATGCACTTCATCGTTGGTGAGGCGCTGTACGTCGTTCTTGAGCTTTTCGATGTCGGCGCCCTTCTTGCCGATCACCACGCCGGGGCGCGCGGAATGAATGGTGATCCGGCACTTCTTGTGCGGCCGTTCGATCACGATGCGCGACACGCCCGCCTGCTTCAGGCGCTCATTCAGATGATTGCGGATCCTGATGTCTTCCTGCAGCAGCTTGCCGTAATCCTTCTTGCCCGCGTACCAGCGCGAGTCCCAGGTACGGTTGATGCCGAGCCTGAGGCCCGTCGGATTGACCTTCTGGCCCATCAGGCCGTCTCCCTTTCCGGCGCGGATTTGCCCCGGCCGCCGCGTTTGGATGTCTGTTCTTCCTCGCGCAGCTGCTGCACGACGATCGTCACCTGCGCGAAGGGCCTCTCGACCCGCGCACCTCGACCGCGCGCGCGCGCATGAAAGCGCTTGAGAACCAGGTTCTTGCCGACGCTGGCTTCGCTCACGACCAGGTCGTCGACGTCGAGATCGTGATTGTTTTCCGCGTTGGCGATGGCCGACTGCAGGACCTTCTTGACATCCTTTGCCACCCGTTTGGGCGAGAAGGTCAGCTCGTTCAGCGCAGCTTCCGCCTTCTTGCCGCGGATCGACTGCGCGACAAGGTTGAGCTTGCGCGGGCTGGTACGGATCGAACGCCCGATGGCCTGGGCCTTGTCTGCGGGTAGGACGCGCGCGCGCGTTTTCTTGCCCATCTGATTTAAGCCCTCTTTGCCTTCCTGTCGGCCGAATGACCGTAGAACGTACGGGTGGGCGCAAACTCGCCCAGCTTGTGGCCGACCATGTCTTCGGTGACGAGCACGGGGATGTGCTTGTGTCCGTTGTGCACGCCAAAAGTCAGACCGACGAACTGCGGCAGGATCGTCGAACGCCGCGACCAGGTCTTGATCACGTCCTTGCGGCCGGACCCGCGCGTGGCTTCCGCCTTCTTGAGCAGATAGCCATCGACGAACGGGCCTTTCCAGACTGAGCGAGCCATCTCGATTATCCTTGCGACTTCTTGGCGTGACGCGAGCGCATGATGAACTTCGTGGTGCGCTTGTTCTTGCGGGTGCGCGCGCCCTTGGTGGGCTTGCCCCAAGGCGTCACCGGATGCCGGCCGCCCTTGGTACGTCCCTCGCCGCCGCCATGCGGATGGTCGACCGGGTTCATCGCGGTGCCGCGCACATTCGGCCGCTTTCCCTTCCAGACATTGCGGCCGGCCTTGCCGATCACCTCGTTCATGTGATCGGGGTTCGACACCGCTCCGACCGTCGCCATGCACTCCAACTGGACGCGCCGCACTTCGCCGGAATTGAGACGCAGCATGGCATAACCCGCGTCGCGGCCGAGATACTGGGCGTAGGTCCCCGCCGAACGGGCGATCTGTCCGCCCTTCTCGGGCTTCATCTCGACATTGTGGACGATGGTGCCGACCGGCATTGCCGAAAGCCGCATCGCATTGCCGGGTTTCACATCGACCCGGTCGCCGGAAATCACCGTGTCGCCGACGGCAAGCCGCTGCGGCGCCAGGATGTAGGCGAGCTCGCCGTCCCTGTATTTCACAAGCGCGATGAAAGATGTGCGGTTGGGATCGAACTCCAGCCGCTCCACGCGCCCGGGCACGTCGAATTTGCGCCGCTTGAAATCGACGATGCGGTAGCGCTGCTTGTGGCCGCCGCCCTGCCAGCGCACGGTCACCCGGCCGGTGTTGTTGCGCCCGCCGTTGCGCGTCTGACCTTCTGTAAGGCTCTTGACCGGACCGCCCTTGTGAAGCTGCGAGCGATCGACAAGTACCAGCTGGCGCTGGCCCGGCGTTGTCGGCTTGAACTGTTTGAGCGCCATCTCAGAGCCCCGTGGTGATGTCGACCTGGTAACCCTCGTGCAGGGTCACGATCGCTTTCTTGACGTCGCTGCGGACGAAGGGTCTGCCGCGGAACATTTTCGGCTTGCCCTTCTGCTGAATCGTGTTGACCGCCTTCACCTTGACCTTGAACAGCGCCTCGACGGCCTTTGCGATATCGGGCTTGGTCGCGGACTGCGCCACGCGGAAAACAATCTGGTTGTGCTCGCTGAGCATCGTCGCCTTTTCGGTAATGACCGGCGACAGGATCACGTCATAGTGGTTCACGACAGCCTCTCCTCGATCGCCTTGACCGCCGCCGCCGTCAACACAAGCTTGTCGCGGCGCAGAATGTCGTAAACATTCAGTCCGGCGGTCGGAAGAAGGCCGATGCCGCTCATGTTGCGGGCGCTCAGCGCGAAATTGCCGTCGAACACGCCGTCCACGATGAGCGCGTTTTCCGCGCCGATCCGGCCAAGGCGCTTCGCCAGGTCCTTCGTCTTGATGTTCTCGGCTTTGGCGCTCTCGATCACCAGCAGGGCACCGTCTTTTGCCTTCGCCGAAAGCGCATGTCGCAGTCCGAGCGCACGCACTTTCTTCGGCAGATCGAAAGCATGGCTGTGCGGGACAGGCCCCATGGCCTTGGCACCGCCTACAAACAGCGGCGCGGAACGCGCGCCATGCCGCGCCTGGCCGGTCCCCTTCTGCTTGTAGACTTTCTTCTTCGTCCGGTTGATCTCGCCGCGCGTCAGCACCTTGTGCGTGCCGGCGCGCCGCTTGGCGAGCTGCCATACGACGACGCGCTGAATCAGGTCGGTGCGCGGCTCGAGCCCGAATATCGAATCCTTGAGCTCGATTTCGCCCGTGCCGTCGGCATCGAGATTGAGAACCTGCGCTTTCACGTCACCCCTCCGCCGTCTGCGCGGCCGCGCCGGTGCGCTCCGGCTTTTTCACCGAAGCCGGCATCGGAGCCGCTTCCGGGCGCGGACGCTTGGCGGCGTCGCGCACCATCACCCAGCCGCCCTTGCTGCCGGGCACCGCGCCCCTGATCATGATCAGACCGCGTTCGACATCGACTTTCGCGACTTCCAGATTCTGGGTCGTCACGCGGTCCGTGCCGTAATGACCGTGCATCTTCTTGTTCTTGAAGGTCTTGCCGGGGTCCTGTCGGCCGCCGGTACCGCCGAGCGAGCGATGGGAAATCGACACGCCGTGGCTGGCCTCGAGACCGCGGAAGTTCCAGCGCTTCATCGCGCCGGTAAAGCCGCGGCCGATGGTGACACCCGTCACATCGACCTTCTGTCCGGCCACAAAATGATCGGCGAGAATGATGTCGCCGACTTCAAGCAGATTGGCGCTGTCCACCCTGAACTCCGCGAGCTTCTTCTTCGGCTCGACTTCCGCCTTGGCAAAACGACCGCGATCAGCCTGGGTCAGCCGCTTGGTCTTCGCAAAGCCGGAGCCGAGCTGGACGGCCGAGTAGCCATCCTTTTCTTCGGTCCGCTTCGACACGACCTGACAGCCATCCAGCTTCAGAACCGTAACAGGCACGTGCCGGCCATCCTCCAAAAAGAGGCGGGTCATGCCGAGCTTCTGCGTGAGGACGCCTGTGCGCATCCGCGTTTCCTCAAAGTTTGATCTCGACGTCGACGCCGGCCGCAAGGTCGAGCTTCATCAGCGCGTCGACCGTCTGCGGTGTGGGATCGATGATGTCGAGAAGCCGCTTGTGTGTCCGGATTTCGAACTGTTCGCGGCTCTTTTTGTCCACATGCGGGGAACGGTTCACCGTGAAGCGCTCGAAATCGGTCGGCAGCGGGATGGGACCCCTGATCTGCGCGCCGGTGCGCTTGGCGGTGTTGACGATTTCCCGCGTCGAATTGTCGAGAATGCGGTGGTCGAAGGCCTTGAGCCGTATGCGGATGTTTTGACCTTGCATGTTCTGTCTCCAGTACGGTTCCCGGGCCTTCGCCGCGTTCGTTATTTCACGATCTTGGCAACGACACCGGAGCCGACGGTGCGGCCGCCTTCCCGGATGGCGAAGCGCAGCTTTTCTTCCATCGCGATCGGCACGATCAGCTCGACGTCGATCGATACGTTGTCGCCCGGCATCACCATTTCCGTTCCTTCCGGCAGCTTCACGATTCCGGTCACGTCGGTGGTGCGGAAATAGAACTGCGGACGATAGTTGGTGAAGAACGGCGTGTGACGTCCGCCCTCTTCCTTGGTCAGGACGTAGACTTCGGCCTTGAAGTTGGTGTGCGGCGTGATCGAACCTGGTTTGGCCAGGACCTGGCCGCGCTCGACGCCCTCGCGCTCGATACCGCGCAGCAGGCAGCCGACATTGTCGCCGGCCTGGCCCTGGTCGAGAAGCTTGCGGAACATCTCGACGCCGGTGACCGTGGTCTTCTGCGTCGGCCGGATGCCGACGATCTCGACTTCCTCGCCCACCTTGACGACGCCGCGATCGATACGGCCCGTCACGACGGTGCCCCGTCCCGAAATCGAGAACACGTCCTCGATCGCCATCATGAACGGCATATCGATCGGCCGCTCGGGCTGCGGAATGTTTTCATCCACCGCCGTCATCAGTTCCATGATGGAGTCGTGTCCCATCTTGGGTTCGCGATCCTCCAGCGCGCAAAGCGCGGAACCGCGAACGATCGGAATTTTGTCGCCCTCGAAACCATAGATGGAAAGCAGTTCCCGCACTTCGAGCTCGACAAGCTCCAGAAGCTCGGGGTCGTCGACCATGTCCACCTTGTTCAGGTACACGACGAGCGCGGGAACGCCGACCTGGCGGGCCAGAAGGATGTGCTCGCGGGTCTGCGGCATCGGACCGTCGGCCGCCGACACCACGAGAATCGCACCGTCCATCTGGGCCGCGCCGGTGATCATGTTCTTCACGTAGTCCGCGTGTCCGGGACAATCGACGTGGGCGTAGTGCCGCTTGGCGGTCTCGTATTCCACATGGGCCGTCGAGATCGTGATGCCGCGCGCCTTTTCTTCCGGCGCCTTGTCGATCTGGTCGTAGGCGGTGAATTTCGCGCCGCCCGACTCCGCCAGGACCTTCGTGATCGCAGCCGTCAGCGTCGTCTTGCCATGATCCACATGACCGATCGTCCCGATGTTGCAATGCGGTTTGTTCCGCTCGAATTTGCTCTTTGCCATATTGGGTCTCCTGACAGTTTCTTAGGCGTATTTGGCTTTCACTTCGTCCGCGATCGCTTGCGGAACCTGCTCGTAGTGGTCGAATTGCATGGTGTATTGCGCGCGCCCCTGGGTCATGGAGCGCAGCGTGTTGATGTAACCGAACATATTGGCGAGTGGCACCATGGCCGTGATAACCTGCGCATTGCCGCGCGAATCCGTTCCCTGCACGTGGCCGCGCCGCGAATTCAGGTCACCGATCACGCCGCCCAGGAAATCATCCGGCGTCACGACTTCGACGCTCATGATCGGCTCAAGCAGCTTGACGACGCCCCGGGATGCCAATTCGCGGAACGCCGCGCGCGCGGCGATGTCGAAGGTGAGCGCGTTGGAGTCCACTTCGTGATATTTGCCGTCGATCAGGCGCGCCTGGAAATCGATCACGGGAAAGCCCGCCATCAACCCGCTTTCCTTCTGCGCCTTGATGCCCTTTTCCACCGAAGGAATGAATTCCTTCGGAATCGAGCCGCCGACGACGTCGTTCTCGAACACGAAACCGGAGCCGGGCGGCAACGGTTCGAATTCGATCTTCACTTCGGCGAACTGCCCCGAACCGCCGGTCTGCTTCTTGTGCGTGTACTGAATCGTCACCGGCTTCGACAGCGTTTCCCGATACGCAACCTGCGGCGCGCCGACATTGGCGTCGACTTTGTAGGTACGCCGCAAAATGTCGACCTTGATGTCGAGATGAAGCTCGCCCATGCCCTTCAGGATCGTCTGCCCGGATTCGACGTCGGTCGAAACGCGGAACGACGGATCTTCCTGGGCCAGACGCGCGAGCGCCATGCCCATTTTCTCCTGGTCGGCTTTCGTCTTTGGTTCGATCGCGACTTCGATGACCGGATCGGGAAATTCCATTCTTTCCAGGATCACAGGGTTGTTCGGGTCGCAAAGCGTCTCGCCGGTCGTGGTGTATTTCAGGCCCGCGAACGCCACGATGTCGCCCGCGTTGGCTTCCTTCACGTCCTCGCGGGCGTTGGCGTGCATCAGCAACATGCGGCCGACGCGTTCGTTCCTGTCCTTGATCGAATTGAGCACGCCGGTGCCGGAAGAGACCGAGCCCGAATAGACACGCACAAAGGTGATGGAGCCGACAAACGGATCGTCCATGATCTTGAACGCAAGACCGGCAAACGGCGCCTTGTCGTCGGCCGGACGCTTCACCATGTCGTTCTTGCCGGGAACCGTGCCCTCAACCGGCGGGATGTCGAGCGGCGACGGAAGGAAATCGACGACCGCATCGAGCAGCGGCTGGACGCCCTTGTTCTTGAACGCCGAGCCGCACATCACCGGCACGAAATGAAACGCGATTGCGCCCTTGCGAATGCAGGCCTTGATCTGCTCGACTGTGGGCATCGTGCCGTCGAGATAGGCAGCCAGCAGCTCTTCGTCTTCTTCCACGGCCATCTCGACAAGTTGCGTGTGCAACTCCTCTGCCCTGGCCCGCAGATCGTCGGGAATTTCCACTTCGTCGAATTTCGCGCCGAGCTGCTCGTCGCGCCAGATGATCGCCTTCATGCGGACGATGTCGACGAGGCCCTTGAACTCGCTCTCCGCACCGACCGGCCAGGTCAGGATCAGCGGACGCGTGCCCAGACGGTCGATCATCATGGCGATGCAGCGCGGATAGTCCGCACCGATGCGATCCATCTTGTTCACAAAACAGATGCGCGGGACGCGATATTTGTCGGCCTGGCGCCATACGGTCTCCGACTGCGGTTCGACTCCGGCAACCGCATCGAACACCGCCACCGCGCCATCGAGCACGCGCATGGAACGTTCGACTTCGATCGTGAAGTCGACGTGGCCCGGCGTATCGATGATGTTGATGCGGTGATCGTTCCAGTAGCAGGTGGTCGCCGCCGATGTAATCGTGATGCCGCGTTCCTGCTCCTGCTCCATGAAGTCCATGGTCGCGGCGCCGTCATGGACTTCGCCGATCTTGTGGCTCTTGCCCGTGTAATAGAGGATGCGCTCGGTCGTGGTCGTCTTGCCGGCGTCGATATGCGCGGCAATGCCGATGTTGCGGTATTTCGCGAGCGGGGTTGTCCGGGCCATGACCGTTTCTTCGACCTGCTTACGCGTTACCAGCGGTAATGCGAGAAGGCACGGTTGGCCTCGGCCATCTTGTGCGTGTCTTCGCGCTTCTTGACTGCGGAGCCGCGATTGTTCGCCGCATCCAGCAATTCGCCCGAAAGCCGGCCGGTCATGGTGGGTTCGTTGCGCGATCGCGCCGCGTTGATGATCCAGCGGATCGCCAGCGCGCGGCTGCGGTCCTGGCGCACTTCGACAGGCACCTGATACGTCGCTCCGCCGACGCGGCGCGAGCGCACTTCCAGCGCCGGGCTCACGTTGCGCAGCGCCTCATGGAACATTTGCAGCGGATCCTGCTTCGTCTTCGACTGAAGCGTGTCGAAGGCGTCATAGATGATCCGTTCCGCAGCGGCCTTCTTGCCGTGGTACATCAGGCTGTTCATGAATTTTGCGAGCACCAGATCGCTGAACTTGGCGTCTGGAACGATTTCGCGGCGTTCGGCGCGGCGGCGGCGGGCCATGGATGCTTTCCTGTCTCTCTGTTGGCTAGGTTCGGATCATTTCGGCCGCTTGGCGCCGTAGAGCGAACGGCGTTGCCTGCGGTCCTTCACGCCTTGCGTGTCGAGCACGCCGCGGATGATGTGATAGCGCACCCCCGGCAGGTCTTTGACGCGGCCGCCGCGCAAGAGCACGACGGAATGTTCCTGCAGATTGTGGCCCTCTCCTGGGATGTAGCTCACCACCTCATAGCCATTGGTCAGCCGCACCTTGGCCACCTTGCGCAGCGCCGAATTCGGCTTCTTCGGCGTGGTCGTGTAGACGCGCGTGCACACCCCGCGCTTCTGGGGGCAGCCGGTGAGCGCCGGCACCTTGTTGCGCCTGGGCTTTTCCCCGCGCGGCTTGCGGATCAACTGATTGATCGTCGGCATTCTTCTTCCATCTTCCGTCGCGCGAAACGCGACCACAAACGAACCGACGGGCCGGCCCATCCTGGGCCGCCCCGGCTTTGCGGAGGATTGGGGAATTTCCCCCAATCGCGCAGTTCCAACACTTCCTAGACTTGCTTCGAGTCAGCGTTTCGGCGCGGGAGGCGCCGACAGCCTGTCCGTGAAGGTGGCGCTATATAGATTCCGGCCCCTTCCCGGTCAATACCGGCGCAAGGATATTTCGGGCAGGGGATCCTGGTTGCCCCGTTGCCGTCCGGGGCGGCACCGGTGCCTCACCCTGTGCCAGGCTCAAGTTTTTGCGGGTCGGCAACATCGCGCACGCGCCGCGCCTCGATGTCGGCAAGGAAGCCGTTCAGCCATGCGCGGTCGAGCCGCCTCTGTTGCTCCACATGCCGCAGAAGGTGCTCCCCGCCGGTCGAAATCACGCCCTGCAGCTCTTTCCGGATCGGGTCCAGCTTGGCGATGAGTTCGTCGAGGCGGGCGATCCGCGTGCGGACGAGCGCTTCGACGGTCTCCAGATCGCTCAGATGCAGGAACAGAAGCGCCCCATAGAGCGTCTGGGACACGGGTCCATCCTGCTCGAACGCCTTGTGCAGCAGCTCACGGAATTCGGCCTTTCCCTGGCGGGTAATCCGGTAGACCGTGCGCATGCCGCCCCGGGCGACACGCTGCTGACTCACCGGCGAAATCAGGCCCTCTTTCCCGAGTTGCCGGATGGCATAGTAGAGCGTCCCTACATCGACATCGATGTAGCACTCGATCATCGCGTTCTCGAGGCGGCGCTTGATCTCGTAAGGGTGAAAATCCCCCCGGTGCAGCACGCCTAGGATCAGCAGTCTTGCTTTCATAGTTTAATTAGACTATTCCATTTCCAGCATATGAGAAATGGGGACGGAAGATGTGGCGCACAATAGGAGCGATCCTTGCCGGGTTCGTGGCGTGGTGGGTCGTCGCGACAATATTGAATATCGGGGTCAGGCTCTGGCTGCCCGGCTATGCCCTTGTCGAACACGCCTTGCTGTTTACGCTTCCCATGAAGATCGCGCGGCTTTCCCTTGCTGTGGTCGCCTCGGTGGCAGCCGGCGCGATAGTGCGGATCGTTGCGCCCGCAAGCCGCTGGGCGCCCTGGATCACCGGGGGGGCGCTGCTCGCGATGTTTCTGCCCGTCCACCTCCTTTACGTCTGGTCCAAATTTCCGATCTGGTACCACCTGACGTTCCTGCTCACGCTCGTCCCGCTCGTGGCCCTCGGCGCGGAACTTTGGCCGCGCGGTCCCACCCGCTCCACGTAGCAACGCTGCCGCTCAGCCAAGGAGGTTCCGCGCGAGGCCTTTGCGAGGCGTCCGCCAATCAAAATGGATGAGCAGGCACTCGTCGAGATAGATCAATTCCATGCATTCCGTTCCGCCTCTATCTCCGCATCGATTTTTTCCGCCGAACGCCGCAAATGGGGCGGCAGAGGAGTTCTTTGCTTCCAGGCAAGAATGCGCGCCGGCCTGCCGGCAGATCGGGCCTTTCCGACAGGGGCCATGGCGACAAGACGCACAACAGGCTGGCCACGATTGGCAGTCACAACCTCTTCGCCCGCCTCGGCGGCTTTGATCAGCTTTGAGATGCAGCTTTTAGCCTCCATGATATTCACCTGCATCGACGCCTCCTTCTGTCCAAAATAGGCAGCATTTCTGGCTAAAACATTTTGAGATAGATTGGAATCGTTCCGCGTGAACCTTCGTTGTCATTCCCGCGAAAGCGGGAACCCAGTAGCGCGCGTCGGGGCGCGGAGTGAATCCCTGCCCGAAACTTCGGCGGGAGTCGATTGCGCTCGCGGACGCTCGCGCGCTGGATCCCCGCTTTCGCGGGGATGACAAATTTATGGGTATTCAAAATTGCAAAATGTTCCTGTCGGAATAAGCTACGTACCGGTTTGCCGTGCCCGGAGCCCAATCACGAAAAAGCCGCCCGGATTGCTCCGGGCGGCTCTCACAGGATGGAAAAGACGGCCTACTCCGCGGCCTGGGCGGGGCCTTCGATGGCGGCGGGCTGGGCCTTGGCCTGTTCGGCCTGGATGGCCCGGTCACGTTCGCCGGCGATATGGCGAAGACGCGCGATGGCACCACCCGTGCCGGCCGGGATGAGCCGGCCCACGATCACATTCTCCTTGAGGCCCTCGAGCGTATCGACCTTGCCGTTGACGGCGGCGTCGGTGAGCACGCGGGTGGTCTCCTGGAACGAGGCGGCGGAGAACACCGAGCGCGTCTGCAGCGACGCCTTGGTGATGCCGAGCAGCACCGGGCGGCCCTCGGCGGGCTTGCCGTCGAGTTCGGCCGCTTTTTTGTTGGCGTCCGTCATCTCGAGCAGATCGACCTGCTCGCCGGCAAGCAGGGTCGTGTCGCCGCCGTTTGTGATCTCCATCTTCTGCATCATCTGGCGGACGATCACCTCGATGTGCTTGTCGTTGATCTTCACGCCCTGCAGCCGATAGACGTCCTGGATCTCCTTGACGAGATAGCTCGCAAGTTCCTCCACGCCCTTGATCCGCAGGATGTCATGCGGCGAGGGGTTGCCTTCGACGATGTAATCGCCCTTCTCGACATAGTCGCCCTCGCGGACACTGATGTGCTTGCCCTTCGGGATCAGATACTCGACGGGCTCGCCCTTGTCGCTCTTGGGCTTCACGATCATGCGGCGCTTGTTCTTGTAGTCCTTGCCGAATTCGACAAATCCGTCGGCTTCGGCCAGCACCGCGCATTCCTTGGGCTTTCTCGCTTCGAACAGCTCGGCCACCCGCGGCAGGCCACCCGTGATGTCGCGCGTCTTGGCGCCCTCGGTCGGGATACGGGCGAGAACGTCGCCGGCCTTGACCCCGGCGCCGTCCTCGACGGAGATGATCGCATCGACCGAGAGCGGGTAACGCACCTCGCCCACGTTGGGCAGGACGAGCGGCTTGCCCTTGCCATCCACGATGGCGAGCACCGGGCGCAGATCCTGCACCTTGCTGCCCGTGCCGCGGGTGTCGATCACCACCTTGTTCGACACGCCGGTCTTCTCGTCGGCGACCTCCTTCAGCGAAACGCCCGTCACCAGATCGTCGTAACGGACGATGCCGTCGATTTCGGTGAGGACCGGCAGGCTGTTGGGATTCCATTCGGCGAGGCGGTCTCCGCGCTTCACCGTCTGCCCTTCGTCGACCTTCAGCCGCGCGCCATAAACGATGCGATAGGCGGCGCGCTCCTGACCCTTCGCATCGACGATCGCGACCTGCATGTTGCGGGCCATGGCGATCACTTCGCCGTCGGAATTCTTGACCAGCTTGCGGTTGATGATCTTGATCGTCCCGTCGTAGCTCGCCTCGATCTTCGACTGTCCGGCCACCTGCGCCGCACCGCCGATATGGAAGGTGCGCATGGTGAGCTGGGTGCCCGGTTCGCCGATCGACTGCGCGGCGATCACGCCCACCGCTTCGCCGATGTTGACCGAAGTCCCCCGCGCCAGATCGCGGCCATAGCATTTGCCGCACACGCCGTCGGAGAGTTCGCACGACAGGACGGAGCGCACGCGCACCTTCTGGATGTGCGCGGCCTCGATCTTCTCGGCAAGGTCCTCGGTGATTTCGCGGCTGCGGCGCACGATGACGTCGCCGGTTTCCGGGTGTTTCACGTCCTCGGCGGTCGTCCGTCCCAGGATGCGTTCGGGGAGCGAGGAGACGACCTGGCCGCCGTCGATTTCGGCCTGCACGGTGATGCCCCGTTTCGTGCCGCAATCCTCCGAGGTGATGATGCAGTCGTTCGCCACGTCGACCAGGCGGCGCGTGAGATAGCCGGAATTGGCCGTCTTGAGCGCCGTGTCGGCGAGGCCCTTGCGGGCGCCGTGCGTGGAGTTGAAATACTCCATCACGCTCAGCCCTTCCTTGAAGTTCGAAAGGATCGGCGTCTCGATGATCTCGCCCGAAGGACGCGCCATGAGTCCGCGCATGCCTGCCAGCTGTTTCATCTGTTGTGGCGAACCGCGGGCGCCGGAATGCGACATCATGTAGATGGAGTTCATCTCTTCGATGCGGCCGCTTTTGGGATCGACGCGCTCGCCCGAGATTTCCTTCATCATCTCGCCGGCAACCCGGTCGGTGCATTTCGACCACGCATCGATGACGAGGTTGTATTTCTCCTTTTCGGTCGTAAGGCCTTCCTGATACTGCTGTTCGTAGTCGCGCACCTGGTGGCGCGTCTTTTCGATCTCCTTCTGCTTGGCCTCGGGCACGACCATGTCGTCCTTGCCGAACGAGATGCCGGCCTTGCAGGCCTCGCGGAATCCCAGACCCATGATCGCGTCGCAGAAAAGAACCGTCTCCTTCTGCCCGCAGTGGCGATACACTTCGTCGATCAGCTGGCTGATTTCCTGCTTGCGCAGAAGCCGGTTCGCCAGTTCGAACGGAATCTTCGGCGAGCGCGGCAGCAGCTCGGCGATCATCAGACGGCCCGGGGTGGTCTTCACCCGCCGCGTGACCGGCGTGCCCGCCTGATCGACGGTCTTGTAGCGCGCCTCGATCCTGGCGTGCAGCGTCACGGCACCCGAGAAGAGCGCGTGCTCGATCTCGCCCACGTCGTTGAACACCATGCCCTGGCCGGGCTCGTTGTCGCGCTCCTGCGACAGGTAATAGAGCCCGAGCACGATGTCCTGCGTGGGCACGATGATCGGCTTGCCGTTGGCGGGCGAGAGAATGTTGTTGGTGGACATCATCAGCACGCGCGCTTCGAGCTGCGCTTCCAGCGACAGCGGCACGTGGACCGCCATCTGGTCGCCGTCGAAATCGGCGTTGAACGCGGTGCAAACGAGCGGGTGCAGCTGGATCGCCTTGCCCTCGATCAGCACCGGCTCGAACGCCTGGATGCCGAGGCGGTGCAGCGTGGGCGCGCGGTTCAGCAGCACCGGATGCTCGCGGATCACCTCTTCAAGAATGTCCCAGACTTCGGGCTTCTCCTTCTCCACCAGCTTCTTCGACTGCTTGACGGTCTGCGAGAAGCCCTTGGCCTCCAGCCGCGAATAGATGAAGGGTTTGAACAGCTCCAAAGCCATCTTCTTGGGCAGGCCGCACTGGTGGAGCTTCAGCTCCGGACCCACCACGATCACCGAACGTCCGGAGTAGTCGACACGCTTGCCGAGCAGATTCTGACGGAAACGCCCCTGCTTGCCTTTGAGCATGTCGGCGAGCGACTTCAACGGCCGCTTGTTCGCGCCCGTGATGACGCGGCCGCGCCGGCCGTTGTCAAACAGCGCATCCACAGACTCCTGCAGCATGCGCTTCTCGTTGCGTACGATGATGTCGGGCGCCTTGAGCTCGATGAGCCGCTTCAGCCGGTTGTTGCGGTTGATGACGCGACGGTAGAGATCGTTCAGATCCGACGTGGCAAAACGACCGCCGTCGAGCGGCACGAGCGGGCGCAGCTCGGGCGGGATCACCGGAACGACGGTCAGGATCATCCATTCCGGGCGATTGCCGGATTCAAGGAATGCCTCGACCACCTTCAGCCGCTTCACGAGCTTCTTGGGCTTTTCGCCGCCGCTGCAGCCTGCGATTTCCGTACGCAGCCAGTCGCGCAGCTTCTCGAGATCGATCGCCTGGAGAAGGTTGCGGATTGCCTCCGCGCCGATCATCGCGGTGAAGCTGTCTCCGCCATACTCGTCCTGGGAACGGTAGTACTCTTCCTCCGACAGCAGCTGCCGCTCCTTGAGCGGGGTGAGGCCCGGTTCGATGACGACGTAGTGCTCGAAGTAGAGCACGCGCTCGAGATCCTTGAGCGTCATGTCGAGCATCAGGCCGATGCGCGAGGGCAGCGACTTCAGGAACCAGATATGGGCCACCGGCGAGGCCAGTTCGATATGGCCCATCCGGTCGCGGCGCACTTTCTGCACCGTGACCTCGACGCCGCATTTCTCGCAGACGATGCCCTTGTACTTCATGCGCTTGTACTTGCCGCACAGGCACTCGTAATCCTTCACGGGTCCGAAAATACGCGCGCAGAACAAGCCGTCGCGCTCGGGCTTGAAGGTGCGGTAGTTGATCGTCTCGGGCTTCTTGATCTCGCCGTGCGACCAGCGCAGAATCTGGTCTGGACTGGCGAGCGAGATGCGGATCCGGTCGAAAGTCGGAACTTCCTTGCCGGCCTGGAATACGTTCAACAGTTCCTGATTCATCTTTTCCTCCTTTGGAGGGAAGTTTCAATTCGCCTTGCCCCCGCCATCGCTTTCCTCCCCCGCGTGCGGGGGTGCCGAGCGCAGCGAGGCGGAGGGGGGCAGTCCCCCCTCGCCCCTTCGGGGCACTCCCCCCGCAAGCGGGGGGAGAAATAACCAAGCGCGTCACCGTTCATCTTCAGCCGTTCACCAGCTCGACATTGAGCGCGAGCGAGCGCATCTCCTTCACGAGCACGTTGAAGCTCTCGGGGATGCCGGCTTCGAATGTGTCCTCGCCGCGCACGATGGCCTCGTAGACCTTCGTGCGTCCCGCCACGTCGTCGGACTTGACGGTGAGGATTTCCTGCAGCGTGTAGGCGGCGCCATAGGCTTCGAGCGCCCAGACCTCCATCTCGCCGAAGCGCTGGCCGCCGAACTGCGCCTTGCCGCCCAAAGGCTGCTGGGTGACGAGGCTGTAGGGGCCGATCGAACGTGCGTGGATCTTGTCATCCACGAGATGATGCAGCTTCAGCATGTAGATGTAGCCCACGGTGACGGAACGGCGGAACGCCTCCCCCGTGCGGCCGTCATAGAGCGTCACCTGGCCCGTCTCGTTGAGGCCGGCCTGGTGCAGCATTTCGACGATGTCCTTTTCCTTCGCGCCGTCGAACACGGGCGTGGCAACCGGCACGCCCTCGCGGAGATTTTCTCCCAGCTCCAGGAGGCCGTGCTCGTCGAGTTCGGCGAGCCTGTCGTCGTGGCCGTAGATCTGCTTGAGCGCCCGGCGCAACGGCTCCAGTTTCCCGTCGCGCTTCATCTTGTCCACCACGCCGCCGATCTGCCGGCCGAGACCCGAGCACGCCCACCCCAGGTGCGTCTCGAGAATCTGTCCGACATTCATGCGGCTGGGAACGCCCAAGGGATTGAGCACCACGTCCACCTGCGTGCCGTCGGCCAGATAGGGCATGTCTTCGATGGGAAGGATGCGGCTGATCACGCCCTTGTTGCCGTGGCGGCCAGCCATCTTGTCGCCCGGCTGCAGCTTGCGCTTCACCGCAACGAACACCTTGACCATCTTCATCACGCCCGGCGCGAGTTCGTCGCCGCGGCGGAGCTTGTCGACCTTGTCTGCAAAGCGCTTGTCGAGGCGCTGCCTGGATTCGTCGTACTGTTTGCGCAGCGCTTCGATTTCGGCCATTGCCTTGTCGTTGCGCAGCCCGATCTGCCACCATTGATGGCGGGGAACGGCGTCCAGCACGCTCGGTACAATCTTGGTGTCCGCGGCCAGCCCCTTCGGCCCGGACGCCACCGTCTTGCCGAGCAGAATCTCGGAGAGGCGCGAGAAGATATTGCGCTCGAGGATTGCAAGCTCGTCGTCGCGGTCCTCCGCGAGACGCTCCTCCTCCGCCTTCTCGATCGCCAGCGCCCGCTGGTCCTTGTCCACGCCATGGCGGTTGAACACGCGCACTTCCACGATCGTGCCCGTCACACCCGGCGGCACGCGCAAGCTGGTATCGCGCACATCGGCGGCCTTCTCGCCGAAGATGGCGCGCAGAAGCTTTTCTTCCGGCGTCATCGGCGTTTCGCCCTTCGGCGTGACCTTGCCGACCAGGATGTCGCCCGGGTTCACCTCCGCGCCGATGTAGACGATGCCGGCCTCGTCGAGGTTTTTCAGGCTTTCCTCGCCGACGTTGGGAATGTCGCGGGTGATTTCCTCCGGTCCGAGCTTGGTGTCCCGCGCCATGGTCTCGAATTCCTCGATGTGGATCGAGGTGAAGACGTCGTCGCGGACGATCCGCTCGGAAATGAGGATCGAATCCTCGAAATTGTAGCCATTCCACGGCATGAACGCGACGAGCGCATTCTTGCCGAGCGCAAGCTCGCCCAACTGGGTCGACGGACCGTCGGCGATGATATCGCCCTTCTGGACCGCGTCGCCTTCCTTCACCAGCGGCCGCTGATTGATGCAGGTCGACTGGTTGGAACGCTGGAACTTCTTGAGCCGATAGATGTCGATGCCGGGCTTCGTGGGATCGGCTTCTTCCGTCGCGCGCACCACGATGCGCGTGGCATCCACCTGATCGACCACGCCCGAGCGCCGGGCCGCGATGGCCGAACCGGAATCGCGCGCCACCACATCTTCGAGACCCGTGCCCACGAGCGGCGCCTCCGGCCGCAGCAGCGGCACGGCCTGGCGCTGCATGTTGGAACCCATGAGGGCACGGTTCGCGTCGTCATTCTCGAGGAACGGCACCAGCGCCGCGGCAACCGACACAAGCTGCTTGGGCGACACGTCGATGAACTCGACCTGGTCGGTCGTCGTCATCACGAAATTTCCGCCCTTGCGGCAGGAAACGAGTTCGTCGGTCAGGCGTCCGCGGCTGTCGATGGTCGCATTGGCCTGGGCGATCGTGAACTTCGCCTCCTCCATCGCCGAGAGATAAACCACCTCGTCGGTCACGTGCTTGTTGGTGACCCGGCGATAGGGGCTTTCGATGAAGCCGTATTTGTTCACGCGCGCATAGGTGGCCAGCGAATTGATGAGACCGATGTTGGGTCCTTCCGGCGTTTCGATCGGACAGATGCGCCCGTAATGCGTGGGATGCACGTCGCGCACTTCGAAGCCTGCGCGTTCGCGCGTCAGACCGCCCGGTCCGAGCGCCGACATGCGCCGCTTGTGCGTCACTTCGGAGAGCGGGTTCGTCTGGTCCATGAACTGCGACAGCTGCGATGAGCCGAAGAATTCCCGTACCGCCGCGGCCACCGGCTTGGCGTTGATGAGGTCGTGCGGCATCACCGTGTCGATGTCGACGGCGCTCATGCGCTCCTTGATGGCGCGCTCCATCCGCAGCAGCCCCACCCGGAACTGGTTCTCCATCAACTCGCCGACCGAGCGCACCCGCCGGTTTCCCAGATTATCGATGTCGTCGATCTCGCCGCGGCCGTCGCGCAGGTCGGCGAGCGCCTTGACGATGGCGAGAATGTCCTCCTTGCGCAGGATGCGCGTCGTGTCCGGCACGTCGAGGCCAAGACGCATGTTCATCTTCACGCGTCCGACGGAAGACAGATCGTAACGTTCCGGATCGAAGAACAGCTGGCCGAACAGCGTCTCCGCCGTGTCGAGCGTCGGGGGTTCGCCCGGCCGCATGACGCGGTAGATTTCGATCAGAGCCTGTTCGCGGCTGTGGGTCTTGTCCACAGCCATCGTGTTGCGGATGTAGGCGCCGATGGTGATGCCATCCACATTGATGACATTGATCTCGTTGAAGCCTGCCTCTTCGAGCAGCGCAAGATTGGCCGCGGTCAGTTCATCGCCGGCTTCCACATAGATTTCGCCGGTTTCCACATTGACCATATCGAGCGCGGAGTAACGGCCGATCAGATCGTCCTGCGACAGCAGAACCGACTTGATGCCCTCGTCCTGCCACTTGCGCAGGGCGCGCTGCGCGATCTTCTGACCGGCTTCGACGATCACCTCGCCGGTCTTTGCGTTCTTCCATTCCGAACTGGCCTTGGCGCTGCGCATCCAGGCCGGATCGACCGCCGTGGCCCAGCCGCCGTCCTTGGCGCGCCGGAATGCAATCCGGCCGTAGAAATAGGCGAGGATCGCTTCCTGATCGAGGCCCAGCGCATAAAGCAGCGACGTCGCCGGCAGCTTGCGGCGGCGGTCGATGCGCACATGCAGGATGTCCTTCGCATCGAATTCGAAGTCGAGCCATGAACCGCGATAGGGGATCACGCGTGCGGCGAACAGCAGCTTGCCGCTGGAATGGGTCTTGCCCTTGTCGTGATCGAAGAAGACGCCGGGGCTGCGGTGCATCTGGGAGACGATGACGCGCTCGGTGCCGTTGACCACGAACGTGCCATGGTCGGTCATGAGCGGAATGTCGCCCATGTAGACGTCCTGTTCCTTGATGTCCTTGACCGATTTGGCGCCGGTCTCCTGATCGACATCGAACACGATGAGACGCAGAGTCACCTTGAGCGGCGCCGCATAGGTCATGGAGCGCTGCTGGCACTCCTCCACATCGTATTTCGGCTCCTCGAAATGATAATCGACATATTCGAGCCGCGAATTTTCCGAGAAATCCTTGATCGGGAAGACGGAGGAGAAGACCGCCTGCAGCCCCTCGTCGACCCGGCCACCTTCCGGTTTCTCCACCTGCAGGAACTGATCGTAGGAGGTCTTCTGGACCTCTATCAGATTCGGCATTTGCGCGATCTCGACGATCTTGCCGAAGCGCTTGCGAAGCCGTTTGCGTCCCGTGAAGGAAAGGGTCATCCTGCGATTCCTTGGCCGTAGGCCGTTGTGCTGCGTATGCGGCGTCCCCCGCCCGCGTCGCCAATGGCGAAACCCACCGCCCCCCGGCGCGCCGTTCGCCGGAGGAGGTGGGATGAACGAAATATGTACGCGTTCGCCGATTTCAATCCGGCGAACCTCCTATTTCAACTCGACCTTCGCGCCCGCATCTTCGAGCTGCTTCTTGAGCTTGGCGGCCTCGTCCTTGTTGACGTCGGCCTTGACCTCTTTGGGCGCACCCTCGACGAGATCCTTGGCTTCCTTCAGGCCGAGACCGGTGATCGCCCGGATTTCCTTGATAACGTTGATCTTCTTTTCGCCCGCCTCCAGGAGCACGACTGTAAACTCGGTCTTCTCCACGGCCGGGGCGGCAGCGGCGGCGGCAGGCGCGGCAGCAGCGGCAACCGGAGCAGCCGCGGACACGCCCCACTTGTCTTCGAGCAGTTTTGCAAGATCCGCTGCCTCAATGACAGTCAGACTGGACAGGTCATCCACAAGTTTTTCGATTTTCGACATGATTTCAGTTCCTTACGTTACGGATTTGATGGTTGGGGGTCGATCGCGTTCTACGCGGCTTCCTTGCGGGCATACGCGCCGATTACACGGGCAAGTTGACAGCCCGGCGCGGCCAGAAGGCCCGCCAGTTTCGTCGCGGGCGCCTGCAGGAGCCCGACAATCTTGCCTCTCAGCTCGTCCAGGGACGGAAGTTCCGCGAGCGCCTTGACGCCGTTCGCATCGACTGCCGTCCCTGCGACCACGCCGCCCAGGATCACGAGTTTCGCGTTCACCTTGGCGTAAGCCACGACCACCTTTGAAGCGGCGACCGGGTCGCTCGAAATGGCGATACCGGTCGGCCCCTTGAAGAGATGGGCAATGGACTGCGCGGTCGTTCCCTGGAGCGCGCGCACCGTCAGACGGTTCTTCGTTACCTTGAACGAAGCCCCCGCCGCGCGCAGGCGCGTACGGAGGTCGCCCATCTGGGCGACCGTCATGCCGGAATAGTGGGCGACGACCACGGAGCCGGCTTCGCCGATAAGGCCATTGAGGCTTTCGACGACTTCCGCCTTCCTGGTACGATCCATACGCGCCACTTGGCTCTCCTTTTCAACGGGCAGCCCCGGCGATGAAGCTGCCGCCCTGTGACGGACCGCCGGAATGGCGGTCCACTTCTGTCCCAGGGATCAAACCCGTGGCGTCTTTCTTGCGAACGACGAAACGGCTTCACCCTGTCTGTGCAGGCATTCGATTAAGCCCTTGAGAGGCGCCTGCAGTCTCGGACAGACCGGCGATCGCCCGCCGGATTCGTCAACCTATGCTCCCGCCTGTATGCCGACGCTGCCGAGCGCGACTTTCACGCCCGGTCCCATGGTCGAACTGACGGAAATACGCTTCATGTAAGTGCCCTTCGCGCCTTGCGGCCTTGCCTTGGCCACGCTGTCGATGAAGCTGCGAATGTTTTCGACCAGGGCGTTCTCCTCGAAGCTCGCCTTGCCGACCCCGGCCTGGACGATGCCGGCCTTCTCGACGCGATACTCCACGGCGCCGCCCTTCGCGTCCTTGATCGCGCTCGTCACGTCCATGGTGACGGTTCCAACCTTCGGATTGGGCATCAATCCGCGCGGGCCCAGCACTTTTCCGAGCCGGCCCACGATGCCCATCATGTCGGGGGTGGCGATACAGCGTTCGAAATCGATCTCGCCTTTCTGCACCTTCTCGGCGAGGTCCTCCGCACCCACGATGTCGGCGCCGGCCGCTCTTGCCTCGTCGGCTTTGGGACCTTTGGCGAAGACGGCGACGCGGAGCTTGCGGCCCGTACCGTTGGGCAGCGAGACGACGCCGCGCACCATCTGGTCGGCATGGCGGGGATCGACACCCAGATTGATGGCGACCTCGATCGTCTCGTCGAACTTCGCAGTCGCGCCCGCCTTCACGAGCTTGATCGCCTCTTCGATGGGATAGGCTTTGGCGGGATCGACTCCGTCCGCCGACCTGGCAATCCGTTTGGTGAGCTTTGCCATCGCCCTACTCCCTGACCTCGATGCCCATGGAACGCGCCGAGCCTTCGATCATCAGCATCGCGGCCTCCACATCATGGGCATTCATGTCTTTTATCTTCGCTTCGGCGATCTGGCGCACCTGCTCCCTGGTCACGCTGCCGCGGAACTCCCGCCCTGGCGCTTTAGACCCGCCGTCGACCTTCGCGGCCTTCTTCAGAAAATAGGAGGCCGGCGGCGTCTTCATTTCGAAGGAGAAGGATTTGTCCGAAAACACGGTGATGATCACCGGAATCGGCATGCCCTTTTCCTGGTCCTGGGTCTTTGCGTTGAACGACTTGCAGAACTCCATGATGTTGAGGCCGCGCTGGCCGAGCGCCGGCCCGATCGGCGGCGACGGGTTTGCCGACCCCGCAGGGACCTGCAGCTTCACATAACCGGTAATCTTCTTCGCCATGTCCTGCCTTCTCCTCGAAGTTCGCGGTCAACGGCCCGGCGAAGGACCTCCCGCTTTGTTCTGTCATCCCCGCGACAGCGGGGACCCAGCGTGCGAGCATCCGCGAGCGCAAACGACTCTCTTGCCGCGCAGACGCGCGGTCCGGGTTCCCGCTTTCGCGGGAATGACAAGGATGTTTTCGACGCTCATACTTTCTCTACCTGCGTGAACTCCAGTTCCACCGGCGTTGCACGGCCGAAAATCGAAACGGCCACCTTCAGCCGCGAACGGTCCTCGTCGACCTCCTCGACCACGCCATTGAAGGACGTGAACGGGCCGTCGGCCACCCGCACCTGCTCGCCGATCTCGAAGGTGATCGAGGGCTTCGGCCGTTCGGCTCCCTCATGCACCTGGCTGAGAATGCGGTCGACCTCGCCTTGCCGCAGCGGCATGGGCTTGTTGTTCTGGCCGAGAAAGCCCGTGACCTTGGCCACGTTCTTGATCAGATGGTAGGCCTCGTCGGTCAGCTTCGCCCGGACGAGAACATAGCCGGGCAGAAACTTGCGCTCGGCGCTGTGCTTCTGGCCCCGCCTGATCTCGATGATCTCCTCGGTCGGCACCAGCACATCCTCGACGAGATCGGACAGCCCCTGGATTTGCGCCTGGCGCTTGATCTCCTCCGACACCTTCTTCTCGAAATTCGAGTAGGTGTGGACGATGTACCACTTCGCGTCCGATTGGACGTGCGCGGCTGAGCTTGCTTCGGCCATCATTCTCGGGCGTCCCTCGCGTCCGTTCTGCTCAATGGAGCGCCCCGATCAGCCAACGCTCCCCGAAGGAAAGCGTCCAATCGACCATGAAGAAAAACATCATCAGGAGCGCAACCATGATGAAGACCATCACGGTGGTGAGCCAGGTCTCCTTCCAGGTCGGCCAGGTGACTTTCGATGTCTCGCGCTGCACCTCGCGGGCGAACTGGATCACCCCGCCCTTCTTGGGCGGAGCGGACACGTTCTTGCCCGCGCTGTCGGCAGTCTTTTTTATCACCTCGGCCACTTGATTACCCGTTCTTGTCTCGCTTGGCAGGAGTGGAGGGACTCGAACCCCCGGCCTACGGTTTTGGAGACCGCCGCTCTACCAGCTGAGCTACACTCCTTCAGGCAAAAGCCAACGCGCCGGGAAGCCGTTCGCTTGCCAGCGCGGGATCGCGGCTTTCGCCGGGGAAGGCGGTGTTTACCAGCGCAGGCCCGTCCGCGCAAGCGCGAAAAGACGCAATCGACGGGGCCGGATTTGCTCCGCTGACCCCGCCACCAGCCTTCTACCGATGCGCATGGTGCCGGACGCGGTGTTCCTCGGAAGGCCGGAATATTCCCTGAATTTGGTGCCGGCTGCGCCCCAAGCGCCGGATTCCCGCCTTCCATCGCCGCATCGAGCCGAAATCTGCGTTCCGTCAAACTGATTCAGTTCGAACAGGTTCCGCTCCGGAATGGAAGTGCCGCGAATGGATCATGGCTTGGCACGTTCAACGGTGCGAAATCCCGAAGATTGCGCGTCAGGACGGTCAGGCCGTGGCGGAGTGCCGTCGCCGCAATGGCGATGTCGACAAATCCCGGCGAGCACCCCCTGCTTCGCGCCCGGTCCGAAAGCTGGCCCGCGAGCCGCGCCACCGGCACGTCGAGAGGCAAAATCCGTTCCGCATAAAGGTGAATGACGGCGTCCAGCCAAGCGGTCAGGGCCGCAGCCTTCCGCCGGCTGCCTTCACGCCGCAATTTTGCGATTCCGTCTTCGATCTCCAGGACCGTAACGCTGGACAGGAACAGGGCATCCGAATTCGCGTCCATCCAGCGCAAAAGGTCTTCGTGTACCGCTTTCGTAGGTGCGCTGGCGGAAATCACGTTTGTGTCGAGAAGATACCACACTCAGAATTCTGGAGCCTTGAGCGGCTCTCGGTCCCGCGGCGGCAGATCGGTGTCGTCAAGCGGTGCAGCCATCAGGAGGCGGCCGAAAGACGGGATCTTCGACAGCCTCTCCCAATCCTTGAAACCCAATACGACCGCTTCCCGCTTTCCTCTTCGCGTTATGACGACCGGCTTCCCCTGCACCGCCTCATCGACAACCGCCGACAGGGCCGCCTTGGCGTCCCGAAGCTGCATCTCGCGCATTGCATCACTCGCCGTTCGTGACCATAGTGGTCATATAGGAGGCGCGATGGAAATGCAATGATGGCAGGCTTTTCCGGCGCGACCGTGGCATCGGCTGAAGCCTTGGCCGCGTCGCCAGAGCTGTTTCCGCACGCGCTCGATTTGCGCCAGGAAACGGTGACGCTGCTTCGCCTGTCGCGCGCCGATTACGAGCAGGCGAGTTTCCTCGATGGGCGGATAGCCGGCCCCGCGAAGCCGGCCGGTTCCGTTCCCTTCGCCGAACTGGCCAGTGCTGTCGAGGCCGCGGACTTCCGCGAAAGCTGTTACTTCATCTTTCATATCGGGCATGTCGGATCGACGCTTCTGTCGCGCCTGCTCGGCCGGCACCCTGCGCTCTTCTCCGTGCGCGAGCCCGAAATCCTGCGGACGCTCGCGCTGATGCGGAACGCGAACCTTGCCGCGTCGTATCTTCCGGTGTTCCTGAGATTATGGTCGCGCACCTATGACGCCGGCGCCCGGGCGGTGGTCAAGGCATCGAGCTTCGTCTCCGATCTTGCGTCCCAAATTCTGGTGCAGGACTACGCACCCAGAGCGCTCGTGATGGGCGTGGCGCCCGAGACTTATCTTGCGACGATTTTTGGCGGCGAGAATGCACCCAGGGAAGCGCGCGCGCTGGCACCGTTTCGCCTCGCCCGGCTTCGCGCGCGGCTCGGCTGTGCCTGGCGCATCGAGGACATGAGCGAGGGCGAAATCGTCGCGCTCGGCTGGGCCTGCGAGGCGACCGCGCTCGCCGCGGCGACAGCGCAATCCGGCGGGCGCGTTCATATAATAAATTTCGACAGGTTTCTCGCGCGGCCACAGGAAAGCCTCGGCACGGCACTCGCACATTTCGGCGTTCCGGCCGGCGACAAGGAGATTGGCAATCTTCTGGACGGCGCGGAGATGCGGACTTATTCGAAGGCGCCCGAATTCGCCTATGACGCCGCCTTGCGGCAGTCGGTGCTCGCCGAGGGGCGAAGGCGCCATGCGACGGAAATTCGCCGCGGACTTCAATGGCTCGAACGCATGGCGCGCGAACACAGGCAGCTTCAGAACGCGTTCGAACTGTTCCAGTGATAGGAACGTGAGATGGTAAACGGCGAGCGCGGGCCCGGCAAACCGGCAGCGCACGAAACCGCGACAAGCTTATTCAACTTACCGGAAAATACACTATTGTTTCGACGCCAGACAAACGGCGGGCGGCGGCGCCAACGACTTTGCGATCTCTGCAGGTCTACGGCAACGCTCATTCGCGGACAATCCCGACATGCAGCTCCGCGAGCGCGGGAGAAGCTGCCCGATCGAATCAAATTAGTTAAACGCTGGAGCGGGTGAAGGGAATCGAACCCTCGTCATCAGCTTGGAAGGCTGTTGCTCTACCATTGAGCTACACCCGCATGCGCCTGCACAAAGCAGAATTCAGCCGGCTTGCCAACCGAAGCGGCGCGAATCGGCAACCAGCCCGCCTGCGCCCTGCCGGGCTTCGGCGCGGCAGCCTTCTCTCGCTTCGCGAGCGAAGGCTGGTGGGGGAAGTAGGACTCGAACCTACGAAGGCTTAGCCAGCGGATTTACAGTCCGCCCCCTTTGCCACTCGGGACATTCCCCCGGTTCCGGAATTGCCCGGCCGCTGGCCGGGCCGGCGCATATCATCCAATCGCGCCAAGGTGTCAATAGAACGGCGGGAGGGTGCGTGCGGCGGCAAAAAGCCCTTCGGCCGGCCTTTTCCTTTTGACGGGATGGGCCCAATGAACCTGCATGAAACCCCGACGATCCTTCCCGGGCGGCGCCGCGCCGGACCGGGGCACGCTCTGGCTTTACGGCATCCATGCGGTCAAGGCCGCGCTCGGCAATGCGCTGCGCAGAAGCCGCCGCTGCGTGCTGACGCGCCATGCCGCGGAAAGCATCGGAGAGCCGCTGTTGCGCGGCGTGGCGGTGCAGATGGGGGAAGCGGAACAGGTGGCACGGCTGCTGCCGGCCGGGGCGGTCCATCAGGGCGTGGCACTCCAATGCGATCCCCTGCCCCGCCGCGATCTTCGCGAGATCGCCGCAGGGCCGGGCCGGAAGATCGTGCTGATCCTCGATCAGATTTCCGACCCTCAGAATGTAGGCGCGATCCTGCGCTCCGCTGCCGCCTTCGACGCAGCCGCCGTGATCGTGCAGGACCGCCATGCGCCGCCCGAATCCGGCGCCCTTGCCAAGGCCGCGTCCGGCGGCCTCGACCTTGTGCCCTATGTGCCGGTGGTCAATATCGCGCGCGCGCTCGAACAGCTGGGCGAAGCGGGCTTCTGGCGCGTGGCGTTGGGGGGCGACGCAGTCGTACCGCTCGGCAAGGCGATTGCCGAAGGCGACCTGGCGCTTGTCCTTGGCTCGGAAGGCGAAGGCGTGCGCCAGCTGGTGCGTGCGCGCTGCGATCAATCGGCTGCCATTCCGACCGGCGAGCGGATGGAAAGCCTGAACGTTTCCAATGCCGCGGCGATCGCGCTTTACGAGTGCCGGCGCGATTGAGCCGCTCTAATACATCGCGGCAACCACATTCTTGCCGCCGTAATCCTGGATGAAAACGAGCGCCTTGTAGCCCCGGGCAAGTTCGGGCCGGCCGCTCGCGTCGCGCCGGACAATTCCGTCACTGCTCATCGTGCCCGTGCCGTCGATCGCAAAGCGCGGGACGAAGCCGCGATAATGGGTGCGGATCAGCGCAAACAGCGTCCGGGCGGCCTCGGGCGGAAGCCGGATGCAACCCGCGCTCGCGCGGGATCCCAGCCTGTCGACGTCGCGCCCTGTGGCAGCGTGGATGGCGAGACCGGTCGGGCTGCCGTTCCTGATCCAGTTGAAGAACATCGCATAGGGCATGGGCTCGTGCCATTGCGAGGAAACATGGTGCCGGTAAAAGCGATGGGGATCGAGTTCGTAATCGCCGGCCGGCGTATCGCTCGGCAGCCGACGGCCTTCGGAATTGTATTCGACACGCTCCCGACCGGTGGAAACCGGCCAATGATAGAGCAGGGCAAGATCGCCGTCGCGCTGCTTGCGGAAAACATACATGTGCTGTGCGAGGGGGCCTTGCCCGGCCTTGCTCACATAGAGAAACAGCTGGAAATCGTCGTAGAGTTCCTGGGTCAGATTGTCCTTCAGATTCTCTTCGACCTGGTGGAGTTCCGCAGGCGTGGGCGGCGGCAGCGCGTAGGGCGGAATCTGTTCCCGGGCCTGTTGGACCGGCGAACGGGAGGCGTGCGCCACACGGTGCCGCCGGGGCCCCCATCGGGACACGCCCGCGGGCTCCTCCCGAATCTCGGGCCGCATCGTCGGCGCAGGCGACGAAACCACGGAAGACCAGGTGAATTCGAGGCGGGGCGCCGGTGCGCCCGGGCCGGCGGACCACGGTCCCGAGTGCAACGAAAGCATGGTCGTGAGCGCAAGCGTGGAAGCCGCCGCGAGGTAAAGTCCGGATAGTCGTCTTGACGTCATCATCAGTCCGAACGATCACGTAAACGAAGTCTAAACCATTCTTGCCGGCCCCGTCCCGGCAAGGGTTTGCAAGAGGTTAATAAGATCGCTCAATTTTCCGTTCCTGATCAACCGGTTCTTTACGATGGTGGCAGGATCGCCCCGCCGGACGCGGGAGTTGCATGAGTCCGCTTCGGCCGCGCTCGCATCTCGAGACGCATGAGGTCATCAACCAGCCGCCGGTTCTGGAAGGGCTGAATCTGTTCCGCGCGGATGTGGCGCTGGTGGAGGCGATCACGCGTTCCGGCGGCGCCGGTCATCTCGAGCGGCTGGCCTCATTCGGCGAGCGCACGGGTTCAGCGGAAACCGCGCAATGGGCCAGGGAAGCCAACGCATTCCCGCCGCGGCTGAAAGCCTTCGACCGGTTCGGACGCAGGATCGACGAGGTCGAGTTTCACCCCGCCTGGCACGCGCTCATGAAGCTCGGTCTGGAAGCGGGGGTGGCGAGCGCCGCCTGGAGCGGCGCGCAAAACGGGCAGGTGCTGCATGCCGCGCTCGAATTTCTCATGGCCCAGGCGGAGCCGGGCGTCTGCTGTCCGCTGACCATGACCTACGCGTCCGTCGCCGCCCTGCGCCATCAGCCGGACATTGCCGCGCAATGGCTGCCGCGGATTCTGGCGTCGCGCTACGATCCGTCGTCCCAGCCGGCCGCCGCGAAGAGCGGTGTCACCATCGGCATGGCGATGACCGAGAAACAGGGCGGCTCGGACGTGCGCGCCAACACCACGCGCGCGATTGCGGCGGACGGCGCGTATCTGTTGACCGGCCACAAATGGTTCTGTTCGGCGCCGATGAGCGACGCCTTCCTCACCCTCGCTTATACCGACAAGGGTCTCGGTTGTTTTCTCGTGCCGCGCTGGACTCCCGATGGCGAGCGCAACGGGATCGATCTCGTCCGGCTCAAGGACAAGATGGGCGATCGCTCCAACGCCTCCGCCGAAATCGAATATCATTCGGCCTATGCCCAGATGATCGGCGAAGAAGGCCGCGGCGTGCGCACCATCATCGAAATGGCGCAGCACACGCGGCTCGACTGCGCCATCGCACCGGCCGCCTATATGCGGCAGTCGCTCGCGCTCGCGTTCTGGCATGCCGCGCATCGCTCGGCCTTCCAGAAGAGACTGATCGATCAGCCCCTGATGCGCAAAGTGCTCGCCGACATGGCCGTCGAGTCGGAAGCGGCGACGGCGCTGGTGTTTCGCGTGGCGCAGAGCTTCGATGAAGCAAATTCCGATCCGGCTGCGGCCGCCTTTGCCCGCATCGTGACGCCGATTGCGAAATACTGGCTCAACAGGCGCGTAGTGAATTTCGTCTATGAGGCGATGGAAGTTCATGGCGGCTCGGGCTTTGTCGAGGAAAGCGTGATGCCGCGGATCTTCCGTCAGTCGCCGCTGAATTCCATCTGGGAAGGTTCGGGCAACGTCATCTGCCTCGACGTGTTGCGCGCAATGACGCGCGAACCGGCGAGCGTCGAGGCCTTTGTCAGCGAACTCGAGGCGGCGCGCGGTACTTACGCGGCGCTCGATTCTGCCATCTCACGTCTCAAGGATCGGCTGCTCCGACCGTCCGGCGAAGCAGAAGCCCGCCGGCTCGTCGAAGAGTTGGCGCTCGCCCTGCAAGCCGCGGTTCTGGCGCGCGACGCCCCTCCCGCCATCGCCGACGCCTTCTGCGCCACGCGCCTGGCCGAACGGCCCGGCTTCGCCTATGGCGCTTCGGAAGCAAAGATGGACACCGACGCAGTCCTCTCCCGCGCCATGCCGATATAACGCGACAATCCTCACTGGAACGACTTGTACATGACGCTCGCCTTCCGAGGCGGTGGTCATGGATGGCCGGGACAACAGCCCGGCCATGACGGGGTTGGGGTGTTCTCCCCGGTTGGACCGCACCTCACGCACGAATAGCTCTGACATTCCGCCAATGCACATGTCTGGAAGCCGAACCGCGATTTTACCCGGACAGCCGTGCGCTTCGCGGGGTGAGGGGGCGTATCATCCAAATTTGCCCGAGCGGGCGAAGCCGCGCGGGGCGAGGCGGCCGGCCTGGGCGCGGGCGGCTTTCCAGTCCTTGAGTTCGCTTGCCGACCAGGTGCGGTTGTTGGCATCGCGCAACCCCTCTTTCCAGGCGAAGCAGCGCCCGTCCAGAAGGTGGCCGTCCTTGTAGCGTTGCAGGATCACGCCGCGTCCGCGCGCCAGTTCGGGAATCTCGGCGAGGGGAAAGACGAGCAGCTTGCGGTTCTCGCCCATCACCGCGACGCAATCGCCTTCGACGAAGCCGCATACAGTAGCCTCGGTGCCGGCCGGCACATTCATCACCTGCTTGCCCGAGCGTTTCAGCGCCATGGCATCGTCCTCGTTGGTGACGAAGCCATGGCCCGATGTAGCGGCGAGCAGGAGCTTTCGTGCCTCGCGGTGAACGAACATGGCGACGATGTCGGCTTCGGGAGGAAGGTCGATGAAACTGCGGATCGCTTCGCCATTGCCGCGTCCGCCGGGCAGCTTCGCGCAGTCGAAGGTGAAGAAGCGGCCATCGGTCGCAAACAGCATCAGCCGATCGGTGGTTTCGGCATGCAGCCAGAAGCGCGCGCGGTCGCCTTCGCGGTATTTGATCGCCTCGCTCGGTTCCTGATGACCCTTGAAGGCGCGCAGCCAACCCTTCTCGGAACAGACGACCGTGACCGGTTCGCGTTCGACCATGGCTTCGATGGCTTCCGCTTCGGCGGCGATATCGGGGGGCGCGGAGAAGATGGTGCGCCGTTTCCCCAGCACGGTTTTCAAACCGAACTTCTCGTCCATGCCGCGGATTTCCTCGGCCAGGCGCAAGGATTGCAGACGGTCCGAGGCGAGCAGCCTGCGCAGATCTTTTTGCTCGCCGGTGAGATCGGCATGTTCCTTTCTGATCCCGGCTTCTTCGAGCTTGCGCAGCGTGCGCAGCCGCATGTTCAAAATCGCTTCGGCCTGCGTGTCCGTGAGCGCAAACGCCTTCATGAGTTTCGGCTTCGGCTCGTCCTCGTTGCGGATAATGCGGATGACCTTGTCGAGATTGAGATAGACGGCCAGATAGCCTTCGAGAACCTCGAGCCGCGCCGCGATCTTCTCCAGCCGGTGCTGCGTGCGGCGCCCCAGAACGTCGCGGCGATGGGCGAGGAACGCGGCCAGCACTTCCTTGAGGCTCATGACGCGGGGCACCAGGCCGCCGTCGAGCACATTCATGTTCAGCGGAATGCGAGTTTCGAGATCGGTCGCGCGGAACAGCTGTTCCATCATCAGCTCGGCATCGACCGCACGGCTCTTTGGAGTGAGAACGATCCGCACCACGTCGGTGGATTCGTCGCGCACGTCCTCGAGAAGAGAGAGTTTCTTCTGTTCGAGAAGCTCGGCGATGCGCTCGATCAATTTTGCCTTCTGCACCTGATAAGGCATCTGGTCGACGACGACCTGCCAGGTGCCGCGCCCGCCCTCGATCTTTTCCCACCGCGCGCGCACGCGAAAGCCGCCCCGGCCCGTGCGATAGGCTTCCGCGATGGCCGCGCGGTCGTCGACGATGATGCCGCCGGTCGGAAAATCCGGCCCCTTGATATGTTTGAGCAGTTTCGATTCCGGCACATCCGGATTGTCGAGCAACGAAAGCAGCGCGGCGCAGATTTCGCCCGCGTTGTGGGGCGGAATGGACGTCGCCATGCCGACGGCGATGCCGCTTGCTCCATTCGCAAGCAGGTTGGGAAAAGCGGCCGGCAGCACGACGGGCTCGCGTTCGGCGCCGTCGTAATTGGGCCGGAAATCGACCGCGTCCTCGTCGAGCCCTTCGAGCAGCGCCTGCGCGACCGCGGTCAGCCGGCTTTCGGTGTAGCGCATCGCGGCCGGATTATCGCCGTCGACATTGCCGAAATTGCCCTGCCCTTCCACCAGCGGATAACGCGCGGCGAAATCCTGCGCGAGGCGGACCAGCGCGTCGTAGACGGCCTGATCGCCATGGGGATGAAAGCGGCCGATTACGTCGCCCACCACGCGGGCGCATTTCTTGAATCCGGCCTGGGGATTGAGGCCAAGCTCGCGCATCGCGTGCAGCAGCCGGCGGTGAACCGGCTTCAGCCCGTCGCGTACATCGGGCAACGCGCGCTGCGTGATGGTGGACAGCGCATAGGCGAGATAGCGCTCGCTCAGCGCCTTGTTCAAAGGCGCGGGCCTGATGTCATCCGGATCGGGAAGTTCGCCCATCTTTCATCCAGGGTTTGGGTTTGAAGGATTACGCCGATTCGCGCGCGGGAAGTTCTTCAAGACGCAGGCGCGCCGGAGGAATCGTCTGGTCGTGAGGATGCAGAGCGCGATCGAGAAGAAAATATGCGGTCAGGCGCAGACCGTCCCCTATCTGCTTCGTGTCGGCGACCGCGTTGCGGGAATCGAGCAGGAACGCAGGCAATTCGAGCAGACGTTCGCGCCAGGGTTCTCCGGCCGCGGCTGACACCGCGCGACCCGATTTCGGGGAAACATAGCGGAGGTCCTGCGTCGTGCCGGTCGCGGCGCATTGCGTCAGATCGAGCCCGAACCCGAGCGCATCGAGAACGCCGAGTTCGAAGCGCACATAAAGCGGCCCCCAATGCAGGAAGTCGCTCGTCGCGATCGCATCCAGAACAACTTCGGCGGCGTCGTAAACAGTTTCATGCGGCTCGCGTTCCGGCAGCACCGCCCGCGCGATCTCCGCGAAAGCATTGAGCCCGATCAGCGAGTCTCGGCTTTCCAGCAGCGCGCCGGCGCGCTCGCGGCGAAGTTCGACCACGAAGCCGCCGAGATGCTCGGACAGTCGCGCCCGCCAGGCGAGGCTGAGCGAGTTTCCGGCCAGCAGGGAGGATTTGATCCGCCGCGAGGAACCGCCATGCACCAGCCCCAGATGTCGGCCGTGCATTCGCGTCAGTGTCTCGAGAATGACGTCGCTCTCTCCATGACGGCGCGAAGCAAGCACAATGGCTTCGTCATTCCATTCCATGCGGCTGAATTCATTCCTCCGGATAGTCGAGGCCGATCGCGCTCAGATGCGCGCGTTCCTCGGACCAGTTTTCGCGGACCTTGACGAACACAAACAGATGCACGCGGCGTTCGAACATGGTCTCCAGCTGGCGCCGTGCCGCGGCGCCGATCGCCTTCACCGTGCGGCCGCCGCGCCCGAGCACGATCGGCTTCTGGCTTTCGCGCGCCACGTAGATCGTCTGTTCGATCCGGACCGAGCCGTCCTTGCGTTCGGTCCAGCTTTCCGTCTCGACCGTCGTGGCATAGGGCAGTTCGTCGTGCAGCTTCAGATAAAGCTGTTCGCGCGTGATCTCGGCCGCGAGCAGGCGCAAGGGAATGTCGGCCGCCTGGTCGGCGGGATAGAGCCACGGACCCCGCGGCATCCTGTCGATGCACCAGGCACGGACGTCGCTGATGCCGTCGCCGTTAAGCGCCGAAATCATGAAGACGCGCTCGAACACGGAAGGATCGTTGAGGCGCTCCGTGACGGGCAAGAGCCGCGGCAGCGCAATCGCATCGATCTTGTTCAGCACCAGCGCGGCATTGCCGCGGCCGGACCGCCGCAGATCCGAGATGATCGAAAGTGCATCGGCAGCCACTGCTCCGTCGGCCCGCGCGGCGCCTGGAGCATCGACGAGCAGCAGGACGGCGTCCGCTTCGGCAGCACCCGTCCAGGCGGCGCGGACCATGGCGCGGTCGAGCAGCCGGCGCGGACGGAATATCCCCGGCGTATCGACGAACACCAGTTGCGTATCTCCGTCGATGGCGATGCCGCGAACCCGCATCCGCGTGGTCTGGACCTTCGGTGTCACGATGGAGATCTTCGACCCGACGAGAGTGTTGACGAGCGTCGATTTTCCCGCGTTGGGCGCGCCGATCACGGCGACGAAACCGCACCGCGTCGCAGCTTCGCTCACGGTCGTTCCAGCCTCTCCAGCATGGCTTTCGCCGCCGCCTGTTGCGCCTCGCGCTTGGATCGCCCCTCGCCGAACTCCACACCTTCTCCCGCCACGCCGACTTCCACGACGAAGTGGGGCGCGTGATCGGGGCCGTCCCGTTTGACCAGACGGTAGACGGGTGCGCTGCGTGCGGCGCGGGAGCGCGACTGTGCCCATTCCTGCAGGGTTGTCTTGGGATCACGCATGTCGGCGCCGAGGGCCGCGATTGCCGGTTGCCAGTGGCGCAGAATGAAATTCCTTGCCGCGTCCATGCCTCCATCCAGATAAAGCGCGGCGATGAGCGCTTCGCAGGCGCCGGCCAGGATCGCGGTCTTCTGCCGGCCGCCGTTTGCTGCCTCGGCGGAAGCCATGAACACATGATCCGCGATCCCGGCAGCCTCGGCCGCTGCCGCGCAGGCCTCGCCGCGGACGAGGGCATTATATCGGACCGCAAGCAGACCCTCGGAATCGCCGGGAAATTCCGTGAAGAGCAGTTCCGCGATGACAAGACCCAGGACCCGGTCGCCGAAAAATTCGAGCCGCTCGTTCGAAGCCAGCGAGTTGATGCTGGCATGGGTGAGCGCGCGCTCCAGCAATTGCCTGTCGGCGAAGACGTGGCCGAGCCTCTCTTCAAGCCCGGAAAGACGCGCAGGCTCAGTCAATGAGAGTGAGCAGCCGGTTGTAACGGATGGCCGTCGGCCAGGTCCAGGGCTCGTACCATACCGCGCTGTCGTCGATCGAGAAGAAGATCAACACCGCCCTTCCCTCGACATCCTCGGCGGGCACATAGCCCACATCGGCGCGGCTGTCGGCAGAATTGTCGCGGTTGTCGCCCATCATGAAATAATGACCCGGCGGGACCACATACACGGGCGTGTTGTCGCTCGGACCTTCGGGAATGCAGTCGAGCACATAATAACTCTTCCCGCCCGGCAGGGTCTCGCGGTAGCGCGGCACGTGATAGTTGCCGTCGGCGGACGCGTCGGTGGCCATCGGACAGGGCGCATCGGGCGTGACGAAATCGGCAACGCGGACCTTCGGTATGGGCTTGCCGTTGAGGTGAACCTGACCGTCGATCATCTGGACCCGGTCCCCCGGCAGCCCGATCACCCGCTTGATGAAGTCTTTCATGTAGTCCGCGGAATCGGGATTGGGCATTTTGAACACGACCACGTCGCCGCGATCGGGCCCGGTGCCGAAAATCCTTCCGAAGGACGGCAGATACGCTCCGAATGGAAATGAAAAACGGCTGTAGCCATAGGCGAATTTTTCCACGAAGAGATAATCGCCGACGAGCAGCGTATTCTCCATCGAACCCGACGGGATGTTGAAGGGCTGGAAAAGGAAGGTGCGAATGACGAAGGCGATCAGCAGCGCATAGACGATCGTCTTGACGGTTTCGAGCCAGGTCTCCTTCGGCTTCGCCGCCGGGCTCCCCACGGGTGCGTCCGGCTTCTGCACCGGCGCGATTTCCGCGTCATTCGTCTCGGGCCGGTTCGACATGGGTATGGTTCCTGTTGGGGGAGAAACGGAAAAAACCGCGGTGCGTCAAACGGGAGCGCCAAGGCCCGGCGCTTCTGTTTGTGCATGAGACACGGCAGAGATGATCACGATGGCCTGTGCGAGGGGAAAATCGTCGGTGATGGAGAGGTCGATTTGCGCCACATGACCCTCCGGAGTCAATTTCCTCAGCCGCTCGAGGGCACCTCCGCTGAGCGTCAGGGTCGGCTTGCCACTCGGGAGATTGACCACCCCCATGTCACGCCAGAAGATGCCGCCGCGCAGCCCGGTACCGAGCGCCTTCGCACAGGCCTCCTTGGCAGCAAAACGTTTCGCGTAGCTTGCACCCCTTTGCGCACGCCGCTCGGATCTGGCGCGCTCCTTTTCGGTGAAGATGCGATCGAGAAACCGCTCGCCGTACCTTTCGATCGTTCGTTCCACCCGCCGGATGTCGATGAGATCGGAGCCGATGCCGATGATCATGCCGTGCTGCGCCGATCGCATTTCGACCGCGCCTCGTCCATCAGGCTTCGCATGCGCCGGATGGCGGCGTCCAGCCCCGAGAAGATCGCTTCGCCTACCAGAAAATGTCCGATGTTCAGCTCCCGGATATCTGCGATGGCCGCGATCGGCCCGACCGTGTCATAGCCCAGACCATGTCCCGCATGCACCTCAAGACCAAGCGATGTGCCATATTTTGCCGCTTCGCGAATGAGATCGAGCTGGCGATCATATTCGACCGGGTCGTTGCGGGCCGCCGCTTCGCACCAGGCGCCGGTGTGCAACTCGATGACGGGCACGCCGAGCGAATGCGCCGCGTCGATCTGGTGCCTGTCTGGTTCGATGAAGAGCGACACGCGTATCCGCGCCAGTAAAAGAGCGCGCACGATGTCCAGCAGGCGGTCGTGCTGGCCTGCCGCGTCAATGCCGCCCTCGGTCGTGCGCTCCTCGCGCCGCTCGGGAACGAAGCAGGCCGCGTGTGGACGATGCCGGAGCGCGATGTCCCGCATTTCGGCCGAGGGCGCCATCTCCAGATTGAGCGGCAGGGAAATTTCGCGGCTCAATCTTTCGATGTCGCGATCGGAAATGTGCCGCCGGTCCTCGCGCAGATGCGCGGTGATGCCGTCCGCGCCAGCCTGCTGGGCTACCCGCGCCGCACGGACGGGATCGGGATGACTGCCGCCGCGTGCGTTGCGAATCGTGGCGACGTGATCGATGTTCACGCCCAGGCGAAGCGCGTTCATGCGGCTTTGCTTCCGGCGCTCTCTTCGGGACCGCGCACCCGGTCCACCGACTCGACCGCCTCATTCACGCGCAGGGCGCCGATGATGTTCAGCAGATGGGCGACGTCGCGCACCTCGATGTCCACCAGGAACTCGAAATAAAGCGGATTGCGGCTCGCCACCTTGAGATTGAAAATATTCCCGCCGTTGTTGCCGATGACGCTGGCGAGCATGGCCAATGATCCGGGCGCGTTCTTCACGCGCACGCGCACGCGCGCCACGGAATTTTCCGCTTCCGCCGCCTGCGCGTCCCAGCGCACATCCAGCCAGTCGCTCATGCTCGACTGGGCTTTTTCCAGTTCCGCACAATCGATTGTATGGATGATGGCACCCTCGTCCGGGACCATGAGCCCGACGATGCGGTCGCCGGGCAGCGGGTGGCAGCAGTCGCCCAGACGGTAGGAGATTCCTTCCGTCAGCCCCTTGATCGATATGGCCTTGCTCTTGGCCGGGTGGGGATGTTTCAAGCGGGCCGGGTTGCGCCGCTTCTCGGGAAAAACGGCATACAACACGTCGTCAGCGCGCAAGGAGCCGCGTCCGACCTGGGCATAGACTTCATCCGCCTTGGCCAGACGCAGTTTCCTCGCAACTTCTTCCGCGGCTTTCTGGGTCAACTCCACATTCTCGTCGGCGAAAGCCTTCTCGAGAATCTTGCGGCCAAGTCTTGCGTGTTCGTCGCGCCTGGCGTGGCGGAGAAAGCGGCGGATTTCGGCGCGGGCGTGGCCGGTGACCGCAAACTGTTCCCACAGCGGCGAAGGCGCCTGTTCCTTCGTACGTATGATTTCCACCTGATCGCCGTTCTTCAACGGCGTATGCAGCGGGACATGCGTTCCGTTCACTTTTGCGCCCACCGTCGAGTGCCCGAGATCGGTATGGACCGCATAGGCGAAATCGATCGGCGTGGCGCCGCGCGGAAGAGAAATCAGCTCTCCCTTCGGCGTGAAACAGAACACCTGATCGTGATACATGTGGAGACGGGAATGCTCGAGGAACTCCTCGGGCGAGTCGCCCTTCTCGAGCAGTTCCACCAGGTCGCGCAGCCATTTGTAGGCGTTGGCGGCGGCGTTATCCTGTTCCTCGACATGTTCGCGGTAGCGCCAGTGCGCGGCCACGCCACGTTCCGCCACATCGTGCATCTGCGCCGTGCGAATCTGCACTTCGATGCGTTGCTGCTCCGGCCCCACCACCGTGGTGTGGATGGAGCGATAACCATTCAGCCTTGGATTGGAGACGAAATCCTTGAAGCGCTCCGGAATCATGTGCCAGTTCGTGTGCAGGACACCGAGCGCGCGGTAGCAATCCTCCTCCGTCTGCACGATGACGCGGAACCCGAAGATGTCCGACAGCGCCTCGAAATTGAGCTGCTTGTCCTTGAGCTTCCGCCAGATCGAATAGGGGCGTTTGGCGCGGCCATGAACCATCGCATCGATGCCCCGCTCGGCCAGCGCGCGCCGCAGCCGGCTCGAAATGCGCCCGATGCGTCCGCCGGACTGTGCATCGAGACGGGCGAGACGGGTGACGATGGAATTGCGGGCCTCGGGATCAAGTTCCGCGAAGGCCAGATCCTCGAGTTCCTCGCGCAGATTCTGCATGCCGATACGGCCGGCCAGCGGCGCATAGATGTCCAGTGTCTCCTGCGCGATGCGCGCCCGCTTCTCCTCGCTCTCGATATGCCCGAGCGTGCGCATGTTGTGCAGGCGGTCGGCGAGCTTGACGAGCAGGACGCGGATATCCTCCGACATCGCCAGCAACAGCTTGCGGAAGTTTTCGGCCTGCTTGGTGCGCTCGGAAAACAGCTCGAGCTTGGAAAGCTTGGTGACACCGTCGACGAGACCGGCAATCTCCTTGCCGAAGCTCTGGAGCACGTCGTCATAGGTGACGTGGGTGTCCTCGATCGTGTCGTGCAGGAGCGCCGTGACGATGGTGGGCACATCCAGCTTGAGTTCGGTCAGGATGCCCGCAACCTCGAGCGGATGGGAAAAATAGGGATCTCCGGAGGCGCGCAGCTGCTTGCCATGCGCGGCCATCGCATAGACATAGGCGCGGTTCAGGAGCGCCTCGTCGGCCTGGGGATCGTAGCTCTTGACCCGCTCGACGAGTTCGGTCTGCCGCATCAGCCGGCGGAGCGGTGCACGCGCAGTCGACGCCGCAGCCGGCGGAGGCGGAACGGATGCAAGGCCGTCGGAAACGGCAATTTCGGCCGGAACGCTCATCGGACCCATGATATAGGGCTTGACGCGCGGAAGGGCGAGATACCCCGCCCGCCTGGGGTTCGCGGGCCGGCAGGCCGCTACTCCTCGTAGTCGGCGGTCTCCTCGGGTTGCGGCTCGGCCCTGCGCTGGGCTTCCGTCGTCAGCGCGCGCAAAAGCTCTTCCTCCGTGACCTGGCGGAACTGCGCGTCCTCGCGGCCGGAATCCTCGTCGGTCGGGGTCTCCTCGGGCTCGTCCACCTCGGCGTGCTTCTGGAGACTCCTTATATATTCTGCCCTGACGTCATCGGGCTTCAGCTCCTTGGCCGCGATTTCGCGCAGCGCCACCACCGGGTTCTTGTCCCGGTCGCGGTCCACCAAGGAGTCCGCCCCCCCCGAAAGCTGCCGCGCGCGGTAGGCCGAATACAGCACCAAATCGAACCGGTTCGAGACCTTGTCGACACAATCTTCAACGGTCACGCGGGCCATTCAGGCTCCTTCGAAGGGTTTTGCGGGAGGTTCAGCGAGCCGGTCATCCTATAGAACGGACGCCAGCCGCGCAAGGTGCCACCTGGCACGTGGCAAGCAGAGCGAGTCAATCTGCCCCCGTTGCCATCCACGCGACTTCGACGGCCTCGCCCATGACTACGGCCGGGGGCCTTTTGGCCTTGGGGTCCCAGAGCCGTAAGGCTATGGTTACACCAGAGGGGGCGGAGGTTCCAATGGCCCTGCTCTGCCGTCTCATTGCAATCGCCATAGTCGCGCCTTCTGTCGCAGGCTCGATCTTCTTGCTGATCCGCAGATCGCTGCTGCCGAAGGATGCGCCTGAATTGCGGCGTCCGCCTTCACAAGTCGATTTGCTGCCTGCCCGTTGGAGACGCTGGGTTCTCGACGAAGACCAGCCGGGAAAGTCAGGCCAAGACGCCACCCGTTATCCAAACTGTAACAGTGCCACCTCAAGGTCCCCTTAAGCGCGGCATTGCGCCAGGGATTATTGCTGAGGGGGTTGCTGCGGCGGTTGCTGGGCGCCCGGCATGCCCTGCGGACTGATCGTGCCCCCCTGATCGAGGAACCGCAGGGTGACCTGACCCTGACCGCTCTGCGAAGCATAGGCGTTGCCGGTTTCGGTTTCGCCGTTCAGCGTCGCGGACAGGCTGTACCGTCCGGGCGCCAGCCTGAAGAGTATCCATGGCCCGTTGCAGCTGACGGTTAGGAGGGGTTTGGCGCCCTGGCTGACCGTGACGGTTGCACCCGCCAGATATTGGCCCTCCTTGCCGGCAAGCACGACCTTCACGGGATATGTCGCCCAACGGCGATTGTTCTCGTCGCTCTCGCCCGTCCCGGTGCAAACGGAGTCGATGCCGTTCACGACCGTCGGCGTATCATAGGGCAGCGGCGAGACGACGCCGGCGGGGGCTTGCGCAAGGGCCGGTGCAGCCGCAAGCACAGCGGCGCCGGCCGTGCAGGCCAAGTTCACGAGCCGTTTCATTTTCATGCTGATGCTCCTCCACTATGGGTTCCAGTCATGCTCGAAGTCCCACTTCGCAACGCGGCGACTTGGCATAATAGCGCCAAACGCCCCCTTGTTGTCATGTATGGACCTTTCCCCGGATGCAAGGCCGAAGGCGGCTTGGACGGTCATGTATTCGGCCACTGAAGCTGCGCCCGTTCGCTCTTCATGCGAACCGGCTCCACATGCGGCCGTACCTCTAGAACCTCCACCGAAAGCGCCAGCAGGGAACAGGAAAACCGGAATTTTCGGTTTACTTCATAACCGAATTGGGTTATCGTGTCCAAGGTGGTCGCGCAGGCGCCACTGATGTCCTGGCTCAGGGAAATTTTGGGCGAGCGTCCAATCGTCCACCTGCCTGGTCGTTGTTTGGACTCGCCGACAGGAAGAAAAACGCAAATCTCAGGGAAAATCGGGCGAGGAATTTCAAGAGCACCCGTCTATGGGCGGCGCCGGGGCGAATTCCGGGGCGGCGCGTTTCGCCAACATGACCGAGGCGCTGCGCACGCTGCGGACGGCGGCGATCTGGATCGGACTTATTGCGGCGGCGTGGCTGTTGTGGGTCGTCCGGGTGGCGGTGATCCTCACCTTCGGCGCCGTGGTGGTCGCAATGCTGCTGCATCTGCTGGCCCGGATCGTCCACAACGCCACGCATCTCGCGCTCGGCTGGTCGATCGCGCTGGTGACGACCCTGTTCTTTCTCCTGTTCGCCGGCGCCGCCTGGCTGTTCGGAACGAGGCTTTCGACGGAGTTCAGCGATGTGATTCACAACATCCGGGCGGGACAGCACACTCTCGGGCCCTTCCACGAAATCCTGAGCGGCTCCTCCTCCTTCTTCCGCACCTTCATGCCCGGTGCGCTGTCTTCGGGGTTGTCAGTCGCCGAATATGCCGTCGTCGTCGTCATTGCGGGCATCTATCTGGCTGCCCAGCCCGAGCTGTACGCGCGCGGCATCGTCGCCTTGTTCCCGCGCCGGCAGCGCCCGGCCGCGGAAGAGGCGCTGCAGACGCTTGGCGCCACCCTCACCTATTGGCTGATCGGGCAACTGATCGTCATGCTGCTCGTGGGGGCGCTCGCCTATCTCTTGATGATGGCCATCGGCCTGCCCAATCCCGCCGCGCTCGGCCTGATCGCGGGGCTGGCGGAAATCGTGCCCTATCTCGGACCGTTCATCGGCGCGGTTCCCGCCGTGCTGGTAGCTCTGACGCTCGGGTTCGACACCGCGCTGTGGACAGTGGCCGGCTACCTCGGCATTCACATTTTCGAGAGCTATCTGGTGACGCCGCTGCTTCAGCGCCGGCTTGTCCATATTCCGCCGGCGCTCATACTCGTCAGCATACTGATCACCCAGCTCCTGTTCGGTTTCGTCGGCATCATTTTCGCCGCGCCGATCGCGGTTGTCGCCTACACGGCCGTCAACCTGCTCTACCTGCGCAACGTGCTCGACGAGCCGGTGGACCTGCCGGACGACGTGCCGGTGTGATAATTACTAAAGAAAATTATATTCCGTGAACAACCGTCCGAGGTCGCCGTTCCATTCGGTCTGCCAGCGGCGGAGAAGTTCTTCCGCGCGGGTGTAGCCGCGTTCGACGAGCTCTTCGAGCGGCTGGAGAAATCCTTCTTCCGTGGTTCCGATCGCGTCTTCCTTCGCGCGGGCGCGAAGTCCGGCCCGGGAGATCGCGAGCATCTCGTGCGCAAGATCGAGCACCTTGCGGGCGCGGAACGGCGTGTTGAACGCGAGTACCGGAACGGCGGCACGCATCGCCTCGCGTTCCTCGCATGTCCAGTTCTTCACCAGGTCCCAGGCGGCATCGAGCGCGGACGGATCGTAGAAGATACCGACCCACAACGCCGGCAGCCCGCAGATGCGCCGCCAGGTGCCGCCATCGGCGCCGCGCATCTCCAGAAACTGCTTCAGACGGGCTTCGGGAAAGATGGTGGTCAGATGATCGGCCCAGTCGGAGAGCTGCGGCACGATGCCCTTCAGTTCGGGGATCCGTCCCCCGAGGAAATCACGGAAGCTTTGTCCCGCCACATCGATGTAGCGGCCGTCGCGATAGACGAAATACATTGGTACATCGAGCGCGTAATCGACATAACGCTCGAAACCGAAACCGTCCTCGAACACGAAAGGCAGCATGCCCGCGCGCGCATTGTCGACATCGGTCCAGATGTGGCTGCGGTAGGAGAGAAAACCGTTGGGCCTGCCTTCGCGGAACGGTGAGTTGGCAAAGAGTGCGGTGGCGACCGGCTGCAGCGCCAGCGCGACGCGGAATTTCCTCACCATGTCGCCTTCGTCCGCGAAGTCGAGGTTCACCTGCACCGTGCAGGTGCGGAACATCATCTCCAGACCATAGCCGCCGACACGCGGCATGTAGCGGCGCATGATGGCGTAGCGGCCCTTGGGCATCTGGTCGACTTCGTCGAGGCGCCAGCTGGGCGCAAAGCCGACGCCAAGCACGCCGGCGCCCATCTCGTGCGCAATTTCGCGGACCTGCGACTGGTGCGTGTTCACTTCGGCGCAGGTCTGGTGCAGCGATTTGAGCGGCGCGCCGGAGAGTTCGAACTGCCCGCCCGGCTCGAGGCTGATCGAGGCGTCGTTCTGGGAGAGCCCGATGATGTTGTCGCCTTCCATCACCGGCGCCCAGCCGAAGCGGCGCATGCCCTCCAGCAGCACGCGGATGCCCGGCGCGCCGGCATAGGGCAGCGGCTTGCGCGTGTTGAGGTCGTAGACGAACTTCTCGTGCTCCGTGCCGATGCGCCATTGCGCGCGCGGTTTGCCGCCCCGTTCAAGGTAGCGCACGAGGTCGTCACGCGACTGGATCGGTCCGCCCGCGGTTTGGGGGATCGACATGGCGGCCCTCCTCGCCTTCGTCCCACCGGGGAAGGTTTCCTGGGAGGGAATCGTGAATTCGGGATTTAGCTTTTGGTTATGTAGGCAACCCCCGCTCGAGCGGCAAGCGGGGAGAGCCATTGCTTCGGAGGCATCGAATGTGGTTTGATGGGCGACCTGCTTCGAGGAGATGCAACCCATGAGTTCGAGGCTTCCGCTTGCCGCCGCGGCCTGCGCGGCGCTCTTTCTTTCCTCGGCGCCCGGCTGGGCCATCGAGACCGTGACGCTGCCGCAGAACAGCGACGGCACGACGAATTTCCAGGACCCGGACGCCCAGGCCCAGAGCAAATTCTCCACCGACCAGAACGGCACCATGAATGTGGGCGGCCTGGGCAAATTCCACTTCAGCATGTCGAGCAGTCCGGGTTTCTCGGGCAATCCCGGCGATCCGGGTTATTACTACGGGCCGGGCAGCTCGTCTTCGGCAGGCTACGGCAACCCCAACCAGCCGGGCTCCGAATTCTACAATTCGGGCTATCCTTTCGGGCACTGAGCCTGCCAGATCGCGAGTGCCGCCAGCGCCGCCGTGTCGGCGCGCAGAATGCGTTCGCCCAATGAAACGGGAATGGTGGACGGCAGCGCGCGGATCATCGCGCGCTCGGCCTCGTCGAATCCGCCTTCCGGCCCGGTGAGCACAGCCCAGGCGCCCGACTGCCCGGGCGCCAATGCTTGGAGGATCGGCGGCGCGCCGGCTTCGTCGCAGAAAAGTAGACTGCGACCCACCGGCCACGCCCCGAGCAGGCACTCCAGACTGAGGGGTGCACGGACCTCCGGCACCGTCAGCCGACCGGATTGCTCCGCCGCTTCGATGGCGTTCGCACACAGGCGCTCCGTGTTGACGCGATGGACGATGGTGCGGCGCGTGATCACAGGCTGCAGCACCGACACTCCCAATTCCGTCGCCTTCTGCGCGAGATAATCCGCGGGCGTTTTCTTGATCGGTGCAAAAACGAGCCAGAGATCGTCATCCGCCGTCTGCGGTGCCGTCTGGCGCTCACAAACGAGCACGCAATCCCGCCGCGTGGCCTCGGCAATCGCGGCAAGCCACTCGCCGTCGCCCCCGTTGAACAGGCTCACACGATCGCCGACGCGCGCCCGCATCACATGCAGGAGATAATGCACCTGGGGCGGGCTGAGCGGCACGCGCGCGCATTCCCCTAGCGGCGCCTCCACGAACAGCCGCACCTTCCCGCCAGGCGATGCGACCTCGGTCATCCCTCTCCCCCACTTTCGGGGGAGAGGGTTGGGGTGAGGGGGTCCATCCGCCTCGAATTCGGCCGAACAGGAAGCGACCCGCTCCATCCAGAGGCATGCATCATCAGGAGATTGTTGCTAGTCTTCGACATGGAATCCGCGGCGATACCCCCTCACCCTAACCCTCTCCCCCGGAAGAGGGGGAGAGGGGATTCGATTCCCGCCGACGCCATCCGGCATAGCTGGGTGGATACGGCGCCGCCGGCCGTACGACCCTGGCTGCGGCTGATGCGGCTCGACCGTCCAATCGGCTGGCAACTGCTGTTTCTGCCCTGCGTGTTCGGACTTTCGCTCGGCGCTGCGGCGCAGTATCGCGGTTTTGGTTCCTTGCACGACCTTGAGCTTGTCGCGCTGTTGCTGATCGGCGCGATCGTGATGCGCGGCGCCGGCTGCACCTACAACGACATCGTCGATCGCGACATCGATGCGCAGGTCGCGCGGACGCGCGGACGCCCCATTCCCTCGGGCGCGGTCAGTCTGCGCGGCGCGTGGCTATTCCTGGCGCTGCAATGCGCAACAGGACTCCTTGTGCTTCTTCAGCTCAATGCATTTTCGATGGCGCTCGGCGCCGGCTCGCTGGTGCTCGTCGCGCTCTACCCCTTCATGAAGCGCATCACCTGGTGGCCGCAGGCCTGGCTCGGGCTCACCTTCAACTGGGGCGCGCTTCTGGGCTTCTCGGCATCGACTGCGCATCTCGCCATGCCCGCCTTTATTCTCTACGCGGCCTGCTTCTTCTGGACGCTCGGTTACGACACAATCTATGCGCTTCAGGACCGCGACGACGATGCGCTGGTCGGCGTGAAATCGACCGCGCGGCTGTTCGGCGCGGCTTCGCCGGCCTGGATCGACGGCTTCTATACCCTCGCGCTCGGGTTCCTGGTGCTCACTGTCGTCGTGACGACCGCGCATCTGTGGACTGCGCTGCTGCTGCTCCCGGCCGGCCTGCACCTCATGTGGCAATCGCGCAGGCTCGATGCGAACGATGCCGCCCGCTGCCTCGGGATCTTCCGCGCCAACCGCGATGCGGGGCTGCTCATCGCCGCCGCCATCATTGCGTCAAGTTATGTGCGATGACTATGTCGCATTGCACAATCGTCCTGCGTGCTTCGACAAGCTCGGCATGTGGGGAGTAGTACCGCCATCAACGCCGATGCAAGTCAGATTGTCCTCATCCTGAGTCTGTCGAAGGACGCACGGTGCACATGCAACGAGGTTTGAAGGAGCAGCTGAATGTCCCAATTTACCGCGCCGGCCTCGATCACCGCGCTGATCTTCTATGCGCTGTGGGCGATTGCGCTCGTATTGATGGTCTCGGCGGATCGCGCTCTCCAGGTTCTGCGCGGCGAAGCCAAACTCGACAGCTTCCGGGCCGGCGTGCCGCATGGCAGCGATTCCTATTGGCGCATCAACCGCGCCCATTTGAACACGCTGGAGAACCTGCCGGTCTTCGCCACAATCGTCCTTTGCGGCTGGGTCGTGGGGATGGAAACCGCGACCTTCAACAGGCTCGCGGTCATCGTGGTGGTGGCCCGCATTCTTCAATCGGCCATTCACATCGCCTCGGGCTCCGTCAACGCGATCCGGCTCCGCTTCTTCGCTCTTGCCGTGCAGCTCGTCTGCGAGGTCTGGATGGCTGTCCTCGTGCTTCGGGCAGGAGGCATTTTCTGAAAGCCGCGCCATTTGATCCATGGGCGCCTGAGCACGTTTCCCTGTGCAAGGCTATGACCGCGGGAGCGCTGGAAATTTCCGGATGGCGGGAATAAGGCGGCCTTCCCGCCCGTCGAGATCACAGTGGAAGCGGCGTCGCTTGCAGATGATCGAAGGGAACCCCGCGCAGTTTGTCCGTGCCAACACCGAGCTGGCCGCGCCGCCGCTCGTGCCCGAGATCGACCTGCATCTGGCGACCGAAGTCGTCCCCCTTTGGCGGAAAACGGAAGAGGAACTTGCGGCCGAGGGCATTCCGCCGCCTTACTGGGCCTTTGCCTGGGCAGGCGGCCAGGCGCTCGCGCGTTATGTGCTGGATCATCGCCAAATCGTGGTGGCGCGTTCCGTGCTCGATTTCGGCACCGGTTCCGGACTGGTCGCCATTGCCGCCGCCAAGTCGGGCGCGCGAGTCGTGATGGCCGCCGAAATCGACGGATTTGCCGCGGCCGCGGTCGGTCTGAACTGCTGGGCGAATGGCGTCAGCTGCATGGTCCGCACACCGGCCGGCGAAGGAAACGGCGCCGGGCGCCGCGGCGAGAAAATCGAAATCGTCACCGAAGACGTCATCGGCCGTCCCTGCGCCTGGGACGTCATTCTCGTCGGGGACATGTGCTACGAGCGGCCGCTCGCCGAGCGGCTGCTGGCATGGTTGGTCCGCTGCGTGCGCTCGGGAGCGGAAGTTTTTCTGGGCGACCCCGGGCGCAGCTATTTTCCGGAGCAGAGCACGTTGCGTCTCGCGACCTACCCAGTGCGGACCACCCGCGAACTCGAGGACCGCGAAATCCGCGAAACCGGGGTGTACCGGCTGATACCCGAAGCAAAGTACTGAAAATAGCATGTTGGCTCCGGTTGACACTGCGCAGCCTGCATGCTTGCATAGAACGAAGAGGGAACAACACGGAGGGCCAGCCAGGATGCCCGCGGATGGAACGCTGGATTATATCGAACTTCCCGGTCCGGACATTCCCGCAACGAAGCGCTTCTACAGCGCAGTGTTCGGTTGGACATTCACGGACTACGGGCCGGATTACGCCGCTTTCGAATGCACGGAGCGGCGGCAGGGAGGCTTCAATGCCGAGCGGAAGGTGATCGAATCAGGCGGCCCGCTCGTCGTGCTCTATGCAAACGACCTCGATGCGATGGAGATCAGGGTGAGCGCAAGCGGCGCGGAGATTCTTTCCCGCCACGAATTTCCGGGTGGCCGGCGCTTCCATTTCCGCGACCCCAATGGCAACGAAATCGCGGTGTGGACGAAGACATAACATCGTGTAGGTCGTGTATTGCAGTACCGGCAGTTGTGTCTTACAATGTGGCATGAAAACAGTGACGGTTCGGTTGCCCGAACGGCTGGCAGCTGACATTGAGGCCGAGTCGCGCGAGCGCGGGATATCAAGGTCCGATGTCGTTCGCGAGCGCTTGGAGTGCCGTCAGGGCATCAAAGTCCCAAAAGGGCCGCTTGACGACATTGCCCATCTGATAGGTTCCGTGGACGATGATCTGCCGGAGAATTTGTGATTCAACTCATGACAAAATACCGCAATCTGCCGATAAGCATGGCTGACGCCTGCCTCGTTCGTATCAGCGAAATCGTCACCGACTCCATCGTGCTGACCACGGATTCCGACTTTCGCGTTTACCGCCGCCACGGCCGGCAAACCGTTCCGTGCGCCATGCCGTCGTGAATGGCTACTGCGGCAGCTCCATGGGGGCGGGCTCGATGCCGATGGCGGGACGGCCCTGTCCGAGCCTCGAATTGCGATAGCCGAAGAGCAGGTAGATGAGCGCGCCCAGTACCACGTAGCCGACCAGTATGTAGAGCGCGATGGGATCGCGCTGAAACTTCTGGTCCGGCGAGCCGAACAGCGAGCCAAGGAGGTCGATGCCGATGCCTTTGCTCACGATGTCGAGCAGGATCGGACCGACCATGAACACGATGCAGGCGAACGCACCCAGGATGGGCGTCCACGGATAGAACGGCACACGGAACGGCCGCGGGAGGTCGGGCTCGTTGCGCCGCAGATAGATCACGCTGATGCACACGATGGAAAAAGCAAGCGCCGTTCCCAGGCTGACGAGATCGTTCAGTATGGTCAGAGGAAGCGTCGCCGCGGCGATGGCGATGATGCTCCCCAGAAGAATTGTGCCTGCGGCCGGCGTCTTCAGTCGTGGGTCGATCCGGCTGAAGATTGATGGGATCAGGCCATCCTTCGCCATCTGGTAGAAGACGCGCGTCTGCCCGTAGCAAAGAACGAGCATGACCGAAGTCAGTCCGGTAAAGGCACCGATCTTGATGACAAAGGCGAACAGATTGAGATTGCCCGAAGACGCGAGCGGCCAGGGCACGATCGCCCAGACGGGATTCATCCGGTCCACGGCGATGGCGATCGGATCGGGCACGCCGAGCTTGCGATAGGACACCACGCCGGTCAGCACCGCCGCGACCGCCATGTAGATCACCGTGCAGGCGACGAGCGATCCGAGGATGCCGATGGGCAGGTCCTTCTGCGGATTGCGCGCCTCGCCCGCGGCCGTCGATACCGCTTCAAAGCCGATATAGGCGAAGAAGATCAGCGAGGCCGCACGGAAAATTCCGAGCCAGCCATAGTGGAAACCGCCCTCGTTCGGGGGGATGAAGGGATGCCAGTTCGCCGGATCGATATAGGCGAGTCCGACGATCACGAAAGCCACCAGGACGGTGACCTTGATGACGACGATGACGTTGTTGACGCGCGCCGATTCCCGCACCCCGATCACCAGCAGGGTCGCGACGATGCCGATACCGATCGCGCCGACGATGTTGATGCTCGGAGCGAACCCCAGGATACCATTCTGATATTGCAGCGCCGAACGCGAAACCGCCGCCGGAACCTGAATGCCGAAGTCGTGGATCAGGCTCACGACGTAACCCGTCCAGCCGGCTGCCACCGTCGAGGCCGCGACCCCATACTCCAGCAGTAGAAGCCAGCCCATTGTCCAGGCGAAGACTTCGCCCAGCGTGACATACGCATAGGTGTAGGCGGAGCCCGGAACGGGCATGGTCGAGGCGAGCTCCGCATAGCACAGACCCGCCAGCGCACAGGCGGTGCCGGCAACGACGAAAGAGAGGAGAACGGCCGGTCCGGCAAAGTTTGCCGCGGCCGAGCCGGTGATGACAAAGATGCCCGCCCCGATGATGCAGCCAATTCCCAGCGTGACGAGATTGAAGGGACCGAGTGTCCGCTTCAGCTCGGAGCACTTGAACTCGGCACGGACATCCGCGACCGGCTTGCGCGCGAAGAGTTGCCCAGATGCCATTGATGACGCTCCCTTTACCGCCCGGCGGATGCTTTGCGCGCAACCGTAGAGGGGGGGACTTCATCGGGCAAGCGAGCGGACCGGCCGCCGCCTCGGTTTGCGCTCCAGCAGGCGTCGTCTATGGTTTCTCTTCGCAGCATGGGCAAACACGGGGCAGAAATGGCGAGCGACGTTGCCGCGTTGACACAACCTGACGCCGTGGTGGCCGAGGCGCATGAGCTGAAGCGCGCGCTCGGCCCCGTCAATCTCATCCTCATCGGCATCGGTTCGATCATTGGCGCGGGCATTTTCGTCATCGCCGGAACTGCGGCGGCCGAGCACGCGGGGCCCGCCGTTCTCGTATCCTTCGGGATCGCGGGCCTCGGCTGCCTTTTCGCGGGCCTTTGCTATGCGGAGTTCGCCTCGATGATTCCGGAGTCGGGCAGCTCCTATACCTATGCCTACGCGACGATGGGGCGCTTCATGGCGTGGTTCATCGGCTGGAACATGGTGCTGGAATACGGGGTGTCGGCCTCCACCGTCGCGGTCGGCTGGTCCGGCTATTTCGTGAGTCTGCTCCAGAATTTCGGAATCACGTTTCCTGTTGCATTTGCCAGCGCACCGCTCGCTGCGACGGGATTTCACGATATGCACGCGACCGGCGCGCTCATCAACCTGCCGGCGGTCATTCTCATCGCAGGACTCACCGTTTTTCTGATCGTGGGCGTGCGCGAATCCGCGACCTTCAATGGTGGAATGGTTCTGGTAAAAACCAGCATCGTGTTGCTGGTGATACTCTTCGGTCTGCCTTATGTACATCTGCACAATCTCACGCCTTTCGTTCCGCCCAACCAGGGAACGTTCGGCAAATTCGGCGTCAGCGGGATTCTCGCGGCGTCGGGGATGATCTTCTTCGCCTATATCGGCTTCGAAGCCGTTTCCGTGGCCGCGCAGGAGGCGAAGAATCCGCGCCGCGATCTGCCGATCGGAATCCTGGGCTCGCTCGGAATCTGCACCGTCCTCTACATCCTGATGGCCGTTGTGCTTCTCGGCGTCACCAACTGGCGCACGCTCGATGTCCCCAACCCCGTGTCCTTTGCCGTGCAGAAAATCGGCGCACTGTCGTGGCTGGTGCCGCTGATCAATGTGGGCGCGGTGGTCGGCCTGGCCTCCGTCGTGTTCGTCTCGCTCTACGGCCAGTCGCGCGTGTTCTATTCGATGGCGCGCGACGGCTTTCTCGGCCCGATCTTCTCCACGGTACACCCGCGCTATCACACGCCTTACATCGGTTCGATCATCATCGGGGTGGCGGCCTCATTGGCAGCCGCGCTGCTTCCGCTCGATATCCTGGCCGATCTCGTTTCAATCGGCACCCTGCTCGCCTTTGTCGCGGTGTGCGGCGGGATCATGATCCTGCGCCGCACAGCGCCCAAAGCGCGCCGCCCGTTCCGCACCCCCTTCGTGTGGTTCGTGGCTCCGATGGGCATCGTCATCTGCGGCGTGATGATGTTCAGCCTGTCCGACGCGACCTGGGTGCGGCTCGTGCTGTGGACCGCGATCGGCCTCGCCATTTTCTTCACCTACGGCATCTGGCACGCCGCACCATGGAAATGGAAAGTCGCGAACGAGGGGGGATGAAAGCCCGGCCAGAGTCAGTCTTGATTGTCATTCCCGCGAAAGCGGGAACCCAACAGCCGCCGCGCGTCGGCGCGGCGATTGACTCCTTCACCGTCAATGATGTTCACAAGATGTCTTTTGCGCTCGCGGACGCTCGCGCGCTGGGTTCCCGCTTTCGCGGGAATGACAAATTTGTTTTGGTGGAAACACTGTGACCTACCGCTCTCTGCGCGACTTTATGGCCACGCTCGAATCCGAGCGCGAACTCACGCGGGTGAAAGAGCCGGTTTCGACCGTGCTCGAGATGACAGAGATTCAGACGAGGCTGGTCGCGGAACAGGGCCCGGCCGCATTGTTCGAAAAAGCGATCAGAGCGGACGGCGCGCCGAGCGAATTTCCTGTCCTTGTCAATCTTTTCGGCACCGTCAAGCGGGTAGCCATGGGCGTCACCATGGGCGGCGTCGAACGCCGCGATGCTTCATCGCTGCGCGAGGTCGGCGAACTGCTCGCAACCTTGCGCCAGCCCGAACCACCGCGCAGCTTCGGCGAAGCGATGGACCTGCTCCCGCTGGTCAGGACAGCGATGTCGATGCGCCCGAAAACGGTTTCTGCCCCACCGTGCCAGCAGATCGTGTGGCGCGGCGCGGACATCGACCTTGCCCACCTTCCGGTACAAACCTGCTGGCCCGGCGAACCTGCGCCGCTCATCACCTGGCCGCTGGTGGTGACGAAGGGGCCGGGCACAGTACGCGAAGACAATTTCAATCTCGGCATCTACCGCATGCAGGTGGTCGGGAAGAATCAGACGCTGATGCGCTGGCTGAAACACCGCGGCGGCGCGCAACACCACGCGCGCTGGGCGAGGGAAAACAGCGCCCCCCTGCCCGCCGCGGCCGTCATCGGCGCGGATCCAGGAACCATACTCGCCGCCGTCACGCCCGTGCCCGACACCCTGTCCGAATATCAGTTCGCCGGCCTTCTGCGCGGCGCGCGCGCGGAGCTCGCCGACTGTGTGAGCCAGCCCCTCCAGGTGCCTGCGGAAGCCGAGATCGTGCTCGAAGGCGAAGTCTCGCTCTGCGATTACCGCGACGAAGGGCCGTTCGGCGATCACACCGGTTATTACAATTCGGTCGAGCAGTTTCCCGTATTCACCGTCACCGCGATCACCATGCGGCGCGATCCGGTCTATCTGTCCACCTACACGGGCCGCCCCCCCGACGAGCCTTCCGTGCTGGGCGAAGCACTCAACGAAATCTTCATTCCGCTGCTGAAACAGCAATTCCCGGAGATCGTCGATTTCTGGTTGCCGCCCGAGGGCTGCTCCTACCGCATCGCCATCGTGAGCATCCGGAAAGCCTATCCCGGGCACGCCAAGCGCGTAATGATGGCGGTGTGGTCCTATCTGCGCCAGTTCATGTACACGAAGTGGGTCATCGTGGTGGACGATGATATCGACGCGCGCAACTGGAAAGACGTGATGTGGGCAGTGGCCACGCGCATGGATCCCGCCCGCGACATCACCCTTGTGGAGAACACGCCCATCGATTATCTCGATTTCGCCTCGCCGGAATCCGGGCTGGGTTCGAAGATCGGCCTCGACGCCACGAATAAGCTCCCCCCAGAGACCAGGCGTGACTGGGGCCGCCTCATCGGCATGGAGGACGAGATCATCCGCACCGTGACGGAGAAATGGCCGCGGCTTGGTCTGCCCGGAACGGGCAGGCCGATCTGGCGTTGAGCAGCCCGCAACAACGGTTTTTCAGGTTCCCTTTGCCAATCTCCCACTTCCGAAGGGGAGAAACTCGTCCTCGTCCGTCACAACTTCATCCGCAACAGCAAGCCGGGGGTGTAGGTGCTCGTTCGCGCCGCCCTTGCCGCAACGCCCGGATTATGATCCAATCCACTCGGGCCATGGTCGAGCAGGGCGCTTGAGTATTGAGTATGATGTGTCCGTCCACGCGTGCGCTTTTCGCGTGCGCCTTTTTAGCGACGGTTATTTCCGCTGGTGCGAGCGCTGACGAGTGCAAGCTTCAACGCGTTGCCTCGCTGGATTTCACGGAAAACGGCGCGATCATCATTCCTGTTTCCCTCGCAGGGACGAGCGTACGCATGGCGCTCGACACGGGCTCCCCGCTGAGCGCCGTCGATCCCATCGTCGCGCACAACCTGCACCTGATCGAACAACGAATCATGCAGGGCGCGATGTACGATTCTGCCGGCGAGCCATTTACTTACATTGCGGTCGTGCACGATCTCGGGCTCGGCGATATGCACGCGAGCAGCGTCAAGTTGGCGGTCTGGCCTTCCCCGATGGGTAGCGGGGATTTCCGCATGGGCGGCACGCTTGGGGCGGATCTCCTTCGTCATTTCGATGTGGATATCGATTTTGCCGCACACAAGCTGAGCCTTTTCGCGCAGGATCATTGTCCGGGCAAAGTCGTCTATTGGACGAGCGGCGGCGTCGCGGTCGTTCCGATGCATGTCGTCAACAGCGGACATATCATCGTGTCCGTGAAAGTCGACGGCGTACCATTTGATGCCTTGCTCGATACCGGTTCGACATTCAGTCACCTGTCTCTGGAAGCCGCGGACGACATGTTCCACCTGGTACCGACTTCGCCGGACATGACAAAGGTCAGCGAAAACGGCGGCCCGGGCGGTGTCCCCATCTACCGGCACACCTTCAAAGGTCTCGAGCTTGAGGGGATTACAATCGCCAATCCTGCGATCGATATATTCGAAAATCTTGCCAAAGCCCGCCAGACGCCGCAATCGGGTTCGCGTATCAGCGATGCGGACGAGTCCGGTGGCAACACCGACATGGTTCTCGGGCTGCAGGAATTGCATCGCCTCCATCTCTACATCGCGTATAAGGAACAGAAGCTCTATATCTCGTCCGCCTCCGCCCCGACCGTCGCTGCCGCAAATGCAGCAGCTACGCCTGCGTCGACGACCGCCGCCGCACACTGATGCGTCCGTGCCGGCGCCGCCGCTTGACGGTCGCCGGATCGCGCCTGCACATTGCGCGCGGCCGGGTCGCGGGTCATAAGGGGACATCATGCTGCTGTTCGAATCGTCGATCTACGCCTTCGGCTTTTACACCGCGCTGAATGCGCTGATCCTGCTCATACTCTCCATGCGCGTCGTGCATGCGCGGCTGCGCACGCAAACGCCGATCGGCGATGGCGGCAAGCCCGGGATGGCGGCGCCGCTCCGGGCACACGCCAACAATGCCGAATACGCTCCCATGGCCCTCCTCCTGCTCTGGGCGCTGGCCACGCCGCTCGGCCGTTCGATCTGGCTCATCCACGGAGTGGGCGCGACATTCACGATCGGGCGGCTGTTGCATGCGGTCGGCCTGTCCGGTTCCACAGGGCCATCATCACTGCGGTTCGCGGGCATGGTGCTGACCTGGATTGCCTATGTGGCGGGGATCGCAGGCGTGATGTGGTTCGTTTTCGTCCCCCAGCAGGGCGCAACCCTCCTTCCGTGATGGACAAGCGCGATTCCCAAAGTGTCCTGGACGAGTTGATCGGCGCGGCGCGCAGGGCCGGAGCCGATGCGGCGGATGCATTACTGGTCGCGAATGTGGCCGCAAGCGTGTCTTACCGGCTCGGACGGCTCGAAGAACTCGAACGCGCCGAATCCTGGGACCTGGGCCTGCGCGTGTTCGCGGGCGAACGCGTCGCCTTTGTCTCCTCGACCGATCTTTCGCGGCAAACCCTCGAAGAGCTTCCCGAGCGGGCGATGGCGATGGCGAGGCTCGCACCGGAAGACAAATTTGCCTGTCTCGCGCCCCCCGACAGGCTTGCGAAATCCTGGCCCGCGCTTGATCTCGAAGACCCCGCCGAACCTTCGGCCGATGTTCTGATCGAAAGAGCCCGAGCCGTGGAAGGCGCCGCAATGGCGGTTCGCGGTATCACCAATTCCGAAGGCGGCGGGGCAAGCTTCGGGAGGAGCGAAATCGCCCTGGCAACGAGCGAAGGATTTTTCGGCCGCTACGCCGGAACCTCTCATGGCATCGGCGTCGCGGTGCTCGCGGGAGAAGGTACCGCGATGGAGCGCGATTATGACAGCGTGAGCGCGCGCCATGCCAGCGACCTCGAACCCCCAGAAGAGGTCGGGCGCCGCGCCGGAGAGCGAACGGTTGCGCGGCTCAATCCGCGCAAAGCCAGGTCCCAGGCAGTTCCCGTCATATTCGAGCCGCGGGTCTCCTCGGGACTTCTGGGCCATTTTGGCGGGGCGATCTCCGGCGCGTCCATCGCGCGCGGCGTGAGCTTCCTCAAGGACAGCATGGGCAAGGAGGTGTTCGCGCGCGGCATCGCCATCGTCGACGATCCACATCGCCTGCGAGGACGCCGTTCCAAGCCTTTCGACGGGGAAGGCGCGCGCAACGGGCGCATGGCGCTGGTGGAAGACGGTGTGCTCACCAGCTGGATTCTCGATTGCGCGAGCGCCAAACAGCTGGGCCTGTCGACAACCGGGCATGCGGCGCGCGGGACGGGCGGTCCCCCCTCGCCTTCCGCAACCAATCTGTACATGGAACGCGGGAACGTCTCGCCCGAAGAACTGATTTCGGACATCGCTGAGGGAATACTGGTCACCGAACTCATGGGTATGGGCGTCAACATGGTGACCGGCGACTACAGCCGCGGAGCGTCAGGCTTCTGGATCGAGCACGGCAAGATCGCCTATCCCGTAGCGGGCGTGACGATCGCGGGCAATCTGAAAGAGATGTACCGGCGTCTGGCCGCGGCCAACGATCTCGTTTTCCGCTATGGCACCAACGCACCGACATTGCGCGTCGAGGGCATGACTGTTGCGGGCGAGTGACGCCGCCGATCTGGCCCTCATAGAAGGCGCGGTGCGCGAGGCAGGAAACATCGCGCGGCGGTTCTACGGACATGAATACCGGCGCTGGAGCAAGAGCCGCGGCGAACCCGTTACCGAGGCTGACCTTGCAATCGACAGGTTCCTGCGCGGCGTGCTGGAGCCTGCAAGGCCGGATTACGGCTGGCTTTCCGAAGAGACAGGAAGGGATCCGGCGCGCATCGATACCGCCCGGATGTTCATCGTGGATCCCATCGACGGCACCACGGCCTTCCTGAAGGAGAAGCCGCATTTCTCGATTTCCGTAGCCATCTGCGAAACGGGACGCCCGATTGCCGGCGTCGTCTACAATCCGATTTCCGAAGAATTTTTCATCGGCGTGGAGGGTGGCGGGGCCAGACTCAACGGCGGGCCCATTCGCGTCAGCGACCGTGGCGTTCTGGAAGGCTGCCGCGTCCTGGGCCAGAAGGACATGTTCGCCCACCCCGTCCTCGCTGCACCTCCCTGCGGACCCTGGCCGCCCTTCCAGATTGAATCGCGCAGCTCGATCGCCTATCGCATGGGGCTAGTGGCCGCAGGATGCTTCGATGCCGCGATCGTACTTTCGCCCAAACACGATTGGGACATGGCTGCAGGCGATGTAATCGTGCGCGAGGCCGGGGGTATGGTCACTTCACGCGACGGCACTCCCCTCTGCTACGGCGGAGCGAGCACCGTGCAGCGATCGATGATCTGCGCCGGACAGAAGCTTCATGCCATTCTGGTAGAGCGCCTGCATCGCGCCGATCCGGAAAAAGAAAGAGGCTGATCCACTTGACATATCTGCTCCGTCATTGCCCGGCCCGGCGATGACGACGCAGGGAGATGTGCCCATGAAAGAAATCGAATCGAAGCAATTGCTTCATCTCGTATTTGGAGGTGAAGTGGCTGATCCCGGGAGCGCGGTCTTCAAGGATGTCTCGAATCTCCATATCGTCGGCCTATATCCCAACTATAAGGAAGCATACGACGCCTGGCGCGCCGCAGCGCAGGCCACCGTCGACAATGCCCAGTTGCGCTATTTCGTGGTACACATTCACCGCCTGCTGGAGCCCGCCCCGGCCGTGAAACCTTGAGCACCCGCCCACCCCTTTTCGTGCCAGATGGCCAGAGACCAGGCCACGCAGCGGTGGCTGAGTCCGCCAACGCGCGCCCCTCATGACCGTCGGAACCGATCCATTATCCATTGGCCCAAAGCGTCCGGCGGCCCCATCAAGGCGTGTGCGAGATCTCGACGACTTCGCGATCATCCGCCGGCTTCTGCGCGATTACATGGGTCGGCGGTGGAACAGACTTGTTCTGGCCGGCTTCTGCATGGTCACCACCGCCGTCATGAACGGGGTGCTCGCCTGGCTGCTGGACCCGGCAACGCGCCAGATCTTCCTGGAAAACAACGCGAGCATGCTCGTGGTCATTCCGCTCGCCATTGCGGGCGTCGTCGCGCTGCGCGCGGTAACGGGCTACTTCGAACAGTACACGCTCAGCAATATCGCGGAGCGCGTGGTTTCGGACGTGCAGCGGGACATGTTCGCGAGCCAGATCCGGCTGGATATCGCAACCCTCAACGACGTACATTCGGGAGAGCTCGTCTCCAAATTTCTCTACGATGCCACCCTCCTGCGCGGCTCGATCACGCGCGGCGTCGCAGGTCTCGGCAAGGAGGTGGTCACGCTTCTCGTGCTTGGAGGCGTGATGATCTATGAGGATTGGCAGCTGGCCCTGATTTCGCTGCTGCTGCTGCCGCCAGTGGCGTGGGTGACGGGGCGCCTCAGCCGGTCGCTACGCAAATCCGCGACACGGGGCATGGAAGAAACCGGCACGCTTTCGCGCGCCTTGTCCGAAGCCCTGTCGGGGCGCCGCATCGTCAAGGCCTACGCGCTGGAGGATCATTCGACGCGTTCGGCGGATGCCCGCATCAGGCAGCGGCTGAAGTACATCCTGCGCGCCGTGCGTGCGCGTTCGGCCGCCGTACCCTCGACGGATTTGATCGGCGGAATCGCCGCCGCCATTACCGTCGCCTTCGCCGGCTATCAGCACCTGCATCATCACCTTGCGATCAACCAGTTCATCGCCTTCATCGGAGCCATGATGCTGGCGCAGCAGCCGGTCCGCACCCTGAGCCAGTTGTGGACCATCTCGACCGAAGGACTTTCGGCGGCCAATCGCATCTTCGCCCTCATCGACACGCGACCGCGCATCGTCGACCGCCACGGCGCCGCGCCGTTGGTCGTGAGACCCGCTCCGGACGGCGGCGCGATCCGCTTCGAGAGCGTCTTTTTCAACTATCGGGCCGACGGCTCGGCAGCGCTGGATTCCGTCACGCTCGATTTTCCGCCAGGTAAGAAAGTGGCTCTGGTCGGTCCCTCGGGCGCCGGCAAGAGCACGATTTTTCATCTGTTGCTCCGGTTTTACGACGCCGGGCGCGGGCGCATTCTCATTGACGGACAGGACATCGCGGGCGTGACGCTCGCGTCCCTGCGCGGAAACATCGCTCTCGTAACCCAGGACCCATTCCTCTTCGATGAAACAATCGCGGACAACATTGCCTGCGGCCGGCGCGAGGCCACGCGCGAGGACATCGTGGAGGCCGCGCGCGCGGCCGCCGCGGACGGGTTCATCCGCGAACTGCCGCAAGGCTATGACAGCCGGATCGGGGAAGGCGGGTTGAGGCTCTCGGGCGGGCAGCGCCAACGCATCGCCATCGCCCGCGCCATGCTGCGAAACGCGCCAATTCTTCTGCTCGACGAAGCCACGTCCGCGCTTGACACGGAAAGCGAAAGAAAGGTGCAGGAGGCGCTGGCGCGGCTCATGAAAGGACGCACCACCATCGTGATCGCCCACCGGCTTTCCACCGTGCTGGATGCCGACACGATCTATGTGCTCGAGCGCGGACGCCTCGCCGAGTCGGGCACGCACGAAGAACTGGTCGCGCGCGGCGGGCTTTACGCACGGCTGTCCCGGTACGATCTTGCCGCGGACGGGGCCGAAGAAACTGCGAAAGAACTGCTGGTCCCCGAATGACCGCCGCATCGATGCCGCTCGCGCTTGCGGCGTACCGCTTGGCAGCGGCGGCGCTCGCACCCGCCGCTCCGCTTGTGCTGCGCGCCCGCGCCCGTGGGGGAAAGGAAGAACCGGCACGGCTGCCCGAGCGTTTCGGCCGCCCAAGTCTGCAGCGTCCGCCCGGCGAACTCGTCTGGATTCATGGCGCCAGCATCGGCGAATGCGTCTCGGCGCTGCCCCTCATCGATGCGCTCCTCGAGCAGGCCGGCCGTTCCGTGCTGGTCACAAGCGGTACCGTGACCTCGGCGGCGATCATGCGGGAGCGCCTGCCGGAGCGCGCGTTTCACCAGTTCGTGCCTATCGACACGCCTGCGGCGGCGAAGCGTTTCCTGGATCATTGGCGGCCCGATGCTGCCCTCTTCGTCGATTCGGAACTGTGGCCGAATCTGCTCTCTTCGGTCCATTCGCGCGGGATCAAACTCGCGCTGGTCAACGGGCGCATGTCGGCACGCGCGTTCGCGGGCTGGCGACGGGCGCCGAAAAGCGCTCGCAGCCTTCTTTCGTGCTTTGATGTTTGCTTGGCCCAGGACGACTCAAGCGCCGAACGCCTGCGTCTTCTCGGTGCAACGGATGTGCGGATGATTGGAAATCTCAAGGCGGACGCGCGACCGCAACCGGCCGATCCGCAAAAGCTTGCAGCGCTCGCCGATGCGATCGGCGCCCGCCCGATCCTGCTCGCGGCGAGCACCCATCCGGGCGAAGACGAGACAATACTTCCCGCGCATGACGCGTTGCGCTCGCGATATCCTCACCTGCTCACTATCATCGTACCCCGTCATCCGGCCCGAGGATCGGAGATCGCGATGCTCTGCGGCAACCGCATGGTGCTGAGACGCACCGAGCACGCCGTCCCCGCAGCCGGCACGGCGGTTTACATTGCCGACACCATTGGGGAGCTTCCGCTCTTCTACACCATCGCGCCGTTCGCCTTCATCGGGGGAAGTCTGATTCCTCATGGAGGGCAAAATCCCCTCGAAGCGGCCGGGCTGGAGCGCGCGGTCATGGCGGGGCCGTACACCGACAATTTTATCTCGACCTATGAGTCGATCTTTGCAGCCCAGGGGACGGGCCGCGTATGTTCCTGCCTGGAAATCGTGGATCTCGCCGCCAACTGGCTTGCCGATGCGGCCTGCGCGCACGCGGCCGGAACGGCTGCCGCAGGCGCCGCAGCCGCGCTTGGCGGCGCGCTAGAAAGAACGCGCGCCGCCGTCGAGACCCTGCTTGCCGATGCGCGCGCCTGAGTTCTGGTCTCGTACGGATTTCTCCGCCCGGACGCTGGCGACGACACTCTCGCCGCTCGGCCTCCTCTACGGCGCATCCGTCGCCTGGAAACATCGCTTTCAATTCCCCTATCGTTCCCACGCCTTCGTCATCTGCGTCGGAAACCTGACGGTCGGGGGCACGGGCAAAACGCCGCTCGCCATCGCGCTGACCCGCATGCTTCGATCGGAGCACATCGATGTTGCCATGCTCACGCGCGGCTATGGACGAAACCGCGGGAATGCATTGCTGGTCGATCCGCAAAAGCATGGCGTGGAAACGGTCGGTGACGAGGCGCTGCTGCTGGCGAAGGTAGCGACGACGATTGTGGCGCGAAACCGGGCGGACGGCGCGCGCCTGGCCGAGGCGCAAGGCGCGCATGTGATCGTAATGGACGACGGCTATCAGAATTTTACGCTCGAAAAGGATTTGTCATTAGTCGTGGTGGACGGCGGGACCGGATTCGGCAACGGCAGAATAATTCCCGCCGGCCCTCTGCGCGAATCTTTGCGGCAAGGTCTCGGCCGCGCGGACGGCGTCATCCTGATGGGCGAGGGAACGCCTGCCCTGCCCGGTTTTTCCGGCCCCGTCCTGCGCGCGCGCCTGGTTTCCGGCCCGCGCATGGATGGCAAGCCTCTGACCGCCTTCGCCGGCATCGGGCGGCCCGAGAAATTCTTCGCCATGCTGCGCGCGCTCGGCGCCGAACTCGTCCAGACGTTTTCGTTCGCCGATCATCACGCCTATTCTGCCGCGGAGATCGCGACACTGAAAACACGGGCGAGAGAGACGAATACAATCCTCATTACGACGGAAAAGGACATTGTAAGGCTCGGCGCGAGCGATCGGGAGGAAATCGAAGTTCTTACCGTGCATGCGGTCTTCGATGATCCCGCCTCGCCCATGAGGCTGGTCCAGTCCCTGCTCGCGCAGGCAAATGCAAGATGAGTACGCGCCGCACCGGCCCCGTTGGGCGCATGTTTACAAATCTCCGCTACGCGATCGAGGCGGGTGCTTTCTTTTCGATGATCGGTTTCTTTCGCCTGTTTAAGCTCGATTCCGCTTCCGCCATCGGCGGCTGGTGCGGGCGAAGCCTTTTCTATCGCAGCCATCTGAGCGGCCGCGCGCGCGAAAATCTGCTCGCTGCCTACCCGCAGCTGACTGTCGGCGAACGCGAAACAATCATCCGCGAAATGTGGGACAATCTCGGGCGCGACATTGCCGAATATGCCCATCTGGGGAAGTTGTCGATCCGGGGCCAGCCGCCGCGCATCGCTCTTGCCGGACTTGAAAATTTCGAGACGGCAGCGTCGCGGGGCAAAGGCATTATCTTCATCTCGGCGCATTTCGCCAACTGGGAAGTCATGCCATTCGCCGCCGTCCAATATGGCGTTGACGGCGGCGAAGTCTATCGTCCCGTCAACAATCCTTTCGTCGACCGCTGGCTCGTTCGCCAGCGACAGGCGAACGGACCGAAAGAACAAGTCGCCAAAGGCACACAGGGAACGCGACGCATCTTCACGCTGCTCCGCGCCGGGAAGGGGATATTCATGCTCGTCGATCAGAAAACAAACGAGGGGCTCGCCGCGCCGTTCTTTGGTCGGGATGCGATGACCACACCTGCGCCAGCCGCGCTGGCGCTCAAGCTCGGCGCCGTTCTGCTGCCCATGTCGAACGAACGCCTGCAAGGCGCCTGGTTCCGGATGACCGCGCATCCCGCAATTGAGTTCGTGCCGAGTGGCGACCACGCGCGCGACGTGCTCGCGCTGACGACCCGCATCAATGAAGCGATCGAGACATGCGTGCGCTACCGACCGTCACAATGGCTCTGGATCCACCGCCGCTGGCCCAAATCCGGCGAACGCCCCCGCTCCCGACGCGGCAGGCAAGCCCAAGCCTTTTCCGGGCACGCAAGAACGAACCCGGAGCATCGGTTGTGAACGTCATGAGCCGCGCCTCCAGATCCGCAGTGTCGAATGCGCGGCAATCGCTGAAAAATCCGCATCCGTCGTCAGGATGGTGAGATCATGCCGGATACAGAGCTGCGCGAGGAGAGCATCAATCGTTGCGGCTTGAACGGCGGCGCGGCGGCACTTGTTGCGCAGCTGCGCAGCTTCGATATGATCATCCCGATCTGGCACCAGAAGCGGCAGTCTCGAAAAGCGGTCGAGTATCTGCGCGCGCGCTTTCGGTCCAGAAAAGCCCTGAAGCAGCTCCTGTAGTACGAGCCCCGTGGACAGTAGAGATTGTCCGCTCTCGATGCAGCGGATCAATTCCTGCACTTCGGCCTGAGGCGAGGGAACGTCGCGCCTGAAAGCCAGCGACCAGACGCTCGTGTCCACGAAGATATTCACTTGCGCGAGCGCTCGCGCTTGTAATCAAACCCCTCATCCCATTCGAGCTTCCCCATCAGCTCAAGCAAGCGCTTCTGCTGGCGTCGCGCGATAAATTCCTGAAGCGCTTTGGTGACCGCCGCTTTCTTGGTGCGCTCTCCACTCACTTCCAGAGCCCTCTCAATCAGCTCCGGATCAATTGAAAGATTGGTTGCCATGTGTGATCCTCCACACAGAACTTTACACAGATACCGGCGAAAGTCCAAGCCCCAGAAGCCTGGAGCAGCTCGCGGCCCGGACCGGGGATTTAGGCCTTCACGGGCGCGGGAGTGCGGGTGGAGCGGGACGGATCGAGCCGCATCTGGAACCAGTTGAGGCCCCAGTGCACATGCGGGCCCGTGGCGCGGCCGGTCATGCCGACCTCGCCGATCACCTGCCCACGCATGACCCTGTCGCCCACCTTCACAACCTGTTTGCTTTGATGCAGGTAGCAGCTGGTTACGCCATGACCGTGATCGAGAATTGTGAGGCCGCCTTCGAGATAGTAATCGGGACCGGCGAGGGCCACGCGGGCAGGCGCGGGAGCCGCAATCGGCGTTCCCGCGGGTGCGGCGATATCCACGCCGAAATGCGGTTCCATGGGCTTGCCGTTGAGGATGCGCCGGCTGCCGAACACACCGCTGATGATGCCGCGGGCCGGCCAATCGAACGGCTCGACGAACCAGTCCGCATCTGTATCATTCGTGCGTGCCGCTGCGATCGCCGCGATTTCACGCTTGCGGCGCTCCAGCACGCCCGGCGGCAAGGTCACAAATTTCTCCGGCAGGCCCGTGATTGGCTGAGTCTCATAGTGCCGAGCCACCGGCTGAACGGCCCGGATCTCGCTTGTCCCGTCCGCGTAGCGCGCCGCGATTTGCGCAGGCCCGGTCTGGTCGTAGGTGAAGCCGAAGGCAAAGTCGCCGGCAGGGGAGACGAGGAGCGGCGCTCCGTCGAACGTCACATGCGCACCCACTTGCGTCCTGCCGACAACGAGACTGCCCTGCTCCAGAGATCCCTTGAACGTGAGGCGGGAGGGTTGGCTAAAGGCCGCGCGCGGACAGGCGAGGGCCGCAGCCGACACGGCAAAAAACGCGCGGCGCGCGATCATTTCGGCGTGAGGCCCCGCTCCCGAAAGCGTTGCAGCGCGATCGCAGGATTCGCATAGCCCTCCTGGAGATCGACGCTCCAGTAGCGCAGCGAATCGAGCGGGATCGGCTTGCCCGTGACCGCGCAAAGGACAAACGTTCCGGCCTTGACGATGCGGAACTCGCCGTCGAGATACTCAACCTCGGCGAGCCCCTCCGGGCGGAAATCGCGTTCCATCTGGTTCATGGTTTCATCCTACGCCCTTGTCCGGGCACAAGACAATTCGCGCTGCCTGGCCTCAACCCTCCCGCAGCAGGCGCCAGCCGTTGCGGGCGATTGCCGATGGGTTGCACTTCCCGGCACAACCCGTTTCCCGGCCCATCGCAGACCGCGAATTCTAACTGCGTCTCGCCGATGGCCGTCGCGCTGCCAGAGAGCAGCAATTCAGTTCGCCCGCACCCGCAACGGAAGCGACGCGGTGGCGCTCATGCGCTCCAGCGCCAGTCGCAGACTTCGGGCTTGCCATGTTCGCTGATGTAAGGCCTGTGCCGTTCCATTGACGCCCAATAGCGCGACGTTTCGCGTTCTACCCGGTCGGCAAAGCGGGGAATGCGGCGAATGGCGTCCAACAGGACTGTACGCAGTTATAATGGTCCCCGGCAGAAGGATGGAATTCATGGCCAGCTACGGATTGCAGCATGCCGTCTGGGTTTTGATTTGCGATGGTCGCAAGGCGATCGTTGCCGAAAACGGCGGCGACGCGGCGGCACCAAATCTCCAGGTCCGGGAAACGTTCGAGCACCCCGATCTTTCCACGCGCGAACAGGGTACGGACAGGCCTGGCCGGACTTTTGCCAGCATGGGCGAGCGCCGCGCCGCGCAGGAACCCTCCGATTTCCATGCCCTGGCTGAGGAAGATTTCTTGAAGAAAATCGCCGCGCATCTGGAGCGAGACGTTTCCGAACAGAAAATCCGCCATCTAATTCTTGTGGGGCCTCCGCGCGCACTCGGCATCCTGCGCCACGCGCTGTCACCCGCCGTGCACAAGGTGGTACACCATGAGGTCGAAAGGGATTATGTCCGGATGCCGATTTATGAAATAGAGCGCCATCTCATTCAGCACCTTTCCGGCAGCGACACCGGGCATTAACGCGCAATTCGACCCGCTCCAGGCGCCATGCGCAACCTGCAACAGGAAGCCATCGACTTCCTTGCCGATCCCGACAGCTACACACCCGGGCCGGAAAAGGTGGAGCGGCGTGAAACGCACGGCTCCATCGTCTTTTTGGCGGGCGACCGGGCCTACAAGCTGAAGCGGGCGGTGCGCTATCCCTACCTGGATTATTCGACACCAGAAGCGCGAAAGACGATGTGCACGCGCGAGCTTGCCATCAACCGGAGGACCGCGCCCGAGCTTTATCTGGAAGTAAGGGCCATCGTCCGCGACGGGCACGGCCGGCTTCGCTTCGGCTCCGCGGACACTTCGTCTGCTGCGGTCGACTGGGTGGTCGTGATGAAAAGATTCGAAGAGTCCGCTCTTCTGGCCGAGATGCGCCGCCACGGACTGGTCACGCCGCAACTGATACGCGGACTTGGGGAAACCATCGCAGACTTCCACGCCGGCACGGAGGTGGTGCGAACCTCTGGCGGCGCGGCGGGGATTGGCGCTGTTATTGACGAAAATGCGGCGTTGCTGCGGCAGTGCGCGGAAGACAGCGCGGACGCAGGCCGGATTGAGCGGCTCGAGAACCTGACAAGAACGGCCTTCATACGCCTGACTTCTCTGCTCGATGCGCGCCGCGAAGCGGGCCGTGTGCGGCGCTGCCATGGCGATCTGCATTTGAATAACATATGCGTGTTGGGTGGCCGGCCGGTGCTCTTCGACGCAATCGAATTCAACGACGAATTTTCCTGCATCGATGTGCTTTACGATCTCGCTTTTCCGCTGATGGACCTGCTGCGCTATAAGCTGCGCGCATGTGCGAACGCGCTGCTCAACCGATACCTGGAAAAGACGGCCGACTACGAGGGCCTTGCGGCGCTTCCTCTGTTTCTTTCGTGCCGCGCCGCGATCGCAGCCCATGTTGCGGTCTCGCGGGCGCGGGAAACAGGCCAGCCCGAAGATGCTGCGCGTGCGCGCACCGGGTTTTCCGGGATGGTGGAGCTTGCCACCGCATGTCTCGATCGCAGCCAGCCGCGCCTGATGGCCGTGGGCGGTCTCTCCGGTACCGGCAAGTCCACGCTCGCCTACGGGCTTGCTCCTTCCATTCCGCCTCCGCCCGGCGCCATCGTGCTGCGCAGCGATATCCTCCGCAAACGACTGGTCGGCGTCCCGGAAACAGAACGCCTGCCCGCGAGCGTCTATACCACCGCCATGCACGACAGGGTTTATGCAGAGCTCGCCAGGCTTGCGGCGGCGATCCTCTCCGCAGAGACATCTGCGATCACGGACGCCGTGCTTGGCGAGCCGGAACACCGTCAGGCCATGGCTCGTGTTGCTGCAGATGCCGGCGTTGCCTTTGTCGGACTTTGGCTGGATGCGCCGGCGCCTACTCTGGAGGCGCGCATCACCGCAAGGCGTCTCGATGCATCGGACGCCACCGCGGATGTGCTGCACCGCCAGCTGGCGCATGTAAGAGCACCGGCGGACTGGATAAAAGTCGACGCGGCCGAATCGGCAGCACGCACGCTTGAAAGCACCCGCCGGCTCCTTGGCGAACCCTATTCCTGTGACGGCGAGGACATCACCTGATAGGTTCTCGTCTGCCCGGCCGGATCAGGACGCGCCGGACAGGAGGGGACGAGATGATCGAAGGCGGCAAATCGGCCGATGAAAACACCGGCCCGGCCCGGGTCGCCGGGGAGGTCCGAGGCCATCGCCAGCTGCTGTACCTTGAGGGCGTTATCCTCTTGATCTTTGGCGTGGCCGCAATCGTGCTGCCGCAGCTCGCCATCGCGGGAATTGCGGTCCTCCTCGGCTGGCTGTTCCTGGGAGCAGGTCTCGTCGGGCTGGTCACGACGCTGATGGCCCGCCATGCGCCCGGTTTCGGGTGGGCGTTGGCGTCATCCTGCGTGAGCATAATTGCCGGTACCCTGCTGACGATCTGGCCGATGCACGGGTTTTATTCCCTGACGCTCGTGTTGGCGGGCTTTCTCGCAGCGGACGGCGTGCTGATGATCATGTTCGGCATCGAGCACCGGCGGGAGATGACGCGGCAGTGGCCGTGGCTCGTAACCAACGGCGTGCTCGATCTGATGCTTGCACCGCTGATACTTGCCGTAACCTACGTGGCCGCGGCGCTCTGGCTGCTGCCTCTGGTGATCGGGATCGACATGCTCTTCGCCGGCTTATCGCTCATTGCGCTCGCCGCCGCCGCGCGCCCGAAGCGGGCGTGATCGGCTTTTCCAAAGCAAAGAACGCCTGCATGATTGCAAAATGGAGTGAAACAATGGGAATCCGTATCTCTTCGATTGGAATTTGTTCGGTGTTGTCAATGATTGCGGCTGCCTTGCCGGCCGACGCGAACACGCGAACTCCGCAGGAGCAGGTGCTGTACCGCTTTGGCAGCGGGGATGACGGCGCGCAGCCGAATGCCGGATTGATCGCGGACGCGGCGGGAAACCTCTATGGCACGACCAGCGATGGCGGTGGTTTCGGTTGCGGTGGATCTGGGTGCGGCACGGTCTTCGAACTGTCCCCGCAACGGGGCGGCGGCTGGACCGAGACGGTCCTTCACCGGTTTCAGGGCGGCACCGACGGCTCCTATCCAAATGTGCCACTGGTCGCGGATGCGAGCGGCAACGTCTATGGCACGACCTCGCTCGGCGGCAGCGACAATTGCGGCTCCGGTTCGGGTTGCGGAACCGTGTTTGAAATCTCGCCGCGCAAACAAGGCTGGAAGGAATTCGTTCTCTACAGCTTTACGACCAAGGCGCGCGCAAATGAACACGCGAACCGACGCCCGCAGATCACCAAGCCCGATGTCTGGGCGCCGAACGGTCTCTTATTCGGCAGCGACGGCAATCTCTATGGCTTCGCATCTCTGGGCGGCCGCTGCGACCAGAACGGACATCTCAACGCCTGTTATGGCGGCGCCTTCGAATTGACGAAACCGTCGAAACCGCATGGCGCCTGGCGCGAGGACGTCATCTATCGCGCGAAGGGTCTCCTGAACGGCGGCCCGGAGGGGCCGCCCGTTTTCGATGCGAACGGCAATCTCTACGGTCTCGGGGTGGGAGCAAATTACGGCAGCGTATTCCGGCTTGGGCCGCGGTCCGGCAAAGCCGAGTGGTCGCAGTCGACGCTCTACACCTTCCAGGGCGGCAACGACGGCGGCTATCCCGCGCCCGGTCTCGTGCTGGATGCGAGCGGCAACCTCTATGGCGCAACGACCGGCTACCAGACACTGGCGGGCAACGTCTTCGAGCTGTCGCCCGGCCAGAAGCACAAATGGGGCGAAACGCCGCTTTACACTTTCACGAACACGGCGGACGGCGAGACGCCAGCTGCCGCACCTGCGCTGGGCGCGGACGGAAATTTCTACGGCCTGACCGAAGCCGGCGGGCAAGACAATCTCGGCGTCGTCTACGAATTGTCCCCGCAGCACGGCGGCTGGACCGAAACCGTGCTTTACAGTTTCGCTGGTGGCAGCGACGGCGCAACGCCACAAGGCACACTCCTTCTCAGCAACGGCAACCTCTACGGCGTCACGTTCTCGGGTGGAAATGGCGATTGCTTTGATAATGAGGGCTGTGGAACGGCATTTGAGGTCGGACAATGAGATGCGACCCGATCATGCAGGCGTGCTTCCAGGTCAGGAGATAATCCGTAACGAGCGCAGGCGCGAGAAATCGCGATCGTGGGTCACCAGAGCTGCGGCGTCGATGGCAAGAGCGCTCGCGGCCTGGACGGCATCGGCAAGCTTGAGTCCGAGCGTTGCCCGTAGCCGAGCGGCACTTTCCGCAATGCCGATATCAAGAAGGACGGCCTGCCACGATTCCAGAATGGCGCGATACAGCACTGTACAGAAGCTCGTCAAGGATGGTTGGCCCCTGTCACGGCCGCCGGAGCCGCGCGAGTCTTGTGCGCTCTTCAGCACTCAGGTCGAGGCGCGCGGTCAACTTCCCTTGCGCCTGCGCTTCGCTTTTCCGGCCGAGATAGAAGAGTGCTTCGCCCCATTCGAGATGGAGGCGACCCCAGTTGGGCGCCAGCCGATTCGCCGCTTCGAACTTGGCGAGCGCGAGATCGGAGCGGTTGGCGCGCATCAGCGCCTCGCCCCAGCCTTCGAGCGGGTCGGCGTAGCGTGGTCCTTTCTCATTTGCCGCTGCGAATCTTGTGATGGCGTCGGGGACGTCACCTTTTGCGAGCAGCATCATGCCCCAGTCGTTCAGCGCCATGGGAATGGACGGCGCTTCCCGCACGGCGCGCGCGAACCAGTAGGCGGCGCCGTTCCAGTTCCTGGCGGCCATATCGATCTTCCCACGCGCGCGGACGCAATCGTAACAGTCCAGAGGCGTGATCGCGACCAGCCGGCGGGCGCTGGCGATATCGCCCTGCTCCGCCTTGGCCTCGGCGAGCAGAGAATCGGGGACGCGTTTCAGGAGCGATTGAAGCACGGGACGGAATGAGGCGGGCGCCATCTGGAAGATGGTGCGGCCGTCGAGCAGCTGCGCGAGCGCGTGCCAGTTTCGCCCAAGAAACACAACGCCGGCACTTTGAAACCAGAGGTTCACGCGCTCGCTCACGTCCGCCGGGTGCATCCCGGCCAACAGGCTCCGCGCGCGCGAAAGATCATGATCGAAGGCGGCTTCCAGGGCTTCGTCGCCGGCCGCCTGGTACTGCGTGCCCCCGCGGTCCGGCAGGTGCCGGATGTCTTCGTCCATCGCTTCGGCCGTGAGGTAATCTCCCATCGTCGACGCGAGCAATGCCTTGTCCTGAAGCTTGATGATGGCGACTCGATCCGGATTGAAAGCGACCGAACCCTTGTTATAGAGGAGAAGCGCCTGCCGCGTATGTTGCCAGGCTTCCTCCAGATGCTCGAATTCCTGCTCGGCGTTGGCAAGGTTGTCCCACGCATGGGCGTTCGTCGGGTCGGCCGCAACTCCGGCGCGGAGTGTGGACAGCGCTTCGGCGGGGTGATTGTAGAAGACGTAGAGATTGCCGAGCAGAGAAAGAGCCCATGCGCGCTCGGCGGGCACTGCTTCTGCGGCAAGCTTCGTAAGCACCACCATGGCTTCCGCGTACCGGCCCTGCTGGTCCAGGAACGCGGCATAGCGATAGGGCTGAGTCTCGGCATAGATGGATTCCGCCGCCTTCTGCAGCAGACCATCGAGATCGCCGTCCCTGCCGGAGAAGGTCTTGCCTGCGTCCCGCGCACGAGCCGTCACCGTGATACCGGCCGGGGTGCGATAGATTTCGCCCGTGATGTGCGTTTCGTGGCCGAGCCAGTGCCGGAGATAGCGGTTGAGTTCGCCGATCGAAATCCCCGTATCCGGAATCTCGACCTTGATGTCGTCGCCCCAATTGTTGCGATAGGTACCGGCAGGGCGGATGGAATTCGTCTCCGACTGCATGCGCGTGAGCTTGTCGAGGAGCTGGCTGGCGACGACTTCGCCGTTCAATCCGCGCGCTGCGAAATCCGGGGGCACGGAGAAGGCTTCGATGACGAGACCGTCGTCATGCGCGGCGGACCACATTCCGGATGCCAGCGCGGCCACGATCGCAACGAGCACGAACGCCACCGCGAGTTCAAAGGCGAATTTCAACAGGTCGCTGGCGCGTTTCAGGCGCAGCGACCAGCGCGTGAGCGCGGCTTCCTCGCTCAGCTGATCGGCCTGCACCCGCGCCAGCCGCGCCTGCTCGCGCAGGAGCGTGCGTGCATCTTCCGTAATGTCCGGTTCGGCCCGGGCGGCGTCGAGCGCAATGCCGAGCGCCGCCGCGCTCGCATCGCCGGCCGCTCTCCCCCGCCCTTCCTCGTCTGCCTTGCCCATTTCGCGATACTACCGATCGGTGCCACGATGATCCATGCGCAAGTCGCAATTGTCCTTGCCGCGCACCTTCGGACTGGTATTGAGGGGCGCGCTGGACCACTGAAGTGGAACTGGCGCGGAGCTGCATGAGCGGAAGCATGACGAACGATATCTTCTGCGTCGCCGACACGCAGTCCGGCCGGGTGCAGGGACTCGTCAATGCCGGCATCCGTCAATTCAAGGGCGTGCCTTACAGCGCTTCAACGGGTGACAAGAACCGTTTCCTGCCGCCGCGGAAACCCACGCCCTGGACCGGCGTGCGCGAATGCTTCGGCTATGGGCCGGTGTCGCCGCAGGTCCCGACCGACATCACCAATTCCTACGGCCGGCTGATCCATTTCGATCTGGTGCCAGCGCAGGGCGGCATGAGCGAGGATTGCCTGCACCTGAACATCTGGACACCTGCTCTGCGCGACGGCAGAAAACGCTCGGTAATGGTGTCCATCCATGGCGGCGGCTTTGCCATCGGTTCGGGCAACGCCGCCCTCTATGACGGCGCCGAGCTGGCCCGCCGTGGCGATGTTGTTGTTGTGACTGTCACCCACCGTCTCGCTGTCTTCGGCTTTCTCGATCTCGCCGCGTTGGGCGCGGCCCAGCAATTCGCGCACGCCGGCGTCGTGGGCATCATGGACCTCGTCGCCGCGCTCGAATGGGTTCGCGACAACATCGAAAATTTCGGCGGCGATCCCGATTGCGTGACGATCTTCGGGCAATCCGGCGGCGGCTGGAAGGTGAGCACCATGCTGGCCGCGCCGGCTGCCAAAGGCCTGTTCCATCGCGCGGCCGTCCAGAGCGGTTCCCTGCTGCGCCACGTGCCGCGCGAATTGGCGGCGATGGCTGCGGAGGCAGTCATCGCAAAACTCGGCGTCACGAAAGCAAACTTCGCGGCGATTCAGAAATTGCCGTGGCAGGATCTGCTCGCGGCGCAAGCCGCGGTCGCCGCTGCGTTGTTCGCACCGGTTGCGGACGGAACGTACCTGCCGCACGATCCGTTCGAGCCTGCGGCGCCGGACGAAAGCGCCGAGGTTCCACTGATTGTTTCCACTACGCTGGACGACGCAGGTCTGTTCTTGGACAATTTCGAACTTGACGACAACGGGCTGAGACAGCTGCTTCAGGCGCGCCACGGCGACAAGGCGGAAGCCGTGCTGCGCCTGTACAGGAACAGATGGCCGCGCAAATCGCCCTATCTCCTCCAGGCGCAGATGATTACCGACTCGGGCTTCCGCCGCTTCGCTTATACCCAGGCGGAGAGCAAAGCCGCGCAGGCGCGCGCGCCTGTCTATTTCTATCAATGGGACTGGCCGTCGCCGGCCTATGGCGGGCGCTTCGGCGCCGCTCACGCCATCGATGTGCCGGCGTGTTTCGCAAATGCGCGCGAAGCCATCCTCGGAGCCGGTTCCGGGCCCGGACGGTTTCTATGCGACCAGCTCTCCGCGGCCTGGATCGCCTTTGCCAAAACGGGCGATCCCAACAACAGCAGGATCCCCCATTGGCCGGCCTTCAACACCAAGAATCGGCCAACCATGATCTTCGACGATCCGGTTCGCATCGTGAATGACCCGAACGCAGACATCCGCGCCTTCTGGAATACCATGCCACCCGCCGCGACCGTCTTCGGCTGATGGCGCCCACGTAGCTGGCGTCGAAACTCGTCACCAAATGGCGCAGTGTCCATCGAGGAATTGTCGACCACGTTCAACGCCGGTCCGCGTTACGGCTCCCGAGTATCCTTCTGGACGAGATTTGCGTTCGCGACGCCCACTTTCGTGCGTGCAGCTGCTGCAGTCACGCTTCGACGGACGGGCGGGCAGCCAGACGCACGAGCTCGGCGCGAAGGAACTCCTGCATCGACTTTCCTGGCAGCGCCGCACGTGCAGCCAGCTCGTCACGTGAACGACTCCGGAAAGCGGCGGCTGATGAGCGTTCAGATGCCCCCGGCGGAGGGACGGCGGGGGCCGAGTACCGCGCGCGCCGCGGCGTGGGCGAACGACGCCGCGCTCGCGGCGACCATGGGACGGGCTTTTCTCGACGATCCGTTCGTCTCCTATCTTGTGCCCGGGCATGAGCGACGTGCGCGAAAGCTTCCCGTCATGTTCGCTCTGTTGTACCGGCTGGCGCGCGGCTACAATGCCTGCGACGTGACTGCGAATGCCGAGTCGGCGGCGACCTGGCGGGCGCCGGGCGCATCGCACGTCCCGCTGTGGCAATATGTGACCAACGGGCCGCGGCTGCTCGGGATATTCGGCGGCAACACGTTGCGCGCGCTGGCCGCGATGGACATGATGGAGCGTCGGCATCCGCGCGAGCCGCATTGGTATCTGCAGGCCATCGGCACCGATCCCGCGTTCCAGGGCACCGGCGGCGGAGTGCTGCTGCGCCACCGCCGGTCGCTGATCGACGCTGCGGGGTGCCCGCCTATCTCGAGGCCAGCAAGGAAGCAAATGTACCGCTCTATGCCAATTTCGGTTTCGTACTTACAGGAGAGATCGCGATCCGCAACGGCCCGATCCTCTATGCGATGTGGCGCGAGGCGCGGCGAACGAGTTGAGCGCAGCATGCGCGTTCGGCGCCGGACGTGACCGAACCCGCCACACCGCAATCGCGGCCGATCGGCGACCGCATGGTGCAGACCACCTGCTACATGTGCGCCTGCCGCTGCGGCATCAAGGTTCATCTGGCCGACGGCCGCATCCGCTACATCGAGGGCAACCGCGCCCACCCGGTCAACCACGGCGTGCTGTGCGCCAAGGGCTCGGCCGGCATCATGCAGCATTACTCCCCTGCCCGGCTCGCCTCGCCGCTCAAGCGCGTGGGGGAGCGTGGCAGCGGCGAGTTCCGCGAAATCGGCTGGGACGAGGCGCTCGCCACCGCCTGCGAATGGCTGGGCGCCATCCGGAAGAGCGATCCCAAGCGCCTTGCCTTCTTCACGGGCCGCGATCAATCCCAGGCCCTGACCAGCTGGTGGGCGAGCCAATTCGGCACGCCGAACTATGCCGCCCATGGCGGCTTCTGCTCGGTCAACATGGCGGCCGCGGGCATGTACACGATCGGCGGCTCCTTCTGGGAATTCGGCGAGCCGGACTGGGAACGCACCAAATATTTTCTGCTGTTCGGCGTCGCCGAAGACCATGAGAGCAATCCGCTGAAAATCGGGCTGGGCAAGCTCAAGGCGCGCGGCGCCAAAGTGGTCTCGATCAATCCGGTCCGCACCGGCTACTCGGCGATCGCCGACGAGTGGCTCGGCATTCGACCGGGTACGGATGGTCTTCTGGTGATGGCGCTCGCGCAGGAGCTGTTGCGCGCGGGAAAAATCGATGCGGACTATCTCGCAAGTTACACCAATGCACCCTGGCTGGTGATTCACAATCCGGGCAAGCCGGACGACGGGTTGTTCGCGCTCGATGAAGCCGGCAAGACGCTCATTCGCGACCGTGCAACGGGGCGCCCGGCGCCGCTCGAACCGGGCGCGATGCCGTCGCTATCGGGCGAGTGCGTCCTCGCCGATGGCCGGATGGCGAAGCCAGTCTTCGCATTGCTCGTCGCGCGTTGCTGCGAAGCACAATATTCCGTCGACAACGCTGCGGCGGCGACCGGCATTCCCGCCGCCACCATCCGTCGCATCGCTTCCGAACTTGCAAGCGCCGCTTTCGACGCGCCAGTCATCGTCGAACAGCCGTGGATTGATGTTGCCGGGCGGCGGCATGAACGCATGGTCGGTCGCGGCGTTTCGATGCACGCCATGCGCGGCATTTCGGCCCATTCCAACGGCTTTCACACCTGCCGGGCCATCCACCTGCTGCAGATGCTGCTCGGAGCGATCGAGACGCCCGGCAGCTTTCGCATCCGCGCGCCCTACCCAAAACCCATTCCTCCCGGTCTGAAGCCCGCAGGGCTCCCCGGGCAGGTGCGTCCCGAACAACCGCTCGGCGGTGCGCCGCTCGGCTATCCGACCGGCCCGGAGGATTTGCTGATCGACGCCGACGGTTCGCCGTGCCGGATCGACAAGGCCTATTCCTGGGACGCGCCGCTTGCCGCGCACGGTCTGTTTCACATGGTGATCCGCAACGCCCGGAACCGCGATCCCTACGCCATCGACACGCTTCTGATGTTCATGGCGAATGCGGCATGGAACACCTCGATGAATACGACCGGCACCATGAAGATGCTGACCGACAGGGACGACGCATCCGGCGAATACCGGATTCCGCATATCATCTATTCCGACGCCTATTACTCCGAGATGGTGGCCTACGCGGATCTGATATTGCCGGATACGACTTACCTCGAGCGCTGGGACTGCATTTCCTTGCTGGACCGGCCGATCTGCGATGCCGACAGCGCGGCGGATGCGATCCGCCAGCCGGTCGTGGCGCCCGACCGCGACGTCCGGCCCTTCCAGGACGTGCTGATCGACATCGGCGCGAGGCTCGGCCTGCCCGGGCTCGTCAACCCCGACGGCTCGCCGCGCTATCCCGGGCTGTATGCGGACTACATCGTCCATCACGAACGCGCGCCGGGCATCGGCATGCTCGCGGGCTGGCGCGGAGCGCGCGGAGAACAGAGCGGCCGGGGCGAGCCCAATCCGCAACAACTCGAAGCCTACAGCAGCCATGATTGTTTCTCGCGCATGGAGATTCCCGCGGCCGGTCGTTTCTTCAAGCACATCAACCGCGATTACCAGGAATGGGCGGTCCGGATGGGTTTTCTCGACCGCGTGGGGCCGATCGCGCTCCAACTCTATAGCGAGCCCCTGCAGCGCTTCCGTCTCGCCGCGCAGAGCCACGGCAACATGCAGCCTCCGCCGGAACACCGCGAGCGCGTGGCGGCCTATTTCGATCCGCTGCCGCTGTGGTACGCGCCGTTCGAGGAATCCGCCGATTCATCAACCGAATTCCCGCTGCATGCCATTACGCAGCGGCCGATGGCCATGTATCACAGCTGGGGCTCGCAGAACGCCTGGCTGCGCCAGATTCACGGTGAGAACAGACTCTACATGCATAGGGAGACGGCACAGAAACTCGGCCTCGCGGATGATGATTGGGTGCATGTCTCGAGCCGCCACGGTCGCATCACGGTGCAGCTGCGACTGATGGACGGCGTGAACCCCCGGACCGTGTGGACCTGGAATGGGATCGGCAAGCGGCGCGGCGCCTGGAACCTTGCGCCGGATGCCGAGGAATCGCGCCGCGGCTTCATTATCAATCACCTCATAGACGACCTGCTGCCGCCGCGCGGCGACGGCTTCCGTCATGCGAATGTCGATCCCGTCACCGGCCAGGCTGCCTGGTACGATCTGCGCGTAAAGATCGAGAAGGTCGCGGTCGCGAACGAAACCTGCGAGCCGCAATTTCCATCGCTGGAACTGCCGCCTGACATGCCCGAACGGCCATCCATTCTGCGCTATGGTGCACAGTTTCGCGCAAAAGCAGAGAGCGAACAATGACAGATCTGCCCGGTCCGTCGCCGAAGAAACTCGGCCTTGTCATCGATCTCGACACCTGTGTCGGCTGTCATGCCTGCGCCGTGCACTGCAAGGAATGGAACAGCGGCGGCGTGGCGGCGCCGCTGACCGACATCGCACCCTATGGTGCGGACCCCGACGGTGTCTGGTTCAATCGCGTGCACAGTTTCGAGTCCGGCCGCGGTGCCGAAGGACGCACGGTGCATTTCCCCCGATCCTGCCATCATTGCGAGACTCCCGCCTGCGTGACGGTCTGCCCCACCGGCGCGAGCTACAAGCGTGCGGAGGACGGCATCGTTCTCGTCAACGAAGACCTGTGCATCGGCTGCAAGCTGTGTTCCTGGGCCTGCCCTTACGGCGCACGAGAATATGATTACGACTCGGGTGTGATGAAGAAATGTACGCTATGCATCGACCGCATCTACAATGAGGCGCTGGTTGACGAGGACCGCGTGCCGGCCTGCGTTGCGACCTGCCCGGTCGGCGCGCGGCACTTCGGCGATCTCGGCGATCCCGATTCCCACGTCTCCAGACTGGTCGAATCGCGCGGTGGCTACGCGCCGATGCCCGAACTCGATTACAAGCCGGTCAACCGCTATTTGCCGCCGCGCTCCCGGCCCGCGCCGTCCCCCGCCGCGGCACTTGCGCCGGCGCCAACGGATGCGGAGGGCATTCTGGGCTGGATCGACCGGTTGCTGTCGCGCTGACGGAATGCACCCTGCCCTCTCCGTCATCGTCTTCACCACCGCGACGGGCGCGGGCTACGGCATGCTGTTCTGGCTCGGCATGTTCGCGGTCGCAAATGGCCTGCCGCCCGACCGGTATTTCGCACCCGCCAGCCTGTTGCTTTCCCTTGTCTTCATCTCCGCCGGGCTGCTCTCGTCCACCCTTCATCTCGGACATCCGGAGCGTGCGTGGCGTGCCATCTCGCAATGGCGCTCGTCCTGGCTTTCGCGCGAAGGCCTGGCCGCACTCCTCACCTACATCCCCGCGCTGCTGTTCGGCATGGGCATCTTGGTGTTTCATCGTACCGGTGGGATCTGGGCACTATTCGGCGCGCTTGCCGCGCTCGGCGCAACGGTCACCGTCATCTGCTCGGCCTATATCTACCGCTCGCTGAAACCGATCCAGCGCTGGGCCAATGGCTGGGTGCTCCCGAATTATCTGGCCCTTGCGGCAATGACGGGCGCGCTCTGGCTGGCCGCTCTTGCCGCCTTCTCCGGCGTTGAACCACCCACGATTGTCTGGCTGGCCCTCACCCTCATCTTTCCAGCGGCGCTGCTCAAGCTCGCTTATTGGAACTACATAGATCGCACCGGTAGCGCGAGCACTGCCGAGACCGCCACCGGCCTCGCAGGTCCGGTGAACCTGCTCGATCCGCCGCACACTGCTGAGAACTACCTCCTGAAAGAGATGGGCTTTCGCGTCGCGCGAAAACACGCCGCCCGCCTGCGCCGCATCGCCTTCGCGGCGGCATTCGTGCTCCCCTTTCTCCTCGTGCTGACGGGACTGTTCGCCGGCCATTCGGCCCGGCTTGCGCTTTTCGCAGCTGCGGCGCCACTTGCCACTGTCGGGGCGCTCATCGAACGCTGGCTCTTCTTCTCGGAAGCAAAACACACGGTAACGTTATACTACGGGGCCGCGCGGGCCTGACTCTCGAATGGACGCAAGCTGGTTTTTCGGCTCATAATGCGGGCGATGCTTCATCAGCTTGCACCATCATTGCTGCTGCTTGCGCTGGCGGCACCGCAAGGCGGCCCGGCCACGCCGGAAAATCTTGAACGAAGCATGTCGGCCTGCGAGAGCGGCGATCTTGCGCCCGACGCGGTGATTTCGGCCTGCAGCGCATTGGTCCGGTTCGAGCAGTTCGGTCCGGATGACGAGGCCGCAACTGACTTCGACCTGGCACGCGCCTGGCAGCTGAAAGGCGACTATGGCCGTGCGATCGCCTGGTATGGTCGGGCGCTCGCGCGCAAACCCGATTTCGCCTGGGCCCACTACGACCGCGGCCTCGCCGAGTACGGCGAACGGGATTACCTGAGCGCGCTGCGGGACGACGGTGCGGCGATCCGGCTCGATCCCGCCGATCCCAATGCCTTCAACAACCTTGGCATTACGCTTTACGCGCTTAAGGACGACGACCGCGCCATTGCGGATTTCGCTGAGGCCATCCGGCTCGCACCTGGGCAATCCGGACCATACTATAACCGAGCGCTCGCCTGGTCGCGCAAAGGCGACACCGACCGGGCGCTCGCCGATCTGGACAAGGCGGTAAAACTCGGGCCGGACGATGCCGATGTCTTTCAACGTCGCGCGGCCGTCCATTTCGACAGAGGCGAATTCGTTCAGGCAATATCAGATTGCGACGCGGCGGTCAGGCTCAGGCCGGACGATGCCGATGAGTTTACCTTGCGCGGGGCGGCCCGGCTTCGCGAGGGCGACAAAACCGGCGCGATTGCGGATTTCACGCGCGCGCTCGACATCGACCCGGACGACGCCGACGTCCTCGACCGCCGTGGCATGACGCTCGACCAGCAGGGCGATCATGACCAGGCGATCGCAGATTACGACCGGGCGATCGTGCTCAACCCGACCGATGCGCTGGCCTACAACAACCGCGGAATCGCCTATGACGACATGGGCGACCATGTGCGCGCGATCGCCGACTACAGCCGTGCTGTGACGCTCGATCCACCGAATGCGTCCGCGCTCGGCAATCGCTGCCTCGCGCGCGCGGAAAGCGGCGAAGACCTCAAACCCGCGCTCGCCGATTGCAATGAATCGCTCCGGTTGAAACCGGGCGAGGAGGATGTTCTCAACGCGCGGGGCCTCGTCAATCTGCGGCTCGGAGAGTTCGAAAACGCAATCGACGATTTCGATAGCGCCCTTGCGGGAGGTGCCCGCCCGGCGGCGATATTCGGCCGCGGTCTCGCCAGACTGCGTCAAGGCGACGCGGCGGGCGGCAACACGGACATTGCCGCTGCCAAAGCCTCCGACCCCGGCATTGTGGCTGTATTTGCCGGGTTTGGGCTTGCACCCTGACTTGCACACATGCCCAGTCGGTCGTTGTCCGCGAGCGACGCGCTGGTCCTGCTTCGTACGATGCCCGACGAAAAATGTTCGGATCCGTGACGGCTTCTCTGTACCTCGTGCGCAGAAACATCATTTTGTCATCAAGGGCTTCCCGAACGTATTTTTTCCGGATGAGGTCGATTGAACCGCTATCGTGATAGTGGTTGAGCCGCCCTGAAGAGTTGGTTGCATGCGTTCTGTGGTCCTGGAGCAGCACGCGATTCCTTTGAAGAAATTCTTCAACCGGTTTCGTGTTTTCAAGAAAACCGATGAAACAAGGCTTTGCGAATGGCAGCAGCAGATTGTCCGACTGCGGCCGAAAATGTCCGTCCAGCAGCTCGTCCGACGCGACGGAAATCAATCTCACGAAGCCTGTTCCCGATCAACCGGCTGTCAAACGGATGAGGGAGGTGGAAACGCGACCTGTGGATGCATTATGGATTTCGTCGAAGGTCATTGCGGGCCGGCGCAGATGCTCCAGGAAGAATTACCACGAGCCGGAAGCAACGGACCAGAAGAGACTTTGGCGGCCCAAGGGAGTCGCATCATCGTGTCGCTTGAGCAGGCCGCGGCGATCGCGGAGATGATCGAAAAACCGCTGCGCCTGCGCCTTGCAGAAGGCGCGGCGCGCCCGCTCATCCTGGGTCTTTGTGGCGCCCAGGGCAGCGGAAAGACGACGGTCGCAGCCAGCCTCAGGCAGAAGCTCGAAGCCGGCGGCTCGAATACCGCGATCTTGGCACTGGACGACCTGTATCTTCCGCGCGACGCCCGCGAATCCCTCGCCCGAACCGTCCACCCCCTGCTCGTCACGCGCGGCGTGCCGGGAACCCATGACGTCCCGCTTGGCCAATCGCTGCTCGATGCCCTGGCCCGGCGCGGTACGGTGACGCTTCCACGCTTCGACAAGGCAACCGACACCCGAAAGCCGCTTGCGGAGTGGGACAGCGTGGGGGCACCGGCCGACGTCATCATCTTTGAGGGCTGGTGCGTTGGCGCGCGGCCGCAAACCGACGCCGCGCTGGCTGCGCCGGTCAATGCGCTCGAACGCGACGAAGACAGCGGCGGAAGCTGGCGGCGGTGGGTGAACGCGCAACTCGCCGGCAGCTACCAGGCGCTGTTCGCGCGCATCGACATGCTGGTCCTTCTTGCCGCGCCGGGCTTCAAGATCGTCTCCACGTGGCGGCGCCAGCAGGAGCATGCGCTGCGAAAGGCGCTGGCGGATCAGGGACTGGACGCGAGCGAAACGCTCGACGACCGCCAGATCGACCGCTTCATCCTTCACTACCAGCGCCTGACCGAACACATCCTGGCCGAGATGCCGCAGCAAGCGGATATGGTCATTCCGCTCGATGCGCAACGGAGGCCGATGCTTGCGAACCAAAACATTGGGCTATGAAACTGCCAAGAGACCGGCACTTAAGGCTCGGCGTTCCCCGCGCTTGCGTGGGGAGTCCATGGATCAAGCTTTCGGTCCGGATTGATGGAAACCCTTCGTGTCTCTGGCTCTCCGGCGCCCATCGGTGGTCCCTCCGGCAGAAGAACACGGGTACACCAAAATCCTACGCCCCGATATCCTGCGTAGGATGACCCATAACCAGCCAGCCCCCGCAGGCGCAGCCGCTTCGGACGCCGCCGCGGAAGAAGAATTCTCGCGGCTTCTTACGGCGCTGCATGCGCAGCGCCCCCTGCGCCATCCGGAATTGCGCGAGGCCGCTCGCGCGCTTGACGGCGACCGGCCCGATATCGCCGCACGGTTGCTGGCGCCGTTCCTGCGCAAACACCCGGGCGATGTGGATGCGCTGAACCTTATGGCTGATGCACTCCTGCGGCAGGAGCGGAAATCGGAGGCCGAAGCGCTGCTGGCGCAATGCGTTGCCCGCGCGCCGGGCTTCGATCTCGCGCGGCTCAACTATACCAATGCCTTGCAGCAGATGAACAAGCCCGCCTCGGCGCTGGAGCAGGTGGAAATCCTTCTCCGGAAAGAACCCCGCCATCCGCTCTATCGCGATGTACAGGCCGTCGCGCTTTCGGCGATGGGCCGTCACGAAGCGGCGCTCGCCACCCGCAAGTCACTGGCCGGCGATTATCCGGATTCATCGAATGTCCAGGTCAGCTACGCCCAGGTCCTGCGAACGAGCGGGCTGCAGGAGGAATGCGTTGCCGCGTTCCGCAAGGCGATCTCCATCAATCCCGCCATGGGCGTTGCCTGGTGGGGGCTCGCCGATCTGCGGACCTTCAAATTCGAGTCGGCGGACATCGCGCAATTGCAGGCGCAGCTGTTGCGCAGGGATGTTTCCGCCGGCGACCGCGTGCGTCTGCTCTTCACGCTCGGCAAGGCATTTGGTGACCTGGGGCAGTACCGGGAATCCTTCGACGCTTATGCGCGGGCAAATGCCACGCGCAGACTTGCCTCGAAGTACGACTTGGCCCACGCTTCGCGGCAGCTGGCGAAGTTCGAAGCGCTATACACGCCGGACTTCTTCCGTGCGCGCGCAGGAAGCGGCTCGGACTCCACAGAGCCTGTCTTCGTCGTCAGCATGCAGCGCGCGGGCTCGACACTGCTCGAACAAATGCTCGCGAGCCATTCCGCGATCGAAGGCGCGGGCGAACTGGCGCACACGAGATTTCTCGCCCGGCGCCTCGAAGACGGTCTCGGCCCACAGTACGGTACCGACTATCCTGGCGTGCTTGCTCACATCGAGCCGTCAGAATTCCGTGCGCTGGGCGAAGAATATCTCACTGCCACACTCCCCCGAAGGCCACTCGGGCGGACGTTCTTCATCGACAAGGATCCTTACAATTTCTGGCATATCGGCTTTTATCAGCTGATGCTGCCAAATGCGCGCATCATCGATATAAGGCGTCATCCGCTCGGCTGCTGCTTCTCGAATTTCACCTCGATTTTCCTCCACGGCCTCGCCCATACCTACAAGCTCACCGACCTTGGGCACTTCTATGCGAATTACGTGGAGATGATGGCGCATTACGATCGCGTGCTGCCGGGGAAAGTGTATCGCGTGCACTATGAAGACCTGATCGACGACCCCGAACGCGAAATCCGGCGCCTGCTCGCCTGGCTCGACCTGCCCTTCGAGGCGGCATGTCTCGATTTCCACGGCAACAAGCGCGCGGTGAATTCTGCCAGCTCCGAACAGGTGCGCTCGCCGTTGTTCCGGGATGCGCTGGAACGCTGGCGGCATTACGAGCCTTGGCTCGGCCCGCTCAAAGCGGCGCTAGGCCCGGTGCTCGAACTCTACCCGGAGGTGCCGGATTTTGCCGGACCCCTGCAATCGGGAAACCCAAGCGGTGAGGGGTAGCCAAAGGTACATTTGGACCAATTTTGCGGCTGCTCGGAACTTGAAAGGGAACGCCAGAACCCAGGTTGGGGTTATGGGCACTCGTGGCTCAGCGGACAACCAGAAGAGACGTGGCCGGAGCGCGGCACGAATTGCGACCAGTCGAGCCCCTGCGCTTGCGGCAGCGTGGAGGGATTGTGGGGGTCGTACGGCACCCAGCGTGCCTTTGGCGCCGGCTCGACGAGCGCTTGTACCTGGCCTCTCGGTGCCAACTGAATCGATAGCGGCTCGACACTCCAATGTTCCAGCAGCTGGCGGCGGAAACGCGTCCCTCGCGGGTCGAGCCGCGCCATGGCCTGGGCGTGAGAGATGACGCCATCTTGCACGGCGACCATCCTCCGGAGTGCCTGCAGGTAGCTGTTCCACTGATACGTCATCATGCCCTGCGCGGCCGCCTGCGTTGCGGCAAGCGCCAGGATGATCGCAAGCACCGGCGAAGTCGCAAATCGTGCCGGCGTTTGTCTGCGCCGTTTCAGGAGAAGAAAGAACGCGGCGAGGACCGTCGTCAGCGCGACGGGAAGTCCGCGCGCCGCGAAATACCGGCTCGGTGCCAGCATATTGTCCGGATCGGCGAGAAGCAGAACGAGCAGACCGGCGATGATTGCGATGGCCACGGCGGCACACGTTCTCGCGACGGTTTTCCGCCCGCGCAACACGGCCACAACCGCAGCTGCCGCAACAAGGCTCGCCAGGACCGGAATATTCGGCGCCGCCGGGCTGCCGACGAACCCGCCAAGCATGCTCACGAAGAAATCGCCGCGCTCGATGGTGCTGCGGGGAAAGAGAATCCAGCGCAGCATGTTGGCGGCGGCGGCAGCGGCGAGCAGCGTGGTCGCGAGCGCCGCGAGCCGGCAGAAACCTTTCGTGTCGGAAATCCGAAAACCCGCAGCAGCGGCAATGACAAGAAGGCACAGAATAGCGGATTCCTGCGAGAACGCGCAGGCCGCAGTCGCACAAACGCAAGCGAGCGCGCCGGCCGGCTTGTCCATCCGGAATTCGATGAGCAGGAAGGCGAGCCACAACAGGCATGAGGCGATGATTCCCTCCCCGATGCCGATGAAGCTCGTGGCCGGAATGGCGAGAACCAGATTTAGCAGCGGCCCCGCGATCCAGCTTTTGTTGCCGCGCGGCAGGACGAACCAACATAGTGCCGTCAGGATCAGCGGCCATCCCGAGGCGCCGGCCGAGAACAATACACCCAGCGTCCACAGATCATGGATGCCGAGCCGCGCGCCCGCGACCGCCAGGCATTGCTGCAGAATCTGGACGGTGGTCCGCGCGGGTTCGATCAGCTGAAAGGTGCGATGCCCCGCCACGCCGAGCAGATAATAGCACCCGTCATAGACGAGACCCCGCGCGCTCAGGATGGAATAAACGCCCGTGATCACCGCCAGTGCGAGAGCCGTCCAGTAGAGACGCGCCAGCGCCCGGTCCCGATCTGCCGTGCGATCCCTGTCGGCCGCTATCGTCATGTCGGCTGTCGTCACCGGCGATGCGGCCTAATTTGGTTTGTTCCGGGGCAATTTGGGGGCGCATCCGACATCGCCGGCAGGGCCGCGCCGCTTGGCGCCATCGTCAACCCTTGCGCGTCGGGACCGAACGCACCTTCACCTTTCCATGTCTCAAACTGCTGCTCCGACCAGAAATTATGCGCCAGCAGATTGTTCACGTCCGCCCTGATGGATTTTTTGGAGAGAGACGGGATTATCTCATTTTCACCCATCACCCGTACGTCAACGGTAGCGGTCGCCGCGAGATTTGTCCGGATATTGATGACATCTTCATGCGGCGCTATTACCGTGATGCCGAAAGCGCTGGCGCACCCTGTTGCTCAACCCCTTCCATCTGCTGGTGCCCAGGGGCGGAATCGAACCACCGACACGCGGATTTTCAGTCCGCTGCTCTACCGACTGAGCTACCTGGGCGACCGTCCGGCGGACCGGAATGGCCGGGCTTTTTAGAAGAGGGGGTGGGCCGTGTCCAGCATCGGCGCTCACGCCGCGTCCGTGCCGTCTCCGGCAGAGCCCGGGGAGTCCGCCTCGTCCTCCTCCTCCTGCGCCGGAATGGCGTAGCGGCCTTCCAGCCAGCGCGAAAGGTCGATGTCGGCGCAGGCGCTCGAGCAGAAGGGCTTGAATCTGGCCTGGGGCGGCCGCCCGCAGATCTGGCAGCGGCGCGGCTCAGTGTTGCGCGATGACATCGAAACCGTCGCGGGTGAATTCCGGCCGCGGCTCGAAGCTCACGCGGGGCGCGCACCGCCGCGCGAGTGCCCGCCGCAGTCCGGTGTCATGGGCCTGCATCCACTCGACGACCTCCAGCGACGCCCGCACGAGGATCGGGCGTCCCGGCACGTGCAGCGCTTCGCGTTCCACGCGGCGCAGAATCTCCATCGCCACGCTGGCACAGGAGCGCAGGCGCCCGCGGCCGCGGCAGGTGTGGCAGTTTTCGGTCATCATCCGCGCCAGCGGATCGCGGGTGCGCTTGCGTGTGATCTCGACGAGACCGAATTCCGACATCGGTAGAATCTGGGCCGGCGTGCGGTCGCGCGCGAGGCTTTCCTCGAGCGCGGCCATGAGAATTTCCGCATTTGCGGGCGCGCTCACATGAATGAAATCGATGACGATCAGTCCGCCGATGCCGCGCAGCCGCAATTGCCGGCCGATCTCCTCCGCCGCTTCCAGGTTGACGCGAAGGCTTGTTTCTTCGAGCCCGGTGGACTCGATAAAGCTGCCCGAATCGACGTCGATTGCCGTCAAGGCTTCCGTGCTCTCGATGGTGATCCAGCCGCCCGAGGCGAGCGGCAGGCGCGGGCTCAGAAGCTGCTCGATCTCCTCCTCCACGTCGTAAAGGTCGAAAAGCAGCCCAGGGCCGGCGAACGCCTCGAGCTTTCCTTCATGGCCCGGTGTGGTGCGGCGGCAATACGCGCGGGCGGCCTCCAGCGCCTCCGCGTCGTCGATGATCACGCGCGTGGTGGCTCCATCGACTTCGTCACGCATCGCGCGCTCGACCGGACCAAGCTCCTGGTGCAGCGTTGCCGGCGCACGCGCGCTTTTTCGCCGCGCTGATACCGCCAGCCAGGTTTCCGCGAGACGTTCGGCATCGTCGCGCAACTCCGGCAGTTCGGCGCCGATGGCGACGCTGCGCACGATATAGCCGGCGCCGGCTGCAAAGCCCCCGCGATCCTCCGCAAGCATCTGCGCGCAGAGCGCCGTAAGCCGCGCGCGCTCGGCCTCGTCGTCGATGCGGCGGGAGAGCGCCACGCCCTGCTGATTGGGCACCAGTACCAGGAGCCGCCCCGGCAGGGATATATTGGCCGAAAGCCGCGCCCCTTTCTCGCCAATGGGATCCTTGACCACCTGCACGACGATCTCTTCGCCCTCGTGCACGCATTCGCCGATCCTGGGCGCGCGTTCCTCGCCGCAGATCAGCCCCGGCGTCGGGTCGTCCCCGGAGGGCGGCGCAGCACGGGCGGGCGCATGAAATCCCGGCAGGTCGGCCAGGCAACGCGCCTCGCGGGCGCCGAGGAACCCGGAGCGGTCGAGCCCGATGTCGACGAAGGCCGCCTGCACGCCCGGCAGGACCCGCTGCACGCGGCCCAGGATGATATTGCCGATCAGCCCGTGGCTGCCGCTGCTTCCGCTGCGGCGCCTCAGGGCGCCATCCTCCATACCGATCGTCTGCTCGAAGAACAGCTCCTGCAGCCGGCCATCTTCGACGACGGCAACGCGAACCTCTCCGGCGCCCGCATTGATCAGGATTTCCTTGTTCATTCGGCCTTGCAGTCGATATCAGCCATGTGACGCTAACATGACTGAGGCTGGCGCGTATCCCCCGCTTTCGAGCAGGGCGAGCGTTTCGAGGAGCGGCAATCCCACCACGTTGGACCAGGAACCGTTCAACTGCCGCACGTAAGCTTCGGCGCGTCCCTGGATGGCGTAGCCCCCCGCTTTGCCCTCACCTTCCCGGCTTTCCACATAGGCGTCGATCTCTTCGCGCGACAGGCGTTTGAAGGCGACGCGCGTCAGCACAAGACGGTGGCGGGGCGGACGATCCTCGTCGCTGCGCGGCGCGGCGATGGCCGTGAAAACCTGGTGGCGCCGTCCGGAAAGCAGGGCCAGACAGGCACGCACCTCCTCCCGCGTCGCCGCCTTGGGAAGAATGCGGCGGCCGCAGGCGACCACCGTGTCGGCGGCCAGGATGATCGCGGCATCCCCGGACCATGCACGGCGCACGCTTTCGGCCTTGGCCAGCGCCAGGCGTAGCGCATGCAGGCGCGGCAATTCGCCTTTGAGCGGTGCTTCGTCGATCCCGGCGGGCAAGATCGCATCGGGGATGATTCCGGCCTGCGCGAGAAGCGCCTCGCGCCTGGCGCTGGCGCTCGCCAGCACAAGCGCCGGTCTATTTGAAACGATAGGTGATGCGCCCCTTGGTGAGGTCATAGGGCGTCATTTCCACCAGCACCTTGTCGCCCGTCAGCACGCGAATGCGGTTCTTCCGCATCTTGCCGGCCGTGTGCGCGATGATCTCATGTCCGTTTTCGAGCTTCACGCGAAAAGTCGCGTTGGGCAGAAGCTCGCTGACCGTGCCCGGAAATTCGAGAAGCTCTTCCTTCGGCATTCGTCCCCTGGTTTCGTTTCTTGGCGGCGGGAGATTGCACCGAAGCCGCCGAAAAGCAAGGTAAAGCGCTTTCAGGCGTCGCCGACGCTGCCGGCGGCAAAGCGGCGCTCGATATGCTGCAGCAACGCATCGCGCGCGGCGCGGAAGGCGTCGAGCCGCTGGGCACGCGAGCCTTCGGTGGCGGTGGCGTCGAAGGTCGGCCAGTATTCCACCTCGACCGCCATCGTGCGCGTGAGCTCCATGGCCTTGTGATGCGCCTCCGGCGAGAGCGTGACGATGAGATCGAAGGACGTGTCCTCGAGATCCTCGAATCGCTTCGGCCTGTGGCGGCCAATGGCGATGCCGATCTCGTCCATCGCCTCCACGGCGAAAGGGTCGAGCTCGCCCAGGCGCACGCCGACCGAATCGATATAGACGAACCGGCCGTAGAGATGCCGCATGAGTGCGGCGGCCATGGGGCTGCGCACCGCGTTCAGCGTACAGGCGAACAACACGGCGCCCGGCAATTCCTCGCCATTGGGCCCGCGCACCGCCTCATCCCTTCAGATGCAGCACGCAAAGCAGCGTGAACAGCCGGCGCGCTGTGTCGAAATCGATCTCGATCTTGCCTTCGAGGCGCTCCTTGAGGAGCGCGGAGCCTTCGTTGTGCAGCGCGCGCCGCCCCATGTCGAGCGCCTCGATCTGATGGCCGGGCGCGTTGCGGATTGCCTTGAAATAACTGTCGCACATCAGGAAGTAGTCCTTGACGATGCGCCGGAACGGCGTGAGCGAGAGCATCACCTTGCCGTGTGGAATGCCCTCGGCCAGATCGATGGTGAAGACGAGGCGGTTCTCCTCGACCGCCAGCACCAGCCGGTAGGGACCGCCTTCCGAGCCGCGCGGCGCGAAGCTGTTGGTTTCGAGCAAATCGTAGATCGCGATCTCGCGTTCCTGCTCGATTTCGCGCGTGCGCCGCGCGAACATCCGCTCGTCCAGTTCGATCGCAACCAGCCGGTACCGCGATGTGTCGTTCATGGGGAAATTTTACAATGAGGCGGTGAGTCAGCGAGGAAGAATTGCGTGCGACGGCGCGCATCGTTTCTTCTCATCGTCTCACTGTCTCATTGTGAATGAATTTTGTGCGCTGCGTGCACGAACAGCTCAGGTTTCGGTCTCATGCACCGGGCGGCCGCGGGCGGCCCATTCGCCGGAGAGCTCGCTGAGCTCGGCCGCGATGCACTCCACTTCCAGCCTCAGCACGCCGCCGCCGGAAAAGACGAGTTCGATGGTTCCGCCCGGATCTTCGGTGCCGTTCGGCTGGAAACGGATGGCGAGAAGGGACGCCACGGCCTCCGGATTTTCCGCCCGCAACCGGCAGGACCTGGCGGACAGCACGCCGTCGATATGAAGCCCGGCGCGCACCCGCGTCCCCGGTCCGTCCGCGCTTTCCCATTTGAATCGATTGAACACGCCCGCGAAGCGCCGCGACTTCGGCAGGAACACCAGATCCTTCACCTTGGCCACGGCGTCCTGCAGCCACGCGGAGATCGTTTCCAGATCCTCCGCATCGCCCGCGGCCAGGACCATCCTGTGCATGTTCATCCGGCCAGCCTTTGGATTCCGGCGCCCACCTGCGACAGCTTCTTTTCGATGTGCTCGAAGCCGCGGTCGAGGTGATAGACGCGGTTGACGGTGGTTTCGCCGTCGGCGACCAGCCCGGCCAGCACCAGGCTGACGCTCGCGCGCAGGTCGGTGGCCATCACCGGCGCGCCGGCGAGCCGTTCCACGCCGGTCACCACGGCCGTGTCGCCTTCAATGCGGATCCTGGCGCCCATGCGCGAAAGCTCCGGCACATGCATGAAGCGGTTCTCGAAAATGGATTCGCGGATACGCGACACGCCGTCGGCCGTGGTCATCAGCGCCATGAACTGGGCCTGCAGGTCCGTCGGGAAGCCGGGATGGGGTTCGGTGGTCACATCCGCAGATATAGGGCGCTCCCCGTTGCGCCGCACCCTCAGTCCGCGATTGGTGGCGGCGATTTCGGTGCCGATCGTTTCGAGGAGCGGCACGATCGCGCCGACGAGATCCAGCTCCGTGTCCTGAAGCTCGACATCGCCGCCCGCGATGGCCACCGCAAGCGCGTAGGTGCCCGTCTCGATGCGGTCGGGCATGACGCTGTAGGCCGCGCCATGCAGCGCCGGAACGCCCTCGACCTCGATGCAGGAGGTACCTAGTCCCGAAATGCGCGCGCCCATCGCCGCAAGGCAACGCCCGAGATCGACGATTTCCGGCTCGCGTGCCGCATTGACGATCACACTTTCGCCTTTCGCGAGCACCGCCGCCATCAGCGCATGTTCGGTGGCGCCGACCGAGACCTGGGGAAATTCGATGCGGGCGCCGCGCAGGCCGCCGGCGGCACTCGCGATCACATAGCCTTCCCGCAGTTCAATGGCCGCGCCGAGCGAAAGCAGCGCCCGGATATGCAGATCGACGGGCCGCGCGCCGATCGCGCACCCGCCGGGCAGCGACACCCGCGCCTGTCCCCGGCGCGCCACCAGCGGTCCCAGCACCAGGAAGCTCGCGCGCATCTTGCGTACCAGGTCGTAGGCGGCCGTGGTTTCGCGGATGCCGGCGGAGGACAGTGCAATCGTGCCATTCGCGCGCTCGGCCTTGACGCCAAGGCTGCCGAGCAGCTCGGCCATGAAAGCGATATCGGCGAGCTTCGGCACGTTGGAAAGCACCAGCGGCTCTTCGGAGAGGAGGCAGGCCGCCATGAGGGGCAGCGCCGCATTCTTGGCGCCGCTGATGGGGATGGTGCCCTCGAGACGGGCGCCGCCCTGAATTCGGATACGATCCATGTCTTGGGTGCCGTGACCTTTGCGGTGGGGGCGGCCGTCTTTCTAACCTGCGGGCGCGTGCGGGGATAGCGCCTCGCGGGGCGGGGCCTCCGGCGCGCCCAACTCCTGCGGCTCGGGCTTGCCTTCATCCGCCACGGCGACGGGCCTGCCCTTGCGCCGCCTCAGATTGGCCCTGAGCGCTTTGGCGAGCCGTTCGCGCCGCTCCTCGGCGGAAGCTTTTGCCACTCTTTTCCTCTCCGAGAGCTTGGGTTATAGCAACGCCGCACTGACCGCCGCGCTGCTCTTTCCGGCGCGCATCGGACCGCCGGAGTAGCGTAGTGGTAGCGCAACCCCTTGGTAAGGGGTAGGTCGTGAGTTCGATTCTCACCTCCGGCACCAGTGTCTTTCGGCAAGCCGCTCGGATAAGGCCGGGCGAAAACGTCCGTCATTCGCCCGGGCGCGTTTCCGACAAGGTGAAGCGCGCCGATTCGTCGGCCGCAAATCCGGGACCGCTCAGATGAACATGGGCGCTTCGCCGCCTGCCGGCGAGATCGATTCCGGAAGGCCGATAAAAGTGCTCGCTGCGGATCGCCTCGAAATCGACGCCGGCCGGATCGACAATCAGTTCAAATTCCAGGACGCCGATGTCGAAGCGCAAGCCGCAGATTCGATCTGATTTGTCCGCGACAAAGCGTTTCTTGTCGCCAGCGACTTCATACTGACATAAGCCGCCGCATCCAGAACATTGCCGAAGGCCTGGAGTGCGACTGTATCCAGTGGCGCAAGCGCGTCGTTGTGCCGGCTGCAAAGAATGCCCGATGGCAGTTTTGCGAGAGGTTGTTCCAGTCGAGCCCGGCGAACGCAGTCAGCCGCCTGGTTTCCGCTTCGCGATCCGCGATCAGCGGCTCGTACTGAACTTCCATGAAATTATCTGCCGGCAGGACTTTGCGCCAATGCTCCATCACCCGGAGATATTGTCGATAGCAGAACGCCAGATCGTCCTTCCTGGCCGCGAAGCTCACGCGGCTCTTGAGGAGGTTCGCGTAGATCGACAGACACGTATCGACGGGGTCGCGCTGGCAATGGATGATTTTGGCGTTGGGCATCAGCGCGTGGATCGCTCCCAGACGCAGGCAATTGAACCGAATGGTCCGGTCGATGATGGCTTCGAAGCCCGCCCGACCGAAAGTGAGATCCCGCGCCCGCAGCGCGTTGGCCGTGTCAAACTGTTCCATGGCACGGGCGTAATCGCCGCCGCAATCGTGCTCATCCCCCTGCTTTCAAGCACGCCGCCCCGCGGGCGGAGACAGCCCGAAACGGATCGCATCGCCTGAAGGCGCGGCGGACGTACCCATCATCAGCCGCGCCCGCATTCCGGTGTGGGCAGGCGCCATTGCCGGTACCCTGCCGGCGCCGAGCGCCGCGCAAATCTGCTCTTCCCGATTTTTGGCGCTTCCCTGCGTTTTTCCCTGCAGCAGGGAAAAAGGTTGCGCTCCGTTTCGCTCTCGCGCCGGCGCTGCGGGCGCCGGTTCCTTGACGCATTCTCCAAGGGAGCCACCAGAGTTCCGGCCTGTCGTTTCAGACTCCTCAGGCCACAAAATACCCTCCAGCCGTTGTTCTCCGCGTCCCTGAGATACTCCCTGCACCAGGGAAAAAGGGTCCACTCCGCCGCGCTCCCGGGCCGCCGCGGTGGGCGCCGGTTCCCTGGCGCATTCTCCACGGGGTCCACCAGCGCTCCGCCCGGTCATTTCAGGCTCGTCAGGCCACAAAATATCCTCCAGCCATTGTTCTCCGCGTCCCTGAGATACTCCCTGCCGCAGGGAAAAAGGGTCCGCTTCGTTCCGCTCTCGCGCCGAAGCCTCCTTGTCCTGCCCCGCGCTCTCCGCATCGAGCAGCGACAGCACCAGCCGCTGCGCCGCGACGCGCCCGGCGGCGGCATCGAGCGCCATTTGTCTGGCGATCGCAGCGAGGGAGGTCTCGGGCTTCGAAAGTTCAATCTCCTCAGGGGAGCCTTCCAGCGCCGCGTAAAGCGCCCGCCGGAACCGCATCTTCGCGAGCTTCGCCGGTCCGGGCTTGCCGCTCGGGTTCCCCGACTGGCCTTTCTGGAACCTCGTATGCAGTGGCGGCTTTCCGCGGCCGATGGTGTAGCCGGCAGTGGATAGGGTCATGAATGCCTCGCTCGCGCAAACCGATTCAGGTCTATATAGAACCATTCCGGATGTGTTGTCAAGTGCATTGGTGCGTAAGCATTTTAATTTCGGCGGCGCTCGTACGCCGACCCTTCGTGCCCCACTGTCGCCGAATTCGGCCACTGCCGCCGCCCCATCGGCATATGGTTGACAAGGAAACTTTCCCGTGATAGTTTCCTAGTTAACCAATAGGCGCGCCATGAAACCGCCCCTGCCCGCTTCCGGCCTGACGGACCATCTCGGCTACTGGCTGCGCTTTGTGTCCAACCATGTCTCGCAGGGTTTTGCCCGCAAGGTGGAGGCCCATGGCGTGACGGTGGCGGAATGGGTGCTCATGCGTCAGCTGTTCGATGTCGACGCCCTCGCCCCGAGCCGTCTGGCCGGGCGCGTGGGCATGACGCGCGGCGCCGTCACCAAACTCGCCGACCGGCTGATCGCGAAATCGCTGCTCGCCCGCACGGCCGACCCGCAGGACGGGCGGGCGCAGACCCTCGCTCTGACCGCCAGAGGCCGCGGGCTCGTGCCCCAGCTCGCCGCCCTGGCCGATGCCAACGACAAGGAATTCTTCGATCGCCTGGCGCCGAAGGACCGTGCGGTGCTGCTCCGCATCCTGCGGGGCATCGTCGAGACGCGCGGCCTCAAATCCCTTCCCGTCGACTGACGGCGCACCTCCCTCACCCACCCAAGAAAGGACATGGACATGACTGCAGACGGGAAAGATTTGGCCCGCGCTACGCTCGAAGGCGCGGAAGCCGACACCATGAGCTTCCCCGAAAGCGTGAAGCTGCTGATGGAAGCAGGCTTCGACGGCTATGCCGTCGATTTCCGCCGCGCCCAGCGCGTCTACTACAGACCGGACGGCGAAACGCTTGCGCTCGAGACCGGGCACAGCCCTCTGCCCGTCGCCGAACGCTTCGACTCCGCTGCCGTGCGCGAAGCGATCCGCGAAGCCCAGGCGCAGGCGCCGGGTTATACCTACAAGGGCTTCTGCGAAAAGGTGACGAAAGCCGGCTGCGCAGGTTATTTCGTATCTTTCCCGGGAAGGCGCGTACTCTATCACGGCCGCACCGCCGAAACCCATACGGAACATTTTCCCCGCACGAAGCCCGACGCCGGCCGGTAAGGGCCATTGTCACATCAAGGCGAAGTCGCCATCCGCCCGATGCGGACAAGGCTGATCATGGTGGAATCGGAAAAAAAGGTTCACACAGAGCCACGGAGCCACGGAGAAAAATAAATAGCTATCCTCCATGGCTCTGCGGCTCTGTGTGCCAATTCTTCCTGGGGAGCCGCAACGGGGAGGCATCCGCGTACGCCACAGGCGGAAGCGGTTCAAAATCCACGAGGAAGTCGAGATCTCACGCCCGAGCATCTGTTATTCGAGATCGAGAGCGAATAAGCCGCGGAACGAACCGAGGCCTGCGGGCGAGCGCGGCTTCATCAAAGAGCCGCAGTGCCCCGCGCAATCCGCGGTCTTGACGTTTGTCACCTGTCACCTTACGCTTGTCTAGCGAGGACGGATGATCCGGCGTTTTCGTCACAAGGGTCTGGAAGCGATTCTACCGCGAAGGCGACGCCCGCGGTGTGAACCCAAAGCACGTGGCGAAACTTCGGGCTTGCTGACGGCGCTCGCAACGGCAACGCACCCGAAACAAACGGGCCAGTTGCCCGGCGCGCGCGTTCATCCGCTGAAGGGCGAGCGCAAAGGTCAGTGGGCGCTCTCGGTGACGGGCAATTGGCGCCTTGTGTTTGAGTTTGACGGCGAGGACGCGACAAATGTCGACGTGGTCGATTATCACTAGCGCGCGAAGAGGAGTCTGTTGATGGACATGCACAATCCCGCGCATCCAGGTGAGGTCATCCGCGAGTTGTGCCTGAAGCCGCTTGGTCTCACCGTGACCGAGACTGCGGAAGCGCTCGGCGTGACGCGCAAAGCGCTTTCAGATTTGCTCAACGGCCATAGTGGCGTTTCGCCCGAAATGGCGATCCGCCTCGAAAAGGTCGGCTGGAGTACCGCGGATCATTGGCTGAGGATGCAATTGCAGCGCGATCTGTGGGTGACCCGCCGACGGGCGGGCAAAATCAAGATCCGCAGAAAATTCTCCAACCGCGAACCAGTCCCGGCTTGAGCGCACGGACTCCGCGAGCACAAAATGAGCGGCCAAAACGCCGCGGATGACATAGTGCTCCACTGCAGCAACCTGCCTTGCATAATCCGATGTGATCAACCGCACAAGGACATCGGGGTCAACCGCGTGCGTGGCGCTTGCGCATGCGATTGTGGATACCTTGCTTCACCTGCGGGCAGATTGGGTCGGACCATGGCACGAGGTTCCAGACAAATCAGTCGCCGGGTTGCCATTCTGCGATTGCGTCGCTGGACGCCGCGTTCGGCCATGCGGGGCAGACAGCCTGACCGACCAGTTCGCCCGGCCCCGGCTGGAGCACGTGGGCTTCCAGGTTTCAAACTGCAACAGTCCCCCGCGGCGGCGCAGACGACGGGCGGAGATTTGGGGTAGTATGCCGGTCGAGGGCAGGGAGTCGCCAATGCGCCGCGCTTCAGCTTCGGGAACCGGCACCGCCGCCTTTTGCGGGCTCGCCGCGGTTTTGCTCAGTGTACTGATGATCACGTCGCCCGCGGCGGCCGCTGCCGGCCGCGTGGCGGTGCTCGAGATCGACAGCGCCATCGGGCCGGCGACGGCCGAATACGTGACGCAGGAGCTTTCGACGCTCGATCCGGCGCAGACGCGGCTGGTGATTCTGGAAATGAACACGCCGGGCGGTCTCGACAGCGCGATGCGCGAGATCATCCGCGCGATCCTGTCCTCGCCCGTTCCGGTCGCGACCTATGTCGCGCCGGCGGGCGCACGCGCGGCGAGCGCCGGCACCTATATCGCCTATGCAAGCGCCATCGCCGCCATGGCGCCGGGCACGAACATCGGCGCCGCCACGCCCGTGCAGATGGGCGGGCTGCCCGGCACCATGCAGCCAGCGGGCGGCAGCAATCCCCAAACCGGCGGGGAAGCGCGAAAGGGCAAACCCGTGCCCGAGCCCGCCGACACGGAATCGCGCAAGATCGTCAACGACGCCGCGGCCTATATCCGCAGCCTCGCCGAGCTTAACCACCGCAATGCCGATTGGGCCGAACAGGCGGTACGGGAAGCGATGAGCCTGCCGGCCTCGCAGGCGCTGAAGCTTCATGTGGTCGATCTGATCGCGGCCGATATTCCCGATCTCCTTCGCCAAATCGACGGGCGAACCGTCACCGTCGATGGGAAGCCGCAGCGGCTCAAAACAACCGGCCTCGCGATCGTGAAGCTGGCGCCAGGATGGCGGACGGATTTCCTCGGCGTCATCACCGATCCGAATATCGCGTTCCTGCTGATGATGATCGGCTTCTACGGGCTGATCTTCGAATTCCTCAATCCGGGGATGGTGGTGCCGGGACTGATCGGCGGCATCAGCCTTCTGGTGGCGCTGTTCGCGCTCAGCCTGCTGCCCATCGATTACGCAGGGGCGGCGCTGGTGGCGCTCGGCATCGGGCTGATGATCGCGGAGGTGCATATCGGCGCGTTCGGCGTGCTCGGGGTCGGCGGGGTATTCGCCTTCGCGATCGGGGCGATCATCATGTTCCCCGCGGGTGCGCCGGGATTTCATCTGTCGGGGGCCGTCGTTGGCGCGATCACGGCCGCCACCGCCGCCTTCTTCTTCCTGGCGGTCGGCCTGCTCCTGCGTTCGCGGCGGCGGCCGGTGGTCACGGGCCGCGAGGCGCTGGGCGGCGCCGAAGGCGAAACCGTGGTATGGCAGGACGGCGAGGGCCGGGTTCGTGTACAAGGCGAGATCTGGCGTGCGCGCTCCCAACGCGCGCTCGCGCCCGGGAGCCGCATCCGGGTCGTCGGTCATGACGGCCTCGTTCTGATTGTCGAGCCGGCCTGACCGGCAAGGAGAATCCCATGTTTCCTGTCGGCGTCGTGCTCATCCTCATCATCATCGCCATCATCTGGTTCTCGATGGTGCGCGTGCTGCGCGAATACGAACGCGGCGTCGTCTTCACGCTCGGGCGCTACACCGGCACCAAAGGCCCCGGGCTGTTCCTGCTGGTGCCGGCGGTGCAGCAGATGGTGCGCGTCGATCTGCGCGTCGTCGTCGACGAAGTGCCGCCGCAGGATGTGATCAGCCGCGACAATGTTTCGGTGAAGGTCAACGCGGTCATCTATTTCCGCGTCATCGATCCCGAGCGCGCCGTCATCCAGGTCCGCGACTATCTGATGGCGACGAGCCAGCTCGCGCAGACCACGCTGCGCTGGGTGCTGGGCAAGCACGAGCTCGACGAAATGCTGGCGGACCGCGACAAGCTCAATGCCGATATCCAGGACGTGCTCGACAAGCAGACGGAAGCCTGGGGGATCAAGGTGTCCAATGTCGAGATCAAGCGCATCGACCTCGACGAGAGCATGGTGCGCGCCATCGCGCGCCAGGCCGAGGCCGAGCGCACGCGCCGCGCCAAGATCATCAACGCCGAGGGCGAGCAGCAGGCGGCGCAGAAGCTGGTCGAGGCCGCCCGCATCCTGGCGCCGGTGCCGCAGGCGATGCAGCTTCGCTATCTCGCCACGCTGTTCGACATCGCCGGC
>DATAWY010000023.1:0-53703 GCA_036266955.1 Rhizomicrobium sp.
GAGCGCCACATTCCCAACTCGATCGCAACCCTGCGGCGCCGTCTGAGCGTCGCACTCGCCAGAACCCTGCCAAGATGTCCCTGCTGCGCTCGAAAAATCCAACGCAACAATCCTCTAATTATATGACGCAGTAAAACTAGTTGCCGCCGGCGCGGTTCTCATCCCCGGCGCGGACCCCAAGATCGTCTGATGTGGAGCTTGCGCTGCTGTCCGAAGCGGCTCCCATACTTGAGAACGTAGCTTTTGGCGCCGGACGGCTTTATACGCCCACCAAAGCCTCGCAGTTCGGAGTCGAAGTGGATGACATCCTTGCCCGTCGGATCGGCCTTCAGCGCGTCCACGACCCGTTTGGTGAGCTTCCGCGTTTGGGGGCGCCGGGGTGTCCTCTGCAGAGCTGCGCACGGGCCTAAATCCGCCGGGGTACCGTCGGGGTACCACCCCACGGGAAGTTCTGGGAACGTTCATGCATGATAGGCACCCTCGAAACGCAACCAAACACGCGGTTAATGCACGAAAGGGATACTGTAGAAAGCCGGGGTAACTGCAAGAACAAACCGGGACCAACATTCCCAAGGTTGGGGCCGCGCGTTCGAGTCGCGTCGCCCGCTCCAAAACCACCCGGCAGCATCAGCAGCTTTACCTGACCGGGGCCTTTCACCGCCGCGAACGCCACAGGCTGAAATGCGCGCGAGCGATACCGACCATCCTGCAGCGATGTTCCGCAAAGCCGTGGAACAGCATCGTCAAGGACGCTTTGCCGACGCGCTGAACTCCTATGACGCCCTGATCCGATTGAAACCGTATGCGGCGATGGTCCATTACAATCGCGGTCTCGTGCTCCACGCGTTGAGCGAATTTGACGACGCGATTCGGAGCTACGACCGCGCCATCGCGCTCAAGCCCGATCACGCGGAGGCACACCACCACAGGGGCATCGCTCTCAGGAAGCTCACCCGCCCGGAGGACGCGGTTCGAAGCTACGACCATGCCATCAGGCTCAAGCCCGATCACGCGGGCGCGTGGTACAACAGGGGCAATGCGTTTAGGGACCTGACGCGCCCGGAAGACGCGGTTCGAAGCTATGACGCGGCCATCAAGCTCAAGCCCGACCATGTGGGCGCGCACGCGAACAGGGGACACGCGCTCTGGGACCTCGGACGTCCCGAGGAAGCCCTGCGAAGCTTCGATCAGGCCATCAGGTTGAAGCCGGATCACGCGGGCGCGCATTTCGGCAGGGCCAACATGCTGTACGAGCTTCGCCGTCCCGGCGAGGCTCTCGAGAGCTACGAGCGCGCTGTCGAACTGAACCCCGATGCTGCCGAAATGCATGTCGGCAAAGGCAACGCGCTGAAGGAACTGAAGCGCCTCGACGACGCGATTGATAGCTATGACCGCGCCATCGCGATCAGACCGGAATTTGCGGAAGCCCGCTGGAACAAAAGCGTCTGCCAATTGCTGCTGGGCCGGTTCGACGAGGGCTGGCGGCTCTATGAGTGGCGGAAAAAACTCCCCGGCCGGGCGGGACCGCGCCGCCATCCGCAGCCCGAGTGGACAGGGACGGAAGGTCTGGAAGGAAAAACCCTGCTGGTCCGCGCGGAGCAGGGTCTCGGCGATACAATCCAGTTCTGCAGATACGCGCGCCTCGCGCGGGAGAAGGGAGCAAATGTCATCCTCGCCGTGCAGGAACCGCTGATCGGTCTGCTCGGGGGGCTTGATCCCGCCGTCGAAGTCGTCGGGATGGCGGCAGAGGTGACCGGTTTCGACTATCAGATTGCGCTGCTGAGCCTGCCGCTGGCCTTGTGGACCGGTCGGCGCAACTATCGCGCCGCAATTCCCTACCTTCGCGCCGAACCCGGCAGGATCGGGAAGTGGCGCGACCTGTTCGGGAAAGATGGTTTCAGGGTTGGAATTTGCTGGCAGGGCAACAAGCAGGAAAGAGCCGACATCGGCCGTTCCTTCCCCCTCCGCCATTTCGAGCGGATCGCGAAAATTCCCCGCGTGCGCCTGATCAGCCTTCAGAAGGGCGACGGGATCGAACAACTGGGCGATCTGCCGCCCGGCATGAGGGTGGAGACGCTGGGGGCGTTCGACACGGGGCCCGATGCCTTCGTCGACACGGCTGCCGTGATGGAGAATCTGGATCTCGTCATCAGTGCGGATACTGCCGTCGCACATTTGGCAGGCGCGCTCGGCCGGCCGACATGGATCGCGCTGAAATACATACCCGACTGGCGTTGGCTGCTCGACCGGTCCGACAGCCCCTGGTACCCGTCGGCACAGTTGTTCCGGCAGACGCAGCGGGATGACTGGTCAGCCGTCTTTGCCGCGATGGAAACGGAGCTGCGCAAGATTGCTTCGCGCTGAACCCTCCCGTCGAGAACAATGCATCCGAAGCGGGCTCACAAAAAGTTCACAACTGGGGTCCGAATTTCTCCTGTTATGATAAGCAACCAACAGGAGGGCGCAGATGGCCGGCAATTTTTTCTGGTACGACGTGATGAGCACCGATTTGGACGCGGCGCGGAAATTCTATGGCGACGTGGTTGGGGTGGGGCGTGCAGGACGCGGGCATGCCGGGCTATGAGCTGTTCACCGTAGACGGCCGGGGTGTGGCGGGTCTGATGCCCATTCCGGACGAGGTGCGGGCCATGGGCGTCCCGCCCTGCTGGACGGGCTATGTCGCGGTCGATGACGTGGACGCGACGGCAGGCCGGATCGTGGCGGAAGGCGGCAAGCTTCATCGCGGACCGGTGGAAATTCCAGGCGCCATCCGCTTCGCCGTCGTCGCCGATCCGCAAGGGGCGGTTTTCATCGTCGCCAAATCGCTCATGCAGGATGCACCGCCGGAGCTGCCGATGGGGACGCCGGGTACGCCGGGCTGGCGCGAACTCTATGCAGCGGACTGGCAATCGGCCTTCGCCTTCTATGGGAAACTGTTCGGCTGGACGAAAGCGGAAGCGCATGACATGGGGCCGATGGGCATCTACCAGCTGTTCGCCACCGGCGGCGCGCCGGTTGGCGGTATGATGACCAAGCCGCCGCAGGTTCCCGTGCCGCACTGGCTCTATTACTTCAACGTGGACGGCATCGATGCGGCGGCGGCGCGCGTGACCACAGGCGGCGGACAGCTTCTCATGGGTCCCCATGAAGTACCCGGCGGGCAATGGATCGTGCACTGCCGCGATCCGCAGGGCGCCGCCTTCGCGCTGGTCGCCCCGAAGCGCTAGCCGAACGGCGCTCCCGTTCCGGCACCGATAACTGGCACCGGACTTGCCAGTCTCTCCGGAAACCAGTGATCCGGAGAGCGTCCATGGCGTCCATTGTGCCCGCGCGGGACAGGTTGACGATGACGCCGATCGCGCGGGTTCTTTCCTCGCCATGGCTGGACCGTCTCGTTGCCCTGGCCGCCTGCGTTCCTTTCGCCTGGACATTGCGCCACGAAATGCGGGCGTTCGGGTTCAATTTCGCCTGGATCGTGACGAACGCCAATTTCATCTTGCTCGTCGCGACCATGCTGATCCGCCGCGCGCCGAGCCGCGTAACGCCGCAGCCGCTCTACTGGCTGCTGGCTTTCGTGGCGACCTACTGGCTGTTCATTGCGGGACGGTTCGCGACCACCGGCCTGCCGCTCGCGCCGGCATGGGTGATCTTCGCACTGAGCCTTGCCAGCTGCGCGATCAGCGTCTGGGCGCGCCTGAGCCTGGGGCGCTCGATCGGGCTCGTTCCGGCGCATCGCGGGCTGGTGACGAAGGGCGCGTATCGCTACATGCGGCACCCTATCTACACCGGCATTTATCTGTCCTATCTCGCGCTCGCGCTGCAGAATTACTCGCCGGCCAACGCGGCGATCTTTGCGGTGGGCGCGGGCCTGTTCATGATCAAAAGCTTCGTCGAAGAGGACTTTCTTCGCCAGGATGCGGAATACGCGTCCTATATGATCAGGGTGCCCTGGCGCTGGCTGCCCTTTGTCGTCTGAGAAAACTATTTCGGGGCCGCCGCGCAGGGAAAGGTCTTTCTCATGACGGCGAGCAGCGCGGCGGGCACTTTCATATCCCCCATCGCGGGATCTTCGTCCGCCCCTTTCTTGAGCAGGCTGAGCAACTGGTCCTCCGTAAACACCAGCTCCTCCGGCACGCAATACATCGGCGCCTCATGGCGGGTTTCGGCGAGCCAGGTGTTTGCCTGCATGAACCCGCTGTTGATCCCGGCCAGAAGCGTTTCGGCGCGTTCGCGATCCAGAGGCTCTTCAACGGTTTGCAGGAAGTTCGATACGGTCTGCTCGGCCCGCGCCGCGTTCGGGCCGAGCGAGACAAGGCAAATCATGATGCCGGCGAGATGACGCTTGCGCATTGCTTCCTCTTTTCATCGTCCGGAAAGCCTGCATACCCATGCCCGCCAAGCTTCAGGCAGCTTTTGCCGCACCGATCCGGAGGGTGATCCGGCCCACTGGCACAAATAAGGCTCCAGGGGGCATGTTCCGGCCGGCCGGTTTTCCGGATCGAAGGCTGCAAACCAGAAAACCGCGCACCGGAGAGGATGAAAATGAGAACTGGATGCTTGTCCTGATCCGCCCATCGTCCAGGATTGGACGAGGTTAGGGCGGACAAGATTCTGGCGCTATTTGTCAACGTCCTCTTCACTGCGGAATTCTGACTTCGGGCGTCGAGCCGAAAAACGTGGCCGTTCCGCCAGTGATTGCCTCGCCGAGGAGGGTATTGACATAGAATCCCGTGACGTTAGGTTCGAAGGTGAATTCACAATTTGTGAGCGGTGCGGAAGGCAATGTCACTTCGTAATACGCAAGCCCGTTCGTACGAATGAGTGAACCGCACTGCGAGTTGTCGAGCGACGTCGATGAACCTATGGTCGTGACGCCTCGCCGTCCCGCACACCCTGAAGTCTGGATTGTGCTGGAGCCGGTTGCCTGCACGCACTGCCCTGCCGATAAGTACGGACTTGCAGTGGTTACGGGAAGGCTTTGCGCGCCGGCAAATCCACTTGCTATCAAGAGCGACAGACAAATTGCAATCGCATACGATTTCATGTGATACTCCCCTCTCGGCTTTGCGCAATGATCGGATTCGAATTTCCCTCGCTCGTTTTGCCCAATAGTGCCAGCCAGGCGACGCTACCCGTTTTCATCCAGGCTTGTTGGCTCGGGATTTTCCTTTCAGGGCAAACATCAGATCCGGCCCGCGATTGACGTACGCGAGCGTGTACCATGTTTGGCATATTCCAAAGCATCCGCCCTCGTTCCGCCATACCGCCTGATATCCATGTTGCACGCTGTTCACATATTGACCCCACCAGCCGTTTGGGCCGAAGCTCATGTTAGCAATCACCGAGACCCAATAGTGACCCGCCCCGAGTTTGAGGCCTTTCCCGGGGAATGTGATTGCGAAATTTGGCCCGCCAGAACCATTGAGATTGACGAACGTTCCCTTCTTGAGCGGTGCGCCCGGCATGCCCTTCCTGTCCCTGTAAAAAATGACATTTTCGGATGTAGCCGGACCAGAAGCGACGTAATAGAGGCCCGTGACGTCAACCTCCTGAATGGTCCACTTTTTGCCTTGTGGAATGACGAAATCGTCGGCTGCCTGACTGTTAATGTCAGAACTAATTGCTGAAGTTGTGTTATCTGAAGAGACGTACTCCGTCGAGTAACCGCTGTTTTACTGGTTCCACAGAAGCTTCGCCTTCGTGGGTAGCTGAAATGGGCTGGCTTTTCCCGAACCGTACAATGCCGGCATACCTGCCGCCGAAAAACCTCCGACACAAAACCCGACCAGCGATGTCGTTGCCATAAGCACGATCTTGTTCATGAAGCTCTCCCCTGCCATCTGCCGCGAGGAACAGTACCGCAGACGCGGTGAGATGTCCAGAGGATGATGTCCCCCACCTGAGTAACACGGGGGGCTACGAATACATAACGCGGGCGTCACTTTCTGCGTTGACCCACTCCTCTGTTTGACTGAAAAACGGCCATTCCTCCGTCCCCACCGGCGTCGGAGTGCGCGCGCGACGATGTGGTGCCCCTCCGGCACGAGCAGCCGCAGCAGGATTCGTTCGCCGTCGTCGCCAGGGACATGGGCGCGAAAATCCCCTTCCAGCGCGGCATACATGCCGTCCACGGGGTCCCCGATCCTGTAAAGGTACGCGCCGCGTCCGAACTGGCGGATTTCGCCGCGGTCGAGAATTGCCCGCTTCATGGCAGGGGGTACCGCGCCAAACCAATAGGCTTGAGAAAGAAGCAGCTCCGCCCGCCGCTTCGACCACTTCCCCATCGACTTTCGCTTGCCCCCGAAACAATTGCGCAAGCATATATTGTCACATGTGCCTTTGCCATTCCATTGGCCCAAAAGGCCTTCCCATTCGATTCGCCGATCAGTGCGCCCGGCGCAGAAATAGGCCGAATTAACCATAGAATAGCGGCAATACCGCCGTCAAAAACCTGGGAACAGGGTCTTCCAAATTCCGTGAGTACTGTCGTCTGGACGACATTTTCATATGAATATTTGCTGCATAAAGAAACCGACATTTGACACGTGCCGTTTGACATGGGTCAGATACGGAGCCGTGCGGGGGCTTTCGCGTGGCGGCCGGGAAACTGAATGCCGGGGCACCAGTTGCATGAAATCCCGTTGTCTCGGCGTTGAGTTCGCCCTCCAGCCGCTGGAGGCGTCGGAATGGCTTTGGGAGGTGTACCCGACGAGCGCAACAACCCGCGACGCGCCGGTGAAGGGCAGACTCAGAGAAACCATAGCGGACGCGATAGCGGCGTGCTTTTCGGCGATCGACGCGCTGCAGGCGCAGAGCCGGAGCTAGAACAGATGCCTGCCCCCGGTCAGCCTCGCAGGCGCATCAACTGGTGGCTTCCGGTCTCGATCCTGTTCGGAATAGCCTTTTGGGCTTGGATTCTCTCCTGGTTGCTTTGATCGCCCGAATGATCGAAGCGACAATTTCGGGTCCGCAGTCGGCCTGCGGATCGATCGCCTTACAGCCACGTTAGGAACTTGTTGGAATGCCGGTTGCGTCATCTCCGGCGGGAAGCGCAAGAGGAATGAGTGCTGTCGTACTTGTCGTCGAGGATGAGTTCCTGATCCGGCTGGACACGGTCCAAATGGTGGAAGAGGCGGGCTGCGAAACGCTGGAAGCGGCGAACGCCGGCGAGGCCCTCGCCATTCTCGCACGCAGGCCGGACATCGCCATCGCCTTTACCGACATCAACATGCCGGGATCGATGAATGGTCTGGAACTCGCGCAAGTCATCGCCGAGAACTGGCCTTCGGTCCGGGTTGTGCTCACCTCGGGCAAAGTCGTTGTGCGCGACGAGGAACTGCCCGACCATGACCGTTTCATCCCGAAACCCTTCAGCTCTGACCAGATCGCCAGGGTGCTTCACGAACTCGCGCCCTGATGCTGCGCTGCCTGCTCGGCGGCTGCGCAATCAGCAGCGGGACGATCGCCGATGCGTCCCAAAATATCATCTCTCCCCGCGGCGTTCGCGGATGAGCGCATCAATGGCATAAGCGATGTGGCGGAGACCACGCGACCGCAGAACATAAATCTGTGAGTCGCGGCCGTCCCGCTTGTTCGGCCACGGTCGATCGCGTCAGCGTTTGAATCTGATTCTCAGATACGCGGAGTCGTCATGCTCGCCAGCGGACGCGCAGTTGCCACGCCTGCCGCCCTTGTCTCCCCCACGAAAAAACCGTCGAAGCGCGCCCGCGCGGTGCTCGACAGGCCGGTCAAACAGGGCTGGCGGACAAGCGACGACGAGGAGATTGCGCTGCGGCGCTGGCGCGGGGAGACGGAGATCGGCACGATCGAGCCGCTGGAGCCCGCGCACGGCGTCTTCGGCACCTTCCGCGTCAAATCCGGGACCGGCGGGTTCTATGACGTGGAGATTCGTGCGCTCGACGGTTTCACCAATTCCTGCGGCTGCATCGATCACCGCGTGAACGGTCTGGGAACCTGCAAGCACATCGAGGGCGTGCTGGGGGCTCTGCGCAGGAAGAATCCGCGCGCATTCCGTGAAGCCGCCGCGCGCGGCGGCGATCGCGTGGAAATCTTTCTCGACAAGCGGGAGAGCGCCGCTGCGCGCGTGACACGGCCGGCGGGAAATCCGAAAGCGCCGGCCGAGGCGCGGGAATTCCTGGCGCGGTTCGTCAGCCCCCATGCCACGCACATCGCGGACTACGATGCGCTTTCGGCGCTGGTCGTGGCGTGGCCCGATGCGTCCGCGGGGATACGCCGGTTCTTGCGCGTCTCCGCGCATTTCGCGCCCTGGCTCGATCGGCTGCGGCGGCAGCGTCTGCGCTCCGACGCGCGCGCGGCGTTTCTTGCGGAGATCTCAGCGGGGCGCGAAGGCTTCGATATTCTCAAGCATCCCCTGCTGCCCTATCAGCGCGACGGCATGCTGCATCTGGCGTTCGGCGAGCGCGCACTGCTTGCCGACGAGATGGGGCTCGGCAAGACGATCCAGGCCATCGCCGCATGCGAATTGCTGGCGCGCCGCGGAAAGGTTTCGCGCGTGCTTGTCGTCTGCCCCGCGTCGCTCAAGGCGGAATGGGAAGAACAGATCGCGCGCTTCTGCGAGCGCCCCACCAAACTCGTGTACGGACCGCGGATGGAGCGGCTTCTCGCCTATCGCACGCCCGCCTTCTTCAACATCGTCAATTACGAGCAGGTACTGATCGACGCGGGCGACATCAACGCATTGCTCAAGCCCGACGTCGTGGTGCTCGACGAAGCGCAGCGCATCAAGAACTGGCAGACCAAGACCGCGCGGCAGGTGAAGTCGCTGCGCGCACCTTACGCCTTCGTGCTCACCGGCACGCCGATCGAGAACCGGATCGACGAACTCTATTCCATCATTCAATATCTCGATCCGGAGATCCTGGGACCCTTGTTCCGCTTCAACCGCGATTTCTACGAACTCGACGCGCGCGGACGGCCCGTGGACTACAAGAATCTGGCCGAGCTGCGGGGGCGCGTGCAGCCTTTCATCCTGCGGCGCCGCAAATCCGATGTCGAAGCGCAGCTGCCCGCGCGCACGGTGAAGACCTATTTCGTGCCGATGGCCGAGGAGCAGCGGGCGCGCTACGAGGACTATCGCGGCCCTGCCATGCGTCTCATGGCGCAGGCGCAGCGTCGCCCGCTCCTCGAGGCCGAGTTCAAGCAGCTCATGATGCTGCTCGCCTGCATGCGCATGGTGTGCGATACGCCCGCGATCCTGGATCCCTCCTGCCGGATCAGCCCGAAACTCGAAGAGCTCGAGAACATCCTTTCCGATCTGCTCGAGGAGCCGGACCGCAAGATCATCGTCTTCTCCGAATGGGAGCGCATGCTCGACATGGTGCGCGAGCTGGCGCGCGAAATGGGCGTGGAGACCGCCTGGCACACGGGCTCGGTGCCGCAAGTGCGGCGGCGCGCGGAGATCAACCGTTTCAAGCAGGATCCGGCCTGCCGGATTTTCCTCTCCACGACAGCGGCAGCGTCGGCCTCAATCTCCAGGCGGCGAGCGCGGTGGTGAATGTCGATCTGCCGTGGAATCCCGCGAAGCTGGAGCAGCGAATCGCGCGCGCCTGGCGCAAGAACCAGCTGCGCTCGGTGACGGTCGCCAACCTCGTCTGCGAAGACAGCATCGAGCACAACATCCTGCATCTGCTGGGCAGCAAACAGGCGATCGCCGACGGCGTGCTCGACGGCGAAGGCGATCTTTCGAAGCTGAAGATGCCGTCCGGCCGCGGCGCCTTCCTCGAGCGCATGAAGGCGATGATGGGGACGCCGCCGCGCATCCTCACGGCGGAGGAGCGGATCGTGGAGGAATTGCGCGAACGTCACGGCACGCGGTTCGTCCATTGCGAGGCACGCTCGCGCAGCGAAGGCGGAATTCATCTGCTCGCGGTATTGGACATCGGAACGCCGGAAACCGCTGCCGAGAATGCCCGGTTGGCCGCCGCAAGGGATGAGGCCGCGCCGCCGGTTGAAATCATCGGCCGCGAAACCTGGGAAACCCTCCAGCGCCTCGCCGCCAGCGGTATGATGCAGTTCGCCTGCACGAACCCGAGGGTTCTATTCAACGCGGAGAGCGGTGGCGCCTGAGCATGCCAAATGGCGTCCTGGGACCGCGGGCGTCTCGCCCGCCTCTTCGACAAGCCCAAGGTAAAGAAAAATACCTCATCTTGAGCCTGTCGAAGCATGCGGGCGAGACGCCCGCGGTCCCAGGGTTACCCGGCTCCGTGGATGCTGGTGCCGCTGGCGCAAATGGCAATGCGATTTTACCTCACCCCAATCTCCTCCCCCGTCTTCGCGTCGGTGATCGGCAGCGGCTGTACCGCCGGGGCCTGTTCCCAGCCGCCGCCCAGCGCCTTGAACACCGTGACCTGGTCGGAGGCCTGCGCCTGATCGGAGGCGGCGAGCAAGGCGCTGGCATTGACGAAATCGGTTTCGGCGGTCAGCAGATCGAGGTAGCTTGCGCTGCCGAGCTGGAAGCGGCTCCTGGCGAGGTTGAGCGCGATCTGGCTCTGGTCTCGCGCGGTGACGAGCGAGGCGTTGCGGGAGAGTTCGTTGGCATAGGCGGTCAGCGCTGTTTCCGTGTCCTGAAGTGCCTGGAGCACGACGCCCTGAAAATTCGCATAGGAAGCGGAAGCCGCGCCTTTCGCCTCGCGGATCTGCGCCTCGGCGGCGAGAATGTTGGGAAAGTTCCAGCTCAGCAACGGCCCCAGCCCATAACTGATATTGGCCGGGTTGACGAGGCCGCCGACCGTGTTCGAGAAGCTCTGCCCGGAGGCGCCGAGCGTAATCGTCGGATAGAGATTGGCCGTTGCGACGCCGATCTGCGCCACATTGGCGGCGAGCTGCCGCTCGGCCTCTCGCACGTCCGGGCGGCGCCGGAACAGGCTGTTGACATTTCCGACGGGAAGAGCGTTTTTGAGTTTCGGCGGAGCCTTGCAGGCGTCCGCGTCCTTTGAAATCTCTTCGGGCGGGCTCCCCGTCAACACGGCCAGTTCGAACAACGCGGTCCGCCGTTCACCCTCATAGATCGGCAGCGTGGCACGCGTCTGGGCGACAAGTTCCGCCGCGCGCGCCAGATCGAAATTCGATGCGGCGCCGTCGCGGACTTCCTTCGCAGTGACGTTGTAGGCGTCGGTGACGAGCTTGAGCGAGCGCTGCGCCACGTCCAGCTCCTCGGCATAGGCGCAGGCGTTCACATAGGCGCGCGTGGTCTCGCCCGCCACGCTGACACGCGTGACGTCCTCGACCGCCTGCTGCGCCTCCACATTGGCATGCGCCGACTCGATGGCGCGGCGGACCTGTCCCCACAGATCCACTTCGTAGGATACGTCGAGGCCGGCCGAGTAGAACATTCCGGGCGTGGGAGCGCCCGTCTTTCCTTCAAGCGTGTTGACGAGCTCCTGATCGGTGGAAACGCCGTATTGCGCGCCGGCCGAAAGCGTGGTCGAGGGAAATTGTCCGGCACGCGCAAGGTCGAGGGCGCCGCGCGCCTGCACCAGATCGGCCGCCGCGACCAGCAGGTCCGTATTGTGCGTCAGCGATTCCTGCACCAGCCGGTCGATGGCGGGCACATTGTAGAGTTCCCACCATTTCGAGGGCGGTTCGTTCACGGAAGCCGTCGTTGCGGTATTCGATACGAAGTTCTGTGCCGGCGGCGAGGGCGGCTTGGGCGGCGCGTAATCGGGACCCACATTGCACGCCGAAAGCAGCATCGCTGCCGCCGAAATCACTTGTACCCTGTAATAATAACTTGTCATTCCCGCGAAAGCGGGAACCCAGCGAGCGCATGATCCGCTCGAGTTGACTCGCTCCGGAAGACTCCCCCCTCCGGCGCTTCGCGCCGCCTCCCCCACGATGGGGGAGGAAAACAACGGTGCGCGCGGTGTCTTTCCTCCCCCATCGTGGGGGAGGTGCCGAGCGCAGCGAGGCGGAGGGGGGTGTGTTGCACCAAGATCAACGGAATCCGCTCTGGCGCGCGTCGGCGCGCGCAAGGAGTCACTTGCGCTCGTGGACACGAGCGCGCTGGGTCCCCGCTTTCGCGGGGACGACAGATTGGGTTGGTTTGACGAACCCTCACTCATGACCGGTCGGCGCCATTTTCGCTTCTGGATTGTTTCGCGGCGCGGGACACCTGGGGCGGCTGGGGGATGCGGTCGCTGAGCCAGCGCGTGAGCACGTAGAACTCCGGCGTGAAGATGAGGCCGAAGGCGGTCACGCCGATCATGCCGAAGAACACCGCCACGCCCAGCGCCTGGCGCAGTTCGGCACCCGCGCCGCTGGCGAAGGCGAGCGGCACCACGCCGAAGATGAAGGCGAAGGACGTCATCAGGATGGGCCTGAGCCGCGTGCGTGCCGCCTCGACGGTCGCCTGATAGCGGTCGTGGCCATGCTCCAGCTCGCCCTGGCGCGCGAATTCCACGATCAGGATCGCGTTCTTTGCCGCAAGCCCGATCAGCACGATGAAGCCGATCTGGGTGAGGATGTTGTTGTCCATGCCCATGATGTTCACGCCGGTGATGGCCGCGAGCAGGCACATCGGCACGATCAGGATGACCGCAAGAGGCATGGTCACGCTCTCGTAGAGCGCGGCGAGCAGCAGGAACACGAGCATGACGGCGAGGACGAACACGAGCCCGGCGGTGTTGCCGGCCTGCTGCTGCTGATAGGCAAGCTCCGTCCACTCATAGGCATATCCGGTCGGGAGAAGGCGCCCCGCGATGCGCTCCATCGCCGCGATGGTCTGCCCCGTCGAATGCCCTGGCGGCGTGTTCGCCTGGATGTCCGCGGAAGGATAGAGCTGATAGCGCAGCACGCGGTACGGACCAGTGGTGTGCCTGAGTGTCACGACGGAACCGAGCGGCATCATCGCGCCGCTGGCCGAGCGCGTCTGGAGCCCGAGTATCTCAGACTCGTTTTGCCGGAACGGCGCATCCGCCTGCGCATACACCTCGTAGGTATGATTGAGATAGTTGAAGTCGTTGATATAGCTCGAGCCGAGAAATGTCTGCAGCGTGTCGAACACTTGCGTATCCGGAACGCCCAGATATTCCGCTTTGGTCCGGTCGATGTCGGCAAAGATGCGCGGCGTGTCGGTGTTGAAGGTCGTGTAGGCGCCGGAAATGTCGGGATCCTTGTTGAAGGCTGCCACGAGATTCTCGGTCACGTCCTGGATTTCGCGGTAATCGGCCTTGCCCGTGCGATTCTCGATGATCATCTTGACGCCGCCCTGCGTGCCGATGCCGCGCACGGGCGGCGGCGGCAGAATGCGGACGACGGCGCCGGGAATGGCGGACAGCGATTTCTGCAAACCCGCAACGAGTTTCGGGAAGGTGATGCCGTGCTTCTCGCGGTCCTCGAACGAACTCTCGATCAGATAGGCCTGGCCGGAAGCCGAATTCGTCGTCTGCGTGGGGGCATCGACCCCCGCATAGGAGGATGCGCCGACGATGCCGGGCGACTTCAACACCACCGGAATTGTCTTGCGGATCAGCGCATCGGTGCGCGCGAGCGAGGCGCCGGGAGGCAGGTTCGCCGCCATCATCACGTAGCCCTGGTCCTGCGCGGGAATGAAACCGACGGGCGTCGACTCGATGCGCCAGGCGGTCAGCAGAATGATGCCGAGATACACAACCAGCATCACGCCGGCAATGCGCACGAGCCGCGAAGTGAGATTGGCGTAGCCATGCGACACCTTCCCGAAGCCGCGGTTGAACTGTTCAGAAAACCAGGAGAAGGGCCTCAGCCATCTGCTCTTTGTCTTGCCGTGCTCGTCTCGGGGCTTCAGCACCAGCGCGGCCATGGCGGGCGACAGCGTCAGCGACACGATCAGCGAGATGACGGTCGCCGAGGCGATGGTGAGCGCGAATTGCCGGTAGAACTCACCCGAGATTCCGGGGATGAAGGCCGCGGGAATGAACACGGACGACAGCACCAGCGCGATGGCGATCAGCGCGCCGCCCACTTCGTCCATGGTGAGATGCGCCGCCTCGCGCGGCGCCATGCCCGCCTCGAGATGGCGCTCGACATTTTCCACGACCACGATCGCATCGTCGACCACGATGCCGATGGCGAGTACGAGGCCGAACAGCGACAGATTGTTCAGCGTGAAGCCGAAGGCGAGCATCACGCCGAATGTGCCGACCAGCGACACCGGAATGGCGAGAATGGGAATGATCGCCGCCCGCCAGCTTTGCAGGAAGATGATGACGACAACGACGACGAGAAGGAGCGCCTCGAACAGCGTCTTGTAGACCTCGTGGATGGACTGGCTGATGTACTCCGTCGGATTGTAGATGATCTGGTAGCCGACGCCGGGCGGGAAGCTCTTGTGCAGCGCCGCCATTTCCTTGATGACGCCGTCCGCCGCCTGGATGGCGTTCGTGCCGGGCAGCTGCAGGATGCCGATGGCCGCGGCGGGGTCGGTTACCGGCCGGCCGTTCTTCTTGTAGCCGAGATAGGCGTCGGTCGTGTAATTCTCCGCGCCGAGATCGACGCGCGCCACGTCCGACACGCGCGTGATGCGGTTTTGCGCATCGCGCTTGATGACGATGTCCGCGAATTGCTGCGGGGTGACGAGCCGCCCCAGCGCCTGGACCTGCAGCTGGAAATCCGCCGGCTCGTGCCCGAAAGGCGGCGCGCCGATATTGCCGGCGGCGATCTGGACGTTGTGGCTGCGCAGCGCGTCGACGATGTCCTCCACCGTCACATTGCGCGCGGCCGCGCGGTCGGGATCGATCCACACGCGGATCGCATAGTCCCGCGCGGCGCGTGTCGCGATGTCGCCGACGCCGGCGATCCGCAGCAGCGGTTCCTGGACCTGGAGCGTCACGTAATTGGCGACATATTGCTGGTCGAGCGAGCCGTCCGGCGAATACATATGGATCGCCAGCAGAATGTCGGGCGAGCTCTTGCGGACGATGATCCCGGTCTGCTGCACCTCCTGCGGCAGGCGCGGCAGCGCCGTGTTCACGCGGTCCTGGACCAGTTCCTGCGCCTTGTCGAGATCGGTGCCGAGCGCGAAAGTGACGGTGATCTGCAGATTGCCGTCGCCGGTCGACTGCGAGGACATGTAGAGCATGTCCTCGACGCCGTTGATCTGTTCCTCGATGGGATCGGCGACGGTTTCGGCGAGCGTCTCGGCCGAGGCGCCCGGATAGGTCAGCGTCACGTTCACGGTCGGCGGCACGATATCCGGATACTGGCCGACGCCGAGATTGGAGAAGGCGATCGCACCCATCAGCACGATCAGGATGGAAATGACGACCGAGAACACCGGCCGGTCGATCATGAGATGCGAGAATTTCATTCCGCGTGCTGCTCAGCGCGGATGGGCGAAGCTCGCCGCTGACGGCGGCGGCGTGAGATCGGCAGGGGTGGGAGAGGTGCCGGGGTTTGGCGGCACGATCTTGCCGGGCAGCGGCCTCACCACCATGCCCGTCCTGATGCGCTCGACGCCCTCGGTCACGACGTCGTCGACCGGCGCCAGCCCCGATCGGACCACACGCAGCCCGTCCACCAGTGGGCCGGTCGTGACCTTGTGCTGCGCGATCCTGTTGCCGGGGCCGACCACATAGACGATCTGGTCGCTTTGCTGGGTGGTGATCGCGTCGTCGGGGATCAGCAGCCCGTCATAGACCCCCGACCCCAGAAGCCTCAGATGTCCGAACATGCCAGGCGTCAGAAGCAGGCTGGGGTTGGAAATGACCGCGCGGCCGCGGATGGTACCGGAGTTCGTGTCCACCATATTGTCTACGAAATCCATGTGGCCCCTGATGACGTAATTGGCCTGGTTCTCGAGACGTATCTCGACGGGATTGGGGTAGTACCGCGACTCGCGCCTGGCCCCCATCTGCCCCAGTTGCTGATATTTCAGATACATCGCCTCCGCGCCGTCGAAGATGAAGCGGATCGGATTGAGGTCGGTGATGTTGGTGAGGATCGTCGTATCCTGCGTCACCAGGTTGCCGGGCGCGACGCGGCGGTCCGAAGTGCGGCCGTCGATGGGAGACGTCACGCGGGTGAAGCCGAGATTGAGCGCGGCGCTCTCCACCGCCGCTTTCGCCGCAATCACGTCGGCGGCCGCCTGTTGTTCGGTAGCGAGCCGCGTCTGGTACTCTTGCTCGGAAACGGCGCCGTCGGCGAGCAGCTTCTTGGCGCGCGCAAGCTCGATATCGGCGTCCGATTCCGCCGAAATCGCGTGCGCCTCCTGACCTTTCGCCTGGTCGAGCGCCGCCTGGTAGGGCCGGGGGTCGATGACGAACAGGAGGTCGCCTTTGCGCACCATCTGACCGTCGCGGAAATTGATGGACTGGAGATAGCCCGTCACGCGCGGCCGGATATCGACGGAGTCGACCGCTTCGAAATGGCCGACGAAATCATCCCAGTCGACGATCTTGCGCTTCAGCGGCCTGGCGGCGGTGACGGCCGGGGGCTGGGGTGGGGGCGGCTTGTTCCCGGAACAATCGGCCAGAAACGCGGTGAGCGTCACTGCTGCCACCAGGGCACGCACGCGCATTCGATCTCTCCACCTTGAGCCGGACGCAGCGCCCGGTACGTCCGGCTCCCAGGATGCCAGCTTATGCGAAAGGGCCTGTGGAACCCGCCTCGACAGCCCGCGGCATCGAAGCGACACTTCAATCCCACTGGTACATGCAGGCTAGCATCGGCGCCGGCGCCCCGTCATCCGGGAACTTTGCCTGCGTGGCAGGCAACACATTATCGCATGTTGGCAGCGCAACCCGGCGTGTTAGATTGCGAGAGGGCGGCCAAGGAGATGGACATGAATTTTCGCGCGGTTGCTGCAATGGCAGGCGTCATCCTCGCCTGCGCAGTCGTCATGCCTGCGAACGCAGTTTCGGCCGGCGCGCAGCCGGGTGTCTCTGCCGATGCGGCACTGGCGAAGGCCGTCCGTTCCCCGCTGCGCTCGCCGCAGTTCGTCGCCCGCGACCGGTTCCGCCATCCGGGCCGGGTCCTTTCGTTCTTCGGGCTGAAGCCGGGAATGACGGTCGTCGAGATCTGGCCGTCCGGCGGTTATTGGACCGAGATTCTGGCACCCTACGCCAAGGCGACGGATGGGCATTACATCGCAGCCGTCCCGAGCGAGAAGCATCCGCTGCCCGCGAAATTCGAGGACAAAACCGTCTATGGCGACATCACGACGACGGTCTTCAACGACAAATCCGGACCGCTCGTGCCGCCCGGCACGGCCGATCTCGTCCTCACCTTCCGCAATGTTCACAACTGGATGGGCAATCCCGGCATGCCCGAAAAGGCGATGGCCGATTTCTATGCGGCTCTGAAGCCCGGCGGCGTTCTCGGGCTGGTGGAACACCGTGCTGATCCCCGCCCGATGGTGAAGGATGCGAGCGACGGCTACGTGTCGACCACGTACGTCATTGCGCTTGCGCAAAAGGCGGGATTCAAGCTGGAGGACCAGTCGGAGATCAACGCCAATCCCAAGGACACGAAGGATTACCCCTTCGGCGTGTGGACGCTGCCGCCGACCCGGCTCAGCGGGCCTGAGGGCGGCCCCCAGAACCCTGCCTTCGACCACAGCAAATACGACGCCATCGGCGAAAGCGACCGCATGACCCTTCGCTTCCGCAAGCCTGCCTGATCGCGTTTTAGAGTACTGTCCGGTCGAATTGAATCGCTCCAGAGGACTACCCCCAGCGCGTCGCGCCACCTCCCCCACGAAGGGGGAGGAAAGCAACGGAGCGCGCCCTTTCTTTCCCTCCCCCATCGTGGGGGTGCCGAGCCCCCCGGTCCGCGCGAAGCGCGGCCGGAGGACAGGCTCCGCGAGGCGGAGGGGGTAGTCTCGGGTCGAAGTGACCGGATTCCGCTCTAGCGCAGCCGCTGCGTTAGATAATACTTAAGCCGCGGCGCGGGTGCGGCGTTTGGAGGCGGATAGCGCGCTGGCCAGCGTGCGTTCCTCGAGTATGGCGGCCGTGGCGTCGCGGGCGGCGAGCAGCACCTTGCGGATGGCGCAGGTTTCTTCGTCAGTGCAGTCTTCGCATTTGTGATAGGCCGTCACGCTGACGCAGGGCGCGAGCGCCAGCGGACCGTCGATGGTGCGGATGACCTCGGCGAAGGTGATGTCCCTTGGAGCGCGGCCGATCAGATAGCCGCCGGAGCGGCCGCGCAGGCTGCGCACGATGCCGCGCCGCTTCAGATCGAGCAGAATCTGTTCGAGGAATTTGCGCGGCACGCGCGCCTGTTCGGCAATGTTGGCGATCATGAGCGGCTCGCCCCCGCCGTGCTCGGCAAGCACGATCAGGGCGTGCAAAGCATAGCGCGCCTTCTGTGATAACATTCACGAATCCCTTGACACGATCAGGCATATCGGCATTTGCGCCGATGCGTCAAGGGATCAGGCGGCGCGCCGTTGCCGGCGCACCCCGAGCGTTTTCGCCAGATGATTGCCGAGGCGCGGCGCGATGAACTCGGCGCCGACCATGAAGCGCATCAGCGGCCCGAAACTGTCGATCACTGCGGGCCCGATCACATAAAGGCCCGGCACTGGCGTTTCGAAATTGTCCGATACGAGGGGCGTGTGCCGCAGAGAGGCGATGCGGCTGCGCAATTCGGGCGCGAGAAACGACAGGCGGCGCGTGTCCGGCCGGTATCCCGTCGCCGCGATGACGTGATCGCAGGAAATCTCTTCACGGTTTCCCGAACGGTCGGCGAGGGTCAGAACCGCGCGGCCGCCCTTTTCGCCCGCGGTCGCGATTTCGCATCCGAGCAGCGTCTCGATGCGGCCTTCGATCTTCTCCCGCATGAACCAGCCCGCGGCGGGATGCATATGGCTGCGCACGCCGCGCCTGCGCAGCGGTTCGGGCAGGCGGTAGAAGAGAAGCGGCGCGTTGGCACAGAAATAGGAGCGCCAACCGCGCCCGATTCCGGAGGCCGGCCGGCTCAACCGATAGAGCAGCGTTTCCGCGTCCGGGTCGGGGACGGAATTATATTCGATGAATGGGGCGCGCGCGACGATGCGGACGGCTGCGCCGCATTCGCGCAGCAGCGAGGCCAGATCGATGGCCGATGCACCCGCGCCGATCACCACGATACTCTTTCCCGCGAAAGCTTCGCCGCCGGTGTGGTCGTAGCTGTGCGACACAAGCCCGGGCGACAGGCGCGCAAGCGCGAGCGGCGTAAAGGCGAAGCAGGAAATACCGGCGGCGGCGACAACATGGCGCGCGGTGACGCGCTCTCCGGTCTTCAGCGTGAGCAGGAATCCGTCGGCGTCGCTTTCCACCCGTTCCACCATGGTGTCTTCCACCCCGGGCACGAAGCGCGCGATGAAATCCGATCCATAGGCCAGGAAATCTTCGAGAGGGACCGGCAGGCCCTGGTTGGCATAGGGACGATGGTGCCGCGCGCACCAGGCTTTCAGGCTCGAGTCCTCCGCCGGCGCCGAGAGACTGGAGGCAAATCCGTCCGATTTGAGGATCATGTTCTTCGGCATGTGCTCGCGCCACGTTCCGAGCGGCCGTCCGAAGATGCGCAAGTTGATTCCCGCGGCCTGCAGATGAGCGGCGAGCGAAAGGCCGTGGGGGCCCGCGCCGACAATGGCGACTTCGCACCGCGCCCTCACGCGACTCTCCGTCCGGCAATGCATGGGAACTGCGGTGCCAATCCGGCACAGGCGCGCGGGAGTCGTTTCATGGTTCGGCCTTGGGATGCTGCATCACGGGCGTTTGGCTCCAAATTCCGTGCCATCCGGCGCGGTTCACTTCCGGTCAACGCTTGCGCGGTAGTCTGCCCGCATGCCCCCCAAGGTGCTTTTGCTGTCGAGCGTCGGCTGGCCGTCCGTGGCGCGGCTCGCCGGTGGATTTGTGCATGCGAACTGCACGGTCGATGCGCTTGCCCCGCCCGGCGCGGCGATTCTTGCGAGCCGTTACCTCGCGCGCTGGCACCGTTATCGCGCACTCTTCCCGCTTGCCTCGATGGAGGCGGCGATCGCGGCAGCTTCGCCAGACCTGCTTGTCTGTTGCGAGGACCGTTCGCTCGCGCAGCTTCTCGCGCTTCATGCGCGGCGTGCGGACGACCGGCAGTTTGCCGCCCTCGTCGAGCGCTCGCTGGGAAACCCCTCGGCCATATCGCGGCTCATCTCGCGCAGCGGCTTCATGGCGGAAGCCCGCGCCGAGGGCATACGCGTGCCCGACACGTTCCCGCTCGCGAACGAAGGCGCGCTGGACGATGCGCTGGCCGCGCTGGGTCTTCCAGTCGTTCTCAAATCCGATGGAAGCTGGGGCGGCGAGGGCGTGGTCCTGGCCCGCACGGCCGGCGAAGCGCGCGCCGCTTTTGCACGACTTTCGCGTTCGCCGTCGCGCATACGCAGCCTCGCCCGGACATTTCGCCGGCGCGATATCCATTATCTTCACGAAGCGGTAGCACCCGAAACCCGGATCGTCAGTGCACAGAGGTTCGTGAGCGGACTGCCGGCCGCAAGCGCCTTTGCGGCGTGGCGGGGCGGCGTGGCCGGAGCGATTTACTACGATGTGCTTGTCGCCGAAGATTCGATCGGCCCCCCGAGCGTCATCCGCCGGGTCGATTGCCCGCAGATTCATGGTGCCACCATGAAAATTGCTCGCCGCTTCGGCCTCTCGGGCATTCACGGCATGGATTTCATCCGCGACGCGCAAGGCGATGTGCATCTCATCGAGATCAATCCGCGGGCGACGCAGGGCAGCACGCTCGCCTTCGGGCCGGGGCGCGATCTGCCCGCGGCCCTCGCCTGCTGTCTTGTTCCGGACGCGCGCCCCCGCCCGGCGATTGCCAGCGACCTCGTCGCCTTTTTTCCGCGCGAATGGAAACGCGACCCGCTGAGTCCCTATTTGAACACGGCGCATCAGGACGTGCCCTGGGACGATCCCGCCGTACTGCTGGCGAGCCTCGGCGTGCCGGTGCCGCCAAGGGCGCGGCGCGCGCCCGCAAGCTTGCCTGCGAAGGATGCGTTACAGGATGCGACGGCCTGCACAGGCACCGCGCGTCCTTCGACAAGCTCAGGATGATGGTATCGTTAGTTGCATGGAACTCCTGATTGAACTTTTGAGGGCAATACAAATCCCGTCATGCTGAGCCTGTCGAAGCACGCGCAGTGGCCATCCAGGCCTGTCGGGCCATTCATCATGAAGCGGAAACCCTCGCGCCGATCCGGAACCTTCCGTTAACCGATCGGAAGTTCCTGTCGGGGTAAACCCGACCCCAAGGCATCGCAGCCTGCCGACAAGAGGTTCCGTGGTATCGTCAATGGTTGATGCGCACGCCGTCGGGTCTGCGGGATATGCCGAGGCAGGCCGGCCATTCGGTTTCAGCGATGTCGCGCGCCTGCTGCGGGAGCGTGGACGCACCGTCCGCAATGTCACGCTCGGATTCGTTGTTTTCACCATCGTCGTCCTGCTGATATGGCCGTCGAGCTACTCGAGCACGGCCGTGGTCATGCTCGACCCGCGGAAGAACAATGTCACTGACCGCTCGGAAGTTCTTACGGAACTGCCGACCGATCCGTCCTCCGTGCAGGACCAGATCCAGATACTCACCTCGCGGGATCTTGCCGCCGAGGTGATCCGGCGCCTCGGCCTCGCCCATGACAAGGAATTCAACAGGACCCTCGCGGCGTTCCCGCTCAATCTGGTCGCGCTGGGTCTCAGCCCCGCCGAGCAGAACTCGATGGTCGTCGACAGTTTCCTCAAGCATCTGACCGCGGAGGCGGAGGGGCTTTCGACGGCCGTATCCGTCAAGTTTTCCGCCGGGGATCCCGACAAATCGGCTGAGATCGCCAATGCGATCGTGGACGCTTACGTCGGCTCGCAGGTCGAGCAGAAGGCCGATGCCGCGCGCCGTGCGACGCAATGGCTGAACGGCCGCATCCGCGAACTCTCCAGGCAGGACCAGGCGGCGGAAGAGGCGGTGCAGGCCTACAAGGCGGCGAACAATCTGAATGACACCGGCCAGGGCACGCAGTCTCTCGTCGATCAGCAGCTTTCCGCCATCAACACCCAGCTCGTTCAGGCGCAAGCCGATCTCGCGGAAAAGCAGGCGACCTACGATCACGTTGCCGCGCTGGTCAAATCCGGGCACGCGGGCGATGTTTCGCAGGTCGTCGCCTCGCAGCTGATCGTGCAGTTGCGCGAGCAGCAGGCCGACGCCATCCGCAACGAGGCCGATCTCGCGTCGCGCTATGGGCCGAAACATCCCAAGCTGATCGCGGTGGAATCGCAATTGCGCGATCTTGACAGCAAGATCGAGCAGGAGGCGGAGCGGGTTGCCGGATCCGTGGCCAACGACGTCGCCGTGGCGCAGGCGCAGGTACATTCTCTCGAAGAAAGTCTCGCGCGCGCGCGAACGGAATCCAATGCGCAGAACGTGGCACGCGTACAGCTCAAGGCGCTCGAAGCCAGCGCCGCCTCCACGCGCAGCATGTATGAATCCTTCGTCAGCCGGTTGCGCGAAGCCCAGGACCAGGGCGCCGTGGATACGCCCGACGCGCGCATCATTTCGCACGCCACGGTCCCCGCGCGGCCGAGTTCGCCGCCGCGGCTTATCGCCTTCTGCGCGTCCGTTCCGGCGGGATTTCTTCTGGGGCTGCTCTGCGCGCTGATGATGGAGCGGATGGGCTACCAGGCAAGGCCGAGGCTTCGGGCAGGTGCCGGGGCCGCCAGCGGCGCTGCAGCTCCGATCATCGGCCTCGTGCCGGACGCGCTCGCACCGTTCGCTGCCGACCAGATCGTCGGCGCGCCTTCCTCGGGTTTTTCGCGATCGCTGTTCACTATTGCACGGCGGCTCGCCGCCCCGGGAGAGGTGCCCGCGCCGCGCACGATTCTGGTCAGCGGCCTGGACCGCCGCGAAGGCCATGCGAATGTGGCGGTCGGGCTGGCGCGTGCCCTCGCCATGCTGAAGCAGAAGGTCATCGTCATCGACGCCGATTATGCGGCCTCGTCGGCGGCATGGACGATGGGGTTCGATCGCGCGCGCCCGGGCCTGCTCGAGGTGCTGCGGGGCAGCCAGCCGCTGAGCCGCGCGGCCGCGAGGGACGCCCGCTCGCCCGCGCTGGTGCTTGCGGCCGCTGCGCCGCCGCCCAATCCCGGAGCGCTATGGACGGCGCGCGAAACCCGGCAGCTTCTGGATCATCTGCGGCAGACCAGCGACTTCGTCGTCATCGACACCCTGTGGGGTGCCGAAACACCGCAGATCGCACGGCTCGTGGACGCGGTGTTGGTCGTCGGGACTGCCGGCAGCGCGGCGCATCTCAAAGGGGCCGCTGGCGTGCTCGCCGGACTGGGCGTTTCGTTCGTGGGCATCGTGCTCACGCGCTAAGATCGCGCGTCAACTCAATGCGGCCGGACCGGCGACAATCGGCGGGCAAACATGTTTGACACCCGGCGGCCGGCTGCCCGCCGGAAGAGTGGTTGGGACCGATCCGGAGTTCCGGTGCTGGAATAATTATTTTCCGAGCAGGAAATTTGCTTTGTCGTGGAACGGCGTTGTGCCCTGCAACAAGTCGAAACTACAAGTGTTTTCATAGGCTTTCCCAAGTCGCCCGTTCCCTGCTTCATAAAATCGAAATAAACCTGAACGGGAAAGGTTGATTGACAGGTAGTTTGCGGAGGAATACGAATCGCCCCTGTCGAAAAGGCTATCTTCGGAGGGACAGATGAACGCGCAATCGAATCTTCGCACCCTGCGCAGCGCCCTAGGAAGCCACATCGACGCGGTGAAGGGTACCGTCGCCCTGCTCGCGGGGCAAAGCATCCTCTACCAGCCCGGCGCCGGCAGCCAGATTCTGGTGAAGGGCGGCACGGGCTATGCGGCCAACCACGGCACCATCAAGGCGGCGCAGGCCGAACTCGCGGCCGCCGGCGGCAATGTCTATGCGATGGCCGGCAACGACCAGGGCGCCATCGAGGCAACGGGAACGGCGGACATCGACGGCCACGTCTGGCTCACGGCGGGCGGTCAGACGCAGGTCTCGGGCTCGATCAGCGCCAGGAACGCGAATGGCACTGGCGGCACCATCGTTGCGACCGGCAACAGCGTCCAGGTGGGGCAACGCGCAGATATCAGCGCGGATGGCACGAGCGGCGGCACGGTTCTCATCGGCGGCGACGAGCACGGCGGAGCGGACCTTCCCAAAACCTTGTCCCCCAATATGTCCCCGACGCTCAGACCACGACGATGGCATCCGGTGCCGTGATCTCGGCCAACGGCACCGACGGCGCCGGCGGCGATATCGTGCTGTGGTCGCAGAAGCAGACAAGGTTCAAGGGCGTGTTGAGTGCGCAAGGCTCGCATGGCGCCGCCGGCGGAAATGCAGAAGTCTCGAGCCACGAAATCCTAGATTTCAAGGGGCAGGTGAATCTTCTGTCCCCTGGCGGCGCGACCGGCAATTTGCTGCTCGATCCGTCGAACGTGACGATTACGGACAGTGGGGACATGGGCGAGAATCTCCTCTGTACGATCGGCGCCTGCACATTCCATCCTACTGCCTATGACTCCAACATCGACGTAGCGACGCTCGAAAGCGCTCTTTCGGATGCAAACGTCACCGTATCGACACAATCGAGCAAGGACAATACCGGAGACATCAGCGTGATGGACCCGGTGGCCTGGTCTGCCAATACGCTCACGCTCGACGCCTACCATTCGATCTACCTTGCATCAACGCTCTCGGCCACGGGGTCCGCAGGACTCGCGCTCAAGACAAACGACGGCGGCTCTGACGGGGACTATTATTTTGACGGTGGCAACATCACGTTTGCCAACCTGAGCGAATCGCTGACGATAAACGGTGGTACATACACGCTGGTGGACACTGTATCGGGACTGGCAAGCGCCATCGCCAGCAACCCCTCGGGGTTTTTTGCACTCGCCAACAGCTATAATGCGCGCACCGATGGCACCTACGGGACCGTGCCCGTGCCGACGGCTTTTTCGGGCGTCTTCGAAGGACTGGGGAACTGGATCAGCAACTTGACGATAGACGACAGCGGCGACACGTCTGTCGGGCTCTTTGCAACGACGCAGGCGGCGGTGATTCGCGACATTACTCTTGCATCCCCTTCCATCACTGCAGGCGGCGGGGTTGAGTACGTTGGAACTCTCGTAGGAGACAGCACCGCCGGAGATCCCTTGAACGATACCATTACAGGTGCGTCGGTTTATTATTCTTCCGAGCTCGTTGCTCAGTATGTAGGTGGATTGGCAGGGGCTGTATCTGGCGGAACCATAAATAACTCCACTGTCGATAATAACTCACAGATGATTACTAATCCCTCTGGGGATTCTGTGCTTTACGTCGAGGGTCTCGTTGGGAACGCGAGCCTGGCGACGATAGAGTACTCGTCGTCCGGTGCATTTATTAATGCGCAGTCGCCACACAACGCGGAAGTTGGCGGTCTTGTCGGGTATAGCAGCTCGACGATTGAGGACTCATTCGAATCGGGTGTCGTGAGGAGCACCATCGCGAATGTTTGCGCCCCGCCCCCGTGCACCAACCATAGCAATGTTGGCGGTCTTGTGGGACACCAATTTGGGTCCAGCGTCGAGAGTTCTTACGCGAGCGGCCCTGTTGTTTCGAACGGGAGCAGCAGCACTTACTCAACCACTACGGGGGAGTTGATCGGCTATCTGACCACCGACGGCAGCGGTGACGGCGGGACCGTTACGGGCTCCTACGCAACTGGCGCAGTTTCGGTCAATCCAAATGCCTCCACTCTCGGCGCGTACGAAGGTGGGCTGGTGGGTTGGGCCGACACCAATACGTCAATCGGCACCTCTTATGCAGCCGGTTCGGTCACCGGCAACGCCGCTGTTGCTGGAGGTTTGGTGGGGCTCAACGATGGCGCCATCTCCGGCTCCTCCGCGGTCCAAAGCGGCAGCGGTCCCGACGGCGACTATCCCAGCGGCGGTCCGCTCGTTGCGAGCAGTGCGTCGGGAGCGAACGTCGGCGGTCTGGTGGGTGCGAACGAATCTGACGGCAGCATCATCCAGAGCTTTGCCGCGCAACAGATGAGCGTCAATAATTATGCGATATTGGGGGGATCCAACTCGAAGGTAGGCGGGCTTGCGGGATACAATGACGGCCAGATTGAGAATTCCTACTCCTATCCCACCTACTCGAGTTCCTGCAACAATTGCACCCTGCCCCTTATCTATGGCGGTACCGCGACTGATAGCGGGCCCAGCTACGTCGGCGGATTGGTGGGCGAGGACGATACCAGCGCACAAATCATCAGCTCGTATTCCACAGGCTCCGTCGGCAGCGGCTACAGCGGCAGCAATCTCGGCGGCTCCATAGGGTATGATAATGGTCTGAACAACGGTTCGAAGCAGTACGTCTATTGGGACACTGACACGAGCGGGACCGATTGCGCTACGGGAAACAGCGGTTGCAGTGCCGACTCGGGTGTTACAGGCAAAACGACGCATCAATTGACCTCCGGGCTTCCGAATGGATTGCGCAGCCCGACCTGGTATGAAATTTCAGGGGTAAATAACGGCCTGCCGTGTCTGTCGAACGTCACTGGCGGGTGCGGAGGCTGACAGGCGAAGGAGGCCATTTGTCAGGCCGGGTTCGACGAACGATGTCTCTTGCCTTACAGCGCGCGGTAACGTCAGTCCTCGCAACGAAAGTGAGCAAAGGACGGAGTTTGAAGAAGAACCTTGCGTGCGTCCTTGCGGCTTTAATTGTATCGATAGCGGCAACATCCACCGCGGAGTGCGCTTCGGAAGTCGTTGCTTATTCCTTCCAGGATAACGGTTCTGACGGCATGGAGCCCTATGCCGGTCTCATTTCCGTAAAGGGCATGCTCTACGGAACAACGGGTTTTGGCGGGACTGGCACCTGTACCAGAGAGTCGCCGTACGGCTGTGGAACAGTCTTCTTGGTCGATCCTGCCGCGGGGATTGAGAACGTTGTTTATTCGTTCCAGAACAACAAACTGGATGGTATAAGCCCGAACGGACTGATCAAGGTTGACAAGAATCTGTACGGCACTGCGGGGCTCGGCGGCACCAAAGGGAATGGCGCCGTGTTCGCGATCGATTTGGTTACGGGCGCGGAGACGGTGCTCTATTCGTTTTGCGAGCAGCAGTATTGCAGAGATGGCGGACTCCCCCAAGCCGGCCTTATTGATGTGAACGGCGCACTATACGGTACGACGAATGCTGGCGGTGAATACAATTACGGCACGGTGTTCTCGCTCGATCCGGCGACGAAAACGGAGAACGTCCTTTATTCCTTTTGCAGCAAGCGATCCTGTCAGGACGGCGAAATACCGCAATCTGCACTGCTGGACGTAAGAGGCAAGCTGTATGGCACAACGATCTCTGGAGGTGCGCAGTTTGCAGGGACCGTTTTCGCGATAGACCCATCCAGCCGCACGGAGGCGGTCGTTTATTCCTTCTGCGGCGAACAGAATTGCGATGATGGTCTCATCCCGGACGATGCATTGATAACGCTGGGAAACAGACTTTACGGGACCACAAATGGAGGCGGTCTGTATAACCAAGGGACGATCTTTTCACTGGATATCGCGACGGGCAAGGAGAAAGTCCTCTATTCTTTCCAGGGCGGAAACGATGGCGCCCAGCCGATTGCCGGGCTTATCAACGTTGGCGATATGTTGTATGGTACGACCGGGAACGGGGGCAGCGACGGATGCGATGGCGGCACTGGCTGTGGCACGGTCTTCTCGTTCGATCGCGTGACCGGCCGCGAGAAGGTGCTGCACGCATTCCAGGATAACGGCGCGGATGGCATCGGCCCGGAGGCCGGCGTGATCAATGTAAACGGCACCCTGTACGGTACCACGGTATACGGCGGTACTTACGGGTACGGCACGGTATATAAGATCAAGCCGTAGCAACCGCCCTCATGGTGAGTTTCCTTCATGCGCCGCGGACATACTATTAATGGCGCGGCTACTGCCTATGGCACGTGCGTACAAAACAGGCGCTGCTTCGCAGCGAAATTTTCAACGCTGCTGTCGCTCGCTCTGCTGCTGAGCTCGCGCGCGCTTGGCCAGGACTACCAGCGGCTCGCGCCGCGGACGTTGCCGCCGGCAACAGGGTCATCCACCGAGCCCGCGCCGGCGCCGACCGTTCACATCAAGCCGGAGGACCTGCGGCCGATCCTCAAGCGACCCAACGGCATCCGGCTGGTCGCGAAGGCGGCGTGGATACAGACGAACGGCTTTCGCGTCGATGGGCTCATGACCGCGGGGCTCCCGCTGCTCCGCAAGCCGCGGATCGAGGCGCGGCTCAGGTCCTTCCTCGGCAAGCCGCTCACCATGGCGGCGATGAAGGAGGTCGCCGCGGTGGTCGAACAATGGTACCGGTCGCAAGGGCGGCCCTTCATGAAGGTCGCGTTCCCGCCGCAGGACATCTCGACCGGCGTGCTGCAGGGGGTGGTGACGGAATTCCGGGTGGGCAAGATCAGGACGGAGGGCAACAAGTGGTTCGCCGACTGGCTGCTCGAATCGCAGATGAGTCTTCAGACGGGCGATCTCATCCGCACCGAAACGCTGAACGACGACCTCGCCTGGCTGAACCAGAACCCCTTCCGCCAGACCACGGCGGTCGCGGAGAAGGGCGATGTGGCGGGTACGACGGATATCGTGCTCCATACCGACGACCGCTTTCCCCTGCGCGTCTATGCGAGCTACGACAACACGGGCGTGCCGGAGGAAGGAATCAACCGCTGGGGCATAGGCATCCTCTGGGGCGACGCCTTCTTCCTCGACCAGCTCCTCGCGTATCAGTTTACCTCCAGCGACGATTTCTGGTCGCGGCCGGACGATATCTCGGTGAGCGGCCACGAGGCTACGCTCGCCGCCCATTCGGTGAGCTGGATCGTCCCGCTGCCTTGGCGCGACAAGCTCATCTTCAACGGCCTCTACGAGCAGGCCCGGCCCGACCTCGGCGCCTTCCTGGGCGAGGTGGGCACAAGCTGGCAGGCGAGCGGGCGCTACGACAGGACGTTGCCGCCGTTATGGGGCATGACCCAGGACCTCCAGTTCGGCTTCGACTTCAAGCGCACCAACAATGATTTCGCCTTCGGCGGCTACGGCATTTCGGCCAGCGTCACCGACATCGCGCAGTTTCCGATCCTCTACGCGCTCAACGAAACCGACCGGCACGGGACGACCTCGTTCTCCAACCTCGTGGAGATGAGCCCCGGCCGCTTCGACGCCAGCAACACCGACGCGGCGTTTCAGCCGTCGCTCTCGCACTTCGGCGTGGATTACGCTTCGGCGCGCTATGCCTATGACGAGCCCACGCTGACGCGCATCACCCGCTTCCGCTGGGACATCACGGGGATCGACCGCGTGCAGGGGGAACTTGCGACCACCAACCTGCTGCCCAGCGAAACGCTTGACGATGGCGGTCTGGATTCGGTGCGCGGCTATGAGGAGCGCACCGCCTCGGGCTCGATGGGCATCCTGGCCAGCCATGAATTCCGCACGCCCGCCTTCAGCCCCACGGGCCAGCTTTCGGGGGCGCTCGCCGGCTGGGACGGCGGCGTCGATCTCGCCGATGGCGACGCGCTGCAGTTCGACGCCTTTTGGGACTATGGCTACGTCCAGGACAACCGAGCAGCCCCCGGCGCGCCCAACGGCACATCCCTGATGAGCGTGGGCTGCGGCGCCCATTACACGCTCGGCCGCTTCATCGATTTCCGCGTCGAGAACGGCTGGCAGCTCGAGCGCGCGCCCGGCGCACGAAGGACCGGAAGTGAACTCATCTTCTCCGCAGTGGTGGGCGATTGATCCGGTTCAAGAGCCGGACAGGATAGAAATTCCGCTTCGGTATTGTGCTGGTGCGCCGAGGTGTAACCTGCGGACGGGTTCGCGCGAACTTGAGAAGTGTTCGCGCCGTCGCGACGATCCGGGAGAACCGCAGTGGACATGCCGATTTCGTTTCGCAGCCGCCGCGCCGTTCTGGCGGGGACAGGCGCGTTGTGCGCGGTCGTCGGCCTTGCCGCATTTCCTCGCTCCGGCCATGGCGCGGAACTGGTGGAGATCGAGAATTTCGACGCTGCCGGGGAAAGCCTGGGAAAAATACGCTTGGCCAAAATCGTCAGGAGCGAAGCCGAATGGCGCCGCGCGCTGCCGGCGGAATCTTTCGAGGTCACTCGCCATGCCGACACGGAAGTGGCGTATACGGGCGCCTATTGGGATTTGCACAAGGATGGTCTGTTCCGCTGCGTGTGCTGTGCCACCGCGCTCTTCGATTCACGCACCAAATTCGATTCCGGCACGGGCTGGCCGAGCTTCTGGCAGCCGATTTCACCCGATAATGTCGTCGAGACGCGGGACAACGGCCTTGGCATGGAGCGAACCGCGGTCTCGTGCAAACGCTGCGACGCCCATCTCGGTCACGTGTTCGACGACGGTCCGCCGCCGACAGGACTTCGCTACTGCATGAACTCGGCCGCGCTCGTGTTTGTCGCACGGGCCCATGCCCGCGCCTGAGGAGACCCCATGATGATGAAACTTCGCAAATGGATATCGCCCGCGCCGCTGCTTGCAGCGCTGTTTCTTTCCACCTCCTGCGCCGCTGCGGGCGAAAGCACGCAGCCGCTCCCCGCGCCGCTGGTCGATGAAGCGAAAGCGCGGGGCGCAGCAACCGAAACGGCGGTCGTTTCAGGCGGCTGCTTCTGGGGCATGCAGGGGCTGTTCGAGCATGTGAAAGGCGTTCGTCGGGTCGTGGCCGGCTATTCGGGCGGGGCGGCCGCCACGGCGCAATATGAAATCGTGAGCTCGGGAACGACGGGCCATGCCGAGTCGGTGCAGATCGTCTTCGATCCGTCCGTAATCACTTACGGCCAGTTGCTGCGCGTCTTCTTTTCCGTTGCGCATGATCCGACGGAACTGGACCGCCAGGGACCCGACACCGGTTCGCAGTACCGCTCCGACATTTTCTTCGCCAGTCCCGCGCAGGAAAAGATTGCCCGCGCCTATATCGGCCAGCTCGGCCGCGTACACGCCTTCGATGCGCCGATTGTCACGCGTGTGGACGGGCTGACGGGCTTCTATCCGGCGGAGGATTATCATCAGGACTATCTGATCCACAATCCCGACAGCCTCTATATCGTCGTGAACGACCTTCCGAAGATCGCCGCACTCAAGGCCGTCTATCCCCAACTGTACCGCGACACTCCCGTCAGGCTGGCCCGGGGCGGCTGAACTGGAAAGTCTTGGCACGATTATGCGCCGATCAACTCGGCCCTGAAGTGCCCGCGCAATGGAGCCGGCCGGTCCTGTTTTGCGGAATGTCGGTCCCGTCATATGGCTGCTCCGCATTCGCGCCTCGTCGTCCGGCAACGGAACGCAGACGTTGGGCGTTTCATTGACTTGTCACAATCCGGGAAACGGAAATGCCGCTCCATCCCGGCTGGGAAGATTTAGCAGTTCGGATTCTTCTGACGCTCGCGGCGGGCGCGGTGATCGGATTCAATCGCGAAGAGGGCAGCCATGCCGCGGGCTTGCGCACGACCATGCTGGTGTGCCTTGCTGCGTCGCTGGCTATGATCGAGGCCAATCTGCTCACCGACTCTACGGGCAAGACAGCAGGTTCTTTCGTCGTCTACGACCTGATGCGCTTCCCGCTCGGTATTCTGTCCGGAATGGGATTCATCGGAGCCGGCGCGATTCTGCGGCGCGGCGACCTGATCAAGGGCGTGACGACCGCAGCGACCCTGTGGTTCGTAACAGTCGTCGGATTGTGCATGGGCGCGGGGCTGATTTATATCGGCGTCGCGGCCACTGCCATCGGCGTGGCTGTCCTGTGGCTCATGCAAGGCGTCGACAGGACCATCCGCAGAGAGCAGCGCGCCGACCTCACGCTTGTCTTTCGCGGCCATCCCGACAGAGATATGAGAAGCGATCCGTTACTCGCCCCCTTCAAGCCGAGGCTGCTGAACGAGCGCCGCACCGCCGACACCGTTTGGGCTCGCTACGAATTGCGATGGGAGGCACGGCACCAAACCGGCCCCTGCACGAATTTCCTCCAGGAATTGCTCAGCCGTGAGGGCGTTGTGTCGGTGGAATGGCGTGCCGGAGACGCCCCGCAGGGAGAAAGCAAGGGAACCGATGCGACCGCGCTCAAGCCCAACTGGCTGAAGACATGAGCCGCACCGGATCCCGATCGTCTCACCAGTAGGGCTTGACGCCGTAGTAGGAATAAAGCGCCGACTCCCTGTCGCGGCTGCCGTAAGCCCAGGGCTCGTCGCTCCTGAACTTCGGCGCGCGCTTCAACTGGTCTTCCGTGATGTTGACTTCGTATCCGCCGAGCCGCTCATTGTACTTCAACAGCGACCATGGAACAGGATAGTGATCGCTGCCGAGCCCGAGAAAACCGCCGAAGCTCATCACCGCGTAGGCCACGCGACCGCTCAGCTTGTCGATCATGACCCGATCGATCGAGCCGACGCGATCGCCGCTGGAATTGTACACATCAGTCCCTTCGACCTTGTCGCTGCCGATCAGCGCGCCGGTCTCGCGGGAGGATAGATTTTGTTGACCGGTCTGTTGCATCGCCATGTGCCGCGTTCTCCTTTTATAAGGGGCGGAACAGCAACGAAGCGGGCAGTGCGGCTGTTCCGGCGCCCCTCTCAAAAAACACGAACTGGCCGCTGGACGCATCATTTGATGTAGACTAGGAACCTTTCCTGCGAGCAGACGATATCTCTCCCGAGTTTCACCCATGCACACGAAGGGGTTCCGACCGTGTCATTCGCCGAAGCCCGCACCAGCCGTACGCGCGGCCCCGCCTGTCCGTGCCCGGATCTGCGGCCCCGCTACGAAGCTGTCCGCAGCGAAACGGAGCGTCTGGCCGAGGGGCTGACGCCCGAGGACCAGTGCGTGCAGTCCATGCCGGATGCCAGCCCGGCAAAATGGCACCGCGCACACACCACATGGTTCTTCGAGACCTTCGTGCTGCTGGCGCATGTGGCGGGGTATCGTGCGTTCGACTCCGGCTTCGGCTATCTCTTCAATTCCTATTACGAAGCCGTCGGCGCGAGGCATGCGCGCGAGCGGCGCGGATTGCTGACCCGTCCGGCCGCCGAAGAAATCACGGCCTATCGCCGCCATGTCGATCGCGCGATGCAGAATCTGCTGGGCGCCGGCAGCTGCGCCGGCCCGCTGGCGGCACTGGTGGAACTCGGGCTTCAGCACGAACAGCAGCACCAGGAACTGCTGCTGACCGATATTCTGCACGCCTTCGCGCAGAATCCCCTGCTGCCGGCCTACACGCCCTATCGTTGCTGCGAGGCGGCCGAACCGGCACCTCGGGAATTCACCGAGTTTGAAGGCGGCTGCGTGGCGGTTGGCCATGCGGGCGAATCCTTTGCCTTCGACAATGAACTCCCGCGACATGAGGTGATCGTCGCGCCCTACCGGCTGATGAACCGCCTCGTCACCAATGCCGACTGGCTCGCCTTCATGCAGGACGGCGGCTACGGCAAGGCCGCGCTCTGGCTTGCCGACGGCTGGCATCGCGCGCGGGAAGAAGGCTGGCGCGCTCCGCTCTACTGGCAGGAGCGGGACGGCGAATGGTCCGCGATGACCTTGAGCGGCCTCAAGCCCGTCGAGCGCGCCGCGCCCGTGTGCCACGTGAGTTACTACGAAGCCGACGCATTCGCCCGCTGGTCGGGCCGGCGGCTGCCGACGGAAGCGGAATGGGAGCACGCAGCCTCGCAATACGACCGGGGAGGCGGAAACTTCCGCGACGACAACTATCTGAGGCCGCTTGCGGCCGGCCGGCGGCCGGGTCTGCAGCTGTTCGGCGACGTGTGGGAGTGGACCGCTTCGCCCTATACGCCCTATCCCGGTTTCCGCACGCCCGAAGGCGCGGTCGGAGAATACAACGGCAAGTTCATGATCAACCAGATGGTGCTGCGCGGCGGCTCCTGTGCGACCAGCCGCGACCACATCCGCGCGAGCTACAGGAATTTCTTCTATCCGCATCAGCGCTGGCAGTTCTCGGGGCTGCGCCTCGCCGAAGACGTGTCGCCCGCGCGGCCGCGTCGGCGCGATCCGTTCCTGGAGGAGGTGTGGGCCGGTCTGTCGAAACCGGCGAAAGCGCTGCCGAGCAAATATTTCTACGACGCGGAGGGATCGCGCCTCTACGAGCAGATCTGCGAACTGCCGGAATATTATCCCACCCGCACCGAAACGCGGCTGCTGCGCGAGATGGCGACCGATCTGCGCGCCTTCATGGCGCCGGAGACTGCCCTTGTGGAGTTCGGCAGCGGTGCATCGGTCAAGACGCGCATTCTGATCGAACGGCTGTCCGCGATCACGCTCTATGTGCCGGTCGATATCTCCGAAGAGCAGCTGAAGGAAAGCGCGCGGCGCGTCCGGTGCGATTTTCCCGGACTCGTCGTCAAGCCCATCGCCGGGGATTTTCTCGCAAAGCTGTCTCCGCCGGAGGAGCTGAAGGGCCGGCCGGTGCTCGGCTTCTTTCCTGGCTCGACCATCGGCAACCTCACCGACGGCGACGCGCTGGACTTCTTGCGCGCCAGCCGATTGCTCCTCGGCGAGCACGCGCAGTTCCTGGTGGGAATCGATCTGGTCAAGGACGTCGGCACGCTTCTGCGCGCCTATGACGATGCGCGGGGGGTGACCGCGGCCTTCAACCTGAACCTCCTTGTACGGATGAATCGCGAGCTGGGCGCCGGTTTCGATCCGGATGGCTTCGCCCATCGCGCGATCTGGAATGCCGCGCAGTCGCGCATCGAAATGCATCTGGTCGCCGGACAGGGCCACAGCGTTGTGGTGGGAGGACGCTGCTTCGACTTCGCGGCGGGCGAGACGATCCACACCGAGAATTCGCGCAAATACACGCTTAAGGATTTCGCCGCGCTGGCCGGGCGCGCCGGCTGGTCGCTCGAGCGCAGCTGGTCGAGCGAGGCTCCGGCATATGCGCTGGTGCTATTGCGTTGATCTCCCGGAACCGGCTCCGCTCGCGGAGAGTTGCCATCGCTGGTAGAATACCGCTGGACAGCAAGGCGAGAGAACGATGGTGAGCCGGATTCGCGCGTTCGCAATCTGCGGCAGTTTGAGGGAGGGATCGTTCAATCGCATGGCGCTGAACGCGGCCGAGGAACTGGCACCCGAAGGCATGTCGTTCGAAAGCTGCGAGATTGGAACATGTTTCTCGTCAACCGGCCGGAAGTGCTGATCGCCGGCGCCGACAGGAAGTGCGACGCCGAGGGGCGGCTGACCGACGAAACGACAAGGAAATTCCTGGCGCAGCTGCTTCAGACGCTCGCGGACTGGACCGAACGATTGAGGGCAAAGTGATGGCCAAAGCGAAGCGGAAATCCGAAGAGACACACCCGCCGCGCGCGTCGCGCCGAGCCGAGCCGCGCGCCGCAACGGCACCTGCCGGAACGCGGCCGGCCTGGCAGGGGCATCTGCAACTGTCGCTCGTCAGTTGTCCCGTCGCACTCTACAGCGCTACCACGCGCGCAAAGGACATCTCGTTTCATCTGCTCAATCCGAAGACGCACAACCGCATCCGGCTGGTGCCGACCGATCCCGACGAGGGACCCGTCGAACGCTCCAAACTTGTGAAAGGCTACGAGATCGCGAAGAACCAATATGTCGTCGTGACGCCCGAAGAGTTGGAATCAGTCAGACTCGAAACCACGCGTACCATCGACATCGAGCGCTTCGTCGACGCCTCCACCATCGACCGCCTGTTCTGGGACCAGCCCTATTTCCTCCTGCCCGACGCGCAGGCCGGCGTGGAAGCCTATGACGTCATCCGCGATGCGATGCGCGGCGCTGGCCGCATTGCGCTCGGCCGCGTGACGATGCATACGCGCGAACGTCTGCTCGCAATCGAAGCGCGCGACAACGGTCTTGTGGCCACCACGCTCAGGATGCGCAACGAGGTGCTCGACCCGGCCGCGGCCTTCGCCGGACTGCCGAAAACAAAAGCCGACAAACGCATGATCGAGATCGCGGAGAAGATCATCGACCAGCTTGAGGGCCCGTTCGAGCCCGCGGAATTCAAGGATCGCTACGAGGAGGCGCTGCGCGAACTCATCAGGCGGAAGGAGCGGGGCGAACGCCCGGTGACCGCGCCGCCGCCGGAAGAAAGCAACGTCATCGATCTGATGGATGCGCTTCGCAAGAGCCTGCGCGACAGGCCGAAGGGAGCCGCGCCGCGCAGGAAGAGCCGCTGATCAAGGACGCGGGCCTGGCATTACAACCGTCCGATCAGCACCAGCACCACGACGATGATGAGGATGAGGCCGAGTCCGCTGCTGGGATAGTACCCCCAGCCTCCGCTGTACGGCCAGGAAGGCAGAGCTCCCAGGAGCAGCAAAATCAGCACGATGATGAGGATGGTACCGAGCATGAACTGTCCTTTGTTGGTGCCGACAGTTAACTCACCGTCAAAGTGGAAGTTCCCCGCGCTCCCGCGTGCAAGCGGCCCGGAACCGGGCCAGCGAGGTGGCGTTAGATTATCGAGCGGGGGATGGAGGTGTTCGATGAAAATTTCTGAAGTCATGACGCGCGGTGTCGAGCTCACCAATCCCGATGCCACGCTGCAGGAAGTCGCCAAGGTGATGGCTGAGGAGGACGTCGGGTTTCTTCCCGTGGGAGACCACGACCGGATGATCGGCATGATCACCGATCGCGACATTGCCGTGCGCGCGGTCGCCAAGGGCCGCGATCCGAAGAAAACAAAGGTGCGCGACGTGATGACGGAACGCGTGCTCTATTGCTTCGAGGATGAGGATGCGGACAAGGCCGCCGAAAGCATGAGCCGCGAGCGGATCCGCAGGCTGCCGATCGTCGATCGCAACAAGCGACTGGTGGGTGTGGTGTCGCTGGGCGACATCGCGCGGAAGCACAACCCGACGAAAGCCGGTGCGACGCTTTCGAGTGTCTGTCACGTTGCCGCCTAGACAGGCGGTATTGCGTGAATCGTTCCGGGCGCCGGCTGATGCCGGCGCCGGTGTTTCAAGCACGATGAAATTCTGTCGGGCTATCTTCTCGGCGGCGCGTTGAGGCTGGTTGTGGCGGCCATCGGGCCCGGGCCTGGAATTACCGTGGAGCCGCGCCCGCCTGAGGTTCTGGGCGCGACCTTGCCCCAATTGCCGCCATTGCCCTGAGCGAAAGCGCGCAACGGCGCCACCGGATCCTGCCGCCGCTGCGGCCCGGCCGTTTCGGTGAGGGCGGACAGGAAGCGATCCCCCCAGGCCGCGACGTCATTGCGCTCCAGCGCTTCGAAAAGTTTGGCGTGACGCGCCACGCGCTCCTCGCGCGGCATGGCGATGGCGCGGGCGATCGCTGCGCCTACCGCTTCGGGGTCGTAAGGATTGACGAGCAACGCCGAGGCACCGAATTCCGCGGCGGCACCCGCAAAGCGCGACAGGATGAGGACGCCCGGGTCTGCCGGATCCTGCGCCGCCACGTATTCTTTCGATACGAGATTCATCCCGTCGCGCAAGGGCGTGACCAGCGCCACGCGCGAAGCCCGGTAGAGCCCGGCCAGCGCGGTGCGGCTGTAGGGGCGGTTGGTGTAGCGCACCGGCGTCCAGGAGACATCGCCATAGGTGCTGTTGATGCGGCCCGCCGCCGTATCCATCGCGTGTTCCACCTCCGCATATTCCGGCACGTCGGAGCGGCTCTTGGGCGTGATCTGCATATAGGTGACCTTGCCGCGCCACTGGGGATTGGCGGTGAGGAAGCGTTCGAAAGCGTCCAGCCTGAGCGGCAATCCCTTGGAATAGTCGAGCCGGTCGACGCCGATGATGATGACGCCGGGCACGCTGTCCGCCACACGCCTGACGAAGGCGGAACGCGTGGCGCGCCGGGCACAGCGCTGGAAGGTCTCCGCCGCGATGCCGACGGGGAAGGTGCCGATGCGCATCACTCGTCTCCCCGGCTCGAAGCTCTGCCGGATATGGGCGGGCATGCCGCATTCCGTCGCCAGATAGCGCGCAAAATTCGCCGCGTCGCCGTCGGTCTGGAATCCGACGAGATCGTAATCGGTGAGCGAGGGAATGAGCTTCTCGTGATTGGGCATGGCGGTGAGGATTTCGGGCGGCGGCAGCGGAATGTGGAGAAAGAAGCCGATGCGGTTCTCGCGCCCGCGCTCGCGAAGTGCCCGGGCAAGCGGAATAAGGTGATAATCATGCACCCAGACCACGTCGTCGGGCGCAAGCACCCCGTCGAGCCGGTCCGCGAAATGCTGGTTCACCCGCAGATAGCCCGTGAGGTCGCGGCGCGAGAATTCCGCCAGGTCGATGCGGTAATGCAGGATGGGCCACAGCACGCGGTTGGCGAAGCCGTTGTAATATTCCTGGTAGTCCTCCTCGCTCAGATCGGTCACGATGTAGCTGTTGCCGCCCTGCGTGACGGTGCGCGTCTTCGTCTCGCCCGCGGGTTTCACCTCACCGCTCCAGCCCATCCAGACGCAAGCGTGCCGCTGCAGCGTTGCGCGCAATGCTACTTCGAGCCCGCCGGGATGCACGCCGCGCGTCCTGTTGGGAACGCCCACCCGGTTCGAGATGATGAAGATGCGCGGCAAGATCGCTCCTCCCAGCCTGCAATCATCCCAATGTGGGAACGTGCGGGCCAGCGCGGGAGTTCCGGGAGACCGCGTCGATCTTTGCGCTGGAGAGCCCCCTCACCCGCGCTGGTGCGGTGGCAAGACCTTTGTATTGCAAGCCTCTCCCCTTGTGGGCGCGGTAGCGCCAGCATAGTCCGCCCGACGCGAGTACGTATTTTGAAACCTGCTCCGGCGCGGGTGAGGGGTTTTCAGGATACAAGCGCGGCGAGCCATGCGCGGGCCGCTTGCGGATCCGGCAGCATCAGTTGTGCGTCCGCCATCGGCCGGCCGATGGCGATGCCGATGCCGCCCATCTGCCGCGCGGCGGCGAACGCGTCTTCGTCCGTCGTGTCGTCGCCGAGAAAGACGGGGCGTCGGCCTGCGAAAGGCGTGCCGCGCATCAGCATGCGGATCGCTTCGCCTTTGTCGAAGCTGCGCGGTTTCACTTCGAGGACAAGCTTGCCGTGAAGCAGGCGAAGCCCCGACCCGAATGGTTCAAGGCAACGGATCAGCCGCTCCCTCAGCTCCGGACCTCGTTCGGGCACGGCCCGATAGTGGAACGCCAGCGTGTAACGCTTGTCCTCGACACGGATCTGCGGTTCGTGGGCGACGGCTGCAAGCAAGACCTGCCGGATTTCGTCAGGAAGCGGCGGCGAACGCATCGCGATGGCATCGCGCGGATGCGCCCGCCATTGCGCGCCGTGGCAGCCGATCGCGGCCGGGGTCAAAGGCGCGAACAGCCTGTCGAGCACGGCCAGTTCGCGGCCGCTCACCAGGGCGGTGGCGCCGGCCGTTTCCTCCTGCAGACGCGCGAGCGTCTGCTTGAGCGAAGGTGGCACCTGCACTGCCTCGGGCGCAGGCGCGATGTCGAGGATCGTTCCATCCACATCGAGCAGGAACGCGTCGGTCGCCAGCGAAAAGGTGCGGATGTCCGGCGCGGTCAGCGAAGCGCCGTCAAGCATCCTCGCCCGGTTCCAACGGATTGCCACGCCAGAGCGCGGCGCCGCCTTCGAGGCCGGCGTCGTTGCTCACGATGGTGATCGAGGGCGACGCATCCAGCGTCAGTTTGCGCGCGTTGCCGCCGCCGATGAACAGATGGTCGAAATTCAGCAGGCTCGTCAGAATCTCGATCGTGTGCGCCACGCGTTTGTTCCAATGTTTCGCGCCTTCCTTCTTCAGCGCCGCATCGCCGATATAATCATTATAGGTCTTCTTCTTGCCATAGACCGGATGTTGCGCGAGCTCGAGATGGGGCATCAATTGGCCGTCGCGGAACAGGCCCGTGCCCGCGCCCGTGCCGAGCGTCAGCACGAATTCGAGGCCTTTGCCGCGGATGACGGCCAGGCCCTGCATTTCCGCGTCATTGACGAGGCGCGCGGGGCTGCCGAACCGCTCCGCCGCCGCTTTGGCGAGCGGAAATCCCGTCCAGTCTTTCGTTTCGAAATGCGGCGCGGTGACGACCGCACCGCCGCGCACCACGCCGGGAAAGCCGATGGCGATGCGGTGGTGGGCCGGCAGCGGCGCGATCAGTCTGGCAAGCGCATCCATCATGACGGAAGGCGGGCAGGGATAAGGCGTTTTGATCCGCCGCCGCGGTGCAATCAACCCGCCCGCCGCATCCACGATGGATGCCTTGAGTCCCGTGCCGCCGATGTCGATTGCGAGAATGCGGAGCTCTTCGCTCCGCGTTCCGTCGTCGATGGGGCGTGCCATGGCGCTCAATCCATATGGCGCATGACGTGCGGGCCCCGTTTGCGGCCCAGGGATTGCGCATGCATCAGGGCGATGCCCGAGTTGACGAGCGCGACGTGTGAGAATGCCTGCGGAAAATTGCCCAGCATGCGTTTTGCGCGCGGATCGTATTCTTCCGCGAGCAGTCCCACGTCGTTGGCGAGCTTCACAAGCCGCTCATAGAGCCGCTCGGCGTCGCGCCGGCGCCCCTGGAGAATGTAATTATCCACGAGCCAGAAGCTGCAGGCGAGAAAGGCGCCTTCGCCCGCCGGCAGGCCGTCTATGCCGCTCTCCGTTTCATAGCGGAGCACGAGGCCGTCGAACATGAGCCGTTTTTCGATTACGCGAATGGTGTTCCTCATCAGCGGGTCTTTGGCGGAGATGAAGCCCACGATGGGCAGCAGGAGGAGGCTCGCGTCGAGCCGCTGCGAGCCATAGGCCTGCACGAAGCACTTGCGCTTCGGATCGACACCCTCGCGAAGAATTTCGCGCCGGATGGTGTTGGCCGTGCGCTTCCAGCGGTCGAGATGTTTTTTGTCGACGCCGCCATTCTTGTACCCACGGTCGAACGCCACCCACGTCATCACTTTGGAATGGGTGAAGTGCTGGGGCTCGCCGCGGATTTCCCAGATTCCTTCGTCCGGCTTCCGCCACATGTGCTCGAGATGATCGAGAACCACCTTGCGCGCCGACTCGCGGCGGGACGGAACCGGAAGGCCACCCTTGTGCGCCTGCGTCATCGCGTCGGCCAGTTCGCCATAGACGTCGAGTTGCAGCTGCAGCGCCGCGGCATTGCCGACGCGCACAGGGGCCGAGTTCTCATAACCGGGCAGCCACGGAATCTCCCACTCGTCGAGCCGGCGTTCGCCCGCGACCCCGTAGAGCGTCTGCAACTGTTCCGGGCTGCCCGCGATGGCCCGCACGAGCCAGTTCTGCCACGCCAGCGCCTCTTCGGTGTACCCGGCGTTCATGAAGGCGAGCAGCGTGAAGGTGGCGTCGCGCAGCCAGCAGAAGCGATAGTCCCAGTTGCGCGCGCCGCCGATCTGCTCGGGCAGGGACGTCGTCACGGCGGCGGCGATGCCGCCGGTCGGCCGGTAGCTCAGCGCCTTGAGCGTGACGAGCGAGCGGCGGATGGCATGCGCCCACGGTCCTTCCAGTGCACCGCGGCGGCTCCACTCGCTCCAGAACGTCTCCGTCTCGGCGAGCGTTGCTTCCATGCTCGGCATGAACGGCACCGGCTCGTGGGAGGGCGACCAGGTGAGAACGAACGGAATCGTCTCGCCGTCGCGCACCACGAATTCGCTCTTGGTGCGCATGTCTTCGCCGTAGAGGGGTGCGAAGGTGCGCAGGGTGAGCAGATTTGGTCCGGCGACCGCGGTAAGCGTGCGCTCGTCCATGCGGGTCACCCAGGGCACGGTGATCCCATAGTCGAAGCGGATGACGAGTTCGGTGCGGACCTTGAGATGCCCCGAGAGCCCCACCACCAACCTTATAATGCAGCTGTGATCGGTTCCGACCGGCATGAAATCGATCAGCATCATCTCGGCCTTGGCGGTCTTGAACCGGGTTTCGAGAATGAGCGTGCCGTCGCGGTAGCGCCGCTGCACCTTTGCCTTTTCCACCGGCTCGATGAGCCAGCGCCCGTGATCGGATGTGCCGAGCAGCGCGGCAAAACAGGACGCCGAATCGAAGCGCGGCAGGCACAGCCAGTCGATCGAACCATCGCGGCCGACCAGCGCCGCGGTGCGCATGTCTCCGATCAGCGCGTAGTCTTCGATGCGCCCTGCCATCGAGACTCAGGCTCCGCCTGCGGCGGCGCGATCGAGGAACCAGATGACTTCCCCGCAGGGGCGAATGCGCGCCGCCGGAAGATTTTCGTCGCCTGCGCGCACGGCGGCGGCGGCGGCGGCTTTTTCCGTACCGGTGGCGAGAAAGGCGATGATACGGCTCGATTCGATTGTGGGATAGGTAAGTGTTATACGTATCTCCGCGCGTCCGCCCGTGACGGCCGCCACCCAGCGCTTTCGTTCTTCGAGCACCGGCTGACCCGGAATCAGCGAGGCGGTGTGGCCGTCGCTGCCCAGGCCGAGAAGCATAACGTGAAAGAAAGGGCGCGCCGGATCGAATTCGTCCGCGCCATAGATGCGTTTCAGCAGTGTTTCGTAGCGCACGGCGGCGTCGGCAGGCGCGCCCTCGACCGGCATGGGATGAATCTTGTCGGGCGGGACGGGCGTGCGCGACAGCAGTGCCTCTCGCACCATGCGATAGTTGCTCGCCGGATCGTCATGCGGCACGAAGCGCTCGTCTCCCCAGAACAGTTCGAGACGCTCCCACGGAATGCGCCCGACGAAGGGCTCCCCGCCGAGCAGCGTGTAGAGTTCTTTCGGCGTGGAGCCTCCGGAAAGTGCAACGCGCACGGTGCCCGGTGTGGCCACTACTGTGTCCGCGAACCATTCCGCCACACGATGCGCCAGCGCATCCGGATCGTTTGAAATTTCCAGTTGCCCGCTGACAGGTGATGAGGTCATGAATTCCCCTTCAGCGAATCGTCCGCCACGCCCGTCCGTCGCGCGCGATCAGATCGTCGGCCGCCGCGGGGCCGGCGCTGCCGGCGGCATAGTTCGGAAAGCTTTCGCGCGGTGGCGCGCTCCAGGCCCTGAGCAGCGGTTCAACGACCGCCCAAGACGCCTCGACCTGGTCGGCACGCTGAAACAGCGTCGCGTCGCCCTGGATGCAGTCATAGAGAAGCGTTTCATAGCCGACGGCCGGCGCCTGTTTGAACCAGTCCGAATAGTGGAAATCCATGGCCACGCTTTCGAGCGTCATCTCCGGTCCGGGACGCTTGGCGTTGAACTTCAACCGTATGCCTTCATCCGGTTGAATCTGAACGATGAGCCAATTGTCGTTCAGCGCGTCCACCGGCGTATCGCGGAACAGCATGAAGGGCGCGTCCTTGAAGCGGATCGCGATTTCCGTCCAGCGCGCGGGCAAACGCTTGCCGGTGCGCAGATAGAACGGCACGCCCGCCCAGCGCCAATTGTCGATGCAGAGCCGCAGCGCGACATAGGTTTCGACAAAGGAGTCAGGAGCGACATTCTGCTCCGCGCGATAGCCGCAAACCTTGTCCGCGCCTAGCGTGCCCGCGCCATACTGGCCGCGCACGGCGTCCGCCGCGACGAGCGGATGCACGGCCTGGAACAGTTCGGCCTTCTTGGCCCTCACCGCCTCCGCATCGAAGGACACTGGCGGTTCCATCGCCGTCATCGCGACCAGCTGGAAGAGATGGTTGGGCACCATGTCGCGCAAGGCGCCGGTCGCTTCGTAGAACTTTCCGCGGGTCTCGATGCCGATCGTTTCCGCGACAGTGATCTGCACATGATCGATCCGGTCGCGGTTCCAGACCGGCTCGAACAGTCCGTTCGCGAAACGGAACGCCATGATGTTCTGCACCGTCTCCTTGCCGAGGAAATGATCGATGCGGAACACCTGGTCCTCGCGCAGACAATTGAGCACGCGGTCGTTGAGCGCCTTGGCGGACTCAAGATCGTGGCCGAACGGCTTTTCGATCACCACGCGCCGCCAGCCTTTCGACTCCTTGGTCAGTCCGGCGCCGGCGAGCGATTCGACGATGGGACCGAAGAACCGGTCGGGAACGGCGAGGTAGAACAGCGCGCAACCGTTCAGATTTTCCGTTCCGTCGCGCTCATCGAGGTGCACGCGCAGGCGCTGGAAGGTATCGGGCTTCGTGAAGTCGCCGGGGACATAGGACATGGTGTCGGCGAGCCTGTTCCAGACCTGTTCATCGATGGCACCCGCCTCGAATTCGCCGCCGCCCTGTTTCACCTCGTCTTCGAGAAATTCGTGAAGGTCCTTGCGCCATTGCCCGGCTTCGATCTCGTCATGATCGACGCCGATCAACACGAAGGGCTGCGGCAGCAGACCGGATCTGGTAAGGTTGTAGAGCGCCGGGACGACCAGCCGCTTGGTAAGATCGCCGCCCGCGCCGAAGATCGCCATCGCGCAGGGGGGAGCACGGCCGGGCTTCACGATGCCGTATCCATCTGCGGGGCGGCGCCTTTTTCCAGTTGGCCTTCGACATGGCCGCCAAATTCCGACCGCATCGCGGAGAGGAGCTTGTCACCGAACCCGTGCTCGACGCGCGAGCGGAAGCGCGCGTAAAGCGCTGCGGACAGGACCTGCGCCGGCACGGCTTCTTCGATGGCGGCATTGATGGTCCAGCGCCCCTCGCCGGAATCGTCGACGAAGCCGGAGAACTCCTTCAGCTCGGGACTTTTCGCAAGCGCAATGGCGCTGAGGTCAAGCAGCCAGGAGGAGATGACGCTGCCCCGGCGCCAGACCTCGGCCACGTCCGCGAGATTGAGCCTGTAGCGCTCCGCTTCGGGAAGGAATTCGCCCGCCTTGCCGCGAAGTATGTCGAAGCCCTCGGCATAGGCCTGCATGAGCCCGTATTCGATGCCATTGTGCACCATCTTCACGAAATGTCCTGCCCCCACCGGACCCGCGTGCAGATAGCCTTGTTCCGGTCGCGGATCGCGTCCTTCCCGCTTCGGCGTGCGGCTAATGTCGCCCAGTCCCGGCGCCAGCGCCGCGAAAATGGGATCGAGCCGGTCGACCACTTCCTTTTCGCCGCCGATCATCATGCAGTAGCCGCGTTCGGCGCCCCAGATTCCGCCTGACGTGCCGACATCGACGTAATGAAGTCCCTTCGGCGCGACTGCTTGCGCGCGGCGGATGTCATCTTTGTAAAAGGTGTTGCCGCCATCGATGATGGTGTCGCCGCTTTCGAAAATCTCCGCGAGTTGCGACACGGTCTCTTCCGTCGGCGCACCGGCGGGCAGCATCACCCAGGCCGAGCGCGGCGGTGCAAGCCGCCGCGCCAGATCGCCGAGTGCGCGGGCGCCCCTGGCGTGCGCGGATTCGAGTTTCTCCACCGCCTGCGGATCGCGGTCGAAAGCAATGACGTCATGGCCATGCGCCATCAGGCGGCGGGCGATGTTGCCGCCCATCCGCCCCAATCCAATAATCGCAATCTGCATATGGGTCCTCTAGGTCAACGCCTGCTCGACGGCTTCGGTCAGAACGCTCAAGCCGCGCGGAAGATCATGCAGATGAAGGCGCATGGCGCGGCGGCTGCGATCGTTCAGCACTTCAAAATCGCCGAGCGCCTGCGCCAGTTCGACTGCGGCGAAGCTCAGCTTCCGGTTCTCCAGCGGCACATCCTGCGCGTGATCGCAGGTGAGGGTGAGAAACACACCGCTGTTGGGGCCGCCCTTGTACGCCTGTCCGGTGGAATGAAGATAGCGCGGGCCGAATTCGCGGCAGGTTGCCACGCGTTTGCGGTTGCGGAGCTTGAGCCGCAGTTCCTCGAGCGAGGTCTGATGCGCGGCCGTGGGCTGCAGATACGCGAGCAGCGCGAAATAATCCTTTTCGTGGATGCGCCCCAGATGGGCGCGCAGACAATCGGCAAGCGAGCGGGCTTCCGCGCATTGTTTCCTGATCGCGGCATCGGCAAAGACCGCCACCCCGTCATGCACGAAATCCGGACGCTGGCGCGGCGGCGCATCCTCGCGCTCCATCCTGTCCGTCAGCGCGCGGGTGCGCTGTTTGCTCGCTTCGACGTCGGGCTGGTCGAAGGGATTGATGCCAATTACCGCGCCGGCGACGGCGATGGCCATCTCCCAAACGAAGAACATCTGCGCGATCTGCCAGGTGTCGCGGATGACGAGGCGGATGACGGGATGGCCGCGGTCCGCCAGTGCGCGCAGCGGCGCCGCGAAATCATCCTGGTCCGCGAGTTGCAGATGCACGAACACGCGGTCCGGGCCGTAGCAGTCCGGGTTGCCCAGAGGTTCCTTGTCCACGGGGACCAGGCCTTTGCCCTGTTTGCCGGTCGACTCGGCGATCAGCTGCTCGAGCCAGGTGCCGAGACTCGCGATCGGGGGCGAAGCAATGAGCGTGACCTTGTCGCGACCGAAATCGCGCGCGAGCACGCCGAGCGCTGCCCCAAGCCGGACGCCCGGATTGGCAGCAGGAGGAACCATGTCCGCGCAGCTCTGCCGCGCGTATTCCGCCTCCTGGAGAAGACGCCTGACATCGAGCCCCATTGCGGCGGCGGGAACCAGCCCGAATTTCGACAGCACCGAAAAACGCCCGCCGATTGCGGGGTCGCCGTGGAAGATCGCGCGGAAGCCGTCGCGCCGCGCTTCCTGTTCGAGGGCAGTCCCGGGATCGGTGATCGCGACGAACCGCGAAGCCGCTGGCGCGCCGGGCATCGCCTCCCGCGTCACATGCAGGAAGTGATCGCGCAGGATGTTGGGCTCGAGCGTCGTTCCCGATTTCGAACTGACGAGAAACAGCGAAGACGCCGGCGAAATGGAACGCTCGACCGAAAGGATTTGCCCGGGATCGGTGGAATCGAGCACGTGCAGCCAGGGCCAGCCTTCCCGCTGTCCGAACGTATCGGCAAGAACCTGCGCGCCGAGGCTCGATCCGCCCATGCCGAGCAGCACGACATGTTCCGTGCCTGCGCTTTGCACCTCGCGGGCGAATGTTTCGAGCGGCGCCGGATCGGCCAGTTCGCGCGTCGCGATGTCGAGCCAGCCGAGCCAGCGGTCTTCGTCGGCCCCCGTCCACAAGGATTTGTCGCGCGTCCACAGCCGCCGGATATTCCCGTCGCTGCTCCACTTTGAAATTTCATCGTCCACCGCGCCCTGTGCGCTGCCGAGCGATGTTTCGAGACGCAGCAGCCGCTCGCCGAGAATCCCGGCGCGCTTGGCGGCCAGCGCGGCATAGAGCTCATCGGCGGCTTCGGCGAATTTGTCGACGCCGTCGGTCTCGAGCGCGGCCGTGATGCGATCGAGGGAGACACCGGTTTTCTCCAGCCGCGCGAGAGTCTCCCGTGCGTCGTCCGCATCGGCGTCAAGCGTGGCGGCGGGGCGGCCGTGATCGCGAAACGCCTCCAGCGTTTCCAGCGGCATCGTGTTGACGGTGTCCCGGCCGATCAGGGAATCGACATAGAGCACGTCGGAGTAGGCTTTGTTCTTGGTGCTCGTGGAGGCCCAGAGCAGGCGCTGCGGCCTTGCGCCGAGGCTTGCGAGCTTTTCCCAGCGCTCGCCCGCGAACGCCTGCTTGTAATATTGATAGGCGAGCTTCGCGTTGGCGATCGCGGTCTTTCCCTTCAGCGATTCGATGCCGGGCACCTGCGCGGATTTCTGATCCAGTTCCTTGTCGGCCATCGTATCGATCCGGCTGACGAAGAAACTCGCCACGCTGGCGATGAAGTCGAGCCTGCGCTGACGCGCCAGGATCTCGAGCCCCGCCATATAGGCTTCGACCACTTCCTCATAGCGCGCCTGCGCGAAAAGCAGCGTGATGTTGATATTGATGCCTTCGCCGATCAGCGTGCGGATGGCGGGAAGTCCCTCGCCCGTGCCCGGAATCTTGACCATCAGATTGGGCCGGCCGATCTCCTGCCAGAGCGCGCGCGCTTCCGCGATGGAGCTCTCCGTGTCGTAGGCGAGATAGGGCGAGACTTCGATGCTCACATAGCCGTCGGCGCCGCGGGTTGAATCATAGACGGGGCGCAGCGTGTCCGTCGCGGTCTGGATGTCGCGCACGCTGAGGCGGCGGAAGATCGCTGCGACGCCGCATCCCTGTTCGATGCAGCTTGCGATATCGGCATCATAGGCCGTGCCGTGGCTGATCGCCTTCTCGAAGATGGAAGGGTTGGAGGTCATGCCTTTCAGCCCGTCCTCGGCGATGAGCCGGCGCAATTCGTCGCCCGACAGAAATTCGCGACTGAGAAAATCGAGCCAGACGGACTGACCGAACTCTTCAAGCTGTTTCAGCCGGTTCATTATCTGCTCCTGCCCGGCGCGAGCTGCGCGCACACGGCCCGTTCTACGGCCCCCACGGTAATGCCGAAATGTTTGTAGACGTCGCTTGCCGGCGCCGAGGCGCCGAAACTGGACATGCCGATGCGGACCCCGTCGCGGCCGGTGTAGCGTTCCCAGCCGACCGTGCTGCCGGCTTCGACGGACACGCGCGCGCCGATCGCGGGCGGTAGCACGCTGTCGCGATAGCTTTGCGGCTGCGCATCGAACAATTCCCAGCTCGGCACGGACACGATGCGCACGCGAATGCCTGCCCGCGCGAGCGAGTCACGCGCCGCAACCGCGAGAGAAACCTCGCTGCCGGTCGCCATCACGATCGCCTGCGGCTCGCCACCTTCGGGATCGGCGAGAACATAGGCGCCTTTGGCCGCGCCGCGCGCGGAAGAAAATTTGCTGCGGTCCAGCGTGGGGAGTTTCTGGCGCGACAGCACCAGGCAGCACGGCTTGTCGGTGGAACCCATGATCACGCGCCAGCATTCCGCCACTTCGTTGGCGTCGCAGGGCCTGAGCACCACGAGGTGCGGAATGGCGCGCAGGCCCACCAGCTGCTCGATCGGCTGGTGGGTCGGGCCGTCCTCGCCGAGCCCGATCGAATCATGGGTGAAGATGAAGATGCTGGGGATTTCCATCAGCGCCGACAGGCGGATCGCCGGGCGCATGTAATCGCTGAAGATCAGGAACGTGGCACCGTAGCCGCGGATGCCGGAGAGTGTCATTCCGTTGACGATGGCGCCCATCACATGTTCGCGAATGCCGAAATGCATGTTGCGGCCGGAATAATTATCGGGCTCGAAATCGGCCTGGTCTTTCAGCAGGGTCTTGGTCGAGGGCGCGAGATCGGCCGCGCCGCCCATCAGCCAGGGCACCACGGCGCCGATCGCGTTCATCACCTTGCCGCCGCTGTCGCGTGTGGCGATGCCCTTGTCGTCGGCGGGGAAGCTCTCGATCCCCTTGTCCCAACCACCGGGAAGCCTGCGCGCACGCATCTCCTCCAGTTCGCGGGCGAGATCGGGATATTTGTCGTGGTAGCGCGCGGCGAGATCCTGCCACTCGGCGAATAGCTTTATGCCGCGCGCGCCGATGCCTTCCGCAAAACGCTCCTTGACGCCATCGGGAACGTAGAAGGTGCGATCCTCCGGCCAGCCATAGGTGCGCTTGGCGGCGCGCACTTCATCCGCGCCCAACGCCTCGCCATGGGCCTCTTTGGTGTCCTGCTTGTGGGGCGCGCCATAGCCGATATGGCTGCGCAGGATGATGAGCGTCGGCTGGTTCTTCGTCGCCGCGGCGACGCTCAACGCCTCGTCGATCGCGGCGGTATCATTGGCATCGGGAACGTGCAGCACGCCCCAGCCGTAAGCCTGGAAGCGCGTGGCCACGTCTTCGTCAAACGTGATTCCGGTCTGGCCCTCGATCGAAATGTGGTTCTGGTCGTAGATCCAGACGAGGTTGGACAGGCGCAGATGGCCGGCGGTCGAGGCCGCTTCGTTCGAAATCCCTTCCATCAGATCGCCGTCGCTGCAAATCACCCAGACGCGATAGTCGAAGAGGTTCAGATCGGGCCGGTTGAAATGCGCCGCGCGCCATCGGGATGCGATGGCGAGGCCGACGCTCATGCCAATGCCTTGGCCGAGGGGCCCCGTCGTCAGTTCGACACCGGTGGTCACGCCATATTCGGGATGGCCCGGACATTTGCTGCCGAGCTGTCGAAAATGCTCGATATCTTCGACCGACACCGCAGGTCTGCCCGTCGGATTGCCCTGCGCGTCGAGTTCGCGCACCTGTGCCAGATGCAGCGTCGCATAGAGCAGCATGGACGCGTGTCCGGCCGAGAGCACGAAACGGTCGCGGCCTGGCCACAGCGGGTTTGCCGGATCGTAGCGCAGATGCTTCTGCCACAGCGTGTACATGAGAGGCGCAAGCGCCATCGGCGTTCCGGGATGACCCGAGTTCGCCTTCTCCACCGCGTCCATCGAAAGGGTGCGGATGGTGTCGATGCAGGTTTTGTCGATGGAGTCCGACATGGTGTCAGGGACACTACCCAGCCTAGACGGCTCGCTTCGCGAAGCGCAGCCGGAGATTTCTGAACGCGCGCAAATTGCGATGGTTCCGGGTCGAACGGCAAGGGCGCAATTCAACTTCTGCTCGCCGTCGTCGGAGTCCCGGTCCGCAGGAGGCGCGCGGCCGAAGGGCATGGTTCAAATCGGGGTGTCCATTTGAGCTGCGACCAGTATACTCTACATATTTTGTAGAGTATACTGCGGAAGCAGTATTCGAACAGACACAGGTGGTGCGATGACGCAGAAGCCTTCGAAATCCCTCGCCCGGGCCGGGGAGCAGGGGGCGCGAAACCCTGCCTCGCAGGATTCGCCGCGGAAATGGGACCTTGATTGCGCTGTCGACGGGCTACGGCACTCCCGCGAGGTGGCCCACAACATCCGCCATGGCGGCGTGGCGCGGCAGCTTCCTTCACGCGCCGCGCTGGCCGAGGTCATCAACGGCCTCTCCACGGCGCTGTTTCCCACCCATTATGGCCGTCCCGACCTTCATCGGAACAGCATCGACGAGTTCGTCCGCGCCAAACTGAACGACGCTCTCGGCGTCCTCGTCGAGCAGATACGTCTCTCCCTGCCGCTGGCCGCAAGCGAGACCGGTTTCAAGGCCGAATCCGCGGGCCGCGTGGCCCACGATATCGCGCAGGAATTCGCCAGCCAGCTTCCCGGCATTCGGTCCCAGCTCGTCGGTGACCTGCGCGCGGCTTATGAAGGTGATCCAGGCGCCTCTTCGATGCCCGAGATCCTGCTGGGCTACCCCGGCATGGTAGCCATCATCTGCTACCGGCTCGGCCGCACGCTGCACCTTTTGGGGGCGCCGCTTGTCGCCCGGCTGATGACTCTCGTCGCCCATTCGCGCACGGGAATCGACATCCATCCGGGTGCGGAGATCGGCGCGGATTTCTTCATCGATCATGGCACCGGCGTGGTGATCGGCGAAACCGCCATCCTCGGCCGGCGCGTGCGTCTGTGCCACGGCGTGACGCTGGGCGCGAACCGCTTCGGGTCGAACGGCAAGGGCATCGCGCTCCGGGGCGTGGCGCGGCATCCGATTCTTGAGGACGATGTGTACATCCACGCTGGCGCCACGCTCCTCGGCCGCATCACCATCGGCCGCGGTTCCGTGATCGGCGGCAATGTCTGGCTCACCCGCAGCGTGCCGGCCGGCAGCCAAATCGTGCAGCCGCAATTGCGCGAATTGATGCCGGGCGATGTGCAGCCGAACGCATTCGCCATGGCCCAGAACTAGTCGCCAAGAGCCGCCGCGGGCCTGCGCGGCGAATTCCGTCTGTCCGTTGTGGCGGCGCGGCCACAGAAATGGCGTGGAATTCATTGGAGCGGACACCCATGTCTGATAGACTTTTGATCCGGGAGCGCGGGTTCGACAGGGCTCTCCTGCTCCCGCAACAGCCGGGGGATTAGTGCGGGTAAGTGGTGTCATGGCAGCAATCGTCGCTGCCGCCCTCTTCGGGGGCGGCTCGCTGGCGCGTGCCATGACCGAGGCACCGGCTTCGGGCTGGATTTATCAGCCGTTCGCTGCGCCGGATGCCCGGGACGGCCGCCGCTTCATTTCGGCGCCGGACCTGCCGTTCCTTATGGGTTCGTCAGGCGCACCGCTCGCCGCTCCCTATGCTCCGCCGGATGCGCCGTTTGCCGGCAGCGGGTCTTCGCCGGCCGGCCTTCTGTCGATCTCCGGCGTTACCACGGCGATTACGGTGCCACATCTCCTCTCGGGCGGGCTGATCGACCGCGACGGTCCGATCTACACGGTGCGCGATCTGGAGCTGGTGGACAGGCTGACCGGCAATGTCGCGATCGATCTGGGCTATGATTTCGATCTGGGGCGCCGGTTCGATCCCACCGATGTCCGCGCCAACCCCGCTTATGCCGGTCTGTTTCTCTCCCCGTCCGACTGGAATCTTTCCGGCTTCGGCGAGAGTGGCTTTTATGCCGGGACGTCGCTGGGCCTGGGGGGCGGGGTCAGCCTGAACCTTGGCGGCTCCGAGTCCGGCGCCGACCGCACCTCGCTCCTGCCGCAGCTCCTTCCCTATCCCGGGGCCGCGACCGCCGGGGTCGGCTTCGACCAGCGCGAGGCCGAGACGGCACTCGCCGGCGTCGACTGGAAATTCGCGCCTTGGGGCGCCGTTGGCCTGACGGCTGCCCGCAACGCGGCGCAGACAGGCTTTCTGGGCGGCTCGGCCTCGGTCGCGGGCCTGGAGAAGTCGCAGACGAACGCGCTGGGCGCGTCGGGCCGGATCGCCTTCGGAAGCGGCTGGATCACGAGCTTTACGTACAATCAGGGGGTCACGCAGCTTGACCTGCGCCCGGTGGGCAATCTCGCGGCGGCGCAGTCGCTGCAAAGCCGCTCCTATGGGCTTGCGATCGCCAAGCACGGTCTCTTCGGCGACGATGCGCTCGGCATCGCCGTCTCGCGGCCCGTGGATCTTGGCGTCAACGGCGTCAGTCTCGCCGGGGCGGCCACGGCCGATCCGTTCGATGGTTTCATCGCCGCGAACACCCGCCCCATTCTGGGCGGGGCAACCACGCCCGAAACCGATCTCGGAATGGGCTATGTGACCACCTTCCTCGACGGCGCGCTCGCGCTCCAGGCCAACGCCGGTTACCAGATGAACGCCGAAGGCCAATCCGGAAACAACGGCGTCACCGTGCTGTCGCGGGCGAAAATCAATTTCTGAATTTGCCCCGACGGCGCGGTGGCGCTGATTGTTGGCCGCGCCCTTCGTGTCATTCCCGCCAGCGCGCTGCATGACAAGGCAGCAGGGGCCGGCAGAATGCCGCTTCGCGGCAGGAGCCATTATTTTCAAAATATTTCCCTCGGAAATTCCCTGCTTCAGGAAATTTTCCGCCATTTGGAATAACAATACAAAGCTGTCATCCCCGCGGAAGCGGGGACCCGGATCGCCGTCCACTCCGGATGGTTTACGGTGCTGGACTTCCCCATGAGCGGGAATGAATTTTGTTTGTTGCCGGTCATCCCGCTTTCCCACCGGTCCCGTGCCCTGTTTTGTTTTGAAAATCTCTTCTCAGGAATTCCCTGCTTCAGGGAATCCGGTGACGACTGGGCACGCTACTGGCGGTTGGCGAAACGTGGCGTGACGGAAAGGTTCAGTCATGCCTGGCGCACCTCCTTCCAAAACCGATTTGGGACATTAATAGACCAACACGGTATCATTGTCAACTGCCCCGAACGTCCCTTGACTGAAGCGCCGCGCATCGACAGACCTTGGACCTTGGACCTTGGACCTTGGACACGGCAGGGAATCCAGGTTAACGTCACTTGAGCTGGAGGATTTGCAGGAGCAGCTGGGGGTTCCAGCCTGCGGCTTTGCGGCGGGTTTTGACGCTGCCTTTGGTTTTGTTGGCGCGCACCAGGCTCAGGGCGAAGCGGC
>DATAWY010000024.1:0-37755 GCA_036266955.1 Rhizomicrobium sp.
CAACGACCGCGGGGCTTTCCCCGGCCTGCACACTTCGCACCGCCCGCATCCGCATCGCTTCCAGCGTGGCGTGATCCAACTTCCGCGCATCATCCTGTCTCATATCCCCAGCGAATCAGCCCAGATTCGCCATGTCAAGCAAAAAATGAATATACTTATGGACGGATTAATAGAGGTTTTCAATGCCGGTCGCGTGGGGGAAGCAGGGCACATTGTGTCCCAAATATTGGACAAGAATCCCACTGACTGCGACGCGTTAAACTTCAAGGCGGAGATTGAGTGCCAAGCTGGTCATAACCGCGAAGCCGCAAAACATCTAGCCCATTGTGTTCAGCTGGCACCGCACAACGAGGTTTACAGACATAATTATGCTGTTGTGCTCGCGGACTCGAGAAATCTTGATCTCTCGCTATCGGAAACCGAGATTCTGCTGGTTGGCAATCCGCGCAACGTGTTGTTTCGCTATCTCGATGCCAGAATTCTTCTCAGAAACAACAAATATGAACCTGCGCTAGTTGTGTTACGGCAGCTTACGGACGAGTACCCCGAAGCGCCCGAGTTTCATGTGTGCTTGCTGGCGCCCTTCGCAGCGTGAGCGGACGCACCGAAGAGGCGACGGCTTCGTTCCGCCAAGCCGTATCACTCGCTCCCGACATGGAATCGGCGTGATGGTCACTGCGAACATGTCAACGGGTCAAGAATCGCCATTGCGGCTACACAGTGGTGTTTTCTACGGAGAGCACCAGCGAGCAGAGCCCGCGCTTGAATATCAGTTCCATCTGATTCGAGCGCTTGTTTGGTGCGCTTTTCGGCTATTTCAAGATCGCCTGCAAGAAGCTCGCGAGTCTCTTCCTCCGTGACGAATGATCCGTGATCGCGAGATGACCGGAACGAGCCGATTTACTGACGCTTCGCACTGACGCGCCAGTATCCTGGGTTTCTTACGGTGGTATTTACATCTATCATTTGGCTGCGGGCTTTGCCGCCGGAATTGCGTCACTGAGCGCCTGAAATGCTTTTATCATCAATCGCAAAAACGTGGAGGCGCCACGATAATGACCTGTGGATCGCATGCCGCCGACTTTGTCGGGCAGTTACTGCGTGAGCTTGAAGATCGTGCCAGAGTCGGAGTCGTCAACGGCTATAGTCGTACCAAAGAGCTCGCCGGTTTGGTTTTCCCACAGGCCACCCCACGGCTGGAAGCCCCGTTTACCGCTACCGAATCGCCAAAGCAGCTTCTGGGTGCCGTCCGGCCCGAGCTTGAATACCGTACCGCAGCCGGTGCCGCTGCAACCCGCGCCACCCCCTTCGATTGTCGTGCCGTACAAGTCGCCCTGCGCATCCGCGATAAGCCCGGCTAACGGATAACGCCCGTCTTCGTGCCCGCTGAACCCATGGAGCACAGTTTCCCTGCCGTTGGGGTCGATTTTGAAAACGGTGCCATAGCCGTCGCCTCCATCGTTCGTTTCTGTGGTCCCATAAAGATTTCCGCCCGCATCGCGAACCAGCGTGCCTTGCGGGCCGTCGCCATCCTCACCACCGGAGAAAGCGAAGAGAATTGTCTCTGTGCCGTCCGGCGCGAGCGTGAATACAGTGCCGCAACCATAGCCATCGCATGCGTCGCCGTTGCCGCCACCTCTCGTTGTCGTTCCGTAGAAATTGCCATTCTCGTCTGCGACCAGTCCTGCTGACGGAAAATAACCGTCGGAATATGGATCACCCTTGAAAGCATAGAGCACCGTCTCGGTCCCATCGTAGGATACCTTGAATATCGTTCCGCAGCCCAGGTTGAAGCAGTAGCTCGTGATGCCGCCAAGATAGGTTGTGCCGTACAGGTTTCCTTTCTTATCGGCGATCAGGCCAGCCTGGGGGTATTCGCCATCGCTGCCGTCGAAGGCATGGAGCACTGTCTCGCTTCCGTCAGGCGCAATCTTGAAAACTGTACCACAGCCGTTGCTGCAACCCTCATTGCCGCCGTAAGCTGTTGTCCCGTACAGATTGCCGCCCTTATCGGCTACCAAAGCCGCTTCAGGCTCTGCCCCGTCGCTTCCACCTTGGAAAGAATAGAGCACCGTTTCGGTACTGCGGAGGCTGAGCTTGAAGACTGTGCCTTGGTTGTTGGCACCACCAGCCGCGGTCGTGCCATAGAAGGTGCGGCCTGGGCCGGGGATCAATGTCGCGACCGGTTCGCTGCCGTCGGCGCAGCCTGTTGACCGGCAAAACTGGTAAAGCACGTGGCGGCCCTGCGCGCAGACGTCATGGACCGGTATGAACAAGACGAGCGCCAAGCCGCCTGCCCAGCGGCATGTGTTCCAAAGTCCTGCTTTTTGAAGCACGGAACGCCTCCCATTGGTTTGGCCGCTATGCAATAAAGTTTTGGGCCTCGCGCTCATCGTTTCACCTTGTAGACCGTGCCGCAGCCGCTGCCGTCGTAACTGCACCCCGTTCCACCACCCTCCTGGGTTGTGCCATAAAGGTAGCCCGTCTTATCGGCGATCAGTGCTCCAGAACCGGGAATCGCGCCGTCGCTCCCGCCCGTAAAGGAATGGAGAATGGTCTCCTGACCGTCGGGGGTGATTTTGAATACGGTGCCACAACCCGCGAAGGGCGCACAGCCCGTTCCACCGCCCCCTACAGTTGTACCGTAGAGGTTTCCTGACTTGTCCATTATCGGTTGGGCAGCCGGCCCATCACCATCGTCACCGCCGCCGAAGGCATAAAGCACCGTCTTCATGCCATCGGGCGCGAGTTTGAAGACTGTGCCGCAACCGTCGCCGCCGCAGCCCCTGCCGCCGCCTTGCAGGGTTGTCCCATAGAGATTTCCTGCGGCATCCATGACCAGTCCGTCGCCGGGGGAATAACCGTCGCCTCCGGCCGCGAAACTGTGAAGCACGGTCTCGGTGCCGTCCGGCGCAATCCTGAAGACGGTTCCGCAGTTACAATTACTACCACCTTGTGTCGTCGTACCATAAAAATTACCTGCGTGGTCCACAATCAGACCCGCATAAGGATAAGCGCCAGCCCTTTCTTGATGCCGACTGCTGAATGAATGAAGGACAACCTCAGATCCATGGGGAGGAAGTGTGAACACCGTCCCGCAATTACAGCGCTCTATGCGGCCTTTACCACCTTCTGCCGTTGTTCCGTATAAATTGCCTTCCGCATCTGCAATAACCCCGGCTATTGGATATGCGCCGCGCTTATCCTTTCTGAAGGAATAGCGGACCGCCTCTGAGCCATCGCCTGCAATCACGAACACCGTGCCGCAGCCTGCGAAGAAGCCCTGGCAGCCACCGTCGCCACCATATTCTGTTGTCCCGTAGAACTTGCCAGCCCTATTGACAATTAACGTTGAAAGCGGGACCGCGCCATCGGTGCCGCCCGCGAACGCATGGAGCAGTGTCTCGGTCCCGTCTGCAGCGACTTTGAACACGGTGCCGCATCCATAGCCGGAGCAACCACTGCCGCCACCCGAGCTGGTTGTGCCGTAAAGATTGCCGGCTTTGTCTGCGATCAGCCCGGCAAGGGGTTCTGCGCCGTCGGCGCCCCCCTTGAACGCGTAGAGGACCGCGTTACTCTTTGCATGCACGCCCTCGATCGGGCCGAACAGCGATAACGTCAGCATGGCAGCCGCGAGAAAATTGCGGCGGGCAATGAACGATTTGAACATCGGCGTTTCCTGCGAGGGACGTGCACGCAGAGAATCCTAGCATGATCTTCGCGGATTCTGCAAATCACGCCGTGTTGGAGCCACAGGACAAGGTGGCGCCTGCTTCGCGAGTGCCTGAAGGAAAGACGTGGCCGGGTTTTTGGACAGGATTTCTGGCTGGATAGGTGGATCCTCCGCCGGTTGCAGTATACCGATTTCCGCGCGTCACGCAGTGAGCGCGCAGTCCGACCGGAATGACGCGCGGAAATCGGCGGCCGATCGAGGCGCGCGCCTCTCCGACACTGCCGTAGGCACGCAGATATACCTCTTCGTATTAGACCGAACGCCGCAACCGCTCGACGAAGGCGTTGTCGCGCCACGGGCCCCTGCCATCCATGCTGATGTCGATGCCGCTGTTCAGCAGCAGACCCGTGAAGTCTCCCCACGTGAATTGACTGCCTTGGCCCCCTGCTTTCACGAGGGTTGTTGAAGACGTCCGGTCTTCCGTACCGTGCCAGCGCCTCCTCGACGGCTTCCAGGCAGAATTCCGCTTCCATGCTGATGGAATCCTGCCAGGCCAGAACCCGGCGGGCAAACCAGTCCAGGACAACGGCCAGATGGACGAGGCAGCGCGGCATGGGCACGTGGGTAATGGCCATGGCCCACCACACCCCCGTCTTCGCGCTAGAGTCCTTGATTGATCGTTTTCTGTTGTGATTTGGTCAAGTTTTTCATGCTGCCAGTTTTTTGTGTTCGTACCAGTTGTCGATGGCTGTTTCCGCGGCGCGGAGAGCTTTGACCATAGGAGTCTGGGGCTGAGCTTTTGCGGGAGTGATGATGGCCATGCCTGTTCGCAGCGAACGATTGTAGAGCTTTGTGCAGAACATGGCGGTGCGCAGTCCCATTGGTGTGATGCGATAGCGGTGGGTGCGGGGGATGCGTTCGATGAGGCCGTGTAGCCGCAGCCGGCGCAGGTCATAGGTGATCTGCCCGGGAGTAATCTGACCCGGCTTTTTGCCGAGCAGGCCGGCGAGATGGTTGCGGAGGTCCTTGTGGGCGAATGTGCCTTGGACGAGAAGGAAGAGTGGCAGGACGTGGAAGAGCGCCTGGACGCGCGGATCGGCGAAGCGCAGGGCTGCGGCGCGCCGATGGTCTGTGACGATGGGTCTTTGCAGGTTCTGAAAGGCCGTTTCGCCGATGTGACAATCGTGGGAGATGCGTTGGACGTCGAGCAGACGCCGGTTGGCCTGAAAGCCGATTTTGCGAAGTTCCGGAAGATTCTCGATGCGCCGGCCGATGGCGAAGTCGCGGGTGTCGTTGATGGTGGTCTCGGTGCGAAGGGCTTGTCCCTCCTTGTGGTACTGCTTGATGCGGGTCTTCTTGTAATCGACATGCAGCGACGGCACCACGCCGTCGGTGATGACGCGGGTGCGGAAACGGCCCGGCGTGCGCCGGCAAATCTTGCGGTCGAACACCAGGCTCACCTGTTCGGGACGGCCGATATCGAGGTTCTCCCGGATCACCTCCTCGAAGAAGATTCGTCCCGTCACCGGCCGGTCGAGCACCTGGGTGAGCGAGAACTCCGCCTGCAGGATGGAGAGATTGTAGCGATAGCCCGCCGCCCGGTCGCGGGCGGGCGGCAGCCGCCTCAGCCATTTGCGCAGCAGCCGGTCGATCCGCTCCGCCGACAACCCGTCGCACAGCCTCTGCGCCAGCGCCGGATCGGCGCAGGACCTGATGCCGTTGTCCAGCGCTTCGAACGCCACCCCGCGTTTGGCCAGCTGACGCTTGAGGTACTCGTGGCCATTGATGCAGAGCTTGGCGTTGTAGGGAAAGTAGGAACAGAACTTCAGGAAGAACGGCCCGAAATCCTCGTCGACGCAGTAGAAGTAATAATGGTTGACCATCGCCGTGGATTCCACGATCCACGGATAGGTTCCCCCCGTGTAGCGGCTGCGGCGCCGTTCCGTGCGCATGACGCGGGCCTTCTCCTGGGCCTTGCCGACATAAAGCACCCCTTCGTCCCCGCTGAACCGCCGCAGATAGCGCTGCGTGACATCGTCCTTGCGCTGTCCCTTCGCGAACGCGATCAGATCGACGCCTTCAGCCGCCGCAAACCGCTCTATGCTGCCGATGAACCGCTCGGTCATCGGCGCCACCGCCGCCGTCGAGGCAAAGCGCAGCCCCTTGTGGACATGCAGATAGCCCACCACCGCGCCTGCCGTCTGCAGCGTCGGCACATAGGCATTCAGGTACATCCGGTCGATCGATTCGATCTCCAGAGACACATGATCGCGCAAGACTTCCGATACCGATCGTGCTATGCTCATCGCGGGCTCCGGTCGTCCACGGGTCCAATGGACCCATCGAGCTTCAAGCTCCAATATACAGGGTTCGCCCTGCAGGCTCGACCGGGGCGTCCTACGCCAGCACCCTACCCACACGCCTCGTCGGTCTGAGGCGGAGCCTCGTTAGGGAGTGTACATATCTCGGAGGCTCCATCCTTGCGCCATTCGGCGGAGGGCGTCGAGGCCATTCTTGAACGTGATTGGTCCCGGCGGTTTTGTTTTTTCGCGGCCGTTCCATCCGCCGAGTCGAGCGATAATCCAGGACGCCCATTGAAGACTGAGAGGCGGGTGAGTGTTGCGGGCAAGTTTGTTTGGGTTCGCGTATGATTTATCGAGGGCTTCGAGGGTTGCGATTTCGGCTGAAGAGAAGACCAGCGGAGCCGCGAGGGTGCTATTGTGGTCGCGGGCCTGGGTGAGTTGCATTGTGATTACGGCGGCGCGGGCTGCTATTGCCACGAGCTTGAGCAGGCGGTCGGCGGTCTCGACCTGACTGTCTTCGATCTGCAATCCCTGCTTCTTCAACGTCCTGAAGTATTGCTCGATGATCCAGCGCGCACGGTACCAGTCGACGATCTGCCAAGCCATCGCGGCGTCGGTCACGGCGTGAGTGGTCAGCAGACGCCAGACCACCGGCTCGGCGCCTTGCGGCGTGTTGGGCTCGGTCAGTTCGATCAAGGTCAGCGTCACCTGATCGGGAACGCCTGCCTTCGGGACGGATCGGGGGCGAGGCATGATGATCGATCCGGCCCGCACCTCGAGATCGGCTATGCGTTCGGGGCGATCGGCGCGTTCGCGGATCGCGATCTGCCGCGTGCCAAGAACCGGCCAGTGCGCCGCCGCCGTGGTCAGCGTAGCGCCGCCGAGCAGTTTGCGGTCCTGGTAGGCTCGGCCAAGTACATGCACGTTCGCGCCCGGGACCACCGCCCACATCTGATAAATATCGGCTTCCCGGTCGGCGACCATCGTGACCATGGCGGCCTGCGAAAGCACAGCCTTGGCCTTTTGCGCCGTCTCCACCCAGTGGCGCGACTCCTTCTCCGCCAACGGCCGGCCGCTGCTGCGCTTCTTTTTCCTCTTCCGGCCTTTTCCCTCCGTTTTTTTGCTTTCGCGGGCTAACCGTTTGGCAGGCTTCGCCTGGACCTCCTCTTCGCGAGACCAGAGCGTGCCGCCGACCAGGCCGAGGCAGTCCTGGGAAACGGCATCAACCGCGATCATCGGATGAAGAATGAGCCCGCGACCGACGCCTTTGCCGATCGCACCCAGACCACGGGTGTGGGCGTCGTTCGTGCGGAAATTGATGTCGCTCGAATCCTGAATGGCCGGAACATGCCGCCCGGCGACGGCGGGAGCGATCTCTTCGCTCCATCCCGCGACGATGCCTTCGACCGTCACACCTGGATTGCGAAGCAGCCGGCCAAATCGAATTTCAAGCTCGTCCTTGCCTTCGGCCAGGCGACGCAGGCACGCCGTGCCGAATTGAATCATGCGCTCGAGAAGCAGCGCCCCCCTTTATCAAGGCGAAGATCCCCAACCCGTCCAAGAACCAGTTTCATGACGCACCCTCCGTTATCGAGCGTGCCAAAACACGAATCATGAAACCCAGCCCCATGGGAAGTCCCTGACTGACAGACGAGTCAACCTGTCGCACCCATAGTGGCTGACAAGCGAGTTTTGTACACTCCCTAGCGTCTTCGCGGGGGCAGGGCTCTGGTCGGGCCGTTCGACGCTCACGCCGCGCAACAGATACGGAAAAATCCTGCGCCCAGGCGCAGGCTTGGAGGCGTTCGGTCGCCGGTAGGGCGGCTCGATCCCCATGCGCTTCACCATCGTGGCGACGCGCTCGCGGCCGATTCCGGCCGCCCCCTCAGGAAGCTGCCCCTTCCAGCTCGGTAATCTGGTAGGGGTGCACATCGCACAATTGCGCCAACTCTGTGACCGTCTTCTCGCCCTTCGGCGCAGCCAACGACACCTCCGCTCTGAATGCCATCGTGTGGGTTCTGCCGTGCCCATCCTGCCCTCCGGTCGACGGCAGCCCCCGCAGTCCTCAGCAAGAATGATCCACTTGTTCCCTCTCCAGATTCTGCGGGCCGGCTCCCGCTGCCAAGGGCCGTGCCGGGTCCTGGGCCGAAATATCGGTGTTGCCACCCCGAAGCGACGTCATTCACCGAGCCTGCCGCCGCCGCGAAGTGATCCTAAGAGCGGTAGCGCGATCTTGTGGCACCACCTACAAACGCGTCGGTTACCAGTCCACTGCGTCTGTTCGGCTCAGTCAGCCCGGAATTCTCGATACCCGCGAGAGGTGCTTGGATGAGGGCCGATTTGCGCGCGACCGCCATTTGCGCTAATAGGAGTATTCTTTGCAAGTGAGGCGATTATTTGCGCATAATTTACAATCGATGGTATTTGTATGCAAAGCACCGTTGGGGGAGAGGGTTAGGGTGAGGGCGCATTCCACGGCACAGTCGACAAATATTTGCTTCAATGCAGGAGCGAATCTTCAACATCTGGGGCGCGACGCCACTCCCTCCACCCATTCGGGAGAGGGAGAAAATCGCGCGCACTTGGGCGAACATGGCCGCATGACAAAACTCACCCATCTCGATGAACAGGGCGCGGCGCGGATGGTGGATGTTTCCGCCAAGGACGCGACTGTGCGCGAGGCGGAAGCCGAAGCGATCATCGTGCTGTCGGAGGGGGCCTATGCGGCGGTCATGAGCGGCGAGGCGCCGAAAGGCGATGTGCTCGCGGCGGCGCGGCTTGCCGGCATCATGGCGGCGAAAAAAACTGCCGAACTGATCCCGCTCTGCCACAGCATTCCGCTCGCGAAGGCAAGCGTGGAAATCGAACCTCTCGCCGACCGTCATGCGCTGCGCATCGTCGCGTCGGCGAAAACGAAATCGGAGACGGGCGTCGAGATGGAAGCGCTGACCGCAGCGACAATCGCAGCGCTCACAATTTATGACATGACCAAGGCGATCGATCGCAGCGTGACAATCCAATCCGTTCGTCTGCTTTCCAAATCCGGCGGCAAGAGCGGCTCCTACACGGTTGACGACAAGTGATTTCCGTCGAAGAGGCCGTTCAGCGTGTTTCGTCCTCAGTGGCGCCGCTCGAACATGAACAGGTTCCGCTCGAGCTTGCGTTCCGCCGGGTGCTGGCGGCCGACGCGGTCGCGCGTCTCGACCAGCCGCCCGCGCCAGTCTCCGCGATGGACGGCTATGCGGCACGGCTCGCCGACGCCGGGAGCGCACCAGCGACGCTGCGGGTTATCGGCGCTGCCCCGGCAGGCCGTCCCTTCGAGGGAACACTCGGCCAAGACGAAGCGGTGCGAATCTTTACCGGTGGCGTCGTGCCCAACGGCGCAGATGCGATCGTCATCCAGGAAGACACCTCTGCCGAAGGCGATCGGGTCGTGCTCCACGCGCCGGCTTCGCCGCGCCATATCCGGAAAGCGGGCCTCGATTTCCACACCGGCGACGTGCTCGTCAAAAGCGGGCGGAAACTCGGGGCTCGCGATCTGGCGCTGCTCGCCGCCGGCGATATCGCCTCCGTCGCGGTGCGCCGAATGCCCGTGATCGCCTTCGCGGCGACAGGCGACGAACTCGCGCGGCCGGGCGAATTGCAGCGCGCGGGCGGCATCGTGGCTTCGACGGGCTACGCGCTCGCCGCGCTGATCGAAACCTGGGGCGGAGCAGCGATCGATCTCGGCATTCTTCCCGACAGCATCGAGGCTCTCCAGCGCATTCCTGAAGCGGCAGCGCGCGCCGACGCCGTGGTAACGATGGGCGGCGCGTCGGTCGGCGATCACGACCTTGTCCAGCGCGCGCTCGCGCCCAAAGGCTTCGCGCTCGACTTCTGGAAAATCGCGATGCGGCCCGGCAAGCCGCTGATTTTCGGTGCGTTGAACGGCAAGCCGTTCCTTGGTCTTCCCGGCAATCCCGCGTCGAGCTACGTCTGCGCCTTGTTGTTTCTTCAACCGCTCATCGCGGCGCTTCTCGGCTCGCCTTTCGAACAGGAGCTCGAATCCGCGCGCCTCGCCCGCCCGCTTCCCGCAAACGATACCCGTCAGGATTACCTGCGCGCCCGCCTCTTCCGCCGCGACGGCGAACTCCGGGCCGAGCCCTTCGCGCTGCAGGATTCGTCCATGCAAACCGCCCTCGTGGCTGCCGACGCCCTCATTGTCCGTCCTCCACGTGCTGCTGCCGCCTTCGAAGGCGAGCCCGTCGACATCATCAGACTGGATCGGCATTGAACAGATTTGACGCAGAGGCCGCGGTGGAGGCGCGGAGGTCGCGGAAATGGTTGCGCGCGAAGCGCGCCGTTTGCTCCTCTGCGCCCCCCTGCGCTGCCTCTGCGACCTCCGCGTTGAAAACCTTTCTCTTTCGTCTCCACCACATTTTGGGCGTTGACCGGGCGCGAGAACTAAACTAGAACGATTCGCTGTGTTTCGGATTTGTTCGGCCATGTGCCGGATCCGGCTGGGAGCAAGGTTATGCTGACATGCAAGCAGCACGAGCTGTTAATGTTCATCCATGAGCGGGTGCGCGAGACGGGCGTTCCGCCCTCTTTCGACGAGATGAAGGAAGCGCTCGACCTGAAATCGAAATCGGGCATCCACCGGCTCGTCACCGCGCTCGAGGAGCGGGGCTTTCTCAGGCGCCTCGAAAAACGCGCCCGCGCGCTCGAGATCGTGCGCCTGCCCGAGAATGTTGCCGACACGCTGCGCCCCGCCACCACGCGCAGCCAGGCGCAGCGGCCAGCGGCGCCGCCGGGCGCGCGGGGGACACGCGCGCCCTCCGATCCACGCAGCGGCGGCAGCCCGCGCCGACCGGAATCCGAGGGGGCTATGAACGTGCCCGTACTCGGCCGCATCGCCGCCGGCACGCCCATCGATGCGCTGCAGCACAAGATTGCCGACACGCCCGTGCCCGCGGGCATTCTCGGCCGCGGCGAGCATTACGCGCTCGAGGTCACCGGCGATTCCATGATCAACGCCGGCATTCTCGACGGCGACACGGTGGTGATCCAGCAGACGCCGACCGCCAACACCGGCGACATCGTGGTGGCGCTGATCGATGATACCGAAGCGACGCTGAAGCGGCTCAGGCGCCGCGGCGATTCCATCGCGCTGGAGGCCGCCAATCCCGCCTATGAGACGCGGCTCTACGGTGCCGACCGCGTGCGCATCCAGGGCAAGCTCGTCGGCCTCATCCGGCGGTATTAGTTGTAGTTCACCACAAATTGTCATCCCCGCGAAAGCGGGGACCCAGCCCCGCCGCGTCGGCGGCGCGAATGAATCACTCCGCTCGCGGACGCTCGCTACTGGGTCCCCGCTTTCGCGGGGATGACGCCTTTTTTGTCATAGTTACTATTCCCGCCGTCCCCGCCGCTGCCACGGCGCGCGGCTCCAGGGGCGGTCGCCGCGCGCGTTTTGCACGGTTTCGAAGGCGATCCCGTCGCGGAGCCATACGGCATAGGCGCCGTTGCGGACGACGTCGAATTTGTCGATCACGAGCTTCGGCCCGCGGCACAGGCCTTTGAGCGGCAGGCTGCTGATAATGACATCGGCATTTGCGCAATCCTCGCGTAGCGCGTCGGGGCGCAGAGCGGCGGCGACGCTCGCGCCTTTCGGCATGTGCGCCACGCAGCCGAAGGCGTCGCAGCGCACGCCGTCTTTTGTTGACGCCATCGCCGCGCGCGCGGGCCTGGGATCGCCATCGCGCTTCAGCCATTCGCTCGCGGAATATTCGTCCGCGATATGGCGCAGGAAATGGAGTTTGCCGTCGGCGGCGCGGATCGCAATTGTCTGGCCGTCGCGCGCAACGAGAACGTCGGGCGGCTCGGCGAGCAGCACCAGCGCCACGCCCATTGCCGCAGGTGCCAGACCGAGCCAACGCCAACCGCTTCGCCAGATCACGATCCACAGCCCGCCAAACGACATCAGCACCAGCGCCGCTATCGGCCAGGCGGCGACCGTCGTAACCGCGCCGGGCAGATGCGAAACGAAACGGCCCACCGCGAGCATCGCCGCGATGCCCCAGCCCATGACATGCAGCGGCATGACATCAAGACGGAGCGGCATCAGCAGGACCGAAAGCGCCGCCATGGGCATGGTGACAAAGCCCATGATCGGCATGGCGAGAAGATTGCCGAGCACCGCGTAATGGGTGGCGCGGTCGAAATGAAACGCCGCGTAGGGCATGGTCGCGACGCTGCCGACGAAACTCGTCACCGCGATCCCACGCATGTAACGTCGCACAGTCGCGAAGGGCAGCGGCGGCTCGCCGGCGCGCGAGGCGGCGCGGCGCTGCTCCCATTCGGCGACGGCAATGAGGCTTGCGACGGCAGCGAAGGACATCTGGAAGCCTGGTTCGATCAGGCTTTCCGGCGCAGCAAACAGCAGGATCGCCGCGGCGAAGCCGAGCGAGCGCATGGACAGCGCCGGCCGGTCGAACAGGATGGCGAGCAGCATCATGGCCAGCATGGTGAAGGCGCGCAGCGCCGGTGTCGCCCCGCCGCTGATCACCAGATAGAACGCCGCGCCTCCAAGTGCTGCGAGCGCCGCCCATTTCTTGATGGGCTGCGTCAGCGCAACGGCAGGCCAGAGCGCGAGCAGCGCGCGCACCGTCCAGAAAAGGCCGAGGCCCACCAGCGCCATATGCAGGCCGGCGATGGCGAGTACATGGGCGAGCCCCGCGTCGCGCAACGCCTGTTCGTCGGCTCCCGAAATGCCGCCACGGTCGCCGGTGATGAGCGCGGAGGCAATCGCGCCCCGGCTGCCGGGAAGCACCGCGTGAATGCGCGCGCTCATGCGGAAGCGCAAGACTTCGAGCGCGAGCGCGGCGCGGCCCTGAAGATCGGGCGCGGGCGCCGGGGCGATAAGCATGGGTCGCCCGAACGCATAACCCACACCACCGATGCCCTCGAAGAAAGCCGCGCGGCCGAAATCGTAGTCTCCGGGTGCAGCGGGCGGGGGTGGCGGCATCAGCACCGCGTCGAGACGCACGATGGCCCCAGGAACGAGCAGCTCACCGCCTCTCCGCAGCGAGACGCGGACAAGGCGCGGTATTTGTTTGGTGTCGAGTCCGTCGATGCGCGTCGGGGCCAGCACCGCGCGGACGCCCCTGCCGTGCAGTTGCGCATATTCGACTCTGCCGTCCAGCGCGACAGGGCCGATGCGATGCATAATGACCGGCGCTGCAACGTTATCCGCGCGCTGCTTGGCAATGCAGAAGCCGATGAGGAGAGTTGCCAGCCCGACGCACAAGGCGCGCAGTAGCGCGCGGTCGCAGGCGATGGCCAGGGCGAAGAGTGCAAACGCCCAGCAACCCAGAGCGATCACAAACCTGCCCTGCGGCTCAAACGGCAGATCGAAATAGATTCCAATCCCGGCGCCAAGAGCGACCGGAAGCCAGAGTGCCCAACGTCCGCGCTCGTCCAGAAGGGCGCTGCCGAATGATTTCGGCAGATCCGAGAGGCGCGCGGCCAAAGCTCCGAAATCCGCAAGGACGTCGGGAGACGCAAGACGCTGCAATGACGGCGCTATCCCCATGGGAGCCGGTTTGCTAGAAGCCACGCAAAACCCTGGCCCACCGCACCCCGGATCATTTTCCGGGGCGAGGCGGACCGCTCCCGGACAAGACTATGCCAGAAGATTCGACGCCCGTCCTGCGTTTTGCGCCCTCGCCCACCGGCTATCTGCATATCGGCGGCGCGCGCACGGCTTTGTTCAACTGGCTCTATGCGCGCCACTCGGGCGGCCGCTTCCTGCTGCGCATCGAGGATACCGACCGCGAGCGCTCCACGGCCGAAGCCGTGGACGCGATCCTGACCGGGCTCGACTGGCTGGGACTGCACTGGCAGGGCGAGCCGGTCTTCCAGTTTGCGCGGGCGGAGCGTCACCGCGAGGTCGCCGAAGAACTGCTGCGCAACGACCGCGCCTATCGCTGCTACGCGACGGCCGAGGAACTCGCGGCGATGCGCGAGGAGCAGCGCAGGGCTGGCAAGCCCCGGCGCTACGACGGGCGCTGGCGCGACCGCGATCCCTCCAACGCGCCCAGGGACGCGCCCTTCGTCATCCGCTTCAGGGCGCCGCAGACCGGCGAGACCATCGTCGGCGACGTCGTCCAGGGCGAAGTGCGCTTTGCCAATGTACAACTCGACGACATGGTGCTGCTGCGTTCCGACGGCACGCCCACCTACATGCTCGCGGTCGTGGTCGATGATTTCGACATGGGCGTCACGCACGTCATCCGCGGCGACGACCATTTGAACAATGCGGCGCGGCAGCTGCAGATCATCGAAGCGATGGGATGGCCGAGGCCCGTTTACGGCCACGTGCCGCTCATTCACGGGCCCGACGGAGCCAAGCTCTCCAAGCGCCACGGTGCGCTCGCCGTCGACGCCTATCGCGACATGGGCTATCTGCCCGAAGCGATGCGCAACTATCTGTTGCGCCTCGGCTGGAGCCACGGCAATGACGAGATCATCCCGACCGCGCAGGCGATCGAATGGTTCGACCTGAAGAACATCGGCCGAAGTCCCGCGAGGTTCGATTTCAAGAAGCTCGACAATCTGAACGCCCATTACTTGCGCCAGATGGACGACGCGGCACTGACAGACACGCTGCTGCGCTTCCTCGCGCGCTCGCAGCCGGGCCGTGTGATCGACCATGCGGCGCGCGCGCGGATCGTGGCGGCGATGCCCGGCCTGAAGGAGCGGGCGAAGACCCTCGTCGAACTCGGCCAAGCGGCGGAGTTTCTCTGCCGCGACGGCGCGCCAATGCTCGACGCGCAGGCGGAGAAGCTGCTCTCGCCGGAAGCCCGCAGGCTGCTCGCCGAACTTGCGCCCGTGCTGCAGCGCAGCGAATGGGTCGCGCCCGCTCTGGAGGCGGCTGTGCGGCTGCTGGCCGAACAGGAAGGCGTGAAGCTCGGCCGGTTCGCCCAGCCGCTCCGTGCCGCCATTACGGGAAAGTCCGCCTCCCCCCCCATCTTCGACATGATGGCCGTGCTCGGCCGGGAGGAATCCCTGTTGCGGATCGCCGCTGTCTGTGCTTGAAAAATCTGCCGGAAGTGTTTGATTTTGCTGTTCTAAACAAAAAAATGTCGTCCCCGCGAAAGCGGGAGCCCAGTGCGCTCGTGTCCACGAGCGCAAGTGACTCTCTGCGCGCGCCGACGCGCGCTGCTGGGTCCCCGCTTCGCGAGGATGACATTCTTCGTTAATCCTGCAAAAAAAGCGTCAACTTGGCCCTGCCACGGATGACGAAGTGCCTTTTGGAGGATTATATTTGTTGCAGCGCAAGAAACCCAGGGCGCCAAGCGCGCCATATGAGGTCTCCCCATGAGCGAAGGCAAAGTGACTCCCGCAGGCAAGGCGACCCTCACCTACGACGGTCGGTCACACGATTTTCCCGTGCTGGCCGGCTCGGTCGGCCCCCGCGCGGTCGACATCCGTCACCTCTACGACAGCGCGAACCTCTTCACCTACGATCCGGGCTTCACCTCCACGGCGGCCTGCGAGAGCGACATCACCTATATCGACGGCGAAGAAGGCGTGCTGCTCTATCGCGGCTATCCGATCGACCAGCTCGCCGAACATTCGAACTTCCTCGAAGTCTGCCATCTGCTGCTTTACGGCGAACTGCCCAACGCCGCCGAGGCCAAGGCGTTTGTCCGCGCCATCACCTATCACACCATGGTACATGAGCAGATCGCGCAGTTCTTCCGCGGCTTCCGGCGCGACGCCCATCCCATGGCGATCATGTGCGGCGTGGTGGGGGCGCTCTCGGCCTTTTATCACGACTCCACCGACATCACCGATCCGCGCCAGCGCGAGATTGCCGGCCACCGCATGATCGCCAAAATACCGACCATCGCCGCGATGGCCTACAAATATCACGTCGGCCAACCCTTCGTTTATCCGCTGAACGCGCTGGGCTTCACCGAGAATTTCCTGCGCATGTGCTTCGCCGTGCCTTGCGAGGAGTACCGGGTCAATCCGGTGCTCGCGCACGCGCTCGACACGGTCTTCATCCTGCACGCCGATCACGAGCAGAACGCCTCGACCTCGACGGTCCGCCTCGCCGGCTCCTCCGGCGCCAATCCCTTCGCCTGCATCGCCGCAGGCATCGCCTGCCTGTGGGGACCCGCCCATGGCGGCGCCAACGAGGCCGCGCTCAGGATGCTCGAGGAGATCGGCACGGTGGACCGCATCCCGGAATTCATCGCCCGCGCCAAGGACAAGAACGATCCGTTCCGGCTCATGGGTTTCGGCCACCGCGTCTACAAGAACTACGATCCGCGCGCCAAGGCGATGCAGATCCAGTGTCACGCGGTGCTCGACGAACTGGGCATCCACGACGACCCGCTGCTGAAGGTCGCGCTCGAGCTCGAACGCATTGCGCTCGGGGACGATTATTTCATCGAGAAGAAGCTCTATCCCAACATCGATTTCTATTCCGGCATCACGCTGAAGGCGCTGGGCTTCCCCACCAGCATGTTCACCGCCCTGTTTGCGCTTGCCCGCACGGTCGGCTGGATCGCGCAGTGGAAGGAAATGATCGTGGACCCGGACCAGAAGATCGGCCGGCCGCGCCAGGTCTACACAGGTGACACGCGGCGCGACTACGTGCCGATCGAGCGGCGGTAGTACTGCTTCCGCGCGAAAGCGAGCAATGCGCGGGCGGCGCGGAGGCTGGGTGGCGCGCTGCCTAGCCCAAGCTTCGCCATCGCTGCGGCGAGATCGCGTTTATGCCGGTCGCGCGCGGCCTGGTCGCGCGAGAGCGGCAGCGCGGCCTGTGCAAGTGCAGTGCCTGTGCAGGCGCGCTGCATGAACTCGGGCACAGCCGCCCGATCCAGCAGGATGTTCGCAAGCGTGATGTAGCGCACGCGCACGAAGGGGCGCGCCAGCGCATAGGTCAGCGCGCCCAGGCGGTAGGCGACGACCATGGGCGTGCCCGCGAGCGCAAGCTCCGTCGTCACGGTGCCGGAAGCGGCAATGGCCGCCGTGGCCGCGTCGAACGCCGCGTATTTGTCGGCGTCGGTCTGAACGACGTGCAGCGGCGCGGGCCAGTTGCCGGTGTGCTCGCGCACGTAACCGCCGACGTGGTCGACCGTCGGCAACAAACAAACAAGATCGGCAATCTCCCGGCGAAGCAGCGCGACCGCTTCGCGAAAGGGCGGCAGCAGGAGCCGGACCTCGTTCATCCGGCTCCCCGGCAGGACCGCCAGAACGGTCGCGTCGCCGGCGATGCCGAGACGGTCGCGCAAGGCATTGCCGCCTTTCATCTGTACCGCGCGCTCGATCACGGGGTTGCCGACGAACACGGCGTGGAGGCCGTGCACTTCGAAGAACGGCGCTTCGAACGGCAGGAGCGCCAGCACCAGATCGAAATAACGCGCCATCCTGCGCGCGCGATAGGAACGCGAGGCCCAGACTTGGGGAGCTGCGTAGTTCACGGTGCGGATGTGCGGCGCGATCCGCCTGAGGCGCTGGGCGACGCGATGGGTGAAGTCGGGGCTGTCGATGCAGACGACGGCGTCAGGCGCAACGCGCATGGCGTAATCCGAAGCTTCGCGCACCCGGCGCAGGATGGCGGGAATGCGCGGCACCACCTCGCGCAGCCCCATCACGGCGGTGTCGTCGAGCGGAAATAATGATTTCAGACCCTGCGCCGCCATGGCCGGTCCACCGACGCCAACGATTCGGACTTCATCGCCAGCGAGTGCTTTCAGCCCGGCCATCAATTCCGCGCCCAGACGGTCGCCCGACGGCTCGCCACAGACAAGCATCAGCGTCAGCTCAGACATCAGAAGAAAGATTCAACGCAGAGGCCGCGGAGGATGCGCAGGGGTCGCGGTGGATTTGTTGCGCGCTTTGCGCGCGAATTCCTCCTTTGCGTCCTTTGCGCAACCTCCGCGTCCTCCGCGTTAAAAAACGTGCGCTCATTCCGCATAGGCGGATGACGCGAAGCCAAAAACAAACACTCCGGCCCTGTCGGCGGCGGCAGCGACGGCGCAGCGGTCGATAATGAGCGTGCGGCCGGCTTCGATGGCAATGCCCGCGAGATGCGCGCGGCGCGCATTTTCAACTGTTTGCAAGCCGATCACCGGCAGATCGGTCTTGCCGTCCTGCACCGGCTTCAGAGCCTTTACCAGCACCCCGCGCGGATGCCCCTCATTGCCGCGGATGGATTCCTCAAGTCGCGGCACGCGCAGGATCATCGCGTCGGTGCCCTCCGCAGCTTCGACGGCCAGCACGAGGCCCGCGCACACGATCGCGGATTGTCCCACATCGAGCGCGCCAAGACGGCGCACGACCTTCACGCCCAGCGCCATGTCGTTCTTGGCCTCCGCATCGGGCCTTGCCGAACCGAGCAGCCCTTCGGGCACAAGCAATCCGGGCGCGGCTTCGGCAACACCGACACAGCGAAATCCTTCGGCGTCCAGAATGGCCGTCAATGCACGCAGCAGCGCATCGTCCCCTCTGCGAGCCGCCGCGATCACCCGCGGCAACAGAAGAAGCGCTTTGGCATCGACCTTGACTTCGGAGAAGCGCGGCCGCGCCACGCGTCCCGCGAACAGCACATCGACGCAGCCATGCTCGCGCAGTGCGCGAAGCATTCGCCCCGCTTCGCCGAGCGAGATCCACTCGTGCGGAAATTCCGCGATGCCCGGATCGGCTGCACCGCGCAGCCCCACGACGAACACATCCCGTCCGGAACCGCTCGCGTTTTGTGCCACCGCAAGCGGCAATGCTCCGCCGCCTGCGATGATTCCGAGCGCGCTCATTCCTGCTCTTGCGCTTCGTCGCGCCGCCTGCGCGCCGGACAGATCGGACGCTTCGCATCGGCCAGGATGAAGGAGACGACATCGCGCACTTCGGGAACCTCCGGCCAGAGTTCTTCAGCGCGGCGCGCATTGTCGTGGATCGTGCCCTCGCCCGCCTGGAAGATCATACGATAGGCGGCGCGCAGCGCGTGAATGTTGGGGCGCGGAATTCCACGCCGCCTGAGGCCGACAAGGTTCAATCCGAAGAGCCGCGCATGCGTGCCGACAACGCTGCCATAGGGAATGACGTCGGCCACCACGCCGGTCACGCCGCTGACGAAGGCATAGCGCCCGATACGGCCAAACTGCTGGATGGCGGAGAGCCCGCCCATGATCACACCGTCGCCCACCTGCACATGTCCGCCAAGCTGTACGCCGTTCGAGAAGGTGACGTGGTCGCCCACGATGCAGTCATGCGCGACGTGGCATCCCGCCATGAAATAGCCATGGTCGCCGACCCGGGTGATCGCGCGGCCCGCAGCGCTGCCGGTGCTCATCGTTACGCCTTCGCGCACGATGTTGTCGGCGCCGAGCCGCAGGCGCATGTCCGCCGGATTGGCTTTGTGCATCTGCGCTTCGCCGCCCAGAACCGCGTGGGCGTGGACGACCGTGCGCGCGCCGATTTCGGTATGTCCGCGGATGACGACGTGAGAGTGCAACCGCACGCCCTCGTGGAGCACGGCATTTGCTCCCACCAAGCACCAGGGACCGATCTCCACCCCTTCGGCGAGGCTTGCACCCTCTTCAACGAGGGCGGTGGGATGGACCATCATTGGCATTGGACCGGGCGGGATCGTGGATCATGGCGCTGAATTCGGCCTCGGCGCACAATTCGCCATCGACGAAGGCTTCTCCGGAGAATTTCCACACGGGCCCGCGGCGGCGGAGAGCCTTTACCGGAATGCGCAAGAGATCGCCGGGCCTGACCGGGCGCCGGAAGCGCGCCCTGTCGATGGTCATGAAATAGACCACGCGATCGCCGCTCGACTCGCCCATCGTATGGACCACGAGCGCGCCGGCGGTTTGCGCCATGGCCTCGACGATCAGCACGCCGGGCATCACCGCGAAATCGGGAAAATGTCCCTGGAAATAAGGCTCGTTGTAGGACACGGCCTTGTAGCCGATGGCGCTCTCTCCCGACCTGATGTCGGTGAGCCTCTCCACAAACAGAAATGGCGCGCGGTGGGGCAGAAGCCGCTTGATCTGCTCCACGTCGAGGGTCATGTCCCCTGCTGCAATCATGCTATCCATCGCGTTCCCGGCCGCGCCGCTTCGCCAGCAAAGCGACCGCAGCAAGCTCGCGCCGCCATTGCCCCATGGGCCGCGCAGGCGTCCCACCGTAATCCGCGCCTCCCGGGTAATCGCCTGCCGCAAAGGCACCGCGCGCGGCCAGTCGCGCACGGTCTCCCACCCGCACGTGATCGGAAACTCCTGCCTGCCCCCCCAGCACCACGAAATCGCCCAGCTCGCAACTGCCGGAAACCCCGGTTTGCGCCACGATGATGCAATGCCGGCCCGTGCGGCTGTTGTGCCCAATATGCACCAGATTATCAATCTTGGTGCCTTCTCCGACCACCGTGTCGCCCAGTGCACCGCGGTCGATCACGGAGCAGGCTCCGATTTCCACATGATCCTGAATGATCACGCGGCCGAGTTGCGGAATTTTGGTGTGCCCCCGTGCAGAGCCCGCGAAGCCGAAGCCTGGCTGCCCGATCTGCGCGCCGGGAAGGATGTCTACCCCGTCGCCGACATAGGCGAAGCCGACGCCAACGTGGCTGCCGATCTCGCAGTCCCGCCCGATGGTCACGCCGCGGCCTATGACGGCATTTGGGCCTATCCTCGTGTGCGCACCGATCTCGGCGCCCGGACCCAGGACCGCGCCGGGGGCCAGCCACACGCCCTCGTCCAGCTTTGCGCCGGGATCAATCGCGCGATCCTGGGACCACCGGCCAAGACCGTGTTCCGGATAGAACAATCGCGCCGCAGCCGCGAAAGCGGACTGGACCGATTGGCAAATGAGCAGACAGGGACCCGAGCCCGTGGGCGGCACGTCCTGGGAGGCGTCGATAAAGCAGTAGCCCGCGCGCGAGACGGTCAACGCCTCCGCAGCCTTCTTCGCCGCGCAAAAGGTCAGGTGCTGCGAGCCGGCGCCCGGCAGCGTCGCGAGATCGGCAACTGCGCTCGAGGGATCCACCCCGTCCGGAATGAAGGCCGACACCCGCGCGCAGACTTCCGCGAGCGTGAAAGGCCCGCGGTTATTATAGAAACGTGGATCAGCCATGGCCTCTTGCGCGATCGGGCGCGCCGCCCTTCCCGCGCCGGAACAGCCGCGTCAGTGCATTTGTTGTTGCTGCTGCTGCATCATCTGCAGCTGATCGGCAAGCGAAGGCGTCGCGAGCTGCACTTTCACCGACGGCAATTTTTGATCGAGACGCTGGATCGTCAGTTTCGTGACGTCGATATCCACCATGGCGAGCACGACGTCCTGACGGTCGAGCAAGAGGTTGGCGCCGCGTTCGGCCATGACGCCCTGGAGGATCGGTCCCAGCGCCGACTCCACCTGGCGGCGGGCATTCATCACGCCTTCCTGGATCATCCCCTGGCGGGCTTGAACCTTTTTCTGGAAGGCGGCAACCTTGTCCTCGAACGCCTTCTTCTTTTGGGCGCGAACATCGGGCGCGAGAATGGCGTCCTGCTGCGCCAACGTCTGCTCTTCCTTCTGGAGCGCGTCTCTCTGGGCGCGGAACTCGCCTTCGGCCGACTGCGTCAGAGAGTTGACCTGGCGCACGATATCCTGCCCCACCTTCGAGAGGCGCAGAATGGCCTGCCGGTCCACCACGATGATCCGCGGCGCCGGAACCGGCGCGCCTGCCGGAGCAGCGGCGTGGGCCTTCTTCGGGACCGCAGCTGGCGCTTGGGCATGGGCCGCGCTTGCCACGGCTGCGATTCCGGCCGCGGCGAGCGCCGCGCGGAGTGCGAGTTTCGATTTGATCATGTTTTAAAGTCCCGTTCCTGCGCTGAAATAGATGATCTCCGACTTGTCGTAGCTTTCCCTGACATATGGCAGGGCAAAGGAAATCTGAATCGGCCCGAAGGGCGACTTCCAGTTTACGCCAAGGCCAGCCGAGGCACGGAATGCCATATTGTCCTTGATGCACACAAGTCCCGGCGGGAAAGGATCGCAATTATCGGCCGGAATACCCGAACTGAGATGACCCACGGTGCCGAAATCGGTGAAAAGCGACAGGGCGACACCGTAATCCGCCGGCAGGAACTCTGGCAGGCGCAGATCGGCGGTGCCAATGGCATAGGCGTCGGAGCCGATGGCATTCTCGCCGTAGGCACTCACCTCGCGCGCCCCGACGCCCGCCAGAGCGAAGCCGCGGAAGGTATCGCCGCCCTTGTAGAAGCGGTCGGTGAGATAGAGGTCGCGGCCATTATAGGGCTGAATATAGCCGGCGTTGAGCGAAAGCGTGCCGACCATCTGGTCCCAGAACAGCGGATGGTGCACGCCGCCGGCGATCAGAGTCCGGATGTATTTCGCGGTGCCGCCGATGCCGGCAAAATCCTGGCTGAGTTCGAACGTATATCCGTGACGCGGCTTTATGGGATCGTCCAGCGTATTGTAGGTGTAGCTGTATCCGAACGAGGACGTCGTTTCAGAGCCGGCGGCCTGGAGAATGACCGAAGGAGCGTCCGCGAAGGGCGACACGGTGGCTTCGCTGATGGTGTACCGGAGGCCCACCGAGCCGAACTCCGACGTCGGGAATCCCAGGCGAAATCCCGTTCCGAGCGTATTGCTCTGATAGTCGACCTGGATGTAGTCGGTCAGGATATCGTAGATGTCGATACCCGCAGCGAGCGGCCGATCCATGAACCACGGCTCGGTGAAACTTACCTGCGCTTCCTTGCTGATGCTGGATGCTTCGATGCTCGCCCGCAGATATTCTCCGCGCCCGAACAGGTTCCGCTCGGTATAGCTGAACTGTCCGACAAACGAACTGAGCGAGGAATATCCCGCGCCGAGCTGCAGCTCGCCGGTGGATTGTTCCGTCACATTCACCTGCAAAACCGTGCGGTCGGGCTGCGAGCCGGGCAGCGGCTTGATGTCCACATCCTTGAAGTAGCCGAGTGCCTTGATGCGGGTGCGGGAACGATCCACCAGCACGCGGTTGAAGGCGTCGCCTTCGACCAGGCGAAATTCGCGCCGGATCACCTTGTCGAGCGTGCGGGTATTGCCGACGATGTTGATCTTTTCGATATAGACCCGCGGGCCTTGCTCGATGTCGAATACGACGTCGATCGTGCGGTTGCCGTGATTGCGCTTGATGCGCGGATGGACCTCCGCGAAGGCGTAGCCCTTGGTGCCGACGGCGTTGGTGAGCGCATCGATCGATTTGTCCACCAGCTCGGCATCGTAGGTGCTGCCCTCCACGATCGGGATGAGCGGACGCAGACTCGCCGGCGACAGCTCCTTGATCTTGGAATCGACGATGACCTTGCCGAAACTGTAGATGTCGCCCTCGTCGACGGTGAAGGCGATGTAGAAGTTTTCGCGATCCGGCGTCAGCTCCGCCACAGCGGAGACCACGCGAAAATCCGCATAGCCGCGCTTCAGATAAAAGCGCCGCAGCTGTTCGCGGTCGAAGGTCAGCCGGTCGGGATCATAATTGTCGTTGGACGAAAGAATGCGCCACCAGGCGCTTTCCTCCGTCGCAATCTGCTCCTTGAGCTGGCTGTCCGAGAAATGTTTGTTGCCGATGAAGGAGATCCTGGCCACGCCTGTCGTCGGGCCTTCGTTTATCGAGAAGATAAGGTCCACGCGGTTCTGCGGCCGCTGGATGATTTCGGGATCGACCGTCGCGGCGAATTTTCCGTTGCGGCGATAAAGCTCGATGATGCGCTGAACGTCGGCCTGCACCCTGGCGCGCGTGAAAACCGTACGCGGCTTTTCCTGGACTTCCTTGTTGAGGTCCTTCTCCGAAACCTTGTCGTTCCCTTCAAACACAACCTGGTTGATGATGGGGTTCTCGACCACGTTGATCGTGAGCGTCGAGCCGTCCCAATTGAATTTCACGTCCGCGAAAAGACCGGTCGCAAACAGCGTTTTCAGCGAACGATCGACGGCCTGTTCATCATAGGGTTCACCCTCGCGGATAGAAATGTAGGAGAGCACCGTCGCCGACTCGATGCGCTGGGCTCCCTCGACCACGATATGCTGGATGACGGGGCCGGATTTGATCGCCGGGGCAGCCGGCGGCGTTCCGGGGGCAGCTGGCGGCGTCGCCGGAGCAGCCGGTATCGTCTCCTGACCCAGCGCCGGAACATAGGGCAGCACGGCAGTGACACAGGCTGCCAGGAGCGCACGCTTGCACTGCGCGAAGGGAAAGGCGATCAGGCTCATGCGCTCGTCTCAACAGCCGCGCACGAGCAAGAACGGCCCGCCGCGTGACACCGAATTCAGAACAGGTTCAATCGGACAAGGTCATTCCAGGCAGCCAGCAGCATCACAGCCACCATGACTGCCAATCCCAGCCGAAAACCTACATCCTGAGCCCTCGCCCCAAGCGGCCGGCCCAACACCGCCTCGAATCCATAGTATAGAAGATGGCCGCCGTCGAGGATCGGAATGGGAAAAATATTTACCAGCCCGATACTTATGGAGATGAGCGCGGCGAGCCGGAAAAGATCGAGCCAGCTCACGGCGGCGACGTCGCCGGAGAGCTTCGCAATTCCGATGACCCCGCTCATCTGCGACGTCCTGGCCGCGCCGGTGAACATGCGCCCCAGCTGTTCGAAAGTCTCCGCCACGATGGACCAGCTCTGCCGGCAGGCTTCGGCTACCGCGCCGAACAACCCGTAGCTTACATGTTTCCATTGCGCGACGGGCGGACTGTCGATGCCGAGCAATCCGACTTTCTGCGGGCCGCCGGCCATGTTCAGGACCGTCGGCTTGGGCGTCACGTGCAGCAGGAGCGTTTTTCCCGCGCGTCCGACGCGGACGGGCAGGCTTTCGCCCGCCCGCTCCCAGACCAGGCCGCGGATGTCGTCAAAGCTTTCAATGCGCGTGCCATTGACCGACAGGACGGTGTCTCCTGCCCGCATTCCGGCTTCGGCAGCCGCGCTGCCGGGCACGACCTTGCTAACGACGGGCGGCGCCACATAGGTGCCGAGCGCGACCAGGAATGCCGTCAGGATCACGATGGCCAGCACGAAGTTGGCGGCGGGACCGGCTGCAACGATCAGCGCGCGCTGGTAGAGCGGCTTGAACGGGAACGCCACCTGGCGGTCTCCGGCCGACAGGGCATCCAGTCTCTCGCGGGCAGGCATGCTCGCCGCGTTGTCGTCGCCGAAAAACTTCACGTAGCCGCCGAGCGGGATCCAGGCGATTTTCCAGCGTGTCCCGAAGCGGTCGTGCCAGCTGACGATCGAGGGACCGAACCCGATCGAAAACGTATCGATGCGAACGCCGCAGGCGCGCGCGGCGAGGAAATGACCCAATTCGTGGAAGAAGACGATTGGCGTGATCATCAGCAGGAAAGGCACGATGTAATGCACGATCGTGCCGATTATGTCCTGAACCGGTACCAGCATTTCATATCCTTCATTCCCCGCTGACTTGCGTCGCCTCTAGGCCGCGCGGCGCCTGCAATAACCGGCTGCCGTGCTGCGCGCCTCCGCGTCGACCGCCAGCACACCGTCGATATCCGTTGGCGGTTTGTCACTGCTATTGTGCCGGCTCGCCAGCGTGTCTTCGATGACGCAGGCGATGTCGAGAAACCCGATCTTCCTTTCGAGAAACGCGGCGACAGCGATCTCGTTGGCGGCATTAAGGATCGTAGGTTTGAGGCCCCCCGCCTGCAAGCAATGCTGCGCAATCCGCAGGCAGGGAAACCGCTCGAGATCCGGCGCTTCGAACGTCAACCGCCCTGTAAGCGCAAGATCGAGCCGCCGCGCCGGGGAGGCGATACGCGACGGCCACGCCAGCGCATGGGCGATCGGTGTGCGCATGTCGGGCGCGGAAAGATGGGCGAGCGTGGAACCGTCGCAATAAGAGACGAGACAATGCACGACCGATTGCGGATGGACAATCACACCGAGCTTTTCCGCTTCCAGTGCGAAGAGCACATGGGCCTCGATCAGCTCGAGGCCCTTGTTCATCAGCGTCGCGCTGTCGACGGATATTTTCGCGCCCATCGACCAGTTGGGATGCGCCACGGCCTGTTCCGGCGTCGCACCAGCCATCCTTTCGCGCGGCCACTCGCGGAAAGGGCCGCCAGAGGCGGTGAGCGTGACCCGTTCGAAAGCATGAGACTGCCCAAAATCCAGCAATTGGAAGGCGGCATTGTGCTCAGAGTCGACGGGAACCACCGTGGCGCGAGAGGCCGCGAGAGCGTCGCGAAAAAGATCGCCGGCAGCCACTACGCACTCCTTGTTGGCGAGCGCGATGGTGGCACCTCGTAATGCCGCCGCGAGCACCGGCCTCAGGGCCGCCGCGCCGACGATGGCGACCATGACCACGTCGCTTGCCCGCGCCGCCGCCCCCGTTATCGCATCGCGGCCGGCGGCAATCTCCACATCTTCGCCCGCCAGTGCCTGCTTGAGATCGGCATAGCGATTCTCGTCGGCCACGACGGCCAGACGCGGATGAAACCGGCGCGCCTGCGCTGCCAGGACAGCGGTATTCGATTGGGCAGTCAGTGCCTCGATCGGCAGGGAATCCGCGCCGTAACGCTCGCGCGCATGGGCCACCACATCCAGCGTGCTCAACCCGATGGAGCCCGTGCTGCCCAGAACGGTGAGGCGGCGGCGGAGCACGCTCCCCAGCGATGATTCGTCCTGTCCCGGCGTCAAGGATGGCCTCCACAGAGCGGGTCCAAACCGAACACGAACACAAGCAGCCCGGCAAGAGGGGCAGCAAACAGCGTGGAATCGAGGCGGTCGAGCACTCCGCCATGCCCGGGGATAAGGCCGCCGCTGTTCTTGCGCCCAACGCGCCGCTTTACCCAGGACTCGAAGAGGTCGCCCGCATGTCCGGCAAGTGCGAGCCCAAGCCCCAGCAACAGGGCCTGCCAGACTCTTCCGCCGTGCACACCGATATAGAGCGCGACGGCAACCATCGAAAGAACCGTCCCGATGGCGAACCCCGCCCAGGTCTTTTTGGGAGAGAGCCGCGGGCTCAGCTTTGGACCGCCAACAAGCCTGCCGCCGGCAAGCGCGCCCGTGTCGGCCATCCACACGGCGAGAAAGAGGACCAGTACGGCCGCGATGCCGTCAGGCGCGAGGGTGCGCAGGGCGACGAGGCAAAGCGCGGGCACGCCGACATAGAGCGTACCGGCCGCGTTCCAAAGGGCGGACGCCTTGGACGCGCTCGCCAAAAGAGCGGCCGCCAAGCTTCCGAGAACGAGAATCCACACAGGCCATAACGAGCCCGCCGAGCTGACGGCCCATGCCAATGCGCCGCAGATGGCGGCAATGGTCGCGGCAACGGGAAGGGCGTAGCGGGATCCCCCCACCATGCGGTGCCATTCCCGCGCGCAGGCAGAGGCGAGAACAGCGACCAGAGCCGTGAAGACATAGGGGCCTGCAAAAATTGCGGCGAGCGCCGAAGCGGCGAGCAGCCCGCCAAACACCGCCCGCGCCCGCCATTCGAGCTTGCCGGCCGCTTCCGCCCCGCTCATGGCAATTTCACGCGACGGCTTCCGCCGCTACGGTACCGAATCGCCGCTCGCGCTGGGCGAAAAGCTCGAGCGCCTCGAGGAATTCGGCGCGCGTGAAGTCCGGCCACAGCGTTTCGACGAACGCAAGTTCGGCATAGGCAGCCTGCCAAAGGAGGAAGTTGCTGAGGCGGTGCTCGCCGCTGGTGCGGATGAGCAGATCGGGATCGGGCAGGCCGCGCGTGAGCAGCCGCGCCGCAAACATCGCCGGCGTGATCGAATCCGGATCAAGCTCGCCCAGCGCCGCGGCTCGGGCCATTTCCCGCACCGCAGCCGCAATCTCTTCCTGCGCCCCGTAGTCGAAGGCGAAAGTGAGGTTAAGACCCGTATTGCCGGCGGTCCGCGCTTCGCCGTCCTCGATCATCGCGAGAATGTCCTTATCGGCCCGGCGGCGGCTGCCGATTATGCGCATGCGCACGTTGCGCTCGAAGAGCTCGTCGACATCCTGGCGGAAATAGGCACGGAACAGGCCCATCAAATGAGAAACTTCCGTCAGCGGCCGTTTCCAGTTCTCCGACGAGAAGGCATAGAGCGTGAGATAGGAAAGACGGATGTCGATGGCGGCGCGGACGACGGCGCGTACCGCGGCGACGCCGGCCACATGGCCCGCGGCACGCGGCAGGTGACGGCGTCGGGCCCAGCGGCCGTTCCCGTCCATGATGATGGCAACGTGGCGCGGCAGAGTTTCCTGCGAAGGCAGGACTGCCGTTTCTCTCGTGGGCTCAAGCCGCATCAGACCTGCATGATCTCCTGCTCTTTTGCCTGGAGCGCATGATCGATGTCATGGATATGGGCATCCGTGACCTTCTGCAATTCCTCACCGAACCGGCGGTGGTCGTCCTGGCCGATCTTATGGTCCTTTTCGAGTTTCTTCAGCACTTCCATCCCGTCGCGCCGCACGTTTCGCACGGCAATGCGGGCCTGTTCGGCATATTTGTGCGCGAGTTTGGCGAGTTCGCGCCGGCGTTCCTCGTTCAGCTCGGGAATCGGTATCCGCAGGAGCTGTCCGTCGGCTTGCGGATTGAGGCCCAGGCCGGCGTCGCGGATGGCTTTATCCACAGGTTTCACCATGGATTTGTCCCACACCTGCACCGTCAGCATCCGTGGCTCCGGCGCGTTCACGGTGCCAAGCTGGGAGAGAGGCATGGAGCTGCCATAGGCTTCCACCGTCACCGGGTCCAGAAGCGCCGTGCTGGCGCGGCCTGTGCGCAGGCCCGCAAACTCGCCTTTGAGCGCCGCGACGGATCCGTTCATGCGGCGGTTGAGGTCTTCCTTGTCGAATGCATTGGTCATGAGCCGGTCCTCCATTCCGGGGCAGGCCTAACTGCCGTCGGATATGATTGTGCAGCGTCCCCTGCCGTTCAAAACGGCGTTGAGCGCCCCGCGATCGTGAATCGAGAACACGATGATGGGTATCCTGTTTTCACGCGAAAGGCTGATCGCGGATGCATCCATAACCTGCAGATCGCGGGCGAGCACATCGTGATAGGTCAGCGCGTCGAATCTCTCGGCCGAAGGATCGCGCTTGGGGTCCGCGCTGTAAACGCCATCCACCTGGGTGCCCTTGAGCATGGCGGCGCAATTCATCTCGGCCGCCCTCAGCGCGGCGGCCGTATCGGTCGTGAAGAAGGGATTGCCCGTGCCGGCGGCAAAAATGACGACGCGGCCCTTCTCCATGTGGCGGATCGCCCGCCGGCGAATGTAAGGCTCGCAGACCGACTCCATGGGAATCGCCGATTGCACCCGGGTGGGCACGCCGATGCGTTCGAGCACCGCCTGTACGGCCAGCGCGTTCATCACCGTGGCCAGCATGCCCATATAATCCGCGGTCGCGCGCTCGATGCCGTCAGCCGCGCCGGCGAGGCCACGGAAAATGTTGCCGCCGCCAATCACGAGGCAGACCTGGACACCGCTCTCGCAAGCCTCCTTCACGTCGGCCGAGATGCGTTCAACCGTTCCGATTTCGATGCCGTAGCTCTGGGCGCCCAACAACGCTTCGCCCGAGATCTTGAGCAGGACCCGGCCGTATTTCGGCGCCTCGGACATTCCGCGTTCTCCGCCCGGCCTTAATGGCCGGCCATCGCCTTCACTTCATCGGCGAAGTCGCCGCCATCGGGCCGGTCGACGCCCTCGCCCACCGCGAAGCGTACGAAGCCGGTCACCTCGATGGGCGTTCCCATTTCCGCGGCGGCGCGCTCGACCACCTTGCCCACCGGCGTCTCGCCGTCGACGACGAAAATCTGCGAGAGCAGAACCGCCTCCTCATAGAATTTGCGCATCCGGCCCTCGATCATCTTGTCAATGACGTTTTCCGGCTTTCCGGACTGGCGCGCAAGCTCGCGCTGCACGTCGCGTTCGCGCGCCACCACATCGGGAGGCAGCTGCGCGACGTTCAGCGCGAGCGGCGACGCGGCGGCGACATGCATCGCAATCTGCCGGCCGAGCGCAGAAAGTTTCGCCGGATCCCCGCTCGATTGCAACGCGACCAGCACGCCGATCTTTCCAAGCTCGGACGCCGCGGCATTGTGTACGTAGGAAGCGATGACGCCCGGCGACACCGAAAGCGTGGCTGCCCGCCGCACGCTCATGTTCTCGCCGATCCTGGCAACGAGCTCCGTCAGCGTTTCCTGGACCGTGGGACCGGCGGCCATGCGCGAGGCCATAAGCCCGTCGACATCGCCGGCCGTTTCATGCGCCAGCCTGGCCGTCTCCTTCACGAAGGCTTTGAAGGCTTCGTTGCGGGCCACGAAATCGGTTTCGGAATTGACCTCGACGAGCGCGCCCGTGTGGCCCTCGACGGCAACGCCGATGAGCCCTTCCGCGGCCACCCGCCCGGCCTTCTTCGCCGCCTTCGATATGCCTTTCTTGCGCAGCCAGTCGACCGCGGCTTCCAGATCGCCCGCCGTCTCGGCGAGCGCCGCCTTGCAATCCATCATGCCCGCGCCCGTCTTCTCGCGCAGGTCCTTCACCATTCCCGCCGTGATGTTCGACATGATTGTTTGTTCCTTCCCTCAGGACTGTCATGGCCCGCAAATGCGGGCCACCCTGATGACGCCTGCACATATTTCGTCAGCCGCGTTCAATTCCAACGCTCATAACCAGCATCGATTCCGTTTCAACTGGATGGCCCGCAGTTACGGGCCATGACAATGAAGGGGTGCGGCGCCGCCGCTATACGACCGCTGCGGCGGCTTCGGCCGGCTCGGAGGTGAGAATGCGCGGCTCAACCTGCGCCTCTTCCGCCTCGCCCAGGTCGACGCCTTCCGCGGTCTGACTCTCGGAAAGACCATCGATGATCGCCCGCGCCACCAGATCGCAATAGAGCGACAGCGCGCGCGCCGCATCGTCGTTGCCGGGAATGGGAAAGGCGATGCCGTCCGGATCGGAATTGGAATCGAGGATCGCCGCGACCGGAATGCCGAGCTTCCTCGCTTCCGCCACCGCGATCTGTTCCTTGTTGGTATCGATCACGAACAGCATGTTCGGCAGACCGCCCATCTCCTTGATGCCCCCGAGCGAGCGCTCGTACTTGTCGCGTTCACGAAGGAGCCCCAGCAGTTCCTTCTTGGTCAGCCCGGAGCCGGCGGCCGAACCGAGCGTCTCCTCGATGCCGCGCAGCCGCTTGATCGAATTGGAAATCGTCTGCCAGTTGGTCAGCGTGCCGCCGAGCCAGCGGTGATTCACGTAGTATTGCGCGCAGCGCTTGGCCGCCGCCGCGACGGGGTCGCTCGCCTGCCGCTTGGTGCCGACGAACAGCACGCGGCCGCCGCCGCTCGCCACGTCGCGCAGCGCCACAAGCGCCTGGTGCAGGAGCGGCACGGTCTGGGTGAGATCGATGATGTGAATGGAATTGCGCGAGCCGTAGATGTAGGGCGACATTTTCGGGTTCCACCGCTGCGTGCGGTGGCCGAAATGCGCGCCCGCTTCCAGCAGCTGGCGCATGGTGAATTCTGGCAATGCCATGGGACGGACTCTCCTTTTCCGGTTTGGCCTGACGCGAGGGGACTACCCCGAAGGGCAACCGGACGGGTCCGAGGCAACTCGCCTCTCGCCCACCCTGCGCGCGCGGAATGGCAGGGGTTATAGGAAGCCCGGTTGACGGGCGCAAGCGCTTTGGGGCGAAGTGGCGCCATGCTGCAAACCGCCCCGAAATCCCCGATACGCGGCGCCATCCGCACGCTCGAGCCCAACGGGATCGCGCTCGTCTCCGGCACGGCGCTGCACGACCCCGACGTCATCGCGCTGTGGTTCGGCGAGAGCGATCTGGTCACACCTGTCTTCATCCGCGACGCGGCCAAGCGCGCGCTCGACGAGGGCCGGACCTTCTACACCAATGCGCGCGGGATTACCCCCTTGCGCGAAGCCATCCGCGCTTTCCACGCCCGCGTCGCCGGCGCGGACGTCGCGCTGGAGCGCATCACCGTGCCCGGCTCGGCGATGCTCGCGGTGATCGCCGCGCTGCAATGCCTGATCGAGACCGGCGACAACATTGTCGCGGTTTCGCCCGTCTGGCCCAACATCTTCCAGGCCGCCGAAATCTGCGGCGCCGAGGTGAAGTTCGCCCGGCTCGTCGACGACTGGCTCGCTTCGCCGCCGTCTTGGCGGCTCGATTTCGAAAGTGTGGTGGCCGCCTGCGACGCGCGCACGAAGGCCATCTTTGTCGCCTCGCCCGGCAATCCGACCGGCTGGGTGATGTCGCGCGCGGAACAGCGGGCCCTTCTGGACTTCGCGCGCTCGCGCGGCATCGCGATCATCAGCGACGAGGTTTACGGCACGATCCTCTATGACGGACGAAGCCACGCGCCGTCGTTTCTTGAGATCGCCGAGCCCGACGATGCTGTGTTCGTGATCAACAGCTTCTCGAAACCCTGGGCGATGACGGGCTGGCGCATCGGCTGGCTCGTGCATCCCGTCTCGCTGGGGCGGCAGATGTGGATGATCTCTGCCGCGGATAACACCGGCGCCACTACTTTCGCGCAATGGGGCGCGCTGGCCGCGCTGTCGCCGCAGGGCGACGCCTTCCGCGCCGAAATGCTCGCGCGCTGCCGCGCGGGCAAAACCGTCGTGCAGGATTGGCTTTCGACGCAGAACCGCATCCGCTGGATCGAGCCCGAAGGCGCCTTCTACGGCTTCCTCCACATCGACGGCCTCAAGAACAGCCTCGACTTCGCCATCCGCCTGGTCCGCGAAGCCCGCGTCGGCGTGGCGCCCGGCGCAGCGTTCAGCTATGCGGGCGATCCACAGGCGGATTCCTATCTGCGTATCTGCTTCGCACAGGATGCGAACCGGATAGCAACCGGCCTCGAACGCATTGGGAAGGCCGTCGCGGGGGTATAATCCGACTTAAACGAGGATAATGCTGTCGCTGTATCGGGCAACCTGCTTGTCATGCGTCAGCAGCCGCAGCGGTTCCACAACCGCCTGCGCCACGAGAAGACGGTCGAACGGGTCGGCGTGAGGCATGGGAAGGCCATCGACGGCGGCCGCATGAGCAGCCGTGATTGCAAGCATTTCGTAGCCGGCGGCAGCAAAATGTTGGAGCGCTTCAGTGCCGGATATCGGGATATCGTTCCGCGTGCCGCGCGGCAGCGTGTGCTTGATCGCAATTTCCCAAACGCTGACTGCGCTCACGAAAACGGAGTTTTCGGCATCGAGCATCAGCCGGCGTGCCTTTGCCGGCAGTCTTGCGTCACCGGCAACCGCCCACAGGGCAATATGCGTATCAAGCAGTATCCTCACCGTTTCCGGCCGGTGAACAGCTCGGCAATCAGTTCGTTTTGCTCATCAATCGTGTCCGGCACCGTGAATTTGCCCTTTGCAACGCCGATACGCTTTCCCACCACGGGTTGGCGCACCGGAACCAGCTTCGCGGCCGGACGGCCGTTGCGGGCTATGACAATCTCTTTCTCCACTCCGCTTTCGACCGCCTCGACCAGGCGGGAGAGGTTGGACTTCGCTTCCAGCATATTCACAACGGTCATGACGCACCTTGGCTAAATCTGGCTAAGCATGCCGTAGTCCGCTTGCCCCGGCAATGGGCGCGCTCTCCGCCGCACTGTCGCCGCGAGGCGACCCCTTTCGCGTTGAAATGCGGGCGCACTGCCGCACCGGCAAGGCCGTGGCGCCAGGACTGGCTTTGGACCCGGAACCGCATCCGCTGGATCGAACCCGAAGGCGCGTTCTACGGCTTTCTGCACATCGACGGCCTCAAGAACAGCCTCGACTTCGCCATCCGCCTGGTCCGCGAAGCCCGCGTCGGCACCGCCCCCGGTTCCGCCTTCAGCCACGCAGGCGATACACAGGCGGATTCCTGTTTGCGCATCTGTTTTGCGCAAGATGCGCAAGATGCGCAACGTGTGGCCATGGGACTGGAGCGGTTCGGAAAAGCCGTCGCAGCGATATAAGCTCACAGAAACCATTTTCCACGAAGCTGCTGACGCTCTCTCCGTTTCGACGTAAAGTGATAGGGTCCGGCTCTCGAGGAAAGCAGACATGTTACATTGAAATCCTCGTGTCGAAAGGGTCCGCCATGAGACACAGCCGTATTCTTCTCCTCCCTGCGCTGGTGATTATCGCACTGGGCTCGCCGGGCGAAACGGCAACGGCACAACAATGCGTGACCTCCAAAGCCAACGGTTCCTGCCCCGTGTCGGCGTATTACTACTATCCGCAGATCACCGAAAGCAACGGCTATAACACATACGTCAACCAGGATGTGTGGAACCCGATTCACGGATGGAAGCAGACGCTTTATTCGACGGACCCTGGAAACTGGTACGTGATCGCCAACATGCCCGTGGGCAATACTGCCGTCGTTTCGTACCCAGACACGCAGCAGATCTACGGCTCGCGACTGAGCCATATGCACTTTATCTACTCGTCCTTCTCGGAAAGCTCCGACACCTCGACCAATACCATCGACGATACGGGCTACGATATCTGGCTGAACCAATACGCCGACGAAGTGATGATCCAGCACGAAGTGGCGGGTCACGGGCAGTGTGACGGCAGCCCTCCGGTAGCCGGTCCTGTCAAATTTGGCGGCACGCACCATGTTCCGGCAAAATCCTGGCTTCTGTGTCAATACGGTTCCGAGCTCATCTGGCAGCTCCCCAGTCCGAAAGGCGCGTGGGCTTTCGGCATCAGCCATGGACGCGTGGACGTCCTCTCCATGCTCACATGGCTGGTGAACCACAAATATCTGCAGGCGAATGCCACTCTGGACCAGATCGATTACGGCTTCGAACTGAGCAGCACGAACGGGACGGACGAGACGTTTGCAGTCACCGCTCTTACGATAAAGAGCAAGTGACCTGCGGATTCCTCGACATTGACAGCCTCAGGAACAGCCTCGACTTCGCGCTCCACCTGGTCGCGAAGCCCGAGTCGGTCCCTCCCCGGGGCTCGGCCTTCAGCTGCGGTCGCGAGTCGCAGGCCGGCTCCTTCATTCGCACCTGCTTCGCCTAGGAAGCGCAGCGCGTAGCCGACGGGCGGGAGCGGCTGAGGAATGCGGTGGCGGGGGTATGGCCTGCGCGCGGGCTGGCAGAACTTCAATCGACACAAGCTCTCAATCGTCGCAACCCGTAAACAGCTTTTCAATCAAGGCATTGTCTGCGCCGATCGTATCGGGAACGATAAATTTGCCCTTGGCGATTCCGATCCGCTTTCCCGTGACCGGCTGCCGTACCGGAACCAGTTTGGCAGCAGGGCACCCATTACGGACAATGACGATTTCCTTTTCCGACCCGCTTTCGACCAGTTCGACGAGATGCGAAAGGTTCGATTTTGCATCCAGCATGTTGACAACGGACATGACGCACCTTCGCTAACTCTGGCTAAGCTATCGTCTTTGGAGCTCCTTGCGTAATGGGGCGCTCTAGCGACGCATTCACCCGAGGCAACACCTTCAAAGGAAATATGTCGCCCACCACCGCCCCGAGACACAGGCGGTCGTGCAGAACCGGCATTCAGCCCGGAATCAGACCCGCAAGAGCGCCCCCTACGACAATTTGCATCCTTCTTCATATCTTCGGTCAGCAAAAAAGCCTATATTTTCGCAATCCACCCCGTGCGCGAGGCCCGCGTGGGCACCGCTCTACCCGGGTACTCCGGTGGCGTCCATCCCATTAGTTGCGCAATAGGGAAACATTGAGTAGCATCCACCTGGTCGAGTTCAAGGACCAAGGCTGTGCGCGAGGCAGTGCTTGGCAGCATGCTTGGAAAATTGAGAAAACCATGGTGCGCGTGTGGGAAAGGGCCATAAAACAGCCTTGGAGTGATGCCGCCAATTTGGTAAGAATGCTTCCTCTTGTCAGCGGCTTACCGGATTGCCGCTGGGTGGATGTAAAGGAGGCCACCAAAGAGATATTCATAACTTTTTTGCTTTCTACGAGCCCTATTTGGCTTGGTAGTCTCATTACATTCGGAGTTGATCAGCACCGTCAAAAGACGATTTCGCAATATTATGTTGTACTGAAAAATACGTTGCGTAGCGGGGAGATGCTGATCTACGCCACTGCTGCAATCGCTCCGCTTTTTTATTTCGCACTAGTAAAGTCCAAGGACAAGTCGCGAGATTATCCGAGCAGAACGTCCCACATAGTGAGCGCACTATTGATCTTTATGATCGGAACGGCGCTGTTTGGTGTGCAGAGGTCCGGAGTCAAAATGGACCCTGATTTTGTCCTGCCGAGCTCACTGTACTTGTACGGCTTCGCGATGGTTGTTATTTTTCTAGCCACTATCTATCGGAATTGGCGAGACGTACCCCCCGAGGTAATCCGAACGGCAGAAACACTTCCAGTGGCGGACGAGGAACAATTTACAGGTGCAGCAAAGGCACATCGCAATGACTAACATCAAAGATCTTCCTAATGAGGATCCCAGGTCGATCAAGTTTCCTTGTCTTACAATCGAACAACCGGTTGGAAGGCTCTTTATCGGCACTATGAGTTGGAAGGTCTTAAGGGCTATTACCTATTTTGACGTTCGTAAACTGTTGGATGGTGAACGGCCACTGGACGAATATCTGGGTATTCAAAGGCCTGTTAAGCCTGGCCGAGTAATTGAGCTGCAGAGGTATGTCAATTTGAAGGATGCCTGCTTCCCCGCCGGTATAATAATAGCCGTTGAGGAGGAGTCTGCAGAATATGACGAACAATCCAAAACACTGACCCTCAGCAATAACATGGATGCAGTTGATCCTGAAGATCGAATATTCTTTAGCCACATCGCTCGCGTGATCGATGGACAGCACCGCATTGCTGGACTTGAAGGTTACAATGGCGAAAGGTTCGATGTAGCCGTAACCGTGCTAGTGGGGATGGATATCGCGGACCAAGGCCATATATTTGCGACGGTCAACCTTGCTCAAACCAAGGTTAGTCCTAGCCTAGCATACGATTTGTATGATCTTGCAAAAACGCGTAGTCCACAAAAAACTTGCCACAACATCGCCGTGGCTTTGAATGAGCACAAAGCCAGCCCGTTTTTTTATAGAATAAAGCGGTTAGGAGTCGCTACGGGGCAACGGCTCAACGAAACTCTTACGCAGGCAACATTTATCCGCGCACTCATACCGTATATTTCTGAAAACCCTATGGTCGACAGAGATTTGCTCAAGCGGAGGCAATCCCTAGCTCGCGCAACTGCAGGAGACATTCGCACGCTAATTTTCCGCAATATGTTTATCGATGAAAAAGATCTGGAGATCATGGATGTGGTTTGGAACTTTTTTTGGGCAGTTGGAGAAAAATGGCCAAATGCTTGGAATACCTTTGGGAAAGGAAATGTCTTAAATCGGTCGAGCGGCTTTCGAGCCCTCGTCCGCTTCCTTCGGCCAGCTTATCTACACCTTACCTCACCTGGCCATGTGCCGACGAAGGAGGCGTTTTTTGCCCTGATCGCGAATGTGGGTCTTGCAGACAATCATTTTACAGTTGACGAATACAAACCAGGCTCTTCTGGCGAAGCTAGGTTGTATCACGATTTGATTGCACAATCTGATATTCAAGCGTAGCGGTTTGTTTGATATCTCTGTCGCGCCCGTTGAAACTGCAAGGCCTGCGAATTCTTCGTAAGCGGTGGTCTGACCCCACATTGCGGGGAGCCGCATAGGCCGGCGAAGCTTGGCGCTGAATCGCCAGGTGAACGTCACTATGATCGACACTAATGAATTCACGAAGCCGCTTCGGGGCGAGGTGCGCAGCGGGATT
>DATAWY010000025.1:0-4371 GCA_036266955.1 Rhizomicrobium sp.
ACGCAAGGCCACCACGAGCTACATCCAGCGCCGCCTGGAAGTCGGCTACAATCGCGCCGCCCGCCTCATCGAGCGCATGGAAGAAGAAGGCGTGATCTCCAAACCCAACCACCAGGGCAAGCGCGAGGTGCTGCTGCCAGACAGAAACGAATAGCGCGCCCGTAAGCTCGCCAGTATTGTGTGCCCTCAAATGGGTCTTGCCTCGGCGTGTTTTGCGTTATCATGCCGCGAACGGCGACGGAAACCCGAGATGCAACGAACCGCTGCTCTGCTCTGTTTGGCGAGTGCAATTTCGATCATGGCTGCGTCAGGCGCGCGGGCAGCAGGAGACGCAGCTGTCGGTGCTGCGCTGTTCAACCGCTGCTTCATCTGCCACAGCAATACCAAGGGCGCTGCCAACAGGACGGGGCCAAATCTTTTCGGCATTGTTGGGCGGAAAGCCGGCGCCTATCCCGGGTTCTCCTATTCGACGGCGATGAAAATTTCCGGCATCGTCTGGGCACCCGCAAAACTCGACGCCTATCTGGCAGATCCGCAGAAGCTGGTGCCCGGCAACAACATGCCGATGGCGGGGATTTCCGACCCGCAGCAGCGGGCGGACATCGAGGCCTATCTGCGCACACTCAAGTGAGCGGGCGCGAGATCCGGGCGGCGTGCGGCGGAACGCCGCGATGCCCTTCGATTGTGCAGCGCACCTAAAAATCAAGAGTTAATCCGTTAGCCATCGCAGAACCTTCAGTGTGACCTTTAATTGACAGGAAGCCTGACCGATGCCTAACTTGTGCGCCGCACAAGAAAGCTGGCCCCACAGGTCGGCGGCTGCGCACCGCGCGCGCGGAAAAGGCATGCGAAAGCCATGAAAATCCTGGTGCCCGTCAAGCGGGTGATCGACTTCAATGTCAAGGTGCGGGTGAAGGCGGACCAGACCGGCGTAGATCTCGCCAACGTCAAGATGGCGATGAATCCGTTCGACGAAATCGCAGTCGAAGAGGCGCTGCGCCTGCGCGAGAAGGGCAAGGCGACCGAAGTGATCGCCGTATCGATCGGCCCGCAGGCGGCGCAGGAGACCATCCGCACCGCGCTGGCGATGGGCGCCGACCGCGGAATTCTGGTGAAGGCCGAGGGACCCGTCGAGCCACTGGCGGTCGCCAAAATCCTCAAGGCGATCTGCGAGGAGGAGAAGCCCGGACTTGTGATTCTCGGCAAGCAGGCGATCGACGATGACTCCAACCAGACGGGACAGATGCTGGCGGCGCTGCTCGGCTGGCCGCAGGGTACCTTTGCGCACAGACTGGAGATCGGCGAGGAAGACGCGACGGTCGAGCGCGAGATCGACGGGGGACTGCAGACCGTCAAACTGAAGCTGCCGGCGATCGTCACCACGGACCTGCGCCTCAACGAGCCGCGCTACGCCTCGCTTCCAAACATCATGAAAGCAAAGAAAAAGTCCATCGCGGAAAAGAGCCCGTCCGATTATGGGGTCGACACGACGCCGCGGCTGAAGGTTCTCAAGGTAACGGAGCCGCCCAGACGCCAAGCCGGCGTGAGAGTCAAGACCGCAGCCGAGCTGATCGACAGGCTGAAAAACGAAGCGGGGGTGATCTGATGACGACCCTCGTCATTGCCGAACACGACAATACTGCGCTCAAGGACGCCACCGCCAAGACGGTCAGTGCGGCTTTGCAACTGGGTGCGACCGTGCATGTGCTCATCGCCGGGCTCGACTGCCGCGGCGTTGCCGAGGCTGCCGCAAGGCTCACGGGCGTGGAAAAGGTTCTGCTTGCCGACGGTCCGGCCTGCGCGAAGATGCTGGCGGAGCCGATGGAACAGCTGATCGTCGGACTTGCTCCCGGATACGACGCGTTTCTCGCGCCGGCGACGACGAACGGAAAGAATTACATGCCGCGCGTGGCGGCAATGCTCGACGTGCCGCAGATCTCGGAGATACTGGCCGTCGAAACGCCCGATACCTTCCGGCGGCCCATCTATGCCGGCAACGCGATCGAGACGATACAGGCGCCGCCCGGAAAAAAGGTCATCACGGTGCGCACGGCCGCGTTCAAGCCGGTGGAAAGCACGGGCTCCGCGCCGGTCGAAAGCACCGCCGTGCCCGCTGACCCGGGCCTTTCCAATTTCGTGGGCGAGGAACTGTCGAAATCGGAACGGCCCGAACTGACCTCCGCGCGTGTCATCATCTCGGGCGGCCGCGGCCTGCAGTCGGGCGAAAATTTTCATCTGCTCGAGAAAATCGCGGACAAGCTTCATGCCGCGCTTGGCGCCAGCCGCGCCGCGGTGGACGCGGGCTTCGTGCCCAACGACTATCAGGTGGGACAGACGGGCAAGATCGTAGCACCGGAACTCTACATCGCGGTGGGAATTTCGGGTGCGATCCAGCATCTGGCAGGGATGAAGGACTCGAAGGTCATCGCCGCGATCAACAAGGACGAAGAAGCGCCCATTTTCCAGATTGCCGATTACGCGCTTGTCGGCGATCTGTTCAAGGCGATTCCCGAGATGGAGCAGGAACTGACGCGGCTGGGTTATTGAACGATTCGCGAGCCGTACCGGCAGAGGGAGCCGGAGCCGGCCGCGTGCAATACGGAGATGAAAGCAACTCATGACTATCGAACGGATCGGAATTGTCGGAGCGGGGCAGATGGGCGGGGGCATAGCCCATGTCTGCGCGCTTGCGGGTTATGACGTTCTCCTCGAAGACATCAACAAGGACGCGCTGGGGCGCGCCATGGGCACGATCGAGCGCAATCTGCATCGTCAGGCGGCGCGCGGCCTGATCAAGGAAGAGGCAATTGCGCCCGCGTTGACGCACATCCACACCGCGCAGTCTCTCGACGACATGAAAGACCGCGACCTCGTCATCGAAGCGGCAACCGAAGACGAGCTCGTCAAGCGGAAAATATTCCAGGAACTGTGTCCGCGCCTGAACAGCACTGCAATCGTCGCGACAAACACGTCGTCGATTTCGGTCACGCGGCTGGCGGCTTCGACCGACAGACCGGAGCACTTCATCGGCCTGCATTTCATGAATCCGGTACCGATGATGCAGCTGGTCGAAGTGATCCGCGGCATCGCCACCGACGATTCGACCTTTCACACGGCGCTCGACATCGTCAAGCGGGTGGGCAAGACGGCCGCCTATGCGGAGGATTTTCCGGCCTTCATCGTCAACCGCATCCTGCTGCCGATGATCAACGAAGCGGTCTATACGCTGCACGAGGGCGTGGGCTCGGTCGAGGCGATCGACACCGCCATGCGGCTCGGCGCGAACCATCCGATGGGGCCGCTGGAGCTGGCCGATTTCATCGGCCTCGATACCTGCCTCGCGGTAATGCAGGTGCTGCATGAAGGGCTCGCCGATTCGAAATACCGGCCGTGCCCGCTATTGGTAAAATATGTCGAGGCTGGCTGGCTCGGGCGCAAATCCAACCGCGGGTTTTACGACTACCACGGCGAGAAACCGGTGCCGACGCGATGACAATGCGCGACAATGACTTGGCAGTGCCATCGTCGCGTGCTAGGAGAAATCGGTACCTTCAAGGGGTCGATTGGCTGACGAGGTCGCTGGTTGTCCGTTACTCTCGATAGTTGCCCCGCGCTGGTTCTCAATGCCGATTTCCGGCCGCTGAGCTACTACCCGCTGTCGCTGTGGTCGTGGCAGGAGACGGTAAAGGCGGTGTGCGCCGAGCGCGTGAACATCGTCTCGGAGTACGAGCACGTCGTGCGCAGCCCATCGATCGCGATGCGGCTGCCGAGCGTGATCTCGCTCAAGGAATACATCGCCTCGGCGCGCCGGCCGGCCTTCACCCGGTTCAACGTATTCCTGCGCGACCGCTTCATCTGCCAGTATTGCGGCGACGATTTTTCCTCGCACGATCTGACATTCGACCATGTCGTGCCGCGCTCGCGCGGCGGCCGCACGACGTGGCAGAACGTGGTCACGGCGTGCTCGAGCTGCAATCTGCTCAAGGGCAATCGCCTGCCGAGCGAAAGCGGCATGTATCCGCGCACGCTGCCGCGCCAGCCGACGACGCATGTCCTGCGCGAGAACGGCCGCGGCTTTCCGCCCAATTTCCTGCATCACAGTTGGCGCGACTTCCTGTACTGGGATAGCGAGCTCGAGCCGAGTTGAGCCGGCGCATGAACCTGCTGCGCCATATCCACGCGTGCAACGTCTTCGACGCCGCGCGCTTCCTGCCATTGCATCACGCGGGCCAGCAGATCGGGCTGGTGCGGCGCGACAATGCCGAGACGTTGCGGCGCTTTCCCGAAATCTTCGACGTCGGCGGCGGCGCGGTGACGATCGCGGCCGGCGGCGATTTCGAGGCGGTCAGCGCGGCGGTCGACGGCGTGGTC
>DATAWY010000026.1:0-109031 GCA_036266955.1 Rhizomicrobium sp.
CCAGACCGCCCCGCCGCGTTGCCCACATGCCCACAGCCTCATCAGCAGGCAGGGGCAATTTGATGATGGAAGAAAAAAGGAACGGCCGACCTTCCAATTAAAATCCCGGCTACTGTGGTCCTCACACAAGGGTCCACCTCATTGGTCAGCCGGCAGTTGAAGCGATCCTTGACAAGGCTGAAGCCGCAGACCGTGTCATCGGAGTGCCAGCCGCTCCCGCGGAGGACGATGAATGCGCGCCATGGCTGGCGCCGCCGTCACGCCGCCGGAAGGCGTTGCCACTTGACGGTCCCATGCCGCGGAGCGTGGAATTGGTGCTCGCCAATGAAATCTACATCGCAAAAGATGCGCTGCCGCCGGCGCTACGCAACCGGCTTCTTCGCCTGGCCGCATTTCAGAATCCGGAATTCTACCGGGCGCAAGCCATGCGGTTGCCGGTTTACAACAAGCCCAGGATCATTGCTTGCGCCGAAGATCACCCGTCGTGCATCGGCCTGCCGCGTGGCTGCCTTGAAGACGTGCGGAAGCTTTGTGCCGATTTGAAGATTGCCGTAACCGTCCGGGACGAGCGAAATGCCGGCTTGCCGCTGGGCGCTGAGTTTCGTGGGGAATTGCGCCCCGATCAGCTCGTGGCGGCGCGCGCAATGCTGGCCCACGACACGGGGGTGCTGTCCGCCACCACCGCGTTCGGAAAGACGATCATCGGCGCGTGGCTGATCGCACAGCGCAAGGTCAACACGCTTGTGCTGGTGCGCCGGCAGCAATTGCTTGACCAGTGGGCGGAGCGATTGCGCTCGTTTCTGAACTTGCCGGACAACTCGATAGGCCGGATCGGGGGAGGACGAAAGCAACCTGCGGGATCGCTGGATGTGGCGCTGATTCAGAGTCTCGTGCGCAAAGGTACCGTCGATGATTGCGTCGGCAAATACGGTCACATCGTCGTCGATGAATGTCATCACTTGCCGGCATACAGTTTTGAACAGGTCATTCGCCGCGCCCGGGCAAGATACGTTGCGGGATTGACCGCAACGATCATGCGCAAGGACGGTCACCACCCGATCGTATTCATGCAGTGCGGACCGGTCCGTCATCGCGTGGACGCGAGGAGACAGGCGATCATTCGGCCGTTCGATCACCATGTCCTTGTCAGGACAACGGCATTCCGCCCGCTGCGGGATCCCAATCCAGACGAAAGAATCCAGTTCGGCGATCTATGTACCGAATTGGCGAATGACGAGATGCGGAACAGCCTGATCTGCAAAGACGTGCTCGATGTGCTCGATGAGGGGCGCTCGCCGGTCATACTTACGGAACGCAGGGAGCATCTGGACCGTCTGGCCGGAATTCTCGCGCCCAGGATTTGTAACCTGATCGCGCTGCGCGGCGGCATGGGACGAAGGAAACTCAGGGCCGCAGCGGAGCGTCTGGCGACGATCCCACTACAGGAGCAGCGCGTGCCGCTGGCGACCGGCCGCTATATCGGAGAGGGATTCGATGACGCGCGGCTCGACACGCTGTTCCTGACCATGCCGGTGTCGTGGCAGGGCACGATCGCGCAATACGTTGGTCGGCTGCACCGTCTGTTTGACGGAAAGCGCGAGGTCAGAGTCTATGATTTTGTGGATCTCGACGTTCCGGTCCTAGCCCCCATGTTCGACCGGCGCTGTCGGGGATACGAAGCGGTCGGCTACAAAATCCTCCTGCCCGCCAGTGCGGTGCCCGGCTGGCCGGCCGAAGTTCCGTTGCCCGTCGATCCGCAATGGAAACGGGACTATGCCGCGAGCGTCCGCCGATTGATCCGGGACGGCGTCGATGCACCTCTCGGCGATCTCTTCATGAAGGCGACCAGGGCCTTCGAGCGCGATGCTCAAGGCGCCGCGCGAGCGAGAAGTGCGACCGAAGCGTTCCTTTATCGCCGGTTGGAGTCGCTGCACAGGACGGCCGGGCTCTTCGAACTCAATGCGGAGCTGTCAATTCCATTTGACGGCAGGGGCCAAATGGAAGTGGACCTGCTCTGCGCGCGGGCACGGCTGGCGATAGAGCTGGATGGGCCGCACCATCTTGGAGACGTCGAAGCGTACAGGCGGGACCGCAGAAAGGATCGACTGCTCCAGGAGAATGGCTATTTCGTCCTGCGCTTTCTTGCCGAGGACGTCGGGAAAAATCTCGATTCCGTTCTGGATGCGATTGAAAGAACGCTGGTCTCCCGCCAATCGCGGAGGTGACAGCTGCCGGTGTCAGCATGACGTGCGCTCAGGAAATTTCACATTTTTCCGCGCCGATCCGTTCAGCGGCAGGCTCGGCGGTTCGCACATAGGCGCGTGCGCCTTCCAGGATGCGGTCGCCGTCGGTGCCCAGTTCCCGCACCGCCGCTGCAATGTCGGCGAATTCGCGTTCGCCGATGCCAAGCGGATTGGCATCTTTGGGACGCGTGCGCCTGGGAAGTTTCACCGCATACGCCTTGCGAAGGAATTGGCGGTCGGCGGCGATCACATCGCGCACCCGGGCGATGGCCTCCCCGCTGAAGAAGACTCCAGAAGGCACAAACCGACCCGATATTCTATGGAGAGCGGCGTCGAATCGGACACGATCCTGCCGTGTTGCCGAAAGCCTGTTCGCGGCGAGCGTGGCGATAAGCGCCTTCCGGCTGAGCGAAACATTCCGCATCGCGGTTTCGGGTATACGTTCCGGAGCAAAGCCGAACACCGCGAGGCAGCGGGCCACGCAATCCTGCGCCGGGTGATAGTTCAGAACGACGAGTTCGAAGCCGGTTTGCGCCAGGCGCCGGAGCAGGCTTGCATAGCAGAAGCGCAAGGGCTGTTCGACGAGAAATGCGTCCGGATCCCGCCGCTCGGCGAAGACCGCGTCCTTGACCCGCTGGTTGTAGAGGGATGCGGCCCGTTCCAGGTGTTCGCGCAGGACCACGACAAGCACCACCCGAATATTGGATCCGATGGCGTGCTTCAGCGAATCGACTAACGGGCCGAGATTTCTGCGCCCGGCGAGAATTTCGGAGCTGATGACCAGGTCGCGATCCGACTCCCGGGCCTGCCGGGCGATTTCCTCCAACAGACGATCCGCGTCCTGGCGGACCATCTCCGGGCGCTCGTAATCACCAAAGAAGTTCAGCACCAGATTGTGGTGCGAGCCGTCTCCCCACAATCCCGCCTTTGGATAGAGCACGACGCTCCCGTCATGGCGGCTAAGTGTGTGCTGTATGGCGCTCGTTCCGGTCTTGGCCGGTCCGAGATGCAGATAGAGTGTTCGTGCCAACCGCGATTACCGCCCGGGTCTGCCATGGGACAGTCCCGAATACAGCCTGACAAGCTGCAGGTACAGGCCGCCGGCAGCCGACCTGCCGTCCCGCGTCTGTTAGCGCCCCGACCCCGGCGAGGTCGGCGCGTAGGGCGTGAACGGTCCCAATGTGCAGACCTCGCCCGATTCGATCACCCTGATGCCCGTCGAGTTGGCGCAGACGTCGTCTTCCGGCGTCACGAAACTGAAGCCGTGGAACATCAGGCCGGGGCACGGTCCCTTCAGCGTATTCAGCAGTACCCTGCCGTCCCGCAGATAGAAAAGCACGTGCCGAGGATCGAGCGCATGGGTATGATTGATTTCGTCCTGCGGCGAAGAAAACGGCCTCAGGCAGACTGGCCCCACACCCGTCATCGGCGAATGCGGAACGCCTGGTTGAGCCATGGCGGGGGCGGCGGTTAAGGCGGCGAGTAAAGCTGCAGCAGCGAGCGTCTTCATTTGGGTCCTCCTGACATTGCACCTCCGTAATTATTCTGAGGCACGAGCCACGCCCTGCGTCAATGCACGTCTGCGTGTAATGTTTCCGGCCGATCATGCGCGCACACGACTGGTGTCGTTCCGGCTGCCGGCCTGGGGCGGCCCGCGGAAGGCTACTGTGGTTCGTCCTGTGGATCGTCGGCCGAGCGGCCGTCGGAAGAAGCGCTGTCGGGGGGATCGGCGATCGGGGGCTCATCGTCCAGGTCCGGTTCCGCAGACGGCCCGTTCGCGTCCGCATTGTCGTCCGGCTGCGGCTCGTCAGAGGCGGCAACGTCGCCCGTCCGGGCGTTCTGCGCGGCCGGACTCTCCTGATCCGGCTCGGCGGCGTCCGGTTGCAGGCCTGCGCCGGGCTGCGACCCCACGGATTCATATCCGCGAGCCTCGTAGCTGTTGCCTTCATCGGATGCCGGCCGAGGCGCGGTATGGTTCGGCCGCGCGAGGTTTGCCTGCCCGGTTTCGCGTTCTTCAAGCCTCGCCTCGAGGCTTTGCAGCTGGGGGGAAGGGTCTGTCTCATCCAGGACGCGCGCGCGTTCGAGACAGGAATCGAGGACAGAGGCAGACAGGTCAGCTCCCCCACAGTCGGCGATTATGGAATTTGCGTCATCGCCGTCCCCGGCAAAGGCGGATGGCGCCCGCGCGGAGAGGAGGAGCGGCGCCAGCAACAAGGACGCACAGAATTGTCGAATCATGATTGCCTCGTCACAGGATCGCCGCGAACCTCACAGGCAAATTCGGGCATGAGAAAGGCAGGCTCCGCGCGCCTTGACTTCGCGGCAGTGCTTCCCGATGGTCCGGAACCGCAAAAATGGAGAAATCCGCGTGTCCGCGCCGTCGCCCGTGACCATTTCCCTGCCTGACGGAAAAACCATGAGCTTTCCGCCCGGGGTGACGGGGGCTGAGGTTACCGCGTCCATCGGGCCCGGGCTCGCCAAGGCTGCGCTCGCGGCGGAGGTGAATGGCCAGCAGTGGGATCTGTTCCGGCCGATCGGCACGGACGCCAGATTGCGCATCATCACCCGCAAGGACCCCGAGGCGCTGGAGCTGATCCGCCACGACGCGGCGCATGTGCTGGCGATGGCGGTCCAGGACCTGTTTCCGGGCACCCAGGTGACCATCGGACCGGCGATCGAAAGCGGATTTTATTATGACTTTGCCCGCGACCAACCGTTCACCCAGGACGACCTTGCGCGCATCGAAGCGCGCATGCGCGAAATCGTCGAGGCCGACCTGCCGACGCGCCGCGAAGTCTGGCCGCGCGACAGGGCGATCGCCCATTTCGAGGAGATCGGCGAGCACTACAAGGCGGAGCTCATCCGCAGCATTCCCGCTGATCAAGAGGTCTCGATCTATTTTCATGGCGACTGGCACGATCTCTGCCGCGGGCCGCATTTCGTTTCGACCGGAAAGATCGGCCAGGCATTCCGGCTGACCAATGTCGCCGGTGCCTACTGGCGCGGAGATTCCAACAACGCTCAGCTCCAGCGAATCTATGGCACTGCATGGCGCGACGAGAAGGAACTCGAGGCCCACCTGCATCGCCTCGCCGAAGCCGAACGCCGCGATCATCGCCGGATCGGCAAGGAACTGGAGCTCTTCACCTTCTCGCCCGACGTCGGCGCCGGATTGCCGCTGTGGATGCCGAACGGCATGGTCATCCGGCAGGAACTCGAATTCCTGGCGCTGCAGGAAGAGCGCCGCGACGGCTACCGGCGCGTGGCGACGCCGCATATCGCCAAGGAAGCGCTGTACCGGCGGTCGCGGCACCTGACCTACTACAAGGAGGACATGTATGCGCCGCTCGATATCGACGGCGAGAATTACTATTTGCGGCCGATGAACTGTCCGCATCATCACCTGATCTATGGCGCGACGCGGCATTCCTATCGCGAACTGCCGCTCCGTATCGCCGAATATGCGCAGGACTATCGCTACGAGGCGTCGGGCGGACTGTCCGGCCTCATGCGCGTGCGCGGATTCTGCCAGAACGACGCCCACATCTATTGCCGCTACGACCAGGCGAAGGACGAGTTCATCCGCGTCATGCGGCTGCACGCGCGCTATTACGACCTGATGGAAATCAAGGAATACCATATGCGGCTGTCGCTGCCGGACACGGCCAATCTTGAGAAATACGTGGACGAGCCGGCCAAATGGCTCGCCGCGGCCGAGATCATCCGCGCCGCCATGAAGGAATCCGGCTACCCCTATGTCGAGGCGAAGGGCGAAGCCGCGTTCTATGGCCCCAAGGTCGATTTCATGATCAAGAGCGTCATCGGCACCGAATATGCGATCTCGACCAATCAGCTTGACTTTCTCACGACCCAGACCTTCGGACTGAATTACATCGGCGACGACGGAAAAGAACAGCCCGTCTATGTGATCCATCGCGCCCCGCTCGGCAGCCACGAGCGCTTCACGGCCTTTCTGATCGAGCACTATGCGGGCGCGTTTCCGGTATGGCTCGCACCCGTGCAGGCGCGGATCATCCCCATCACCGACCGTGTCGCCGATTACGCCCTGACGGTGCGGCAACGCCTGATCGAGCTGCCCGTGGTGAACGGCACGGCGGGCCTGCGCGTCGACATCGATCTGTCGGCCGAGCGCATGCAGAGAAAAATTCGTGACGCACAGACGATGAAAATACCCTATATGCTTGTCATCGGCGACAAGGAGGCGGAGGCGCAGAGCGTCGCCGTCCGGCTGAGATCGGGCAGGGATCTGGGCCAGATGCCCTTGGAGCGTTTTTTCGAGCGCATCAGGCACGAAGCCGAATCCCGCCGCGATGTGGCCGAATAGCACTTGCGAAACGCCGTTCCACGCCTATTCTTACGAAGAATCCGCAGCCATGCGGCAGGCGGAGCCATTGCCGTTTGCGCATTCCGCAAGACTGCAGGTTGCCGGGGGAATTTGTAGAGCCGTCGACCGTTCAGCGCTTCGAGGCCCGTGCCTCGGAAGGAAGCGCCGGGGGTCTTGACAGAAGGAGAGAGTCATAGTCGCCAGACGTTTTTCGCCAACCGCCCCGGCTCCGGCCAAGGACGGGCCTCGCGTGAATGAGGAAATATTCGCACGTACCATTCTTCTGATCGGGGGCGACGGACACAAGTTCGGCGAAATCGGAACCGACGACGCCCGGGCCATCGCCGAGGAGCAGGGCCTCGATATGGTGGAAGTTTCGCCCGAAGCGTCCCCGCCCGTGGTCAAGCTGATGGACTACGGCAAATTCAAATATGAGCAGCAGAAAAAGGCCGCCGAGGCGCGCAAGAAGCAGAAGGTCATCGAGATCAAGGAGATCAAGATGCGCCCGACCATCGACGATCACGACTATGACGTGAAGATGCGTTCGATGCGGCGGTTCTTCGATGAAGGCGACAAGGTCAAGGTGACGCTGCGGTTCCGGGGCCGTGAAATGGCCCACATGCATCTCGGCATGGAGCTTCTCGGCCGCATCCAGAAGGATGTCGAGCCGATTGCCAAGACCGAACAGTCGCCCAAGACCGAAGGCCGCCAGATGATGATGGTGCTCGCGCCGCGGTGATCACGCACAGCGCGCTCTACAGCCGCTTCCCGAAGATCGCCAGGCCGTCGTTGTCGCCGTGATAATCGGGCACGACGCAATGAAGCTCATATCCTAGCACCGCATAGAACGCGCGGGCCGGCGCGTAATCGGGGCGCGTGGATGTTTCGGTGAAAAGGTGCGTGCCCCCGAGCGCTCGTACTTTCTTCTCCGTGGCTTCGAGCAGCGACCGCGCCAGGCCACGGCGCTGCGCGGACGCCACCGTGACGATCCAATAAAGCTCATAGCGCCGATTCGTGGCCGCGATGGGGCCGTAGCAGGTGTAACCCTCAATTCCCGCGGGGCCGTCGGCGATCAGGAAATGATAACTTGAGTCGGCGGATTCCATTGCCCGCTCGGCCAGGTCACGCGCGATTGCGATTTCCTCGGCATTGAATACCGCCGCGGCGGCCACGAGCTGTTCGATCTCGAGCGGGTCCTGCATCCGCAGCGTCTCGCGGTAGCGCGCGTGCGATCCTTCGTCAGCCGCGAAGGGCGGCATGGACGATCCGGGCGACGAGTTGGACATGGGTGATTTCCACTTCCAGGGCCGCGGCGGGAAATCCGGCGTCGGGTTCGAGGCTGGGGTTCGGATTGATCTCCAGTATCATCGGCGTCCCTGCGGCATCGAGGCGGAAATCGACGCGCGCATAGCCGTGCAATCCCAGAAGCTTCCACGCCGCGCCCGCCAGGCGAGCGAGCTCGGCGGCGAGCAGCGGCACTTCCGCTTCGAGTCCGAAGACGCGCGCCGTGTCGAGGCAGTCGGCGGACTCGAAGTCCCATTTCGCCGCGTAGCCCACGAGCCGCGGACGGTCCGGATGCCAGTTCTCGAAGCGGATTTCCGAAATGGGCAGCACGCGCGGGCCGCCCTCCTCTTCGAGAACCGAGGCGTGGAATTCGCGCCCGGGACAATAGGCTTCCGCAAACCAAATGCCGCCAAAACGCGATACGCAGGCAGCCGCCCGGTCGAGCACGGCGTTGCGCCCCGAAGCCAGGGACCGATCGTCCAGGCCGACCGAGGCGTCTTCATTGGCCGATTTCACCACATAGCGGCGTTCGTTTGTGAGCTCATCCCAGCGGGGCGGCTCCGACCAATCCGGCGTCGGCAGACCCGCCGCCCGCAAGATGCGCTTGGTGAGCGGCTTGCTCGCGGCACAGCTGATCGCCGCGGCAGAAGCCCCCGTGAAAGGAATGTTGCGGTGTTCGAGCATTGCTGCTGCGACGCCCGCCAGATCTCCACGTCCGAAGACACTTTCAACGAGGTTGAAGACCAGTTGAGCGCCTGAGTCTGCGAGCGCGGTCTCGAGTGCGCCCGGTTCCGGAATGAAGGCGCGTTGCATGACGTCGTGCCCGAGTTCGGTCAATCTGCCGGCCATGACGGCCGCCGTGACGAGCGTGTCCTGTTCGTCCGGCGGCGCGTCCGGTGAAACATCGGAATGCAGGACCAGGATGCGCATGGTCAGCCGCGCGACGGAATGGCGAGTTCGGGATGACGGCCGTGGAATGCCGCCATGATGCGACCGATCAATTCCACATAGGAAATGCCCGTGAAACGCGCGATGAAAACAAGATCCGATCGCTCCGGATTGAGTCCGGCGAGCGGATTGACCTCGATGAATTGCGGCCGGCCGGCCGCGGTGCTCCGCACATCGACCCGGCCCCCGTCGCGGCAGCGCAGGGCCCGCCATGCGGCAAGAGCAACGTTGCACGCTTCCTGCGCTTCGCCGTCCTGGACCGGCCGGTATTCGATCCTGTCCTCGAAATGCTCCTTGTTCTCATAACCATAGCCATGCAGTGCGGCTTTTTCGTTCGCTACTACTTCCACCCCACCCAGAACTTCGGCGTCGGCGCCCGTGCCCGTAATGCCGACGGTAAATTCCCTGCCGGGCAGCCAGGACTCGGCGATCACCGGTTGACCGAAGCGCCGCAGCAACTCCGCGGCGACACGCTCAAGCTCGCTCCTGCCATTGACCTTCGAACGCGCGCCGATGCCCTTGCCAGAGCCTTCGGCCACGGGTTTGACGAACAGCGGAAAGTCCAGCCGGACGTCTGCCGCGTCTTCCAGCTTCTCGATGACGGCGAAGGGTGCGGTCGGCACACCGCAATCGCGGACAATGCGTTTGGCGAAACCCTTGTCCAGAGCCAGAGACAGCGTGAGCGGATCGGAGAAGACGTAAGCCACGTCATAGGCTTCGAGAAGTGCCGGCACCTGCGCCTCGCGTGCGACGCCCTTCAGCCCTTCGCAGATGTTGAAGACGCAATCCCAGCGTTCTCCCGCCACCAGCTGCTTGCACAGCCGCCGCACACCGCCGATGCGGTCAGGCGTGTAGCCCAGACGGCCCAACGCATCGTGGAGCGCCGCGATCGTCACTTCGCTGTCGAACTCGGCCGTTGCCTCCTCGCCATAGCCCAGCGCTAGATAGTCCGCCCGCAGATCGTAAGTAATCCCGACTCGCGGCTTCGCATGCGTTTGCATTGCCAAAGGATTCACGCGGAGCCGCGGAGAGTCGGAATAATGAACCGCCAAGGCGCCAGGGCAAATTTACCACGGAGCCACGGAGCGCACGGAGAAAAAGTGTCGCGCGCGAATGCGCGCCAAAAAATCCTCCGTGCACTCCGTGTCTCCGTGATGCACACGTTGCTTGGCGTCTTGGCGCCTTGGCGGTGAAGCTGTTTTCCTCTGCGCCTCCGCGGCTCCGCGTGAAGCATTATTCGTTCGATGGCGCGGGTTGCGGCTTGTCGAGGCCGAGCGTGCCGCCGGGGTCGGGATAGCGGTAGACGCCGCCCTCGAAATTCCGCAGCAGCAGATCGTCGCCGTCGCGGCCCACGATGGAGTCCGGGGCGATCAGTATCTTCCCGCCGCCGCCGGGCGCGTCGATGCAGAAGCTCGGCGATGCATAGCCGGTGGTATGGCCGCGCAACCCGCGGATGACTTCAATTCCCTTCTCGACGCTGGTGCGAAAATGTCCCGAACCCCGAATGGGGTCACACTGATAGAGGTAATAGGGCTTGACGCGGCGCGCCAGCAGCCCCTGCATCAAGGGTTTCATCACCGCGATGTCGTCGTTGATGCCCTTGAGCAGCACGGTCTGGCTGCCAAGCGGTATGCCCGCATCGGCCAGGCGCGCGGTCGATTCGGTCACTTCCGGCGTGAGTTCGCGCGGATGCGTGAAGTGGATGCTCATCCAGAGCGGATGATGCTTCTTCAGCATCTTCGCCAGGCTCTTGGTGATGCGCTGCGGCAGCACGACGGGAATCTTGGTTCCGATGCGCAGGAACTCGATGTGGCGGATGGCGCGCAGCCGGCCGAGCAACCAGTCGAGCTTGTCGTCGCCAATGCTGAGCGGATCGCCGCCGGAAAGCAGCACGTCGCGCACCTCGGTGTGAGCTTCGAGATAGGCGAGCGCCTGCTCCCACTGGCGCGTGGAGAACTGGTATTCGCCGCCGGGATGGCCCACGAGACGCGACCGGGTGCAGTAGCGGCAGTAGGTCGAACAGGTGCCGGTCGTCAGAAACAGCACTCGGTCCGGGTAGCGATGGACGAGGCCCGGCACCACCGTGTCGTGATCCTCTCCCAGCGGATCATCCGCTTCACCTGGAAGGGTCACATATTCCTCGGCAGTCATCACGTGGGTCCGGCGCAGCGGCTCCCCCGGGTCGTCACGTCCCATCAGGCCCGCGTAATAGGGCGTGATGCCGACGGGCAGCGAACCCGTGTGGCGGCTGACCGCGGCGCGCTCCTCCTCCGAGAGATCGAAAATCCGCGAGAGGTCCGGAAGCGAGCGGATGCGAGCCCGGAACTGCCAGTGCCAATCGTTCCATTCTGTGGCCGACGTGCCGGGAAAAAACCGCTGATAGAAGGCGCGCGCTTCGGGGCTGACCGGAAAGCGCAAGACCCCGCGCGGCTTTGCGCCTATCGCGGGGAGCTGGATCGCTTGATCGGTGTAGCTGCCTGGACTTTCGCCCGTCTTGTTACTCAAGGCCCGCAACGGAGGCTTCAGTTCGCGCCCCCGCAACACCTGCAGACTCATCGTCGTCCCGTGACGCTCCACGGTGAGGCCGCGAAAGTCCCATCGACTTCCATGAATCGGCGCACCGGTGGCCGGATATTTAGAAGCTTCGCGCATATCGTCAAGCGAAACCCTCCGAATACTGAAACAGGTCGAATTTTGCCCAATATAGGCAGCGTGTATCCGGCAAGTATTAATGATGGATTACTGAAGAGGCAGTCAAGTAAACAGGCCGCACCATGTCCTCGCAGGGCGCAAACCCTGTTTAACATCGGGGAGTTCACTGTGAGACTAAAGCACATTCGACGAAGCTGAAAACTCGCGCAGCCTTTCACTGACGAATGCAGCAATCGCGCTGTCCCGCCCGGGTTTTCACATCACATGTGGACGACTGGCCGGCTGGGCGCGGTCCGTGCCGCGCGGACCGCGGTAATAACGGGCATCGTACAAATCAATCGTGCGCGCGTGCCCCCCGCCGACGCCGATCGAGAGGTGTTTTACCGCCCGTGCCGAATCAAATGTGGCCAGCACGCGCCCCGCCGCGCCCGGCTCGACCGCGACCAGGACGCGGCGTGCGCCGCGCTCGAGGCGCATCGTCATCTCGAAATGATCTCTTATGTTGAAATCGCGCGCCCATGCGCGGACCGGCACGCTGCAGGGGCGTGCATAATAGAGAAGCTCCGCGACGATGCTGCGATTGTCGGCCGCGATGAAATCATAGTCGGCGGCGCTCGCCGCGCGCGCGACGTCTGCTCCCAGCTGCCGCCAGCCTTCCTCGCGTTTGAAGGCATTGCCGGCAGCGATGGCGTCGGCCGCTGCCGGCCATACGAGCACGATCCACAGAACGAGCATTACAGTGCCGTTGACGACAAAGGAGGCCCAGAGCACGCGGCCGCGCCACCAGCGGATAAGTTCGGCCACGGCAAGGGGCGTTGCAGCGATATAGGCGGCTGCCGCCCAATTGGCATTTGCGCCCGCGACGAAGGACTGGATCAGGATCAGAAAAAGCGGGGGCAGACAGAATGCCGCCAGTATCAGTTCCGGCGCGGCGCGCGCCGTTGCAGTCGCGAGCCGCCAGAAGGCGGCCACGAGCCCCATCATTAGAATCGGTCCGAAGACGCCAAGCTGGCCGATCAGGAATCCTGCCGCGCTCGCGAGGCTATAGCGCGAGCGCGCCCAGTCGGCATTGGCTTCCGTATGCGCCACGGTCGGAAAGCCGTGCTGCGCGTTCCAGACGATGTTCGGCACAAGAAGCAGAAGAGCGATCGCAAGAATGACCAGACCGCGCCAGCCGGCAACGAGGCGGCGCGCATCGGGGGCAAACGCCGCCGCGAGACCCGCGCCGGCAAGAAAGTAAAGCATCGCATATTTGGATTCGAGGCCGAGACCGGCGGCCACCCCGCACAGCACCGGCCATCGCCACCTCCTGTCCTCGCAGGCGCGCAGAAAAGCGTAGAGCGCCGCCGCCCAGAAAAAGAGCAGCGGCACGTCGGTGGATATGAGCCCGCTCGAGTAGGATATTCCCGGGACTGTCAGATAGGCGACAGCGCTCAGAAGCGATACACGCGCATCCACGGCACGGCGCGCAATTCCGAACACCAGGAGCGACGTGGCTGCATGAAACAGCGGTGAGGCGATGCGGATCGCCCATTCGGAATTGCCAAGGAGCGTCGTCGAAATCCAGATGATCCAGGCGATCATCGGCGGCTTCGAGAAATAGCCGAAATCCGGCGTCTGCGCCCACCACCAATATTGCGCTTCGTCGGGATAGAGATTGAGCGGAGACAGCACTAGAACGGCGCAGCGGACGATGGTCACCGCCAAAATGATTCCAAACGCGATCCAGAACGCGGATGGCGTTTTGCCGGCCGGGGTGAGCTGGCGCATCAAGCAGGGCGGTCCGACGAGGGCCGTGTCACGCGGTACAGCGTGATGTGCTGTTCGCGGCCTGTGGAGTAATCGAGACCGGACACCGAACCGAGGGACGTAGCTGTGGCGCCCGTTTGCTGCAGCGCCGAAAGAAAGCGCGGCTGTACCCGTTCCTCAACCAGTGCGAGTCCGCCATGGGCCGCAGCGGCCCTTGCGGCTGCGCCCGGGGGCTCGATCTGCGTATCGGAACCCAGAAGAAAGACGAGGCTGGGCTCTACATAACCAGCGAGGACGACCGGATTTCTGCTCGCACCCCGATGAGCGGCGACCAGGTCGGCCGCGCGCCGGCTGAGCCAGAGATCGTGGAGTTGCGGCACCACTTCAAAAGCGAGCACCAGGTAGAACGTCAGAGCCGTTCCCATCGCCAGCAACGCCGCAGGTTCGGCGCGCCGGCGCACAAACAAGACGATGGCCACGCAGGCGGCTGCGAGCCCAAGCGCCACACCTGCGAACAGCGGCCAGGACGCGGAACCGCCGTAATGCGCAGGCAGAACGATGCACGCCAAGGCAATGGCCACCGCAACGAGCCCGAATTGCACGGACGCAACGAAGCGCAACGCGCGCTCCCAGCGACTGTCAGACGCATTCCGCGGGCTCGAAACCCACAATGCAACGAGAAACGCAAGCGCCGGATATGCCGGCAGGATGTAGTGGGGCAGCTTGGTAGGGACGAGTTCGAACAGGAGCCACGCACCGCCGCTCCAGGCGAGCAGAAACCGGTAGAGCGCCTCCTTTCGCCGCAGCGCCGCGAACCGGATCGCGGGCAGCAGCAACAGAGTTGCCGGCCAGAACGTCAGATTCACCAGCACGAAGTAATAACCTGGAGGCGCGCCGTGCGATTCCTCTCCTCCGAGGATCTTGGCTGCGAAGTCATGGCCGAGCGACTGCCGGTAGAAAGCGCCGTGGCTTGCCAAGCCGATCGCGAGAGCCCATGGCGCGACGAGGATTACGGCCAGCACTGTGCCCATCAAGGGTTTCGTGCCGCCAAGCCAGCGCCAATCCCGGTCCCACAGCGAAAGGCCGAGGGAGGTGACGCCCAGCACGGCAAGGATGACCGGACCTTTCAGCAGCACGCCAAAGGCCAGGGCGACCCAACCGCCGAGTATGAGCGCGAGCGGCGGGCCTGGATGACCCCGCGCGGCCAGATAGACGCGCATGAGCGCAGCCTCGGCCGCAATCACGGCGGCCAGTAGCGCCGCGTCCGTCGTGGCGATATCGCTTTCCGCAGTCAGCAACAGACCCGTTCCCAGCAGCAGCGCCCCCAGGAGGGCCATTTTCGGCGGAGCGGTGCTGCGCGCCATTCCATAGAGGAGGAGCAGCGACAGGAATCCGCCGAGCAGCGACGGCAGCCGGTAAACCCAGATGCGGCTTCGCAGCGACGGCGTCGACACGCTGGCAACAGCGGCCTGCAGCCAATAAATGCCGATCGGCTTGTTGTAACGGGGGACATTGGCAAAGCGGATATCGACGTAATTGCCGGACTCGACCATCTGCCGCGAGGCTTCGGCAAAGCGGCTTTCATCACGGTCGAGCGGCGGCAGCATCGCCGCGGCTGGAACCCAGCCCAGCAGAGCGACCAGCAGAATCGCCGCGAGCGGCCGTGCCTTGAGCTGATCGAGCAAGGACACGGCAAACCTCGTCGTCGGTAGGGCGGCCTCGGCCATGGGCTGCAAAATTCCGCCTCTGCGGGCGGCTCCGCTTTCGCGTCAGGAGCTTGTTCCGTCACGACCGGCGTGGCTCTATGGGACCCGCGCCGCTCCGATCAACCCCAACTGCCCAGCGATCTTTTCATGGGACTCTGACGCGAGGCAGCGCACATTCTATTCTGCAGGGCCATCGAATGGAACCTTTACCCATGACAGTCGCGCTTTCCGTCGTCGTGCCGGTCAAGGACGAAGCCGAAAACGTCGTGCCCCTGGCCCAGGAGATCGCCCGTGCGGTCGGCCACGACGAGTCGGTCGAAATCATCTTCGTCGACGACGGCTCGGCGGACCAGACGGTCGCGCAGCTGTTGAAGCTCAGGTCCGAACTGCCCATGCTGCGCGTCATCCGCCATGGCCGGAACGCGGGCCAGAGCCGCGCCCTGCGCACCGGCGTGCGCGCCGCACGTGCCGGAATGATCGTAACGCTGGACGGAGACGGCCAGAACGACCCGGCAGACATTCCCAAAGTGCTTGCACCCTTCGCCGAGGCCGACGCGCTCCAGATCGGTATGGTTTCCGGCGTCCGGGTCAGGCGGCGCGACGGGATCGGAAAACGGCTCGCGTCCCTCGCAGCCAACCGGTTCCGGCGCTGGGCGCTCAAGGACGGCGCTTCCGATGTCGGCTGCGGTCTCAAGGCCTTCCGCCGCGACGCATTTCTCGCCCTGCCCTATTTCGATCATATGCACCGCTACCTGGCGGCCCTGATGCTGCGCGAGGGGTATGAGGTGCGGTTCGTCGATGTGGGCCATCGCCTCCGGTTGCATGGCCGCTCGAAATACGGCGTATGGGACAGGTTCGTCGTCGGCGTCGAAGATGTCCGGGGCGTGCTGTGGCTGAAGAAACGCCATCGCGGCGCAGTCGAAACAACGGAGCTGTAGGCGTTCATGCACAACTGGGTCACGCCTGAACGCATCTGGCTCGCCGTCGGCTTCGCCGGCCAGGCGCTCTTCGCTTCGCGCTTCCTTATCCAATGGTTCAAGAGCGAGATGGAGGGCCGCAGCGTCATCCCGGTCGCTTTCTGGTATTGCAGCATTGGGGGAGGAGTCGTTCTTCTGGCGTACGCAATCTACAAGAAAGACCCCGTCTTCATCATCGGCCAGGCAAGCGGCCTTCTGGTCTATGGCCGCAATCTTTATCTCATCTTCCGCGAGCGGAACCTGCTGCGCGTCGCCGCGGCGCCCCTGGAAAGAGGTTCGCCCGTTTGAGTACCGCCACCGTGCCCCGGCGTACCGCGTTTCAGACGACCTGCCACCCCATCTGACCCGAGGAGAATCCATGTTTCGCGTCTTTCCGGTGCTGCTCGTCGTGATGGTGATCTACAATGTGCTTGCCGTGGCCCACGGGCTCGCCGGCAACGAGGCCATGCAGACCTTCCTCTCGCGCGAACACGTCACCTTTCACATGTTCTCCGGTGACCTGTGGGACTTCAGTCTGGGCGATCTCCTGGTGACGCTCGGCTTCGTCTGCCTGTTCATCGAAATCGTCAAGGCAACGCGGACCACCCGCCGCAACCTTATCAACCATGGCCTCTCGGTCGTCGTCTTCGTCATCGCCATCGTGGAATTCATCGTGGTGAAGGGGTTCTCGACCTCGGTCTTCTTCTTCATCATGGTGATGACGGCCTTCGACGTGATCGCGGGCTATACCATCTCGATCGTGGCGGCCGAGCACGATCTGGGGCTGGGCCGCGCCGGAACCGACTAGGCCAATCTTGCCGCGGGCGGCCGGACCGCTATAGTCCCGGCCCTCCCGGCAGCGCCGGGGTCTTGCGGACAGGTGGCCGAGCGGCTGAAGGCGCACGCCTGGAAAGTGTGTAGACGGTGACGAATCGTCTCGAGGGTTCGAATCCCTCCCTGTCCGCCATTTATCGCACTAAGATACTGTAAATGCACATAAATTTGGCGTCGCGGTTTCAACGCCCAACATTAAAACCCACAATTCGAGCCGGATTGCCCCGGTTTAGGGGCGGCGAAGCAATATCTCTGGTTCGATCCTCAGCGCCTTCGCCAGTCGCGCGAGTGCCTTGACGCTTGGATTGCGGGTACCCCGCTCCATATCGCTTACGTAGCTTCGCTTCATGCCGGTTTCTAGCGCCAGTTCCTCTTGCGACATTCCTTTTTCCGAGCGCAAGCGGCGAATATTTCGGCCAAGAATCTGCGGCAATCCATCGCCGCAGTTGGCGAAAATCTTGGTCTGGAATCTGTCCCCTAACCGTGTCAATTTGAGTTTTGACCCAAATCGGGGGGAGATATGCGACTGCGTCTTGCCGCATTGCTGTTGATTGAAACTACCTCATTCGCTCTGGCGCAGCCCTCTGCGGCCGACAAAGCGGCCGACGCGCAAAGAGTGGCAGATGCACAGGTGAGAGTCTGTGAGCAGCTTGTCGATTGCCGCAATGCGAAATTTCGCTACGGCAAAATCCTAACGTATCAAGGCAACTCCGCCGCTTGCGGTGAAGTCGCGTTCGGCAAGAACACGGATGGCGATCCGGATTATCAGGTTTGGATCGTTCTTATAGGAATATTAACACCCGCAATGCTCGAAAGCTCGTACCCTCAGTCCACGCGTGAAAAGATACATGCGGGGCCGTGTTCTCAAGCAACACCTGACCAAGTTCCTGCCCCAACACTTCCTACAACGGCGGCCGACCAGAAAAACGGCCATGAGTACGATTTCAGAGGTGCAAAACTTGGTATGCCCCTCGACGAGTTTAGAACTCTACGCTTCCCTGACGCGGCCACAACATCGCAACAGTCGGTCAACGCTGACAATACGATAGGCGGCATTCCAACAATTTGGGGCGTCGCACTCTTTTGTTCGTCACAACATTACAAGGACGCTCCGGAATTGCGCCTTGAGGATTATGAAATCGATGCAGGTGAAATTAAATGCGCATATTACCAATATCTTCTAGGAACGTGGATGCAAGCGACACTTGCTATTGGAACAAGCGGTTATTCAACAATGCCCAGCTATTACTTTATTCGTGATCCGCTTGATCAAATTCCACGGTTATATTCCATCAACGCCATCACAAACAACAACGCCGCAGCCAACGCTCTTGAAGGACTGAAAGAAAAATTCGGGCTCCCAACAAAGTACGTGAGCAACACCGTACAAAATGCAATGGGGGCAAGCTTTCCGCATATCAGTGCCAGTTGGAAAAGTCCACTCTCTACTATTCAATTCGAAGCGCCCTACAACGAGATAGACAAAATGGCGATCATCTACACTGAAAATCGACTTTTTTCCTACGCACACTCTGCCGAGGAGAAAGCAAAGGGTTCATCTGGGGGAAAAATGTAGCAAACATGGAATTCGCTTGCGATGCATGGTAGGGCTAAATCGGTCCAAATTGAGTTTTTACGTTGTTTCAAACTCGTTAGAGCTAGCGGTAACACTTCGACAGGCTCTAAGCAAAAGAGGCATTTATGCAAAACACTATTGCAATCTGCATCTTGTTTTCCATTTCATTCGTTCCCACTGAGCCGGCGTTAGCAGACTGGCAATACGCCCATTGGGGCATGACACCTTCACAGGTAGCCACAGCGTCAAGCGGCGCAGCCGCAGAAAGCGCTGGGCAACCGGGTGATCAATTAGACGGCTACGTAATCGGCGATATAGGCCGATATTCATCGGGCGAATATCATTTCAGATCGATCTACTATTTCGACAAGCGTGGACTCGCGATGATTGAGCTGACCCTGAACGGAGCGGGTTACGATGAATGCATCGCTGTTCAACTTGATTTGGAAGGGCGCTACGGAAGGCCGTATGACAGAGACGGCACTTCGGTCACTTACGGAGCCACATGGCAAGACGCGAAGGCAAACAACTTCGTATCGATTGAAACTATTGGGCGTGGCGAATCTGCTACTTGTTCGATCAGATATAGACCGTTAAAAACGAACAGCGCAAACGGATTATGATGAAAATACCTTTTTAAGCAAAGACCATCCAATTTCACTCTTGTACAGAATCCAGCGCGCGTTTAATTAAGGCGCGACGACGCTGCGCGTCGATTAATTCTCCGGCTTCTTCGAATGACATCTCAGCGTAATCAATGTTTGGTTCTTGCTCTCGTTGCAGAATGAGTTCGCGCGGGACAAGCGCACCGACTAGGCGAAGGTAGGTTGCAGGATCATCCGTGCGCAGACGAGCAATGGCGTCCGCACCATGTTCCGCAAAGTCAGCGACAATCACCGACAGGAACAATTCAGTAAGGCGGTTCCTCGCACCTTTTGGCCTTCCGCCACCGCTATTGCCGGTTAGAAAACGGCCCTTTTCGTCGCGCGCCGCAGGAGCATCCCCCTCTGCTAATCCTGCTAAGGGGGCCAACTGGTTCGCAGCTCTAGCGGGATTAGCTGACGGCCAAGGCTTTTGTTCACCCACGGCAACAGTCTCCATGCTTCTTTGCGCGGCGCACCATCAATCACCGTGCCCGGCGCCATGCGTTCGATCCAGCCGTGTTCCTCCAATATCTCGACGGCCTTACGGGCCGTCTTAGCGTCTCGCATCGCCCCTGGCCCGCGTTGGTAGATCAGCGCCAGATAAACCAGAGGCGAAAGTTGTGCCTGCCACCACGTCAATAGACGCTGCGCTAAACGAAGTTCTGGCGTCACAGACGCACCGCCATGAAGGCGTAGCATCTCGTTTGCATAGTGCGTCGCAAGAGCGATACCCGACTGCATCGCAGTCAACGATACTTCCATCGCGTCGGGGTATCGTAAACGGTCAATACAGCGGCTAACCGTCCTGCATGTTCAGCAAGCTTGGCCGCAAATGCACGTATTGGAACAAGAACGCCTTCGGTCGCAATTGCACCCTCGCAACTGTCGTGAAATGAAATCCATGCTCGCACCGCGTCGGAATGCAGCCGCATAGTCGGAGGGTCTAAGACATCCTCCATATCTGTTCGCGTGACCGTAGGCTTCAACAAAAGGTAACGCAGTCGATCATTGTAGCTTTCCAGTGCATCCGCCGCTCCATGCGGAGCTTCACGGAAGAACCGCGTTCCTGCCGTCGTGTCTGGTGCAACGATCAACATTCGCGCAATCAATCCAATACCGTCAAATAGTACATCTCCCAACAGCCGTTCGGCAACTATGGGCTGCAACATAATATGGGCGCTGCAACGCCGGCCCGGCAGGAACGTCACGCCAGTACCGACGCGTCGCCGTCTGATCGCCTCACCATCCCACAAGGTATTGAACAACGCGGCGGTTCGCATTCTGCTTTCATCATTGAAGGCTGCGCCTCCGATTAACAAGCCGCCTTCGGCCGTGAATACGCCCGCCATGGGGCGTCCTTCGGCAAGATGCAGCGTCAACGCTTCGGGCGTCGGATCAGCGATGAGCAACATGGGATGCGGCGGCGCCTTAGGCTCCGGGCCAACCGTTTCAAGAGCCGCGCAAAGACCGACCATGTCGCCTTTTTTTGTCCGTTTGGCGTGGTCACGCGCAGTCTCCCAAGCCTCCTTCGCGTTCACAAACATTTGCCGTTCACTTTGCGATTTCTGACGCCACTCACCTTCAACGCGATAGACGGCCGCCAAAGCAATACGATCCACGCTCGATTTACGTTCGCCACTGTCCGCAACGGATATGAAGATGGCAGTAAGAGGCTTCTGCCCACCACCGGGCAACGTCACGTCCCGTTGCGCTTGAACAGCCAACGTAGCGGCGGCCAAGACAGATTGGGCAGCTATTGCAATTGGGGCTTGAGTTCGTTGGTGGATGGCGAATGTGGCGTCCCTCAAAGGTCCTAGTGCTTCCAACGGAAACTCCGGCGCGGACGATAGCGGGCGGAACAGAGGGCGCTTTTCGGGCGGCGCTCTAAGTTCAGCGGCGACAACTTGAGTAAGCTCCGTCGCATCTTTGGGAGACCAATTGGACGGGTCACAGTCCATTGCGAGCGCTCCCATAACCGACTTGAACGCCACTACGCACCGTTGCGCTCGCCTCACGCACTGGTAATCCGGCTTGCCGGCCGGCTTCGGTGAGAAGTGCGATAGCGGTTTCAATCTGAATGCTGCCATCGCACACGATTTCTCGCGCGCGACATGCTGCCCAATGAAGCGTTGAATTTCGTTCACCTTTCGGGGCAGACACTACCCTGCGAACAAGTCCGATCAGCCGCCGTTTTACGGGTCCGGCCCTTGTATCGTTGGGTTTCATGATTTTCACTGGTATGGCCACTGTCGCGGGCTTGACCATCAACGCAACGAGCCATTGCGGCACTTCTGGCAAGTTTCGGTTGCCAATCGCCTTCGCGAGTTGTTCCAATGAGCCGTTGGAGAGCGAGTAGCGACGGCAATCCGCCATAATCGAACCCGCCGCTATGACATAGGCGTTGTCGCGAATATCAACCGCTGAAACGATTTTTGCTTTCGTTTGGCCCATTTCAGGCCAACGCTGGAACAAGCAATGAAGGCCGTCGCGTGGCGTTGATATGCATGGAACCGAATGCGGCTCAAAGCCGTGTAGCGCGAACAAATCGCAGAGGGTCGCAACGCCGTCACTATTTCCGTGCCTATCGGCATCTATGACAACAACACTATTATCTTGGCATGGCAGGCCGACTATAGCATTGGGCCATGTCTTCCACCAACTAATGATCTGCTCTTCGCTGGCACTTGCGCTATGCCATCCGCCACCGACGTATGGAGCCTTTGCATTTCCGCTTTCGCTATCAACTTCGCGACATGGGAAAACCTTAACGCCCCATTTTGCGTAGCCGAGCGCAACCATTCCGTTGACCGTCATTTTATCCCCGATCTCTTAAGTGTGGTCGGATCGATACCGCGTGAACGAAGAAATTCGACAATGGATCGATCGGTTTTGAGCGTCGGACAGTTGGGGGCAGTGAATAACGCACGAATTCGCATTCCGACCATACGCTTGACAACTACGAGATTAACTTCGCCCAGTACTCCGGTTCCATCATCGGCGAACGGGATTGCCCACGATGGAAAGGGTCCATCTCCTGTTGTATAGCAACGAGCGCGAAAGCGACGGAACGGATTGGCAGCGAAAAACGCCTTGTCTGAACTTAGTGATGGCTCACGCATCTCGCGTGTCCGAATTGGGCCGCGCCGGCATAGGCGCTGCACGCCCTTCAAGCCACGCCACGATGACGGATTCGGGCCAACCGACAGCCCTCTTGCCGAGTTTGATCGGCTTCGGAAATTCGCCTTGGGCGATCCCTTCATAGATCGTGCTGCGGCTCAGACCGATTCGCAATTCAACTTCGCGACGGCGCAGAATCCTATCGGTCATCCGATTCTCCCAAGTGCGTAAGCGGCGATGGAAGTTTCATCGCATTTCGTGGTCGGTGGATGGCTCTTGTTAGGGCAGTTAGCCGGTATGGTGCGCATGTGCTTTCTCCTCGCGCCGCGCGAGCGGCACTGTTCTGGTTCATGTTTTGAGAAAGCCCCGCAGGTCCTAAACCAACGAAGCGCGCTGGCCTTGCCAGAGCAAACCTTGGCGAACACGTCGCCTTTTCACTACTGCTTCGGACCGGCCTAGCCTTACTCGAATCGCAATAGCGAACTTCGGTATTATCCGGCCAGCAGACATGCGGTCAAGAGAAAACTTCGCGCGGCCGAACAAACTACAGGTTGGCAGTCGAGTAGTTAGCGCTCAGACCCTGCCGCGCATTCTGACAACGTTTTCGGAATTCAAGCTTAGGTATTGCGCCCAAGTGTTCATCAATTTACGCCGCTTTTCAAACAAGTCCGACCGTGCGTAAGCGGCTTCGGCCTTATTAGCGATGATATGCGCAAGCGCGAATTCGCAGACTTCGCGGGGAAAATTCGTTTGCTCACCTGCCCAATCCCGAAACGAAGAACGAAACCCGTGGGGCACTGCTTCAACTCAATTCTCTCAGCAACTTCGACAACGTTGCATCCGATAGCGGTTTTCCCTTCGACGTGCCGGGAAATACGTGCCCACTCTCGCACTTGAGCATTTGCGCTGTTTTCAGAATTTCAAGGCAACGTGCGGAGAGCGGAACGCGATGCGGACGTTTAGCCTTCATTCTCTTTGCGGGGATGATCCATTCCGCCTTTTCAAGATCGATTTCATTCCACGATGCACCCCGCGTCTCTCCCGAACGCGTGGCCGTCAAAATCATAAATTCGAGCGCCAGTTTCGACGCAAGCGATGCTTCACTTGCGTTGACGCGCTCAATAGCGTTGGCAACTTCGCCGTATGGCAGTGCACTATGGTGATTTACGGTAGAACGATCATGCTTCGGAAGCGCCCTAGCGATTGCATCGGCAGGATTGTCGCTTCGCCAGCCTTGAGCGACGGCCCATTTCATAACAGACCCGATACGCTGCTTTACGCGACGGGCCGTTTCGGGCTTTGAATTCCATACTTGCGACAACGCCGACAGCACGTCAGCGGTAGTCACAACGTCAATCCGCTTATGGCCGAAGTGTGGGAACACGTATTCATTCAGCGTATTGATCCACTGCTGGCCATGCTTCGGGTTGCGCCATGTGGGCAAATGCAGAGCGTGGACCTTTTCGGCTGCATCCTTGAACGTCATAATGGAGGCGAGTTGCCTACGGGAAGCAACGGGATCGCCACCCATTCGGGCCGTTTTTCTGTTTTGAAGCGCCGTATCCCTTGCGTCGGCGAGCGACACGATATTGGCCGCTCCTAACCCCAGATCGCGACGCTTCCCGTGGACGACAAGGCGTTGAACCCATCGTTTCGCGCCCGACGGGTCAACCTTTAGGTAGAGGCCATGACCATCGCCATAGAAGCCCGCCACGCTCACGTTGCGAACCGCTGCGGCCGACAACCTCTTTTCCTTGTGTTGGCCCTGTGACTTCGTGCCCATGGTGTATCCCACATTCCGCCCAACAATTTCGGCCGGAAGTTAGCGGTACACTTGGGAATGCTCAAGCATAATTTTGGGAATTGTCGCGGTTTTAGCGAGGTTTTTGGGATTGCCCCGGACTTTGCCGGTATTGAGTGCAGCGGACTCCCTGTCCGCCATTGTTTCGCTCAAACATTCCCCCGGCCGCCCCAGGACCGAGGGAATCAGACGAACTGTCAGGCGTGCTTTGCCAGCTCGTGCTCCACATGCGCCCAGTTCACCAGGTGATCGAGGAACGTTTCCACGAAGTCCGGCCGGCGGTTCTGGAAATCCAGATAATAGGCGTGCTCCCAGACATCGCAGGTCAGCAGAGCGGCCGAGCCCAGGGCAAGCGGATTGACCGCATTGGGAGTCTTGATGACCTTGAGCTGATTGCCCTCGCGGACCAGCCAGCCCCACCCGCTGCCGAACTGGCCGACGCAGGCATTCTTGAATTCTTCCCGGAACTTGTCATAGCCGCCAAAGTTCCGCTCCAGCGCCTGGGCCACCTCCCCGTCGGGACGGCCGCCGCCGCCGGGCTTCATCGAGTTCCAGAAGAACGTGTGATTCCAGACCTGTGCCACGTTGTTGAAGATCGCGGTTTTCGAGTCATCATGGGCCGTCGCGCGGATCACATCCTCCACGGGCCTGCCCTCGAGCGGCGTGCCCTGGACGAGCCGGTTCGCGTTGTCGACATAGGCCTTGTGATGCTTGTCATGGTGGAACTCAAGCGTCCTGGCCGACATATGCGGTTCGAGCGCATTCTTCTCATAGGGCAGAGGCGGAAGTTCGAAAGTCATCTTGTCCTCGCTTCGTTTGGGGCGAAAGGGCCGCGCCTTGCATACAGGGTTTGCGGGTCCGTCGATCGACAATTACCGGCAATGGCCGGCGCCCTCAAGCGCCACTTGCGACGTTCTCTTGCCGGCACGTTCGGAGCCGCTACTCGAGCGGTACACTGGCTAAACCCAGCGGGCGGTTTCCGATGCAATGATTCATGGATTCAAGCTGATGGCGCGCCATCGCTCTCAACATTGAGACCATTTCACCTTCATGCGGTTCGAGTGTCTTAAGAAGTTTGATGAATTTGAGGGCATTGGAACGCAGAATGTAGTCGAATACCTCGTCGGGATTCGTCACACCTGCTTCGCCCAGTAGCGTGCCGAATATTCCGCGCGCCAGGCGGGGAACCTGCCGGTGGCCGAGCAACAGGTACGACAGCGTCAGCGTGTTCCCGTCGATTCCAGTTTTGGGGACCCGGTGCTTTCCACGCTTGACACTCTTTTCGGTATTTCGACCTATCACGATTTCCTTGTCTTCGAGCTGCACCCTGCCTGAGAGGCTGAAGGCGGCCGGTCGCGGCTCCAGAACTCCGAAACGGCAAAAAACCGAATAAGCGTCCTCGGCGCCGTAGCGGAGCGCGATGTCCTGGCGAACGTATCCCTGGACCTGGAGGTGCATTCCCCGCTCGTATTGCAGACCGTCCGCGCTGTGGTTGGCCAGTTCGAGCAATGGCGCGATGACTGCTCCGCCGCGCCAGGGGACTTCGCGGGTTTGGAGGAAATGCGTCCAGATCCTCGTGGCGAAATCTCCCTGCAGCAGATGACCAAGCCTGAATTCCGCAATCAGCAACTCGCGCGTTTCTGGCGGAAGTCCCTCCAATGCAGCGATAAACGAGGTGGCTTTCGCCTGTCCACCCGCCCCCCACGAAAATGCGGTTTGGTACCGTTCAAAAAATCGCCGTTCCGTGTCAGGGACATCGGCGGACTCGCGAATACCGATCGACCCCGCGGTGAATTCGATATCGTCGACCCGGAACAGAAGATTGCGCGACACCCGCAGAAGCACCGGTTCACGCGGGTCGACGACGGAAAGGCCGCAGCCGAATTCTCCGTTCCCCAATGCGACGTTCTGCGCCGCCCCGCCAAGCGCGCAAAACGCCTCGAGCATCTCGTTCCAGGTCCACTCCCGCTGTGGGGGCGAGTCGTGCTCCATCAGAACTCCCGCGTTCCGACGCATTGGGCCAGCGCTTCGAGGTGGAGATGGGCCATCGCTCTCAGCCTCACAACCATCTCGCCGCGCAGCAGTTCAAGTGCCTCGAGCAGCTGGAGAAATTTTGCCCTGTTAAAATGCAGCACCTGATCGAATGCGTCCATGGCACCTGCCGCGCCCGCTTCCCGCATCAAGCCATAGAAAATTCCGCGCGACGCGCGCGGGGAATTCGCATTGCCGACCATCAGATGCGACACGAAAACTTCGCCAGCTTCGGATGTCATGACCGGCAACACGAAACCGGCACGGTTCGTATTGTGCATTATATTTCGGGTGATCGTAAGGTTGAAGGCTCCGACCTTTATCTTCATCGGCAGGCTGAACGCATGGGGCCGCGCGGTGGCAAAACCGTATTTGTTGAAAACGCCGAGGCAATCGTGAAATCCATAACTCAGGTGGAGTTCGCCCTGCGCTTCGCCTGCTATCTGCACGCCCCCTTGCGGACCGGTATCCACACGCATGCCGTTGCTGCCGCCGCCCATGAGGTCAAGCAATGGCACGAGAAGGCTTTCGTCATCCCATCGCACCGATCTGCTTCTGAGAAAGTGCTTGCGGATTCTTTCCCTGCGGTCACCCTCCATGAAAAGGCTCATGCCGAATTCTGCGACCAGCAGGGCGCGCAAATCGGGGGCGAGAGAGTCGAACAAGTCGATGAGCTCGGCACTCTGAGCGTGGCCTGCGTCGCCCCAGGAAAAAGAGCTCTGGTATCGTTCAAAAAAGCTCCGCTCGCGCGATCCCGTTTCGGCATGCTCGCCAATGCGGATGCGGTCGCCCTCGAACCCGATATCCCGGAGCCGGAACAAAAGATTATCCGGCACATGCACCAGCAATGGCTTCGCCGGATCCTTCGGAAACAATCCTTGCCCGGACAATGACGGTAGCAACACGACGTTTTCCGCAATACCGCCCAAATTGCGGAATTCGTCCAATACGCCCTCCCATGCCCCCAAACGTGGCGACAATGCCGTATTCGACGTGTCGTCGGCGCTACTGGCCACGGATTAGCCGTCTGTAAATGGCTGCGGAAACTGTATGCGTGACGTGAATCGCCAGCGCAACAGCTTCCGCATTGCGCCGGGTGCTTTTCGCGAAAGACCTCCTATGCCATAGAAGTGCTTACAACCGCGGAACCAGAGGGGATGATGCGCTCGATACGCAAAGCTGTCTTGGTGGCGATTTGCGCGGTGGGGATAGCCGCAGCGGCGGCCCGCCCCGGAGGGGGGCTGGCCGCAGCCGCCCCTGCCGGCGATGCGGTTTACGTACTGAAAGGCTACAGGTTCAGCGGTAAGCTTGGGCCTGCGAACACGACCGGGATGGTGGCAAAGCTCAAGCACCAACCCGGCGGCCGGGTCACCAAAGCCGACATCATCGCCGACGCAGCCATATTCGCCGGGGAACTCAAGGCCCGGCATATGGGGGGGCGCTACTTCGTCTTCACCACCGAAAATCACGGGCAGATCTGGGTCACGTTCGGACTTTTGGATATGCGTTACCCGGCGGCGACGGCGTGGGCGTCACGCCGCCTCGAATCCCAGCATTTTGAGGGCCTGTCCAACATTCCCACGAGCGCTCTGTCTGCCGCCACACGCCTGAAGCCCGGCGATACGCTATCGCCCGAAAATATCGATGCGGCGCGAAGGGCGATAATGGCCCTGTTCGCGAATTCCCCGAATGGAACCGCATTAACGGTAAAGATCAAAATACAGGTCAGGCCGAATAACGAAGCCGCGCTCACCTGGATCATCGCCGACAAACGGAAACCAGCGATGGGGACCGGGAGCGGCAAAGCCGATTAGGTTAGCCGCCACAAGCAGCTTTGGGGGCTTGCGCCAATCCCATTTTTTCGATTAGCTTTCCGTTGAGGTGGCGCTTCCGGGGCATGGAGCGGGATCCGTCGGCTTACGTTTGGGAGCCGAAATTATCAATGCCTCGTTTCCCCAGGGGAAGACTAATGGACAACCTGACCAAGACTTTGCTTACGGGTGCAGCGATCTCCGCAATTGCGGCTGTTCCCGCCATGGCCGGCGCTCCGAAAATTCAACCGACAGCGGCTCCGATCAAATATCACGGCATACAGTACCAGAAGACAGCTGCTGGACACATGACCCCGAAAGGCACGACCTATACCTACAATGAAGGCACGTATGTCTACAGCTATAGCTATACGTTCTGGTACAAAAATACGTACAATCTGGCGGCTTGGACGTGGACCAGCCGCACCGGCACCACCAGCAGCTCGAAGTGCAAGACCGTCCCGGGTCAGAAAGTAAAATTCACGACAGATGCGGACGCAAAGGTCAAGAAATACACTACCGTGATTTCGAATGCCAGCAACGCGGGCTTCTGCAAGGGCGGCACGCTCAGCTACTATGGACCGGCGTACGAGTACAAGAAGAAGGGTGCGGACGACGACAACACCTTCACAATGACGGACACGATCAAGTCCAACAAGAACAAGTACGAGCTCATCGTGGGCTACGACATCAACGTTACCTGATCAAACAATGCGTTTTTAAAATCGGCGGCCATAGCCGCAGATTGCCCAGGGCCAGCGACGGGATCCGTCGCTGGCCCTTTTCTTAGCGATGCTCGTACTTTCGTTTTGCGTGAAGGGCCTCAACGCGCTATCTGCATAACCATCTGCAAACTGCCAGGAGGACGGCGAGATGCGACCACCTAGGGCGAAGTCCGTGCCGACAGCGCTTTTCGCGAACCAGGGTTTGCGGCGACCGCAGAGTGGCTTGCCGGAATGTCCTCAACCCCTTCCGACAACCGTGCCGCCGGTTGTTCCTGCGTCTCGCGCATCCGGGCATGGATCGCCACCGGTCGCGTCGAAGGCCCCGGCGTCGCCGACCCATCTTTATGAAGTCGGCCTGACGGCTGCAGCGATGTCCTATCACACCCTTGCTATCGACTCCCTGCGCGAATGCACCGCCCTGGCGCCAAATCACGGACCCGCCTTGCGCAAGCTCGCCCAGCTGCTGCACCTCGCAGGGGAAGATGCGCAGGCGGACGAGGCCGAAGCAGCGGCGCAGCGTGCCGCAGGTGTCGAGTGGGTGAACGGCTCAGACGTACGCGCATCGGCAGACCTGGAAAAAGCCGAGCGAAAACGGATCGAGTCTCTCAAAAGAAAGCCGGAGGCGGAGGCTACCAACACTCTTCGCGAACATCTCATCGCGCACCCCCTGGACGCAGTGGCGATACGATGGCTGGCGCGCCTCGAGATTCGGGGCAACGATCGGGTTACAGCCCGCACCTTGTTCGAACGTGCTCTCGATCTCTGCCCGGGGTACATCGGCGCGCGCGAGGACCTGGCTCAATTGCTGATCGAAGAGCGACAGTATGCAGCCCTTGCCGAAACCACCCGGCTGCTGTCAGAGCAACCGGGCAGTTCCCGCTATCTGCTGCTCCACGCGCATGCCTTGATCGACAGCGGCAAGCCGGCCGCTGCAATCGATGTCCTCGTCCGCGCGCTCCGGGAGGATCCAAACGATGCAAGATCCTGGCGCATTTACGCAGCCGCGCTGCTTACCGCGGGCCGCGGCGAGGAGAGCGTGCAGGCCTATCGGAAGTGCCTCGATCTCGATCCGGCGGCGGGCGAGGCCTGGTGGGGATTGTCCGAAATGAAGGACAAGGTCCTCACCGAAGACGATGTTGAAGAGATGCGGGCACATCTCGACGACGACACAGTCGAGCCGGAGCGCCGCATGCATATGTTATACGCGCTGGGCCAAACCCTGGAACGAGCAGGAGAGTTTGCCAAAAGTTTTGAGGCCTATGAAAAGGCCGCCCGCGAATTTTGGGTCGGCCGCGAGAAAAAGCCGAGGGAAGAGGAGACGTTCGACTCTCACGACACCGTGCAGCGGACAAAAACGGCATTCAGCAGCAACAATTTCGCAACACGGCTGGTGCAGGCACCTGCGGGGAATGATCAGGACACACCGATTTTCGTGGTCGGCATGCCGCGTGCGGGCTCCACGCTTGTCGAACAAATCCTTACCAGCCACAGCCGCATCGAAGCGATCGGCGAACGGCCGCTGGTCGGCGAAATCCAGCGCGAATTGGCATTCAGCCGGCTGCTCGTGGAGCGGGAGGCCTATCCCGATTGCGTCCTGGAGCTCACCGCGGAGCGGTTCGCCGAACTCGGCGCCCGGGTTATGGCGCGCTCGCGCGACTATCGTACCACCGCCCGGCCCTATTTCGTGGACAAGCGCCCGTGGAACTGGCTGGCTGTGGGATTGATCCATCTTATGCTGCCCCAGGCGAAAATCATCGATATACGACGCGAACCCATGGCGGCCTGCTTTGCGATGTACAAGCAGCTGTTGCCGCGCTACTGCACGTTTTCCTACGATCTCAAAGAAGTGGGCCGCTATTACAACAGGTACGTGAAGCTGATGGAACACTGGGAAACGGTTCTTCCCGGCCGTGTACATTTCATTCAATATGAAAATCTTGTACAGGACACGGAATTCGAAATTCGCCGCATGCTCGCCCATTGCGGGTTGCCGTTCGAAGAAGGCTGCCTGCGTTTTTGGGAAACCGAGCGATCCATTGTCACGCCGAGCGCCGAGCAGGTACGCCGTCCCATCTACCGTGGCGCTCTGGAGCAATGGCGCAATTTCGAGCCATGGCTCGATCCCCTGAAGGAAGCGCTCGGCGAACCCGTCGAGCTGTGACTGCGCGATGACAGGAGTTTCCGAACTAACCCATCCGTCGGTGCCCGACAGCACGACGCCGTTGAGTGCGTCGCCCATCCTGGATTACACGCGCGCCCTTAACCTGGCAGCAACGGAGCATTACGAATCCGCCATCAAGGTGCTGCGCGATGTCACCGCACGCGCGCCCGGCCACGGGCCCGCCTGGCAAAAGCTCTCGGAGTTGCTGTATCTCGCGGGCAAAGACGAAGAATCGAGCTCCGCAAACGCCCGCGCGGCCGGCCTTACCGCCGAATTTGATCCCCTCACAGACGATCGTGATTCGGCAAAAATCGAGGCTGATGAACAGGTACTGCGCGAACACCTCTCCGCCTTGGCTACGGCGGGGGAGCAGCAGAACAAGCTGCGCAGTCACTTGCGCGAGCATCCGGCCGACGCGGTGGCCCTGCGCGCCCTCGGGCGCCTCGAACGGGACCGCGGCCATGTTCCAACGGCGCGCAACCTGTTCGAGCGCGCGCTGGAGCTGGCCACTTATTACGTGGGCGCACGGGAAGACCTCGTGCTTGTACTGCGTGTGCTGCAGGACGACGCGCACGCGCTCGCCGAGACGCGGCTGCTGATTGCCCAGTCGCCTGAGAGCGTCAACTATCGTGCGTTACTCGCTGCCGGACTTTTCGAAGTCGGGGATATGGAAGCCGCCATTCCCGTCCTCGAACAACTGATCCGGGAGGATTCCTCCCGCGTGCGTATCCGCGGCCTGTATGCGCAAACCTTGTATTATGCCGGCCGGCGGCACGACAGTGCTCGGGAATGCCGCGCGCTGCTCGAGATGCGCCCGGGAATGGGCGCGGCCTACTCTCGCCTTGCGGAAATGCGCGACGACTTTCTCGGACCGGCTGATGTTACTGCCATGCGCGAACATCTGCGCGAGCCCGGGGAGGACAAACCGAACTCCGCACTCATCCAGTTTGCGCTCGGCCTGGTGCTGGAGCAGACGGGAGATTTTTCCGGGAGCTTCGCCGCCTATGAGGCCGGTACGGCGCTGGCGCGGGAGATCGCGGCAGACAAGAGCGGCCCCTACGATGTCGCGACGGACGTCGACAAGATGCGCAGGCGTTGCGCGGTGTTTACCCGGAAAACTTTGAGCAAATGCGCCGTGCCGCAGCCCGCCGCGGCCGCCATAACTCCCATTTTCATCGTCGGAATGCCGCGTGCCGGGTCAACACTCGTGGAACAGATCCTCGGCAGCCACAGCCTCGTCGAGGCTACCCTGGAATTGCCCGTGCTGAACAAAATCGCCGGCGATCTCTCGCGCAGCCGTGCCCTGGTCACGCCTGACGCCTATCCCGAATGTATGACAAGCCTGAGCGAGGAGCGGCTGGCAGAACTTGGCGCGCGTTTCATCCGGGACGCTGCTGCCTATCGCAAGACTGACCGCCCATATTTTGTGGACAAATGTCCGTGGAATTGGTTCGAGGCGGGCTTGATACGGATGATACTGCCGCAGGCAAGAATTGTCGATATCCGTCGCGAACCGATGGCTGCCTGTTTTGGCATGTACAAGCAGAACCTGGCCGATGCCGGCGCGTTTTCCAACGATTTCAACGATCTCGCTACATATTACACGGAATATGTGCGTACAATGGACCACTACGACACGGCAATGCCGGGTCATATCTATTGCCTCTCATACGAGCGGCTGGTGGAGGACACGGAAAACCAGATCCGCCGGCTTCTCGATTATTGCGGCCTTCCGTTCGAAGAAAATTGTCTGCGCTTCTGGGAAACCCAAAGGCCTGTCTCGACGCCGAGCGCCGAGCAGGTGCGCCGTCCCATTTTTCGTGACGCCGTTCAGCAATGGCGCAGGTTCGAGCCCTGGCTCGGGCCACTGAAGGAAGCCCTGAGGAAGGCAGAGACAGCCGCAGCTGCGGCGCCCCAGCCGGCTGGGTACGATTTCGCCCTGACGTTTGCGGCGATGAGCGTTTGCGATCCGGCAATGAAGAAACTGCGGGCCGTGACAAGGCGGGAACCCACGCATGCGGGCGCCTGGAGCAAGCTTGCGGAATTGCTGCGGCTCTCCGGAAAGGACAAGGCCGCGGACGATGCTGCCGCGGCCGCAGCGCGCCATGCCGGCGAGGCGTCAAATTGGCAGAAAACCCGGGATCTGCGCACGGCGCCGCAACTCGAGGCCGCCAAGGAGGCATTCGAGACGGAACTGAAGGGCAAGGAGCGCGGCAAACAGATGAACTGGCTCCGCAATCATCTGGCGGAAAATCCTACCGACACGGCTGCCATTTTCCTGCTTTCCGATCTTGAGTTCGAGGACCGTGACGAGTTGACATCGCTCGCACTTCTGGAGCGCGCGCTGGAACTCGCGCCTGCATATCATGCCGCCCGATACCAGTTCGCGCGGCGGCTCGCGGACGGGCAGTTTGTTCGCGCGCTGGAACACACCTCGTTCCTGGTGCGTCGGGTGCCCCAAAACCCGATCTACCGCGAGCTTCATGCCGAACAGTTGAGACAAATTGGCCGTTTCTCGGAGGCCATAGCGCTGACCGATGAGCTCTTGCGGGAATTCCCGCGCCACCCGCGGTTCCGGTTCCGGTACGGGCTGCTGCTGCGTTCGCTCGGCCGGCGTGACGAGAGTGCCCGCGCCTTCCGCGCCTGTCTTCAGATCGCCCCGGCTATGGGCGAGGCTTATGCCGGCCTCGCCGATCTAAAGGACAATTTACTCACCGACGATGATGTGACGGCCATTCGCGGCCACATGGCGGATCCGAGCCTTCCCCCTCACGACCGCATGAACATGTATTACGCGCTCGGCTCTGCGCTGGAACGGAGGGGCGATTTTTCGGCAAGCTTCAAGGCCTATCAGGCCGCCGCCCGACTGTTTCGCGGCGCGTTTCTGGGAATGGGCGAAGCCCACAACGAAGAGGAGACGGTTGGGCGCATTCGCGGGCTCAAGAACTTCTATACACAAAGGTTTCTATCTCCATCACCCGCCGCTCCCACAAATCGGGATGTCACGCCGATTTTTGTCGTGGGCATGCCGCGTGCGGGTTCTACGCTCGTTGAACACATTCTCGGCAGTCACAGCCAGGTCGAGGCGACAAGCGAACTGCCGCTGATCGGTCAGATCGTGCGCGATATTGCGATCAGCCGCCGGTTGGTGATGGGAACTGCGTATCCGGAGCGTTTGTCGGACATGACACCCGATGAGCTGGCGGCGCTCGGAAATCTCTACATCGAACGCGCCCGCGACTTTCGGAAAACCGACTGGCCTTACTTCGTCGACAAGCGACCCTGGAACTGGATTGACGCAGGCCTGATCCATCTGATTCTGCCACATTCGAAGATCATCGACATCCGCCGCGAACCGATGGCCGCGTGCTTTGCAAATTTCAAGCAGAAATTGCCGAAAGACGCCGAGTTTTCCAACGACCTTGCCGAACTTGGCCACTACTATAATTTGTATGTTTCATTGATGGACCACTGGAAGGAGGTCATGCCGGGCCGTATTCATTTTGTGCAGTACGAACGCCTGGTCCAGAACACGGAAAACGAGATCCGCCGCATGCTGGAATATTGCGGGCTGCCCTTCGAAGAGGGCTGCTTGCGCTTCTGGGAGTCGGATCGCGCGGTGACGACTCCGAGCGCCGAGCAAGTGCGGCGCCCGATCTATCTGGACGCGGTGGAGCAATGGCGCAATTTCGAACCCTGGCTTGGTCCGCTCAAAGCGGCACTATCCGAACCCGCCCGTGCGTAGCACGCACCGGCGAATTGCCGCGCTCCCGCGCCCGACGCCTGGCTGTTCGCGGCGCCCACCGGGGAAGTCCCGAATGTCTGATGTAGGCCTCGCGTGCGGTCGTTTGCCTTCATCGCGCGATTGACCCTTACCTTACATTTGCTATGATCGCGCAACGCGCAAGGTTCCCGAAAGGGATTGAAAAGGGAACGCGGTTGTGATGCCGCGGCTGCCCCCGCAACTGTGACCGGCGAGCGACCATCGGATACGCCACTGGGGCTTCGGCCCTGGGAAGGTGGATGGAAGCGGAGACCCGGGAGCCAGGAGACCTGCCTCGCGCCGTCGTCCTGTTTCCGGCCGGGGTGTGCCGGGGGCTGCGGGGGAAACCGTCGCGACGACAAGGTTGGAGTCGTCGTCGCGGGGTCCGGTATGAAAGTTTCTCGTTCTCATCGCCGTGCGCTTCCGCATGCCGGCTTCTGGATTCGAACCAGGAGATCACCATGCGTCGCTTACTCATTGCTTCCATCAGCCTGATCGCTGTTGCGGCGACGGCCGGCGCGTCCGCGGCCCAGACCGGGCAAACGCCCGAAACGGTGGTCGTCACGGCCACGCGTGTCCCGACGCCCCGGGCGGAGGTTGCGAGCAGCATCACCGTCATCACCGCCAAGGAGATTGCGGCCAGACAGCAGCAGTCCCTGCCCGACGTGCTTGCCGACGCGCCGGGCCTGAACGTCGTGCAGTCGGGCGGGCCCGGCGGCGAGACCTCGGTGTTCATGCGCGGCACTGATTCCAATCACGTCAAGGTGCTGGTCGACGGCATCGACATGAGCGATCCGAGCAGCCCCACGGGCACCTATGATTTCGGCCAGTTCCTCACCCAGGATATAGCGCGGATCGAGATCCTGCGCGGGCCGCAGAGCGGGCTTTACGGCTCCGACGCCATCGGCGGCGTGATCAACATCATCACCAAAAGCGGGTCGGGTCCGGCGCAGTTCACCGGCGACATCGAGGGCGGCTCGTTTGATACGTTCAACCAGGCAGGCACGGCGAGCGGCTCGGAGGGTCCGTTCCATTATGCGGGGACCATTGAACATTTCTGGTCGGGCGCTACGCCTGTCACTCCGCTCGATCTGCTGGCGCCGGGCGAAAGACGGATCGACGATACCTACGACAACGTCACCGCATCGACCAAGCTCGGCTATGACGTGACCAACGATTTCGATCTGGGCTTCGTGGGGCGCTACACGAATTCGCAGCTCGACTCCACGGGCGAGAATTATTTCACCGACTATCCCGACGCGACGCAAAGCCAGAGCGAGACGCTGCAATATTATACGCGCGGCACCGCGCATCTTGTCCTGGCGGGCGGCTTCTTCGAGCAGACTCTGGGGCTCGCCTATGGCAGCATCGAATCCACGGAGCCAACTCCCGACAATCCCACCGCCTATTATTTCGGCGACCGCGTGAAGCTCGACTGGCAGGGCGATCTCAGGTTCTCGGATGATGAAATTCTCGTGCTGGGCGCCGAGCACGAACATGACGGCATCACCCAGCCGGTTTCGGCGGGAATCGACATCGATTCCGGCTACGCCGAGCTGCAATCGACTCTGGCCGAAAACCTTTTCAGCACCGAGGCGGTGCGTTTCGACGACAATGCGCAGTTCGGCGGCGAGGCGACTTGGCGCATCGCACCCGCTTATCTCGTCGCGGCGACGGGAACGAAGATCGAGGCAAGTGTCGGCACCGGATTCAAGGCGCCGACGCTCAGCGAGATGTTCGAGAATTACCCCGCCTATGATTTCTACGGCAATCCCGGCCTCCGGCCGGAATCGAGCCTCGGTTATGACATGGGCTTCGAGCAACCGCTGTTCGAAGATGCGGTGCGGTTCGGCGGCACCTATTACCGCAACGACATCAAAAATCTCATCAACGACAACGCGACCTATACGAGCTATGCCAATGTCGGCAAGGCGGAAACCGATGGCGTCGAGGCGTTCGCCGAATGGCAGGTCTTGCCGACGCTGAACCTGCGGGCGGACTACACCTTTACGGAAGCCAACGACGAAATCCTGCACCAGGAACTGCTGCGCCGGCCCAAACACAAGGGCACGCTGAATGCGCAATGGCAGGCGACGGACCGGCTGTCCCTCGATGCCGATCTCCTCGCGGTCAGCTCCTGGATCGACGGCAACCGCGCCTTCACCATCCCGCGCCTCATCGCCCCCGGCTATACGACGGCCGACATCGCGGCGAGCTACGCGATCAACGACACCTTCACGCTCTACGGCCGGATCACCAATCTGTTCGACGCGAACTACCAGGACCCCGTCGGCTTCCTCCGCCCGGGCCGTGGTTTTTTTGCGGGCATCAAGGCCAGGACGTGATCTCGCGCGGGCGGCCCGGGGGCATCTGCACATTCCTTCAGATATTCTCCCTCGCCCCGCGAGGCAGGGAAGAGGGAGTTTTTTCTTACAATTTCCCTTCTCGGAAATTTGCCGAAGCAGGAATTTCCGCAGCGGATTGGAAACTGGCACTCATCCGCGCGAACAAGCATTTCCGCGGCTGCGCACCTCGGGTTCCCTTTTCAAGGCAAGATATTGTAATATACCATTTCGGTGTATTTGTCAACCGATTTAGAAGACGCCGAAGTGCCGCCCGAGTCAGAGCGAGTGGAAGGGGGAGAACGTGGGGGAAAACGGATGGTAACGTCCGCGGAAGAAAACCAGCGGTGAACCGATGTATCGGAATCCGAACTCGACCACCCGACCGACCAGCACGGCATGATCGCCGCCATCGTACACGGCGTGCCGCCGGCAGTCGAAAACCGCAAGCGCATCCGCCAGAGCCGGCGCCCCGGATCCGGTGGCGACGAGCGGAATGCCGTCGAGGCGGTGTTCCCCGGGTTTGGCCAGTCGCGACGACACCGCTTCGTGGGTCGCGTCGAGCACGCTGATGGTAAAGGCCTCCGCGTTAACGAATGTCTCGAAGCGCCGCGACCGGCGATGGAGGCAGTAGAGGATCAAAGGGGGATCGAGCGAAACGGAGGCAAAGGAATTGACCGTAATGCCCATGGTGTCCGACTGGGCACGGCGCGCGGTGACCAGGGTCACGCCCGTGGGAAAACAACCCAGCGCATTGCGGAACGCGCGCGTGTCGAAGGCCATGGATTTTTGCCTGCGCTTCGGGAATTACGCGAATAGCACGAAAGACCGGTGCTTGCGACGCCCGCCGCCGCGCTCCTTTGAGAGATGATGCCATCGCGCGGGCTCCAGCCGCGACAGTCTGGCGCTCCGGCCGAACCTACCCGCGCTGGGACCCTGACGTCCTCCCGCATCGCGACCAGGAACACAATCCGAAGGTTGTCTGCACCGGCAATCTGTGCAATTCTATTGCGACTGGAGCTTGTGCAGGGTGTTGAATGGTAATGCTGGTTGCATCAAAAGAGTTTTCCGACAGCAGACATCTTCTTCAGGGCACGGGGCGATGAGTGCAATGCCCGGAAGCGGGGCCGCCAACTCCGTAGCGGACCATCACATCCGGAAGATCGTCATCGTCGGGGGCGGGACGTCGGGCTGGATGGCGGCCGCGGCACTTCGCACCAAAACCCGGCGCGAACTCTGCGAAATCGTTCTCGTCGAATCGGATGAAATCGGCACTGTGGGCGTCGGCGAGGCGACCATCCCGACGATCAAGGAATTCAATCGCAGTCTCTCGATCGATGAGAACGATTTCGTTCGCAACACGCAGGGAACGTTCAAGCTCGGGATAGAGAACGTCGATTGGGGGCGCCTGGGCCATGTGTACTTCAACCCGCTCGGGGAACTCGGCTTCAGTGCGGCAGCAAGCGGCGGGGGCCTCAACGAACTTCCGCCCCTGTTCCAGTATCTGCTGAAGCTCGTCGTTACCGGCCGCACCCCGGATCTGGCGGAATATTCCCTCTGCAGTGCAGCGGCGCGAAGCAACCGCTTCGACCGCCCGAGCAGCAAGGAACTGGTGTATTCCTACGCGTTCCACCTCGATGCATCCCTTTATGCGAAGTACCTGCGCGCCCATGCGGAAAAGCGCGGCGTGGAACGGGTGGAAGGCAAGGTTGCCGACGTTCGACTGAACGGAGAAAGCGGGTTCATCGAAGCTGTCGTCCTGGAATCGGGACAGCGCATCGGGGGCGACCTCTTCATCGATTGCTCGGGGTTCCGTGGGCTGCTGATCGGTCAGGCCCTGAAAGTCCCCTATGAAGACTGGTCGCACTGGCTGCCTTGCGACCGGGCGCTGGCGGTGCCGTGCGAAAGCAAGACCCCGCCCGTGCCTTACACGCGCTCGACCGCACGCGAGGCGGGGTGGCAATGGCGCATTCCGCTCCAGCACCGGATCGGAAACGGCTATGTGTTCTCGAGCAAATTCATCAGCGCCGACAAGGCCGCCGAAACGCTGCTTGCCAATCTCGACGGGCCGCTTCTCGACGAGCCGCGTCTGCTGAAATTCACGACCGGTCGCCGCAAGCAGGCGTGGGTAAAGAACTGCGTGGCGATCGGACTTTCTTCGGGTTTCGTAGAGCCACTTGAGTCGACGAGCATTCATCTGATCCAGACGTCGATCACGAACCTGGTCAAGATGTTCCCCGACAGGGATTTGGGCCGCCTCGTTCAGGAAGAATACAATCACCGATTCACCACCGGCTTCGACTGGCTTCGCGATTTCATCATCCTGCGCTACCACGCGACGGAACGCGAAGATTCGGAGCTCTGGCGGTATTGCAAGCACATGTCCGTGCCGGACACTCTTGCTTACAAGATCGAGATGTTCCGGAAGCATGGCCACGTCTTCATCAACCCGGGTGAAGGATTCGGGGCGCGGCCATGGATGAATGCGATGTACAACCAGGGCATCCGGCCGGAACGCTATCCTTCGATCATCGACGGTGTCGAAGACCTCGCGATACGCGCGGAACTGGCGAAGGTGCGATCCGGTATCAAACAGGCGGTCGAGCAGATGTCGCGCCATGACGATTACATCGCCATGAATTGCGCCGCGACCCCGCCCGCCGCGTAGGGCGGACCGCGACCTGCTTTTGCGGAGGATTCGCGCGGACCGGCGCGGTCCGTTCCACGGAGTCGGAAGCGCGTGATTGCGTTCAAGATGGAAGAAATCTGGACAGCGGCCGCCTCATCGAACGGAAAAGGCGCGGCACGATTTGAACGCCCGGAGACGGCTTACCTTACGCTTGCCGAGACGCAGGCTTTGCTCGGAACCCCAGCCGCAGCTGAAATGCGCGCGCGCGAAGTTCTGAAGACCCATTCGGCGGATCCGGTGGCCCGGTTTTTGCTCGGCGCTGCGCGGGCGAGGCAGGGCCAAGACGAGGAAGCGAGGGCGATCCTCGATCCGCTCGTGCAGTCTCAGCCGCAGATGGGGCCGGCCTGGCGCGAACTCGGCTTCGTGCTTGAAAAGCTCGGTGCACGTGACCAAACGGCGGCTGCGCTCATGAAAGCCCTCGATTTCAACTACATGGACGAAAGCGTTCTCTTCGCGCTGGGCGATCTCGTGCCGTGGGGAGACGCGTCCGACTTCGCCGCGCCACGATTTCGTCGTGCGACCGCACTTTTCGCGCAACGCAAATTCGGCGCGGCGCTCGCCGGCTTCGGCGAACTTCTCAGGGCAAAGCCCGAGTTTGCCTTGGTGCGGGCGTTGAAAGCCATCGCGCTCGCGGGAGAAGGGCAAACCGACGCCGCGATCGCCGAGTTCGGAACATTCATCGAAGAATGCGACTGGCCGGGCCTCTGGCTCGAATACGCGCGAGCGCTGAGATCGAAGCGCGATCCAAGAGCGGCCGCCGCCCTGAAACGGGCGATGCGGATTCTTCCCTCTTTTGTCGATGCCTACATGCTCTATGCCAGCATAAAGCCTTTCCGCTGGGATGAAGCGATGATCGGCGCGGCGCGCGCCCAGCTGGCGCGGCCCGATCTCGCGCCGGAAGATCGCGCGCAGTTTCATTCCGCCTTGGGAAAGGCATACGAAGACCTGGAAAACTATGCAGAGTCGTTCGAGAATTACCGCAAGTGCAACGAGATCCTGCGGCACGGCGGCAATCGTTCCGCCGAGATGAGCAAGAACTTCGTACGGCGCACGATGACGATATACAATCCGGCGCTGCTCCGCGGACGTTCCGGCACCGGGTGCCCCGCGCGCGGTCCCGTCTTCATCGTGGGAATGAAGCGGTCAGGGTCCACCCTGGTCGAGCAAATTCTCTCCCGCCATTCCGCGGTCGAAGCGCTTGGCGAACTGGAGGATCTCACCGAAATCATAGGCCGGCGGCGCGGCTATCCCCAGGTGCTGAAGGAACTCGGTCCGGAAAGTTTTCGGGCGATGGGCGAAGAATATATGGCCCTGGCGCGCCAGCGCCGGAAGCTCGGCAAACCGTTCTTCACCGACAAGCTGCCGCACAATTTCGGCCGGACGGGATTGATACACCTGATCCTGCCCAACGCGAAGATCATCGACGTCCGGAGGCATCCGCTCGACTGCGGCATTTCCTGCTACAAGCACTATTTCCCGGGCGCTCGCCTGTCTCTCAGTCTGACCGACTTTGCCAGCGGCTATGTTGACTACGTCCGGCTAATGGCGCATTTTGACGAGGTGTTGCCCGGAAAGGTCCACCGGGTTATCTACAGACGTATGGTGGGGAATCTGGAATTCGAGGTTCGCCGTCTGCTCGACTACCTCGGACTGCCTTTCGAGGAGGAATGTCTGCGCTTCGATGAGGAGACGCGGCACGTGAAGGGTCCAAGCGCCGATCAGGTCCGGATGCCTCTCTACGACACAGGCATCGATTACTGGCGCAACTTCGAGGCTTGGCTGGGTCCGATGAAAGCGAAACTGGGCTATGTTCTCGACGTTTATCCCGACGTGCCCAAATTCTATGACGAAATTCGCTTCAGGCCTCGAAAGCCACTCGGTCTCGGCCAAACGGGCGGGCAAGTCGCCCATTTCAGAGGTTTGAGGCAGCGACACTTCGAAAACGCATGAACGATCCCGCCAAATCCCGGTTCATTGCCGGGAGCGCGCAATGAACATGATAGCCGACAATGGTGCCCTTGAGGGCGCCACGGACAAACGTATCCGGAGTATCGTAGTTGTTGGAGGGGGATCGGCGGGCTGGATGTCGGCTGCTGCGCTGCGTGTCGCGACGCGGCAGGACTGCCGGATCGTTCTCGTCGAATCCGACGAAATCGGAATCGTGGGGTAGGCGAGGCTACCCTTCCGAACCTCAGGCAATTCAATCGCTTTCTCGGGATCAAAGAGAATGATTTCGTCCGACGCACGCTGGGTACGGTCAAGCTCGCGATCCGGTACGTGAACTGGAGACGGATCGGTCACTCGTACTTTCAACCGCTCGGCGGACAGCTGTTCCGTTCAGTGGAAGGGAGCTCAGGCACGCTTCCGCCCTTGTACCAGTATCTGGTGAAGAAGGCCGCGATCCCGATCTGGACGAGTATGCGTTGTGCACTGTGGCAGCGCAGAACAACCGCTTCGACAGGCCGACGGGGGATTCGCACGCGCATGGACGAAGAATTGCGTGGCGATTGGCCTTGCTTCCGGGTTTATCGAACCGCTGGAATCGACAAGCATTCATTTCATACAGGACGCGATCATGCGCCTGATCGAGCTGTTTCCTGACAGGAACTTCAGTCCGCTCGTCATCCAGGAGTACAATTCCCGCATGGCCAACGGTTTCGACCGGATTCGCGATTTCATCATGCTGCACTATCACATAACAGAACGCGAAGACACGAAGTTCTGGCGCTACTGCAAGTACATGTCCGTCCCTGACACGCTCACCTACAGAATCGAGATGTTCCGGAAGCATGGCTATGTCTCGGTCAACCCCGATGAGGGATTCGGGGCACGGCCCTGGATGTCGGTGATGTACAGTCAGGGCAACATGCCGGAATCCTATCATCCACTCGTCGACGCTGTGCCCGGCGAGCAGGCGATGCATGCGGAGCTGGAGAAAACGCGCTCCGAGATCCGGCGCGCCGTGAGGAGTTCACCGCCAGGAACTGCAGGGCGACGGAAGTCACCGGCGTCCGCGGCTGACCGTCCCCTTATTGGGCCGGGCTCGAACTGCCGCCGGAAGAAACTCCCGGCGACAGATCAGCCAGAGCAACCGCATGGAGCATTCTTGACCGCCTGGCGCGGATATGGCGCAGCAGAAGAAAGAACAGGACCGAGAAGAGAGCGCAGAATACGGCCGACGACACTATCTTGTCGTAGCTCGGCTCACTGAGGTTGAAATAGAGCATCTGGAAGACAGCGAGCAGCACGACGGCAATCAGCATCCAGTCCAGATGCAGTTTGCGCAATATGTAGGCTCCGAACGGAGCCATGAACAATACGACCGGGTATGCACACAGCCATGTGTCGATCTGATAGTGGCTCAGTCCGTGATCCACAAAAGCCCGATAGGAAAAGCCCAGAATGCTGATTGCCGCCTGCAGGACAATGCTGATATATGTCGCGGTCTTCTCTTTCACGCTGAAGTGGGTAATCAGGATGGTATAGACGAGGATGTCGGCGCCGGTTCCGAACAGGCTTGTGACCATGCCGCCGAAGAACAGGGTCAGTCCGAGCCAGGCCGCATCCCGGGTCCCTGGAACGATCAGGTAGTCTTCCGTGCCGCGCTGTTTATGGAAATAGTAGGCGACGACAAAGGTCGCGGTCAGGGACAAAAACAGCGCCTGTATCAGATAGACGGGAATGGTCTGGAGCGTGATCATGCCAACGACGAAGCCGGCGAAGCATATCGGCACGAAGTACAGCAGCGGACGGTAATTCTTGGGCACCGTCTCTTTCTGGGTCAGAATGAAGATGGTGGCGCTCGTCATCCCGATACTCTGGATCATCATGCTGAAATCCCGCGCCAGCACGCGATCTATGTGGAGAAAGATGCTCAAGGCCGGAAAAGCGACGGCGCCCCCGCCCATCGGCGTAAGACCCGCAACGAAGGCGCCGAGTACCATGACCGCGGGATAGTACCAATGCCCCGCCAGGAAGGTGAAACTGTCGAATCTGAAAAACAGCGCAACCCAAGCCAGGAGCGCGACACCGTACCAGACGGAAAACAGCTTGCTCTTGAACATCACACAGGGTTCCCCATTGCCGATCGCCCTCATCCCGCCGCCGTTAACCGCAATTCGGACTTATGCTCGAGGTCGCGCAGATCACGCCCGCGTGTTTCCCGGCCGTAAGTCGCAGTCAGGCCGAACCCTGCGAGCACGGTCACGAGGATGACAGCCGCCGCAGCCCCGAACGAGGGCACGAGTGCCAGGACGCTCAAGCCCTGGCAGATAAGGCCGCCCGCCTTGCTGCAACCGGCGACCCACCCGGTGGCACGACCGCGGATAAGCAACGGATAGTTCTCCGCCGCGTAGGGCAGCAGCACCGAGATCATTCCACTCAGGCCGACGATGATCAGTGCCACCGATATGACGGGGTTCGAGAGCGCCGGCACCCCGCTTTGGCGCGCGATCAACGCAAGCAGGCCCAACGCCGTCATTCCCATCATGAAGAGCAGAGCCCCTTTTGTGCTCCATTGCGCATAGAGAACGGCAGCGAGTGCGACCACCGGGATGGAAATGAGGGAAGACCGCGCGATGATCGTCGCGGTCACGCCCATGTCGCGCCCTTCGGCGATCAGTTCGCCAGGTAGCCAAAGGAGCAATCCGAAGTTCACAAATCCCCAGGCGAGTGCTGCAACAGAGAGCGCGATGGTCGTGCCGCGGAAGCGCCTGTCCGCGGGCGGCAGGTGCGAATGATCGACTTTGGCTTCCTCGTCCCAGTCCTCCGTCCGGGTGACGATCACCGAACCGAAGCGCTTGAGCGTGGCGCGCGCCTCCTCGGGCCGGCCGATATGCATCAGGAAGCGCGCCGACTCCGGAATGAGCGGTGCGAGCAGAATAAGAAGCAATCCCGAGGGAAGGTTGAGAAACCACATGATGCGCCAGCCGAAGATCGGCTGCAGGATGGCCGACAGCCACGAAGCGGCGAGAAAGCCGCCGACGGCTCCGACTCCACCCACGATGACGAGGCCCCAGTTGCGGTAGCGTGTCGGCATGATTTCGGCGAGGAGCGCATAGCCGACGGGCAGCATGCCGCCTGCCGACAATCCCATCAGGAAGCACATAAACACATTCCACCAGAACGACGGCATGGCGCCGCAAATGGACGTGCCGATGAACATGACCGCGGAAAGGAGAATCGTGGCGCGCCTGCCGTAGAGATCGGCGAGCGCACCCCAGACGAAGGAACCGATCGTCAGTCCGGCAAGTGCCCCGAACGGAAGATAGGCGACCGTCGCGTTGCTGACGGCGTACTCGACCTTCATGCCGGGTGTTACGAACCCGAGTGTCGCCGGCTTCATGATGTCGATGATGAGCGCGGCCGCGAGAGCGCCGCAGGCGATCCAATGCCAGATGGTGAGCGGTGCGTCTTCGGGAGGAACTATGCGCTCGTGGTGCCCGGCCGCGTCGGGACTCGCGTCTTTCGGCTGGAGCCCGTAAGCCGCTGCAGCGCCGCCTCCGATAATGAAGGCCATGCCTGCCAGCATGCCGTTATCCATGGGCATGCCGGCCAGCATGAAACGCATGTGGCGCGCCGTCATGAGCATCGGGATATGAAGAAGAACTCCGGCCACGACGAAGAGGCTGCCGAGCCAGAACAAGGCGCTGCTCTTGCGGTCCGCGAACATGAAGAACTCGTACACGGCGCCTTCGCCCCTCCAGCGGCCCGGCGTCCGATCGCGCAAGCCACCACGGTACTGCCCGCGTGTGCGCGTTCGTTAACGCTTTTTCAGGAAATGTGGCCGCGGCCCTCGAGCGCGCGCAATCGGGCATATAGCGCAGGGAGATTGCCCATGCAATAGTGAGGCTTCACGAGCGGGTGCAAGCCATGGATGTCACGGGGCGAAACAGCCAGCATCAGAACGCCCAGGGCGCGGGCGACCCGATCCGGGAGATCGTCATTGTCGGCGGCGGTACGGCCGGCTGGATGGCTGCCGCAAGTCTGGTCACCTCGCTAAGCAGGCTGAACGTCCGTATCCGGCTGGTGGAATCCGATGAAATTGCCACCGTCGGCGTAGGAGAGGCCACAATTCCGCCGATCATGGATTTCATCCGCCAGCTTGGCATCGACGAGGATGAAATCATCCGGGAGATCAAGGCGACGTTCAAGCTCGGTATTGCTTACCGTGACTGGACTCGTCCGGGCGATTTCTATTTTCATCCGTTCGGCCCGACCGGATCGGGGCTGGGCTCCGTCTCTTTTCCCGCCTGCTGGCTGAAGATGTTTCTCGACGGGACCGCCGTGCGGCTCGAAGAATATTCCATACAGGCAATGGCGGCCACGCAGGGCAAGTTCATGCGGCCCGTTCATGCGCCGAATACACCGCTCAACAAGATTACCTATGCGCTGCACTTCGATGCGTCCCTCTTTGCGCGTTACCTCCGGCAATTTGCGGAGGCCCGCGGCGCGATACGCATCGAAGGAAAAGTGCGGAAAGTCGATCTCGCACCTGAAGACGGATTCATTCGCTCGGTTTCGCTTGAGAGTGGCGAGACGATTGCAGGTGACCTGTTCATCGATTGCAGCGGCTTTCGCGGCCTGCTCATAGAGCGCGCGCTCGATACCGGCTACGAGGACTGGAGCCGCTGGCTTCCATGCGACCGTGCGCTCGTCGTTCAAAGCACGCATGCGACGCCGCCTGCCCCCTACACGCTGGTGACGGCACGGGACGCGGGGTGGCAATGGCGCGTCCCGCTGCAACATCGCGCCGGCAACGGCCATGTCTACGCCAGTGCCTTCCAGAACGGCAGCGAGGCGGAGGACGTGCTGCTCGCCAACATCGAGGGCGAGCCGCTGACGAGTCCGGTTCGAATCAGCTTCACGCCGGGCCGGAGACGGAAATTCTGGGTCAAGAACTGCGTCGCACTGGGACTGGCCTCGGGATTCCTCGAGCCGCTCGAAGCAACCAGCATCCATCTCATTCAGCGCGGGATCGCGATGCTGCTCAAGTTCTTCCCTGACCGCAGCTTCGAGCGCGCGGACATCGAGCGCTATAACAAGGTCCTGGCGGCCGAGTTTGGGCGTGTGCGCGATTTTCTCCTGATGCACTATACGCACACCGAGCGCGAAGGGGCTTTCTGGGACTACTGCCGCCAAATTCCGCTGACCGATACGTTGCAGGAGAAAATAGATCTTTTCCGCAGTTACGGGCGCATCCTGCGTGATGATACCGAGATCTTTCCGATCCAGAGCTGGTTTTATGTCATGATCGGACAGAACATCATACCGCGCCGCCACGACCCTCTGACTGATACGGTTGACGCACGGAAGATCGCGGCGAAACTGGACGAGATGCGCGCCACAGTAAAGAAATGTGCCGAAGCTATGCCGGCACATTGCGCATTCATCGAGACGCACTGTCTGTCGCGCCTGCACGAAGGCGTTTGACGTCCGTCTGAGTGTGGCGCTGCCGCCGAAAGCTTTAGACGCCCGACGGCCAGCCCGGCTGTTTCCGCGCCGCGTTAGAGACGGCGGCAGGTCCCGGTCCGCCGCAAACCGGGGAGGGGGCAACGCCGGTCGCGGGCGTGACCGCCGGAAACCCCCGGCCGCCATGGCAGTAGTCCCGGCCCAAGCGGCATCGGTGGCCCGACGTGCAGCCGATTGCAAAAAGGTAAGTTCGCGCGCGACGGGGGACGCGTTCCGTGCAGACCGCGGTTAACCACCCATGTTCCAACCATTGGCTTCCCCGGCAGTCTGTGCAAGTCTGCCGCTATTGCGGCTTTTCCGGAAGCGGGCGAACACGGCAACCGCTGCCGAAGGAATTGCCGTTTTGATTGTTTAGCGCTGGGGTGTGCATAATGAACACGATGGCCGAAGACGGCGCTCTCAAAGCCGCGGGGAGACGTATCCGGAAGATCGTCATCGTCGGCGGCGGCTCGGCGGGCTGGATGGCGGCGGCTGCGCTGCGCAACGCGATGCGGCGCGAGCCGTGCCAGATCGTTCTCGTCGAATCCGATGAAATCGGAATTGTCGGCGTCGGAGAGTCGACACTTCCGGGGCTCAGGGAATTCAATCGCATTCTCGGAATCGACGAGAACGAGTTCGTCAGCAAAACCCAGGCGACATTCAAGCTCGCGATCGAGTTCGTCGACTGGAAACGCATTGGCCATTCCTACTTCAACCCCGTCGCATCACAGGGCCTGAATTCGGAGGATGGCAGCAACATCAAGATTCCTTTTGTATACCAGGCATTGCTGAAGCTCGCCGTCGAGGGCGACCAGCCGGACATGGATCAGTATGCCCTCTGTACCATGGCCGCGCGGCAGAACCGCTTCGATCGACCGAAAAACGTCCCGGAAGGGGCCTTTGACTACGCATTCCAGTTCGATGCGGCTCGCTACGCGAAATACCTGCGCTCCTATGCGGAAGCGCGCGGCGTGGAGCGCGTGGAAGGCAAGATCGTCGACGTTCCATTGCGCGGCGACAACGGATTCATCGATGCGGTCGTGCTTCAGTCGGGGCAGAGAATTGAAGGCGACCTCTTCATCGATTGCTCGGGATTCCGCGCGCTGCTCATCGGCCAGGCGCTGAAAGTCCCCTGCGAGGATTGGTCGCACTGGCTGCCTTGCGACCGGGCATGGGCGGTGCCATGCGAAAGCACGGGTTCGCTCGCACCCTACACGCGGGCAACGGCCCGGGAAGCCGGCTGGCAGTGGCGCATTCCGCTGCAGCACCGCGTCGGCAACGGGTATGTATTCTCAAGCAGGTTTACCAGCGAGGAGAGTGCCCGCGAGCTGCTGCTCTCAAATCTCGAAGGGCCCCCTCTCGGTGAGCCGCGGCTGGTCAAATTCACGGCCGGCCGGCGAAACGCAGCCTGGACTAAGAACTGCGTGTCGGTCGGGCTTTCGCAGGGCTTCGTGGAACCGCTGGAATCCACAAGCATCCACTTTATCCAGTCGTCCGTCCTCAAACTGATCAAGAATTTCCCGGAGCGGGACTGCGGCCCGCTCGTCAGTGATGAGTACAATCGCCTCGTTGCCACCGCTTTCGACCGGGTCCGCGATTTCATTATCGTGCACTTCAAGGCGACGGAACGCGAAGACACCGAGTTCTGGCGCTACTGCAAGTACATGTCCGTTCCTGACTCTCTCGCTGTCACGATGGAAATGTTCCGGAAGCATGGTCGCCTCCCGATCCGTCCCGGTGAGGAAGGCTTCGGGCCACGCCCATGGGCGACGGTGCTGTATAGCCAGGGCATAACGCCGGAATCCTACCCTCCCCTTATCATGCAGCATGACGACAGGACGATCCGCACGGGGTTGGCCAAGATCCGTTCCAATGTCCAGCGGACGGTCGAGAACATGCCGCGACACGAAGATTTCATCGCCCGGAACTGCAGCGCGGCGATGGTCCCCGCCTAGGGCGCGGCAGCCGGGCATTCGCCAACATCCAGAGGGGCAGCGCAATGAACATGATGACCGGAGACGGCGCTCCCAAGGGCGCGGCGGACAGGCACACCCGGAAGATCGTCATCGTCGGCGGCGGATCGGCGGGCTGGATGGCGGCGGCGGCGCTGCGCAACGCGACGCGACGCGAGCCGTGCGAGGTCGTGCTCGTCGAATCCGATGAAATCGGAATCGTCGGCGTCGGAGAGTCGACCCTTCCGGGGCTCAGGGACTTCAATCGCACCCTTGGGATCGATGAGAACGAGTTCGTCAGCAAGACACACGCGACGTTCAAGCTCGCGATCGAGTTCGTCGATTGGAAACGTCCCGGCCATACGTACTTCAACCCGCTGGGGACCCAGGGATTCAGTTCGGAGACGGAAGGCGAAACGAGCCTCACCCGGCTTCCTCCCATATACCAGTTCCTGCTGAAGCGGGCCGTCGACAGTGGCGATCCGCATATGGACGAGTATGCCATCTGCAGCGTGGCCGCGCGGCAGAACCGCTTCGATCATCCGAAGAACCTTCCGGAGGGAGCCCTTGCCTATGCCTACCAGTTCGATGCGGCTCTCTACGCGAAATACCTGCGCTCCTTTGCGGAAGAGCGCGGCGTGGAGCGCATAGAGGGCAAGATCGTCGACGTTCCATTGCGCGGCGAGAACGGATTCATCGATGCCGTCGTACTTCAATCGGGACAGCGGATTGAAGGCGACCTCTTCATTGATTGCTCCGGATTCCGCGCGCTGCTGATCGGCCAGGCATTGAAAGTCCCCTACGAGGATTGGTCGCACTGGCTGCCTTGCGACCGGGCCTGGGCGGTGCCGTGCGAAAGCGCGCCCGCACTTACGCCCTACACGCGCGCGACGGCACGGGAAGCCGGCTGGCAGTGGCGCATTCCGCTGCAGCACAGAATCGGCAACGGCTATGTGTTTGCAAGCCGATTCAGCAGCGAGGAAAAAGCCCGCGAGCTGCTGTTGTCAAACCTCGACGGGGCGCCTGTCGGCGAGCCGCGCCTGGTCAAATTCACGGCCGGCCGCCGGAAGGAAGCGTGGACGAAGAACTGCGTGTCGATCGGGCTTTCTTCGGGCTTCGTGGAACCGCTGGAATCGACCAGCATCCAGTTCATCCAGAACTACCTCGCGGCGCTGATCAGGCAGTTCCCCGACCGGGATTGCAATCCGCTCCTCAGTGACGACTACAATCGCCGCGTCGCCGAGGGCTTCGACGCGGTCCGTGATTTCATCATTGCGCATTTTCACGTGACGGAACGCGAAGACACCGAGTTCTGGCGCTACTGCAAATACATGTCCATTCCGGACTCGCTCGCTGTCACCATGGAAATGTTCCGCAGGTGCGGCCGATTCTCGATCAATACCAGTCAGGGTTTCGCGGCACGCCAATGGCTGACGGTGATGTACAGCCAGGGCATATTGCCGGAATCCTATCCTCCCCTCGCCGTGAAGCTTGACGAGATTACGATGCGCGCGGAGATGGCCAAGATCCGTGCCGGTATCAAGCGGACGGTGGAGAACATGCCGCGCCACGAGGACTTCATCGCCCGGAATTGCCGCGCACCGGCAGTCGCTGCGTAGGCATCGGGGCGTCTGGCGGTTCCTGAAGGACTTAATCGAGGACAGGCTACCTGCGCTTCGCGGGAGTCCTTGGCGTCACTTCACGGCGGCGGCCGGTTCGTCGTAAAGGTAGGCCGTCGAGACCTGCCAGGGCGACGAGGCGGAGTAGGTGTGCGTTCCGGTGCCGAAATTATAGGTCTCTTTTTCTTTGACGTGCCAGTAGTCATGCTGTGCATGCTTGAAGTCACTGTCCTCCGGTAGCCAGCCTCCGACGCAGGTGGTGCTGGCCGGCGGACAGGTTACTTCCACAAAGTACTCCCGCCGCGCTTTCAGCGTCGTCGGAGTGATGGGCACGGTCGTCATCTGCCAGCAGCAGCCGCCCTTGCCAGGGCCATGTGCAAGGCCGAGGCTCCGACGGTCTCGTTGCCCGGGAGGCCGCTCGCCGTCGCACTGTAAATCCCGACGCTGAACTCGCTGCCGGACGGAACGACCGGGACGCTGATCTCCGTAACCTTTTCCCCCGCTCCGGTTATGGGAATTGCATTGTTGGCCGTCTCGCTTGTGCAATAATGGGAGCTCTGCGAGTGGTCATAACAGGAACAGCACCAGAGCCGTGGTCGTGAGCAATGTCTTTCCCGGCAAGGCAACCCCCGTCCTGATCGAGGCGCAAGTCCGTTAGCGAACCAGGCGACGAAACAGTGTCACCACGCACGGGATGCCGGCAACTGCGGCTGACACCTTGCCAACACCTTGCCTCGTTGGCCACGAAACGGCGCGCGTTCGCCGGATTGGCAATTCCATGCGGTCCGGTCACCGAAACGCGTCAGGTTCGGCGCAGCGGGCCGGACCCGAACCGCCGCCACGCGCACCCAGCCCCCTCCCATATCCCGTCGAAACATTTGCCGAACGCCTGCCGGCGGTTTCGGCTTGGTGTAAACCATATTGGTAAGGTCTTGAGGACCCTTTCCGGCAAAGCCGGAACCGCGTTGCTCCGCGCACGGCGCGCGCGCGATGACCCGCGAAATCGGCCGTCGCGGGTCGCCGGCCGGACATGTTCGCCCATTCCCTCGAATCCATGTTGATGCCACGCCGCCTTCGGCCCGTGCACTTCCACTTGCCTCCATGCGTGGCAAGCATAGGGCTGGTTGTCCGCGCGCGACCACGTCCAGTTCCCGCGCAAATGGACGCGGCGCCCTGCGCGAACCATTGGCGTCTCCGGCGATCTGTGCAATTCTTCCGGTTCTTGCGGAGGTGTCGAACGTGGCAAGTGATCGCGTCAATCAAATTAACCGTCTCAGCATTCACCCTGAAGGGATCGCGCAATGAACATGATGGCCGGTCAGGGCACTCCCGGAAGCGCCCCTGACAAAGGCATTCGCACGATCGTGGTCGTGGGAGGCGGATCGGCGGGGTGGATGTCGGCGGCCGCGCTGCGTGTGGCCACGCAGTGCAAACAATGCCGGATCATCCTTGTCGAATCCGAGGAAATCGGGATCGTGGGGGTGGGCGAGGCGACGCTTCCGACGCTCAAGAAATTCAATCGCCTGCTCGGAATCGACGAGAACGAATTCATCCGCCACACCCAGGCTACGTTCAAGCTGGCAATCCAGTTCGTCGACTGGAAGCGTATCGGACATTCGTACTTCAACCCGCTGGGAGAACAGCTGTTCAGTTCCGACGGAGGCAATCCCGGCGTGCTTCCGACCGTCTATCAGTATCTGCTGAAACTGGCCGTCGAGGGACGCGAGCCCGACCTCGGCGAATATGCGCTGTGCACCGCCGCGGCGCGGAACAACCGTTTCGACAGGCCGGCGAAGGACAGGCCCGGACCATCCTACTCCTATGCGTTCCAGTTCGATGCCACGCTTTACGCGAAATACCTGCGCGAGTATGCGGAGAAGCGCGGGGTCGAGCGGGTGGAAGGCAAGATCGTGGACGTCCAGCTGCACGCGGGGAACGGATTCATCGATGGGGTGATCCTCCAATCGGGACAGCGCATCGAAGGCGACCTCTTCATCGATTGCTCCGGATTCCGCGCGCTGCTCGCCGCCCAGGCGCTGAAGGATCCCTATGAAGACTGGACGCATTGGCTGCCTTGCGACCGCGCATGGGCGGTGCCGTGTGAAAGCGTGACGCCGCTCCTGCCCTACACCCGCGCGACGGCGCGGGAAGCGGGCTGGCAATGGCGCATTCCGCTGCAGCACCGGACCGGCAACGGCTATGTGTTCTCAAGCAAGTTTGTCAGCGAGGAGAAGGCCGCCGAAACGCTGCTTTCACACCTCGACGGGCGGGCTCTCGCAGAGCCTCGTCTGCTCAAATTCGTCACCGGCCGCCGGCAACACGCCTGGATCAAGAACTGCGTGACGGTGGGACTTTCCTCCGGCTTTGTGGAGCCCCTGGAATCGACAAGCCTTCATTTCATCCAGGAAGGAATCCTGCGCCTGATCGAACTCTTTCCCGACAGGAATTTCGGTCCACTCCTCATCCAGGAGTACAATTCCAGCATGGCCAACGGTTTCGACCGGATTCGCGATTTCATCATTCTGCACTATCACCTGACCGAGCGCGAGGACACGGAGTTCTGGCGCTATTGCAAATACATGTCGATTCCGGAAACGCTTGCGTACAAGATCGAGATTTTCAGAAAGCACGGCCATGTCTCTATCGTGCCCGGCGAAGGCTTCGGTGCACGGCCCTGGCTGACGGCGATGTACAGTCAGGGCGTCACGCCGGAATCCTATCGCCCGCTTATCGACGGGCCCGGCGAACAGGCAATCCGGGCGGAGCTGGAGAAGGCGCGCCTGGCCGTTCGGCGGGCGCTCGAGCGGATGCCGCAGCATGAGGAATTCATCGCCAAGAACTGCAGCGCCATGCCGGCCGCTGTGTAGCGTTTGTGACGTTTGATGCCGTGATGGCGTGCCGCCTCACCGCACGGGACGTCTCGCTGCGATGAACGGCGCTGCCGGGCCGCAATTGGAACGCGCCGAGCTTGGAGGGACTCCGCGGGTTTGGTATGCAGAAGTGCAGCGGAGGGGTCCCTTCCGGCGAACTGCAGGAGTTTGGACGGCAGAACGGGCATTCCCGCTCGGCAGCCGGATTGTGCAGCAATCGGGGTGAAAGCGTGAAAAAACGTTGGACGGCGTTCAGGCTCGAAGACACCTGGACCTTTGGCGCAAACATCGACGAGATCGGCATCGTGGGGGACGGCGGCAGCAAAGGCCCCACGCATTACGTCACGGAGGAGGAGAGCGACGAACTTCTGGGCGGCGATGCTGCGAAGGCCGAAGCGCGTGCGCGAGAAGCGCTCGCGGCAGACCCGAAGGATTCCCAGGCCCGGACGCTGCTCGGAGCGGCTCTGCGCCAGCAGCGGCGATACGAGGAAGCCAGGGCGGCCCTGGAACCTGTGGTCGCCGCGACACCCCATATGGAACTTGCGGTTCGCGAGTACGGTCTTGCCCTTGCCGGGCTTGGGCGACGCGAAGACGGCATAGACATGTTGCTGCGAGCGATAGATCTCAAGCCTTTCGACAGGAGCGCGTGGTACTGGCTCGGCGATCTTCTCGCCGAAACCGCCCCCGGCGATGATCAGGAATCCCGTTCGCCGCCCCCGGACGACCGCCTGACGGAGGCCCGGGCAGCTTATCGGGACGGGAACATGAAAGAAGCGGCAACCATTCTGCGACGCCTCCTGGAGGAGTCGCCCGATCACGTCGAAGGCGTCAAGCTGCGCGGCGAAGTCCTGGTTCGTCTCGGACACTGGCGCGAAGCGAAAGAGATGCTCGAGCGCAGCGTGGAACTTGCGCCGTCTTCCGTAGCCGCACGCTTTCGCCTGGCGTCGATGCTCCTCACACACGCGCAATTCGGCCTGGCGTTGATCCAGATCGAGGAACTTATGAAGCGGGATCCCGCCAACAGGATTTATCGCATGATGAAGCCTCTCTGCCTGGCGCGGGTGGGGGATCCCGAGGCAGCAATCCAGGCGTTCGAGAGGTTTTTGGCCGATTATCCGGACCGGCCAGGATTGTGGGTCGAATATGCGCGCCTTCTCAAGACCGAGCAGAGTCTCGACATGCTGAACGCTCTGAAAAAGGCGACTGAGATTATGCCAACGCTGGTCAATGCATATCTGACTGCGGCATTTACCAAGTCGATCAAGCTCGGCGAGGCATTTGTTAGTCAGGTTCGTCCGGTGCTCGCACGCGAGGGGCTGTCCCATGAGGACCGTGCCCGGCTCCATTTCGCGCTGGGCCGAGTCTTCGAGGACATGAAGTGCTACGCAGACTCATTCGAGCACTACCGGCTCAGCAACGAAATCCTGTGCACGAGCCGGGATTTCGGCCCCGAAAGGAGCTTGGAGTTCACGCACCGGACCAAGCGCTTTTACAAACAGCGTTTTTTCCACGCGCGCTCGGGCTGGGGCTGCCGGGCACCGGATCCCATTTTTATCCTCGGGATGCCGCGCGCCGGTTCGACGCTGGTCGAACAGATCCTCTCTAGCCACTCCAGGATCGAAGGGCTTGGCGAACTTCGCGACCTGAGCGACATCACCAGGAAATTGATGGAGGAGGCGAAAAGGGAAAATCTGCCGCCCTATCCGATCGTGGTCAGGGAATTCGATGTGGACCGCGTCCGGGCGCTGGGCGAGGAGTATCTTGAGAAGACACGGGGCCGCCGCAAGACAGACAGGCCCTATTTCACCGACAAGATGCCGGGCAATCACGTCCATGTCGCGTTCATCCATCTGATTCTTCCGAACGCCAAAATCATCGATGCACGCCGGCACCCGCTGGACTGCTGCTTCTCGTGTTTCAAGCACTATTTCCCCGCCGGACAGCCGCTCTCCACCAATCTTCGCGACGTCGGGCACGCTTACGTCGATTACGTCGAGCAGATGGCGTTTTTCGACGAATTGCTTCCCGGCCGCGTGCATCGCGTGATCTACGAAAAGCTGGTCGACGACCCGGAAACGGAGGTGCGCCGCATGCTCGACTATGTGGGTCTGCCCTTCGAGGAACAATGTCTTCGCTTCCACGAAAACAAGCGCCTGGTGAGGACGATCAGCCAGGACCAGGTGCGCATGCCCCTCTACAAGACCGGCAAGGAACAATGGCTCAATTACGAGCCCTGGCTCGGCCCGCTGAAGGAAGAGCTCGGCTACGTTCTCGACTGCTACCCAGAAGTGCCGAAATACTTCACGGAAATTCACGCCAGGTGGAATCAGCCCCTCGCTCTGGGCCAGGGCGCCAACCCGTTCGGAACCGTGAAGGGCGTGGGGCAGATACCGTTCGAGATCGCCGCCTAGGGGGCGGTCGAACGGAATTGGTCCGCAGACCGGCGATTACCTCCCGCGGACACTCACGCCTGTAAGGAAAGAACAGCCGCGTGGATATGCAGACACCATGGTACATTTGCGGCGCGACGGGTCTGCTTTATGCGCGATTTCGACGTTAGAAGTCCTGCGCCGAACTCCGCGCCCTCCGCGAAATCTTTCCTCTACTTGATGATGGCGGCCCCTCCCGCGGGATAGATTGGCGCGCAGATGACAGAAGAGCAGGCACCGGGAATTGCGCTCAATTCCTGATGGCGCTCATCAGTCCGGAAAGTCGGGCACCCCGGGATAGGCATCCAGCACCGGGCCGAGCGCGGCCTTGAGCGGCCCGAGCCAGGGCTCGTAACTCAGCCAGCGTTCCACGCCTTCCTTGAAAATCGGCCGGCGCACCTGTTCATTGCTGATGGAATTGAACGAGCGCTCGTGCTTGTAATATTCGAGGCAGCTCTGTTCGAAAGGAAGATCGAGAAAATCGAGCATGCGGCGGGTCTCGCCCTCGAGGTCAGCGACGAGCCTTTCATAGATGACCCGGTGCACCTTTCCGGGAAGCACGCGGTCGAAATGGGCCATCACCCGCGCGTAGTCATGATAGAAGCGGCCGATATCGGTGAGCTTGTAGGATAGCGGCGGAGCAGCCTGGCTGAAAGCCACCGAGAAATTCGCCCAGCAGCAGGAGATCGGATGGCGGCGGATGTCGATGATCCTGGCGTTGGGGAATATCAGGTGGATCAGTCCGACCTGCCAGAGATTGTAGCAATTCTTGTCGACAAAATGCGGCTTGTTCTCGTGGAGCAGCGGCCGCACCGATTTCAGGTATTTTTCCCCAAATGCCTTGAGATCCTCGGGCGCCAGCTGATCCACCCCGTTGGGATAATCGGCACCGCTTTTCGGCATGACGTCTTCGGCGACGATCCTGATCATCGACTGCAGTTCGCCAGCGGGCTCTATCTGCGAATGGGCGCCCAGTATCTGCTCGGTCAGCGTGGAGCCGGAGCGCTGCATGCCCAGAACGAATATCGGCTCGGCGGATGGACAGCCGGCCCCTTCCCGCTCGCGGAAGAGCTCCGGCGTATAAACGACCCGCATCCGCGCCACCATGCCGGTGGTCACGTCCGGATCGTAGTCCATATCGATCCGCCGGATCGCATTGCCGCGGGAATAGGACTGGAAGGCTTTTTCGTATTGTCTGGCGTCGTCATAGGCCTTGCCCAGCGCATAGTAGAGGTCGGTGCGTTCGGCGGCCCCGATTGCGGGCTTCGCGAGCTGCGCCTCCATCGAGCGGATATCGGCCTCGCCGAACCGGACCGTTTTCACGCTCGCGAGAGACTGCCAGGCCGCACCGCAGCCAGGGTCGAACTCGGTAATTTTCCGCAGGATGGAAATGGATTCCTCCGTTTGCCCGCCGAGGCTCCGGAGCGTCAAGGCAAGCCCCATCATGACATCGGTGGAATCCGGACACCTGGCCGCCAGCTGCCGGTAACACGCGACCGACTCCGCGTATCTCCGTCTCTTGTTCAGAAAAGCCGCCTTGAGGTTCAGAAAAAGGATGTTGTCCGGATACTTGGCCTCGAGAATGTCGACCTCGGCCAGCCCCGCATCGATTCTGCCTAGTTCCAGCAGTATGCAGGCGTGGTTGTAGCGGTAGGCCGGGTGGTCGGGCGCGATCTGGACGCAGCGGGCGAGACAGGCTTCCGCCGTGCGGAAGTCGCGTCTGGATTTCGCGATTTCGGCCATGATATTCAAAGCGTGGGGATCGCGCGGACGTTTGGCCAGGATTTTCCCGACAATTCGCTCCGCCTCGACCGCGAGGCCTTGCTGCAGCGTCTGGGCAGCTTCCAGAATCTTCGGGTCCCGCACCGGGGATTTGTTGAACAGATCGTGCCTCGCCCTGGCGAAGATATCCGCTCCGCTGACCGAAGCCCGTGCGGGAATGTTCGGAGCCTGGAGGGTGGGACTCAACGCCTGCACGCGGCCAAAACTCCATGAAATCCGGCCCCTGGTCGGCTGTCATTCCGCCGGGGCACCAAGCGTTCATACCACTTCGCTGCGGCGAGGCAAGTCAGCGGCTGCGGGCCGCAGCTGCGATGGTCCGCTCCAAAAAAAAAACGGCCGCCGAAGCGGCCGCTTTCCCAGGATCCCTGATCGGAGACCGCAGCCGATTTGCCGGTTGCGTTCCCCGGAAAACGGATTCGGAACTTAGTTGATCGCATACGCGCCGGATGTCGGATAGTAGGTCGACTCGTGCCACGGCGATGAGCCAGAGCTGTTGTAGACCGACGACCCGATAACGGTGGAGTAATGGTACTTGGAGTGGAAGTAGTCCACGGTCGCGCCCGTGAAGTCCACGTCTTCCATGTCCCAGCCGCCGTCGCAGTCGCTCTGTCCGGTTGCGCAGGAAAGCTCGACGAAATAGGTCTTTTTGCCGCTGAAACTCGACTGGCCCGAGAGGGTGGCAGTCCTCGAGTTGGTGCAGCAATATTCATTGTCGCTGGCGCCCGTGATCGTCCCGGTAGCAAGCGCGTTGCCCGGCAGACCGCTGACGGAGCTGTAGATGCCGGCTTCATAGGTGGTGGTCGAACCGGTCAGGGAGAAGAGCGGAATGCTGAGCGAGGTCGCGCTCTTCACGCCCGTGACGGCAACCGCGTTGTTGGCTTGTTCCGTGTCGCAGTAGTGATAGTTCGACGAGATGTAGCTGCACTCTGATTCGCTGTCGGCGATGTAGCCGTACCACGAAATCCATTGGGCATTCGCTTCCTTGCTGAAGTTGCTGCCTTTGTGTGGCTTAAGGATGTTGTTGTGCACCGGCTTCGTGCTGGTGTGGCCGGTACCCAGCGCAAGCGGGACCAGACCATGTCCAACCATGTGCCCGGGTACGCCAAGATTCAGGAACTTGGGATGATTCTTGGAGCCCGGCATCATGCCATGATGGACGGTGCCGGCATAGGCGACCGACGCACCAAGGACCAACGCCGTCGTGGCGAGTAGTGTCTTTCTGAACATCTTGAAGAACCCCCTTCGGGAAAGGATCGCGGGCGAACCCGGCGATACACGGGAACAGCCCCGTGACTTAAACTCCACGTTACGCATGGCATCAAACCTTCGTCAAGCGACATTAATCGATGGTTGGGGGCGGGCTCTGCCTCTATGGGGGATACTCGTGTAAGGCATGTAGCCGCCAACCTCCGGCTGCGCCGCGAGACAAGAGCGTAAGGGACAGTTTTGGCTTCAACCGCCGAGGGCAAGACGCGCCGGCACAGCACAAAGTGGCAAAGCGAACCGGGCGCGCAGCTGAGCCGGCTACGAATTCGACAGACGGCCCAGCTCGGTAAGCGCCGCGCGGAGCCCGTCCGTGGGGACGTTGACGATCCGCGGCGGCTGACGGGGTTTGCCGGGAAGGCGCAGCACGAGTTTGGAGGTGGTCTCCAGGTCGGCTATGTCCACGACCATCAAACGCGCAAAACAATGGCCGCGATGGCAGAGCCTGGTGGGAATGGCGAGGGTTTTGCGCGTGAGCTGAAGCCCGACGTCCTGCGAGCGTGCTTCCTGGTATTCAGGGCTTTGCAGCAGCTTTTGTCCCCGCCAGAACCCTCCTTTCAATTTCGCTTTCCCTTTCTTCGACAGATCGAGGATTTGCCCGGACGGATCGTAGGCGACGTCCGGTCTGTAAACCGTCCTGTACATCACCTCGATTTCCGGGGAGCCCACGCCGATCCCGTAGTGGACCATCAGCATGACCATCTGTTTTGGATCGCCTGTATTGCGCATCATGATGAAGACGCGGCAGGGATGGGCCTTGCTTTGGTTACTCTGCTGCACAATCCCGAGATTCTCGATGAACCCGACTTTGGGAGGTTCCTTGGGCCGCTTTACGCAGGAGAGATGCCAGACGCCGAACTCCCGGATCAGCGCGATCATGGGCTGAGAGCGGTCGCCAGGCGGATGCGGCATCGGCTCCCAGGAGGAAGCCGCTGTTGCCTGGGTCGGCGAACTGCGAAACAGGTTGCCGTCAAAATGCACAACCGCGGCCGCGGCCCCGGCCACGACGACCAGCGCCCCGACCCACACCAGAACTTTTCGCATACTCGCTCCGACCTTCACGCCCTTGCGGGTTTTATCAGAGGCCTTCGGCACTTCAAGCCTCCGCTAGCCGCGGCCGCCGGCCCAATCGGCCTCGCGTGACGGGCTTCCCGTCTCACCGGGAATTGTGCTAACCGCCGAACCTCCAGGCTCAGGGAAAGCAGTTTGATATGGCCGTGCCCGATTTACCGGAGACGATTTCCGCCCATGGTTCCGGGGCCACATGGCAAGAAGCCGTCGAGATGTTCCGCCGTCTCGGCGGAACAATCGAAAACATCCGTGACGGGCGGGGGCGCGGTCCCGGCCTGTTTGTCATCGACTCCTCGAAGCCGGTCCTGCTGCGGGTGCCGGAAAGACTTCTGTTCCTGACGGAGGAACTGGAGTTCCAGGGCGACCGCCTCGCGCTTCACGAGGCGGCACCGGTCGGCAGCGCCGAGCGCGATTTCTTTGAGGCGTACATGCGCGCGGCCAGCGTGCGGCATGGCCCACTCATGGGCTCGACGCGGTTCATGGCAGCGCTCGATGCGCTTCCATCGGAGGTCAGCGAATACCTGAGCGTCTATTTCGGCATGGACGAACTTCTCGATGGAGAGCCGGACGAGCGGGCAAGGAACTGGCTTCTGAACCGCAAAACGACGACATGGAACGGAAGGAATGTCGTCGTCCCGTTCCTCGAACGAATGGACGATGCCGCTGATGGCCTGCTCTGGCGCGTCGATCCGCGCGGCTTCCTGCACCTCGAGGGCCACGCTTCAGGCGAGCTCATCGTCAACCGCGGACCTCGCGATTGCCTGGGTTTTTTCCGGAAATTCGGCATTGCACGGGCCCAGCCCCAGGCCTACAGCCTCCGGCTCTCAAGAAAACTGGAAGCCGGAACGCTGATGATCACCCGCGACATGAGCGCCCATACATTGCGCGGCGGATTTCCCGTGCCGCGGCTCAGCGTCGCCGGAGACACCCTCGCGCTATCATATCTGATGATCGGCAGTTCCAGAAATCCCCGGCTGTCCCGGGGCATATTCCGGACTCTGATGCGCGAGGCCGGAATTTCGGACCCGGATGACGCATTCGACGAGATACTTTGTTACAACAGGAGGGGGTTTCTCGGTCTGCTGGCCGCGCTGGAGCCCCATGAGGGATGGATGATCTCGAACCTGCGAGGGATGGCACGCTACCAGCTAGAGGCCATGACCCACTGCGTGGGGGCGCGCGAACTGTGAGCGGATCGGCGAACGAACCCGCGTTGACGTGGGATGAGATGCTCAAATTCGTCCGGGCGCTCGGCGGCGTCTGCGAGAACATCGTGCCGGGTCCCCTCGGCCGCGGACTGTTTGCAAAGGATCCCGAGCAGCCGGTCCTGCTGAAACTTCCCCCTGAACTGTTGTTCGACATCGACGACATCGAATTTGTGGAAGGCTCCCTTCGCCTCAAAGCGATCGCAGACGTGATGGACGCGCACAGGGCATTCTTCGACAGGTACCAGAGCGCCTTTTCATGGGGCGGTGGCGGCTTCGTCGAGAGCGCCGGTTTCGTCGTCGCGCTCGACGGGCTTGCGCCGGACGTCCGGAACCTGTTGACCACGGATTTCGGAATGGGGGCTCTTTTCGAAGGCGATCCTGTCGAAAGGGCACGCAAGCTGTTTCTCGAAAGCAGGACCATTCAGAATGCAGACCGGGCGTTCCTGGCACCATTGATCGATCTCGCCAGGCACAGCGCGACCGGGCTGGCCCATGAATTCGCGAATGGCCTCCAGATTCAAGGCAGCTGCAACGGCGAGGTGCTCGTCTCCCACGGGGTCTACGATTCCATCTCGAAATTCCGCCCCTTCGGTTCCGTGGGCCCGGAGCCGGGAGCGTTCAGTCTGCCGGTGAAAGTGACGGCCGGCGTTCCGGAGGTCAGGATCGAGCGCGACTTCGGCCGCTCACAAAAACGCGGGAAAGACTGGGTTCCGATTCTGGAACAAGGCGGAGGCAGCATCGAGCTGTCATATCTGATGATCGGCCATGTCAAGTTTCGGCGATTGTCGCGCGGCATTTTCCGCACGCTGACGCGCGAGGCGGGCGTGAACGATCCGGACGACATTTTCGACCGCATCCTGAATTTCAACTGGAACAAATATCTGAATCTGCTCGCGGTCCTGGAGCCCTACGAGGGCGACATGATCACGACACTGCGAAAAATGGCCCGGTTCCAACTGGAAGCGATGGCCCATTGCGTCGGCAGCCGGGACATCGAGAGCGGACCGGCAGCGCAGACCTGGAACATATCCATCCAATAAAATCGGCCGGTATCCGTACGGCTTCGCCCCCGGCGTGGTGCCGCATGCACCTGCGCGTCATGGCATATCTGACGAACCGCGGAACGGCTTTCACGATTGATGTCGGCTGGAGGGCGGCCGCCATGTTCACGGAACGCCCAGCATGCGCGGCAGGTCCCGTGCGATTCCGAGCTCTGCTGATTTGGGCTTTGCCTCTGGCTCGTCGTCGCCCGCTTCATGCCGGCGAACCACTTTTCCCGGAGAAAATCGCGCGCGGCGCCGGCAGCGCGGTCCAGAACCCGTTTTCATCCGGGAATGGAAGGCTTCAAAATGTTCCTGAGGCAAACATTTCAGGAACAGAGGTTGTGAGCTCCAGGTCGTAGTGCGGAATCGGGAACCACCACGCCGCCCGGGTCTTCGCCTGCGGCATGAAATACCGTGGTCCGGGGATCCGCCGGCCCGTCTGGTTCGGTGACTCCTTCACGGGTCGGAAGAATTATACGCAAGCGGCTACCACGGGGCTGGGTAGGAGAGCCGGTCGCGGCGAAACGACGCCGGGCGCGCGGATTGTATCCGAGGCCGCTTAGGAATGATGGACCTGCAAAGGGGAGCCGCAGTGGGGACATGTTTGTCCATTTTGAGAGCACGCCAGGCGGCGATCTCTTGCCGACGCCCATGCCCCACGAATCGGCCGGGCGACGCACACCCCCAAGACTAATTTGAGGGGCGGCAACCAGTGGTAATGTCAAGGCGAAAGGCCGTGGAAGACCCTTCCGGCCAGAATCATACGGAATTTTCATTGATTGGTAGCCAGTAGGCCCCCGCCCCGGTACCCTCGGGAAACCCGCATTCCGGTAACAGATAGTTGCAATAATAGCGCATTTTTAACTCCTATCGGGTATCGACATTGCGAAAATTCGTTGCTAAACCAAATTTGGTTCAACCTTGGAGATTCGCATGCCAGCCAAGAAAAAGACGATCAAGCGCCGCGCCTGGAGCCCGGAGGATGTCAAGGAATTCAAGTCCCTCGCAAAGGCGAAGACCCCCGCCGCAAAGATAGCCCGCAGGTTCAAGAGAACCGAGGGCGCGATCCGCCAGAAGGCGCTTCACCTCGGCGTCTCCCTGAACTCGCGCGGCGGCTGAGCCAGCCCTCTCGCGTTTCATTACGCGCGGATTCCTGAAATCCGTTCCGCGCGGCCGACGCCCGCCAGGTGCGGGAGCGCCGGCTGATCAGTTTTGCTCCTCCTGTCTGCCTCGCGTTTCCTTCGCCGGGCGGGCAGGAGGTATTTGTGTGCGCTCCGCGGCGGAACGGCTGTCTCCTATATTCGGCCGCCAAGTTGACGTATCGTCATTGAACGCTAGAGTTCCGGGCGCAGCCGCATCGGGAGCAACAGTTGGACGGGCATCCGTCGGCGCCGCCCGGGCCACCGGGGAAGCGGGAGAAAACAAAGGCCAAGAACCGCCATGCGATTCTGGAGGCGGCAAGACATGTCTTCGCCGATCTGGGATATGGCGCGACCACCGTACGCGACATCATTCGCGCTACCCCGCTCGCTTCCGGCACGTTCTATAATTATTTCAGGTCCAAGGAAGAAATTTTCCAGGCCATCCAGGACGAAAGCGCGCTCAGGATCCGTCCGCGTCTGCGCGAGGAACGGACGAAGGCCGAAACCGTCGAGGCGTTCATCTTCGGGACGTTCCGGACCTTTTTCGAATACGTAGCCGACGACCGGCAGAGCTTTCGCGCCATCCGGCGCAACACCGATGCGCTGCGCGTCCGCATGGACACGCCGCAGATCATCGCGGGCTTCGAGGAGCTGCGCGAGGACCTTGAAACGGCCATCGGCAAGGGCCTGTTTCCGCCCCTCGACGCGGATTTCCTGATGGCCGCCATCGTCGGTGTGGCCTTCGAACTGGCCGAGCGCATGCTGAGGCGGGACGATACCGATCCTGCTTCGGCTGCAGCGTTCGCCACCGCGCTGTTTCTGGGCGGCGTAAGGGCGTTGTCCAACCGCGAGGCCCCCGCCGTCAATGGCCACTGCGGCGCCTGAGGGCGCAAGTCGGTCAGTCCGCCAGGGCTTCCGTGTCGTGAAAATGGCGCAGGTCGACCATCCTGCGGCCCGAGGGCGCGAGCGCGATCACATCCACGAAACGTCTGTTCCACAGGATTTCTTCGGGCATGTAAGAGTGCCGCGCATAGATGACGTCCGCCAGCGCGTCGTCGGTGCCGCTGAGGAGAATGATGATCTCCATCTCCAAATCACGCAGCGATTCGGCGGTGGTTCCGTGAAACGGGCTTGCGTGGTCGATCTGGTGCATCACCGTCCAGGACAGGCCGAACAGCGGCGTGCGCGCGCGCACGAGCTTCAGTTCCTCGAAACGGCGCATGACGAGCCCTTCCTTCGTGGTCACCTGCCGCGCCAGCGAAACCGAAACCGAGGCGTCGAGTATCTGGTTGCCGCGCTGGTTGGCGGCGCGAAACATCAGCGTCGGCACGCCGTCGAAAGGCGCGATGACCGCGACCCTGCTGAACACGACGCGCGCAAAGGGCCGGGAGAATCGCGCAAAGGTCACGCCGGTGACGAGCGCGAGATTGAGAATGCCGAAGAACGCCTCCACCGACACCACCACATTGGAATAGGTGCTCCTCGGCAGCATGACGGTGTAGTTGGCTGAGCCGATGGTCTGGACGCTGAAGAGAAAATAGTCCCAGAACCCGTGCGCGTTCACGATGCCGCGCGGGTCGGCCATGTAGAGCAGGGCAAAGACCGTGTTGACCAGCGCAAATATCGACGCCGTGCCGGCAAAGTAGACCCACCAGGGGGATCTGAGGACAAAATGATAGGCGTCCCTCCACTGCGTTCCGTCCTGCCCCTTGACGACCGCGCGCCGGGGCTGCCACTCGCGCGGAATGAGGCGCGGTTCCCTGCCGGGCCGCGGCCCTCGCGGCTGAGTGTTCATCGCTCCCGAAGCTACCTTGCGAACTTCCTTGCACGAATCGCCGACAGATAAGCGTCCCATCTGGCTGTCTGCTCGCGGCCGAGCTGGTGAAGATAGTCCCAGCTGTAGAGGCCGGTGTCGTGGCCGTCGTCGAAACGGATGCGGGTCGCGTAATTGCCGACTGGCTCCAGCGATTCGATCTTCACGTGGCGCTTGCCGGGCACGATCTGCTTCTGCGCCGCCGAATGGCCCTGCACTTCGGCGCTTGGCGACTCGACGCGCAGATATTCCGCCGGCAGGACGAAACGCTCGCCCGTGTCGAAGGTGATGGTGAGCGTCGAACGCTGGCGGTCCACGCGCAATTCCGTCGGCCAGGACAGGACCGCTGGATTTGCGGCCGTCATTTCACGCCGCGTTCCGCGTCGGACAACTCCCTCGCCTCGCCGGGCAGCATGATCGGAATGCCGTTGCGGATGGGATAGGCAAGCCCCGCCGCCCTGCTGATCAGTTCGCCGCGCTCGCGGTCGTAGATCAGCGTGGTCTTGGTCAGGGGACAGACCAGGATTGCGAGAAGCTTCGGATCGGGTTCGACCATGCCGCGATCAATTCAGCGTATTGCTGCCGGAGGCCGGCACGGAAGACATTTCGAGCAGCGCCACCAGCGTGTCCACGCGCTCCGACCAGTCTCGCGCTTCGATCAGCGCCTGCTTTTCGGCCGGATCGAACGGACAGAGCATGGCCAGCGCATTCACCAGCGTCTCGGGCGGCGCGCTCATCACGGAGCGCCAATCGGCTTTCAGGTCGCGTTGCGACAGATAGTCCTTGAGTGCGCCAATCAGCCGGTCACGCGGAAAATTTGCGGTCGAATCGGCCGCGAGATCGGCGAGATAAGGTGTATAATCCGGGCGCACCTGCCGGAACGGCGTCTTGACGGCAAGCTCTTCGGCCACCGCGAAACGGCAAATGCCCGTGAGCGTGATCAGGCAGCGACCGTCGTCGGTCTCCCGAAAACTGGTAATCCGCCCTGCACAGCCGACCTTCGAAAGCGGCGGCATCAGCACCTTGTCCTCGTGCTCAACCGGTTGGATCATGCCGATGCAGCGCGTGCCGGAGAGTGCGGCATCGACCATGGCGAGATAACGCGCCTCGAAAACATTGAGCGGCAGCTGTCCCCGCGGCAGAAGAACCGTGCCCGACAGCGGGAAAACGGGAAGCGTCGCCGGAAGCTCATGCAGGCTCGTATAGCTGCGCATCGCCATTCAGGAGAACAGTATCGACGACAAGGTCCGGCGCGCCGCGAGCGTCCGCGGATCGGCCGGGCCCATCGCCTCGAAAAACGTGACCAGATGCTTGCGCGCCGCCTCATCGTCCCATTTGCGGTCGCGCCGCGCGAGTTCGAGCAGTTCGCGGATGGCCGCGTCACGATCACCCTTGGCGTCCAGCGCAAGCGCCAGATCGAACCGCGCCTGATGATCGTCGGGATTGGTTTCCAACCGCGCCAGAAGCGGCGCGCTGTCGCCGGCGCTCGCCGCCTGTTCGCGGAGCTTCAGCTCCGCATCCACGGTGCGAATCGCTTCGTCCGCAGCGCCATCGGGACGCACGAGGCCAAGCGTCTTGCGCGCCCGGTCGATATCCCCGCTCTTGAGATAGCAGCGCGCCAGCCCCGCGACGGCGCGCGGATGTCCTGGCTCCTCCTGCAGGACGTGGCCGTAGGCCTGGGCCGCGCCGGTCACGTCGCCGGCCGCATAGGCCTCATCCGCCGCGGCGAGAATATCGTCCGCCTGGTCCTGCCCCGCCGCACCCCCGGTCAGCTGCTGCACGAAGGCGCGCAGCTGCGACTCGGGTACCGCGCCCATGAAACCGTCGGCCGGCTGGCCGTCGCGAAAGGCATAGACGGTCGGGATCGACTGGATGCGCAGCTGGCGGGCGATCTCGGGATTTTCGTCGATGTTGATCTTGACGAGGCGGACCGCGCCCTTCGCCTCCTTCACCACCTTTTCGAGCGCGGGACCCAGCTGTTTGCAGGGTCCGCACCAGGGCGCCCAGAAATCGACGATCACCGGCACCTGCCGCGATGCTTCCAGAACATCGGCTGCGAAGGTCTCCATCGAACCGTCTTTGATGGGTACGCCGGGTGCGGCTGCGGGCTGCGCCGGTTTCGCCCCGCTCGAAAGCGGTCTGCCGCTGGGACCGATGAGTGCCATTCGCAATGAATCTTCCCTGGATGCGGTGCAAAGATGGGCACAAAGAGACGGAAAGAAAAGGGCGAACTGCCGCCCCTCGTCGCGGCGCGTCAGCCGCCCGGCCGTGGCGGGCACGTCCAGAAAGCTGGTGCCCAAGCACCAGTGGAGCAGCTGAGCGCCGCGCCCGCCTTCGTCGTAGCGGTGGGGCGGTGGGGCGGTGGGGCGTTGCGCCGTCGCCGCCGGTGAAGCTGTGAAGAACCGTCTCGCTTCCGCTGGCCGCGGATGAGGCGGGCCGCGGGATATTGACCACCCTTGCCGCCCTTGAAGGTATGCAACACGGTAAAAGCCCCGTCCGGTGCCAGCCGGTAAAGGACACCGCAGCCGTTGCGGCAACCGCCGTCGCCGCCGAAAATGGTGCTTCCATAGATGTCGCCGGTGGCGGGTTCGATCGTCACGCCGGCATAGCGGCCCGCCGGTTCATTTGCGGCTTCGCAGGAAGCCATGCGGAACATAATTGCCGTCGAGATAGTAGCCCGCGATCGAACGCCTGTTATTCATGCTCGCGGCAGTCGTGTTAACCGACCCCGGTGGATCGAACGTCTTGAAGCTTCCGTCCGGCGTCCGCACAAAGCCGTGCTGCACGTAAATGCTGTCCTCGTACGAGCCCGTGATCGCTCCTTTGCCGTCGATGCCGGCGGGAAAGGTATAGGTCGATCCCGAGGGGTCAAACTCGGTGATCGTTCCATCCGGAGCCCGCACGAAACCGTGGTCCACGCCGTTGATATAAGCCCCCGCAATCCAGCCTGTCTTGTTGATGCTATTGGCTTGGGTGTCGCTCGATCCTTTCGGATCGAATTCGGTGATCGTTCCATCGGGAGCCCGCACAAAACCGTGTTCCTCGTTATTGCTGTCGTTGTAGAAGCCCACGACCGAACCCGTGGCATTGATGCCGTTGACAAAGGTACCGGTCGACCCGGAAGGATCGAATGTCGTGATTGTTCCATCGTGGGCGCGTACAAAGCCGTGCTCCACGAAGCTGCTGTCCGCGTAGTATCCCGCGATCGCACCCGCGTGATTGATACCACTCGCGATGGTGCCGACCGATCCCGGAGGGTCGAATACCGTGATCGTTCCATCGGGGGCTCGCACAAACCCGTGTGCCACAAAACTGCTGTCCCAGTAGGAGCCCGCAATGGAACCCGCGGAATTGATGCCATAGGCAACAGTGTTGGTCGCGCCCGTAGGGTCGAACGACGTGATCGTTCCGCCGGGAGCACGCACAAAGCCGTGCTCCGCGTAATTGCTGTCCTCGTAATACCCCGCGATTGCGCCCGCGCTGTTGATGCTGAAGGCATAGGTGGCGGCCGATCCGGGGGCATCGAACGTGGCGAAGATTTGCCCGGCATCGGCGGGTACGTCGCCGATCGTCCCGGCAAGCGCCAGCATACCCCCTGCGAGTATGGTTCTCGTGGACATCATTGCCTCCTCTTTTTTGAATTTCAGATTCGGAGCGGCCGAAGCCCTGAGTTTCCATCACACAGTGATGCACTCGCCCGCGGGAAAGTCACGAGCCATTTTCAGCCGCGGGTGAAATGCCGGATGAGAGCGGACTATCTCTTCAGTCCCGGCGTTCGCGGTGCCGCCCAAGTCGGGTTCGCCGCACACGCGAAAAGCGCGGGCGGCGCTTCTGCTCAGCATCAGCGGGATTTGCCACTCAATGCGCCGCGGCGGGCTCGCGGGTGAATTCCGGGCCGACGTCCGGATCCCTTTCGGCGGCGCGCAGACGTTCCCGCGCGGCGGCGGCCTCCTTCTGCTTGTTCCACATGGCGGCATAGTGCCCCCCCATGGCCACAAGCTCCGCATGGCGCCCACGCTCGACAATGGTGCCGTGATCGAGAACCAGAATCTCGTCGGCATCGACGACGGTGGAAAGCCGGTGCGCGATCACGAGCGTGGTGCGGTTCTTCGTGACGGCGGCGAGCGCACTCTGGATCTCCCGCTCCGTGTGGGTGTCCAGCGCCGAGGTCGCTTCGTCGAGCAGCAGGATCGGCGGGTTCTTCAGAATGGTGCGGGCGATCGCCACGCGCTGCTTCTCGCCGCCGGAGAGCTTCAATCCCCGTTCGCCGACCATGGACTCGTAACCTAGCGGCAGTTCGCGGATGAACGGATCGATCTGCGCCATCCGCGCGGCTTCCTTGATTTCGGCCTCGTTGGCACCGATCCGGCCGTAGGCGATGTTGTAGCGGATCGTATCGTTGAACAGCACAGTATCCTGCGGAACGATGCCGATGGCGGCGCGCAGCGAAGCCTGGGTCATCTCGCGGACGTCCTGACCGTCGATCGTCACGCTGCCGGCCGAGATGTCGTAGAACCGGTAGAGGATGCGCGAGAGGGTCGATTTGCCGGCGCCCGACGGTCCCACCACCGCGACCGTCTTGCCCGCGGGAACGCGGAAGCTGACGCACTTGAGCACCACGCGGTCCGGATCGTAGGCGAAAACGACATTGTCGAACCGGATTTCGCCGCCCGTCACTACCAGATCCCTGGCGCCAGGCCTGTCCTGCACCTCCTGCGGCTGATAGAGCAACCGAAACATGGCCTCCATATCGACCAGCGCCTGGGTAATCTCGCGATAGACCGTGCCCAGCAGATTAAGTGGCACATAGAGCTGCAGGAGAATCGCGTTCGCCATCACGAAATCGCCGACGGTGAAGCGGCCCTGCGCGATGCCGATCGTGGTCAACACCATTACGATTCCCGTGCCGAGCGCCATGATCGCAGCCTGGCCCGTATTGAGCACCGAGAGCGATATCTGCGCCTGGATGGATGCGTCCGCGTAGCGCCCCATGGAAACGTCGAAACGGCGGGTCTCGTGGGATTCGTTGTTGAAATATTTGACCGTCTCGTAGTTCAGCAGGCTGTCGACCGCCTTGGTATTGGCGTCGGTGTCGCTGTCGTTCATCTCGCGGCGGAAGCGCACGCGCCAGCGCGTGATGGCGAACGTGAACCAGACATAGGCCCCGACCATCGAGAGCGCCGTCAGCGCGATCCAGACGTTCAGCTTCCAGATCATCTCGGCCGTGAAGATGAAGAGCTGCAGGAGTGTCGGGAAAATGCTGAAGGTGGTGAAGGAGAGAAGCGTATCGATGCCCTTCGTCCCGCGCTCGATGACGCGCGAAAGCCCGCCCGTCTTGCGCTCCAGATGAAAGCGCAGGCTCAGCGTATGCACATGCGCGAAGGTCGCAACACCCACTTCCCGCAGCGCGTGGTAGAGGACTTTGGCGAAGATGCCGTCGCGCAGCTGGGCGAACAGCTGCATCAGGACGCGCGAGAGCGCGTAAGCCGCAATGAGACCGAGCGTGGACGCCATCGCGATCGCTGCCGGCCCGCGATGCGCGAGGTGGTCCGTGATCCAGCCGAGCAGCAGCGGCGAGACGGCCGTGGCCCCGATCGCCAGCAGGAGACAGCCCATGGACACCACGACGCGCAGCCTGAGGTCGGACCGTCCCTTCGGCCACAGATAGGGCAGGAGCAGGTAAAGCGGTCGCAGCGACGGCGCGCCGTCGCCCGATTCCAGCAAGGGATGCGGTTGTGCCATAAGCGATTGCGTTCCGGTGCGGAGCCTTGGGCAGATTTCGCGCGTTGTCGTGGCGATGGCGCGCGTGCCGGTCTCCCTTGCAGACTTGATTAGGTATCCGAATGGCTCACCGCAATACCGGCGGGCGTGATTTGTCCGCCCCGCCGGCCGCCCAATTGGCACAACCCGCCACTGATCCCGCCCCGGCCGGGCATCGCCGAAGAATCTGCGTGTTTTGCGGGTCTTCCCCGGGAATCAATCCGGCTTACGCCGAGGCGGCGCGCCGGCTCGGGCAGGCGATCGGGGAGAGCGGCTACACGCTGGTGTTCGGAGGCGGCGCCGTGGGATTGATGGGCGAGGTCGCGCGGGCGGCGCGGGATGCCGGCGCCCCGATCATCGGCGTTCTGCCCGCGTTCCTGCGCGGCGTCGAGCCGCCGCTCAAATCGGCCGAGGAACTGATCATCACGCCCGATCTGCAGTTGCGCAAGACGCGCATGCTGGCGCTGGCCGATGCCTTCGTGATCCTTCCGGGCGGTCTCGGCACCTTCGACGAGTATTTCGAAGTCCTGACCACCACCCAGCTCAGGGTGCACGCCAAGCCGATCATCGTCATTGACGTTGCGAATTATTTTGGGCCGCTGAGAGAGCTGCTGGACCGTGTCGTTGCGCAGGGATTCGCCCGCGCCGAAATCGCGTCCTATCACGTTTTCGTGGCGACGCCCGCCGAAGCCATGGAAAAGATCAGTTCACTGCTTGCGTCGCGCGCTGCCTGAGAAGCGCAATTCGTCCCTCCAGCGCGACCAGAACGAGGGCTGCCCAGACGCAGCCGAAAGCCAGCGCATCGAACCGCTTGAAAGGCTCGCCGAAGCCGACGATCGCGAGCAGAAGTGTGATCGACGGCGAGAGATATTGAAGAAAGCCCAGCGTTGAGAGCCGGATGCGCCTGGCAGCGGCCGCGAACAGCGCGAGCGGCACCGCGGTTATTGGGCCGGCACCGATGAGCAGCGCGTCCCTGCTCCAATCCGCGGAGGGGAAAGCGGCCGTGCCCGTCATGTCCCAATAGGCGAGCAGCGCCACGGCAACGGGCAATACGATCCCCATCTCGATGAGAAGACCATCGAGCGCGTCCACCGGCGCAAGTTTGCGGAAACAGCCGTAGAAACCGAAGGAGAGCGCCAGCACCGGCGCGATCCAGGGAAAATGGCCGAGCGAAACGGCCTTCACCGCGACCGCCAGCGTGGCGAGCACGATGGCCGCGAGTCGGAGCCGCGACATCCGTTCGCCGAAAAACAGCACGCCCAGGGCGATCGAGATGAGCGGGTTGATATAATAACCAAGACTCGCTTCCACGAGCTGCCGGCTCGCCACGCAGTAGATGTAGACGGTCCAGTTGATCGAGATGAGGAGACCGGTCAGCGCCAGCGTGCCAATGAGCCTGGGCGCGCCAAGGATGGAGACGAGCTCTGCCCGCCGGCCGCGCAGCAGCGCCACCGCCATCACCAACAGCGCGCACCACACGATGCGATGCAGCGTCAACTCGAACGGCGGAACCCCGTCGAGCAGCCGCCAATAAAGCGGCATGATCCCCCACAACCCATAGGCCAGCACCGCACAGGCGAGGCCGCTGGGGTCGTCGGCAGCGGAACGACCGCTCATGCGAGGCGCGCGAATCCTTTCATTTCACGTGAGAAAGACCTGCACGGGCCTCGTGCGCCCTTCGACAGGATGAGGAAATTTGGAAGCTGCACATACGCTGATGGCAAAAAGACTTCCCTCATGCTGGGCCTGTCGAAGCACGCAAGAAATCTGTCCAGCCCTGTTTCGCGAGTTGCCCTCCGTTCACCGTTTCACATCCCATGATGTCGTGCCGTCGGGATTGTCCTTAAGCTGGATGCCCTTGGCCAACAGTTCATCGCGGATCCGGTCGGCTTCGCGGAAATCCCGCTGCTTGCGCGCCGCGATCCGCGCCGCGATCGCGTCGGCGATCTGTTCGACCGGGATCGCAGGCCGCGCCGCAAGCCGCCCGGGATCCGGCGAGAAACCGAGCAGTGTCAATCCGCCTGCCAGTTCTTCGGGTTCGGCACGATGCAATTCGGCAATGGCCAACGGCGTGTTGAGATCATCGGCGAGGGCTTCCAGCACGCGACCGTCGACGCGACGCGACGCGACAGGCTCCGCAATGCCGTACCAACGCTCCAACACGCTCCAGCTTTCTTTCATGCCCTGGAGTGTCCAGTCGATCGGCTGGCGGTAATGGCTGCGCAGCATGTTGAGACGCAGAACATCGCCGGGCCAGTCGGAGAGCAAATCACGAATGGTGACGAAATTGCCGAGCGACTTCGACATTTTCTCGCCTTCAACATTGAGGAATCCGTTATGCATCCAGTAGCGCGCCAGCGGCCGGCCGCCATGCGCGCATTCGCTCTGCGCGATCTCGTTCTCGTGATGCGGGAACATGAGATCGATGCCGCCGCCATGAATGTCGAAGGTGGCGCCCAGCAGCGCTTCGCCCATGGCCGAGCATTCGATATGCCAGCCCGGACGCCCGCGACCCCGGGGGCTCGGCCAACCTGGCGTGTCGTCGTCGGAGGGTTTCCACAGCACGAAATCCATCGCGTCACGCTTGTAAGGCGCCACGTCCACGCGGGCGCCGGCGATCATCTCGTCGAGTGAGCGGCGCGCAAGCTTGCCGTAGTCCGACTTCGACTGCACATCGAACAGCACATGTCCCTGTTCGGGGTAGGCGTGACCGGAGGCGATCAGCGTTTCAATCATCGTGATCATCTGCGACACAAATTCCGTGGCTCGCGGCGTGTGAGTCGGTTCCAGACAGCCGAGCGCGGTGACGTCGTCCCTGTATTGTTGCGCCGTTTTCGCCGTGATTTCGGCACGTGCCGCCTCGACGGAAACGCCTTTCGATGCCGCCAGCTCCTGCGCGCGCGCGTTGATCTTGTCGTCGATGTCCGTGATGTTGCGCACATAAGTGACATGCGCCTCTCCGTACAGGTGACGGAGCAGCCGGAACAAGACGTCGAACACGATGACCGGCCGCGCGTTCCCGATATGCGCGAAGTCATAAACGGTTGGTCCGCAGACATACATCCGTACATTCGCGGCATCGAGTGGCGTGAATTCTTCTTTCCTGCGCGAGAGCGTGTTGTAGAGATGGAAAGTCATGGAATTCGCTTTTCGGTTTGAACTTAAGATGTCATTCCCGGCGAGCCGCGCGTGCGCGGCGAGGGAAGGAAACCCAGGCGCCGACATCGCCACAAACACCGGCGCTGTGGCACGACCTGGGTCCCTTCCCTCGCGCGGCGGTGCCGCGCTCGCCGGGGATGACAAGCCTATCGTGTTTCAACGTGATTGTAATCCACTCCGAATTGCCCATATGAATCCGGCAATAACGAAAAAGGTGCGTAAAGGAAAATCCGCGCGGCGTCAGCCGCAGTGCGGGATCCCGTAGCGTCGCGCAGACATCAGGCGGTTTCTCCGTTGAGCCGCGCGAGCGCCTTCGCGCGGCCGATGAGCGGTAGCAGCTTTTTCAGCTCGGGTCCATTCTCGCGACCCGTCAGCGCAAGCCGCAACGGATGAAACAGCGCGCGGCCCTTCATGCCCGTCGCCTCGGAGATGCAGCGCGTCCAGGCCGGCCAGACCTGTTCGTCCCACGGTTCGGGCGGCAGCAGCCCGGCGGCATTGGCAAGCATCGCCTGGTTCTCGACGATGGGCTCAACCGGACCGCGGACCATCGTCCAGTAATCCGTCGCATCGGACAGGCGCGTGAGGTTCGGCTTCACCGCGTCCCAGAATGCCGCGCCGCCTTCGACGTCCATTCCGGCGAGCCGCTGCGCGATCGCTTCGTAGGGCAGCGCATGGAGCAATTTCGCGTTCAGATGCACGAGTTCCGCCGGGTCGAAATGCGCCGGCGCGCGGCCGATTTTTTCGAACGCATACTCCCTCGCCAGCACATCGAGCGATTCGCGCAGTTCGACCGGATCTGAAGTCCCCGTTTTGGCGAGATAGCAGGCAAGCGCCAGAGGCTCGATTCCCTCCTCCTCGCGCAGCGATCTCAGCGACAGCGATCCCAGCCGCTTGGACAGCGCCTCGCCGCCTGCGCCGACCAGCAAGGGAAAATGCGCGAAATGCGGAACGGGGGCGGAAAGCGCCTCGAATATCTCGATCTGCACCGCGGTGTTTGTGACATGATCCTCGCCGCGGATCACATGGCTGACGGCAAAATCCGCGTCGTCGGCAACGGAAGGCAGCGTGTAGAGGAAACGGCCGTCCTCGCGGATCAACACCGGATCCGACAGCGCCGAAGTATCGATCGCCACCTCTCCGCGCACGAGATCGCGCCACACGACCCGGTTGCCCGTCAGCTTGAATCGCCAATGCGGCATCCGGCCCTGATTTTCGAGACGGCCGCGTTCGTCCGCCGAAAGCGACAGCGCGGAGCGGTCATAAACCGGCGGCAGGCCTTGCGCGATCTGGCGTTTGCGTTTTCGTTCGAGCTCGAGCGGCGTCTCGTAACAGGGATAGAGCAGCCCCCGCGCCTTAAGCGTCTCGGCAGCCGCGCGATGCGCATCCACGCGCAAAATCTGCCGCGCGAAGAGATCATGCCCGATGCCGAGCCACGCGAGATCGGCAATGATGGCCGCCTCGAATTCCGGCTTCGAACGCTCCGTGTCGGTATCGTCGATGCGCAGCAGGAAGCGTGCACTTTCCTTGCGCGCGAACAGATGGTTGAGCATCGCCGTGCGCGCGTTGCCGACATGCAATAGCCCCGTGGGCGAAGGCGCGAAACGGACGAGAAGCGTCATCGCGCATCCCGGAAGGCGTTGGTGATCGGATAACGGCGGTCGCGGCCAAAATTGCGCGAGGTAATTTTCACGCCCGGCGGCGCCTGGCGCCGCTTGAATTCGCTCGTGTAGAGCAATTGCTCGACGCGTTTTACGGTCGTGGGGTCGTAGCCGCTCGCTACCACATCGTCGAAAGACATCTCCTGCTCGACCAGACATCTGAGAATGCCGTCAAGAATTTCGTAAGGAGGAAGGGTATCCTGATCCGTCTGGTTCGCGCGCAGCTCGGCGGTGGGTGCGCGCAGAATAACGTCTTCCGGAATGACGCGGGTTATCGGCCCCAGGCCCGCGGCGGGACTGGCCTGATTGCGCCAGCGCGCCAGCGCATAGACTTCTGTCTTGTAGACGTCCTTCAGCACGTTATAGCCGCCGCACATGTCGCCGTAGAGCGTGGCATAGCCCACGCTCATTTCCGATTTGTTGCCCGTCGTCAGCACCATCGGGCCGAATTTGTTGGAAATGGCCATCAGGATCACGCCGCGGATGCGCGACTGCAGATTCTCTTCCGTCGTATCGGGCGCGCGGCCGGCGAACATCGGCGCGAGCAGGCCGTTCATCGCTTCGACCGCCGCCTCGATCGGTATTGTGTCGTAACGGATCCCAAGCAGGCGCACGCAGGCCGCTGCGTCTTCGAAGCTCTCCGCGGCCGTGTAACGCGACGGCATCATCACCGCACGCACGCGATCCACGCCCAGCGCATCCACCGCAACCGCGGCGGACAGCGCCGAATCGATGCCGCCGGACAGGCCCAGCACGACACCGGGAAAACGGTTCTTGTTCACATAGTCGCGCAGGCCCAGCATCATGGCGTGATAGATCGATTGCGAGCGCTCTTCGCCGGCCCAGCGCTCGCCCGTCTCGCAGAGCCAGCCGCCGCCCTTCCGGCGCCAATTGGTTACAACCACGCGCTCCTCCCACGCCGGCAGCGCGACGGCGAGCGTTCCGTCTGCATTGGCCACGAAGGAGGCTCCGTCGAAGACCAGTTCGTCCTGGCCGCCCACCTGGTTGAGGTAAATCAGGGGCCGGCGGCTTTCCGCGACGCGATCCCCCACGAGCCGAAACCGCACCTCTTCCTTGCCGGCCTCGAATGGCGAGCCGTTGGGCACGAGGAGAATTTCACCTCCTGCCTGGGCAAGACATTCGACCGTCTCCCGCGTCCAGATGTCTTCGCAGATCGGCACGCCGATGCGCAGGCCGCGCAGCTCGAACGGTTCGGGCAGCGGTCCGGGTGCGAAGACACGCTTCTCGTCGAAAACGCCGTAGTTGGGAAGATTGTATTTGTACGTGCGCGCGGCGATACGGCCGTGATCGAGAAGCAGGCACGCATTGTAGAGTCTGCCGTCATCGAGCCACGGCGCGCCGACCAGCACGGCCGGTCCGCCATCCGCGGTCTCGCGCGCCCACTCCTCGACCGCAGCGCGCGCGTCCTCCTGCAAGGCGGGCTTGAGCACCAGATCTTCGGGCGGATAGCCGACCACGAACAGCTCGGAGAACAGGATCAGATCCGCCCCGCGGACCGCCGCTTCAGCGCGTGCGGAGCGGCCTCTTACGAGGTTGCCGGGAATATCGCCCATAACCGGATCGAGTTGCGCGAGGGCGATGCGGAACGTGTCGGTCATCGTGACAATCCACCCTCCCCTTGGGGGAGGTTTTAGCACAGTAACCATTTGAAATTAAATGGATTTTTCAAGCTTAAATTGCCTGTGTAGATGTTGTGTAGGGAAAATTGGGCCTTTGCGTACAAAATGCACCTCACTTGCCACACGTCCGCGACGAATCCTGCCACCCCTTCTAGCATTGGGGAAGCCCAAAGAGTTTATGGCGGGATATCGTGATCCCGAGCCCACGGCGTCCCAGCGATCTGGGCTATTCAACGCTATTGTGACTTGCCGTGCATTTGGCGAGCAGCATCCCTGTCCGCGTCGGCTGCGCTCTGAGCTACTCCGCCAGATCGAAGACCGCGCCCGCGTTGTTGTCGCCCCCTTGATACTCGGTACCGTAGAGAGTGTTCCCCTTTTTGATAAACCACGACGACGAGAAGCTAAGGTACGACAGGACCGACAGCCTGCCTTTCGCCGTGAGCTTGAAAGCGGTCGATACGTTTCCCCCTGTCGTTCCGTACAGGTTCCCCTCCTTATCGAGAATCAGATTCGATTCAGGGGTGACTCCATCGTTGCATTTTGCCAGCGAACAAAAACTATGAAGCACTGTCTCTTTGCCCTTAGACGTGAGCTTGAAAACGGTCCCACAGCCACTGCCGCAGTCAACATCATCGGCGCCACCATCGTCCGTCGTTCCGAATATATTACCCTCACTGTCCGTTATGAGACCACCTGACGGGTTCGCCCCATCTGCGCACGCACCCTGCGAGCAAAAGCTGTACAACACCGTCTCTTGGCCGCTGGTGGCTAGTTCGAATACCGTGCCTTCGCCGTGCTGCCCTCCATGGTAGGTGGTTCCGTAGAGATTTCCCTCCTTGTCCGCCATAAGGTTTCCCTCCGGACTGCCACCGTCAGCGCAATCGTTTACGGCGCAAAAACTGTATAACACCTTTTCCTTACCCTTCGGCGTTACCTCGAATACCGCCCCATAGTCGTTATTACCTCCGCCGGATACGGTGCCATAGAGATTGCCCTGCTTATCTGCGATGAGACTTGCTTGGGGCGACGCTCCGTCAATGCAACCGTTTACATATTTGCAAAAGCTATAGAGCACCTTTTCCTTACCCGCGGGTGAAATCCTGAATACCGTACCTTGGTCATTGGCGCCGCCACTTACTGTCGTCCCGTAGGCGTTCCCCGCGGCGTCCAGGATCACGCCACCAAGCGGCAGATCGCCGTCCGTGCAATTCTCTTGGGAGCAAAAGCTGTAGAGGGTATTTTCCGTCCAGCCGCCACCGTGTTTCCGTGCCAGTTCGAATACGGCGCCTTCGCCGTCGCCATCGCCGCTCGCTGTGCCATAGAGATTGCCGGCGCTGTCCATCGTGAGCCCGGCATACGGATATCCCTCGGTCGTTGCGGGGAAGGAATAGAGAATCTGCATTTTGGCGGCCGCGACAGCGGTCGGGGCAACTAGGGCGAACGCCATCCCACTGGCGACGCTAAGGCTCCTTAAGGAGCCACCATTGAAAAGCACTGCACAACCCTCCTCGGTTTAGGGGGCGACGCTCTCCCCGCACATCTCCTGTCCCGCTGCGTGCACCAAAGACGAAAAAAGTCCTGCCACGCAAAGGGATACGGAGAGTCGGGAGGAGAAAGGATGATTCTTGGCCATCTGCCAGCAATCCCCTGCGACAGCCGCATGCGACTGCCCCCGTGAACAATTTGCAGTATTCTGTTCACAGGTCCTTAGCCCGGTCAATCACCAACTCTCGATTTTTCCAACCTCCGACGGAAGGATCGAGCCCATGACACCGGCACTCTTCGACCAACGCGGCAACCGCAAATATCTGATCGCGAGGGAGCGGCTGGCTTTCGTCTATGCCGCTTCGAAGGAAAGCGACGCGGTTTCGACATTCTGCCTCACGCTTGCGTTTACGGGTGCGCGCATATCAGAGGTGCTGGCACTGACGGCGAACCGCATTGACGCTGCCGATGAGGCGATAATCTTCGAGACACTCAAGCAGCGAAAGAGGCAGATATATCGAGCGGTGCCGGTACCCCGGTCGTTGATCCCGCTTCTCACGATGTACGGCATAGGCAAGGAAGGCCGCCTGTGGTCTTGGGGACGCACGAACGCATGGAAGGTAGTGAAAGCTGTGATACGTAAAGCTGGAGTTGCCGAAAGTCTCTGCAAGCCAAAGGCGCTGCGTCACGCCTTCGCTGTCGAGGCCGGTCAGAAGGGAATCCCCCTAAACATCGTCCAACGCTGGCTCGGGCACGCTCGAATCGAGACAACGGCCAACGTCGCGAGCGTTCTGCCAACGGGACCTGTATTCCACCTTTTTCGGCACATCGGTAAATGACGAGATCGAGCGTAAGCTCTTCGGCAACATCGACGCGCGCGGGGCTCTCGCCGTCCGCGCATTTGTGGGCGAAGATGCGAGCGAATGGCATCGTCATTTCACGACGTTTTTCGAGTATCTCGACGTTCAAAAAATCCGCACGCCGAAGGGCCTCGACTGGTTGAGTGCGCAATATCCGCGCCTGACTCAGAACGACCTAATGCTCGAGATGCAAGGCATTCGCATGATGCACTGCACGATCTGGACGGAAGGAGTGCGGGAAATTGTTTCGGCGCAGGACGCTGACGTCAAATTCATCGTAAGCGACCACCCAGTAACCGTCTACAACTACGCGCTGCCTCCCGATGCGCAAGGCAACAGCTATCCAAATGAACCCTCGATAGCATTAAAGGGCTCCCAAACCATCTTTCCGTTAAACCGAAATTTCTGTCTCATCCTCACGAACCTCGAGTACGCGCAAGACCATTCGGCCAACCCGTGTGAAAAGCGGACCTTTGCGGGAAACTATCGCAGCTCGATGGTGCGCACTGACGCTCTTATTCGTACGCGCAAGTTAACGGGCGAGGAGGTCATTCGTATCAACCGCGTGCTCAAAGCGCGGGCGAAGCGGTTTATTGCCGCCAGCAAAGAGGAATGGCTCTACCCGGAGACATTTGGCGAACCCTGGGCCGAACTGCGTGGTGTCTTCCTTCCGCCCAAGAACGATCTCTGGCACTTCGGCGGCGAAATCTACGTCCGATACGAGAGTGGCGAAGTCCGCTATCAGGACGCTTTTGGCCGGACCGAAAAGGAACGCGAATTCCTAAAGAAGTCACCACCATCCGAGCCGCCTCGTTCCCGCGATCTCTGCGGTTGTGGATCGGGCCGCACGTTCGGGTCTTGCTGCGAGCGAAAGCCCCTCAGGCTCCGCCCTACGTGGGCAGAGCACAGTATCCGCGAGCGCAACTTGATGCTGTTCACCGGGATTTCCAAAATTCTGGACCTCTCGGAAGACCGCGATTGGGTCACAGTGCGCCGCCAGATCACTGACGAAAAGATTAGGAGAGTGTACGGCCTTTACGACGCTTTGTGGCCGCACGAGACAAACTTGCTGGCGATGCTTCCAAAGCCCGATGGTACGGCCCGCGCGATTTATACCGGGGTTTTGCACCCGTCGGCCATTTCGAAATGTGCGCTTGGTCTGTCGCTTTATTTCGACGAATTGCTAATCCAACATCCCTTCATCCATCCTCGAGCCTACAAGAATGAGTACAGTCCACTCGAGCATCCAAACTTGTACCGGCAGGAATTCCTGAATTCGATCGTCTTGTTGGTGGCAATCATGCCACTTGTCGAGCAAGGGCTCATCACCCTTTTTCCCGATCCATGCAACTTCGACCTTCACCTGCGTGATCTGATGTTCGAAATGGCCAAATTCCGGTCGCACGGAGTGAAAATCGACCCGAAGGAGCAGGCCGGGTTCCCGGTTCGGAATCTTGATGAGCGTGGTGAACCGGGATTGACGCTCAACCAACGTCACGATCTGACTGCCGTTGGCGCCGCAGAGCAAATCACCTTCCCAGTGTCCAGGTATCGCACGATCCTCGGCCTCGGCCGGCCGTTCCCTGATCGTCAGAGCCTCGGCAATCCGGCCACGCACTTGTGCTTCCGAGCGCGCGAGCTTCGATTTGCGCATGATGCGTTTCGTTCGGAGATGTCGCAGCAGCTCTTTTTTCAGCACACCGCGTGCTTGCACAAACAAACTGCGATAAATCGTTTCGTGAGACACGCGCATTCCCGGGGTGTCGGCATATCGAAGCTTAAGCCATGCAGAGATTTGCTCCGGTGACCAGTCCAGGCGAAGTTTGCTCGCCACAATCCGCCGCAGTTCGGAGTGGAGGTGCAATGCGCAGCGCTTCGGGCGCAGGGCCCGGTCCCACGCCCGGCGATCCGCCTGGTGGGCTCGATACGCATGGCGACCTCCGTGGCGCAGTACTTCCCGGCTGATCGTGGAGGGTGCACGGCCCAAATCCGCTGCCATCCTTCGTATCGAAAGCCCCTTCGAAAGACCGCGGGATACGACTTCTCGCTCGGCTAGCGACAATGACCGTGCCGATCGTCGCCGCACCGGTGGGGCAATGCCACCGCGCGAAGCCAGCCACTGGTGGATGCCCGAACGAACTCGCCCCAGCGCTCGTCCGATATCGCTTAAGGACTCCCCAGCCTTCCAACGGTCCCACAGCTCTTTATGCTGCTGCGGTGTCAGTCCGATCCGTCCTCGCTGATCCATTTGCAACACCTCCGCAATAACAGTCCATTAGATGGTGTTGCATCGACCCATTGAGACCGCCCTGCATTCTGTTCACCGATACGCCTTGAGGGCACGAGTCGACAAACGATTCGGGGTGGGCATTGGGCGTCAAAGGGTTAGGGTATTCTCGCCCCATTTTGCAAAATACTGCCGCCATGTGATGCGGCCTTCGCAGGCGGCAACAAAATCGATGTGTTGCGCTTCGCACATGCCGGCTGGCCACTTTGGCAGGAGAATTGGACGCGCAATTTTCTGGGCTGCACTTCGCAGCGCAGCCACGGCCGCTGACCATGCCCGATTTATCCCGGTTGCAGTCGTTAACCGCTGCATTGGCAACATTCGGTGCGGCACGTCGCGGGTACGACTAATCCATCGGCAAATATCTCTCCGCGATGCGGCGAACTTCACGCGCAAAGCGGTTGCGGGAAATCTTCCGAGAAGTGCACGGGCTACGATGACGAGCGATTGGCCCAACGCTGCCCTTACCGGCTCCGGGTGTGGCCTCCACCTGGAGCCTCGCGCTGCCGGTCGGGTTCTAAATCGTCACGCTCTGACGAATGAGCACCCTCGCCGTCACCCGTATCCAGCATTCGCTCCATGCGTTGCTGCTGTGCTTCGGTCATTTCGATATTCTCAAATGCGGCCGATACACGGTCGTCCCGTTTACGAGTGCTGCCACTGTCATCGGCCTTGCGACGGTCGCGATCATGATCGTCGAGAAGTCGCGCGATACGTTCTTCGTCTTCGGATCGCTCGACCGGGCGCTGCGGCCTTGGTTGATCGTTGTCGGATGCGGCCGATGCACGGTCCTCCCGTTTAGGAGTGCTGAGGCTGTCATAGGCTTTGCGACGGTCGTGATCATGATCGTCGAGAAGTCCCGCGATACGTTCTTCGTCCTCGGATCGCTCGCTGGGGCGATGCGGCCTTGGCTGCTCATTGTCGAGCGCTTTTTGCCGGCGCTTATCGTCCTTGATGGCGGCCTGCGTCTGGCTGACAAGATCGTCGCCGCGCCCGTACGCTTTCTCAATTAACGCTTGCTTGTGCGATTCCCACCACTCTCCTCGCCGGCGCGCTTGTTCGGCTCTGAGCTGTTGGTCTTTTTCGATGGCATTGGCCGCCAGCGCATCGTCCCACTGCGTTGCAGCCAAAGCGGCTGCATCTTGTTGCCGATCAACCTCGACGCCCTGCTTTGCGTTGCGCTCACGAATGATGTCGTCTGCTTTTGCCCGTTCAATAGCGTTGGCCGTTAAAGCGTCTTCCCAGCACTGGCGGTCGAATTCCGAGCCAGCTCGCATTCGGTCTTGGACGATGCCTTTTGCTTCCTCAACCGTGGGGAGGCCGTTGCGATCGAGCGGCGCCATGAAGTCGCGCAAGGCGGCGGCCTTCATTCCATCAATGCGGCGCGCGAGCGAGTGATCGCCCCCTCCTCGGTCCACGATTACGAAATCGCGCTTGTCGCCTTTGGCCAGGACGTATCCCCCGGCTTCCAACGCATCCTTGAATTGCTGCGGCCCATTGCTGGCAAGAAAGAGCGCCGTCACCTCTGCCTTTACGTCCTTGGCTTTGATGCCGGTGCGCTCCTCCTGCCGTAATTCGGCCCGCGACGGGCTGCGCTCGGGCCGTTCGACGCCGTCGCGCTCAGCATGCGCGCCTTGAACGCGCGGATGGCCGAACAGTCGCTCCAGCTCGCGGGCCGCTTCTTCGTGCTTTCTAAAATTGTGGCTGTCCGGGACAGCCGTCATGGTCTCAAGATCAATTCGCGCGACAACGACGTGGATGTGTCCCCGGTCTTCATTGTCGTGCTCAACAACTACGCGCGGATGTCCCTCAAGCCCGAGTTTCTTTAGCGTAAGGTCTACTGCTTCGTTCTTTTGCTCCGGCGAGAGTCGGTAGGGCGGCTCGGGACTGATCATGAGGTGGTAAAGCGGATTTACGCACTTGGTCCCCTCCGCGTAAGCCTCCATCTCCTTAAGGGAGCCAACGAGGTCCTGTGCGACGGTGCCCTTTATTTCGAGAACCGTGGCCCGGTCGTTCGCCCCCTCCTTGACGAGGTAATGCCCGAGCGCAGCGCCGGCCGACCGGGACCCTCCCTTAATGATCACGGTTCGTGCCCCAGCGCCGCCATGACGGCATTGCGCATATCAACGATGGCCTGTACGGCCGGTGCGATCTCGCCCGCGTAAAGAAGGACGCCGGAATTGGACGCCTTGGCGAGCTGGTTGAGATTGCCGCCGATCTTGCCGAGTTCACCCAGGAGACGCGCAATCTCGCGGAGATCAATCGCCCGCCTTCGCACCTGACGCGGCGCTGGCGCTCCCAGCAACGTGTTGCGCGCGTAGCTGCCGGGCGTCAGCCCGGCGCGCTCGGCGGCTTCGTCGATAGCGGTCCGTTCTTCGGTGCTGAGGCGAACTGTCAGGTGGCGATTGCGAACGCGCTTTTCGCTGCCGTGACTCATGGCGCGATCCCCATCCGGGGATAGCGCGAAAAGCGGATCGTCCCCTCGGGCGCTGGAGTGTGGGGGAGCAAGGCTCCCTTTGACCGGGGTGCACGGGGCTGGACAGCCCCTGCCAAGACGCGCGGATCGCAAGGGATTCCGGCCCCGCCCGGAGCCCGCAGCGCACTACCGCGCATGGCTTGCCGCCTGCTTTTTCTGCACTTCCTCCACCTTTTCCCGCACTTTCTTATTTTTGTTATCGGCGGTCTTCACCTTCTAAAATCGCAAGGAAGGCAGGGCAGCTACCTTCCAGTCCAGCTATGCTTGGACGGGTGAAAATATATCATGACAAGAATACTTTCAGATGCTCGAAATAGCTGTGCAACGCAGCAACACAGTCACTAATCGAGCTTAGGGGCAGTGCACAAAAATTTCGCGTTTTTCTCGCAAGTGCGAAGGGAGCTTTCGAGACATGCCAACTACAGCAACCGACGACTTGACCCAAGCAGGGGCCAACTTCATCCGGCTCGTTTTTTCGACACTGTTTCCCGCGATTTTCATTACGGCATGCGGCGTGTCGGGGGTGCTCCTTCTTATGTTTCGCATTCCCCAGTTCGGCCTGTTGTGGGTGCTGGCATGGAATGGGCTGGGCTAGCCGTGCAATTCCGCTTCGGCCCAAAGCATCAGCACATTGATGCCCTTGTAAGGCTGGCCGTTGCCGCGCAAGGGGCGCGTGATACGGCCGGCGGCGTGATCGGCATTCCAAGGTTTCAGCCAAGGCCGGACTCCCTTTTCGAGGTCGGCCACGATTTTCGAAGTGACGCGGGTGTAAACGTCGCCGCGCGCTAGGCTCGCGTTGTGGATGGTCATGCTTCGACCCTCCCCTTCGCGTGGGCGTCGGCCGCGTAAGCCGAAAGTGTCTTGTCGGCTTTGAAATAAAGATCGCGCTCGATGATGAGGCCGCCCGGACCGCGAACGGCCTTCAACTCCATGATCGAAACTTGGCCAAGCTCGGGATAACCCATGCCGAGGTCGCAAAGACCGAAACCGATGTCGGGATCGTCGGGCAGCAACTCTGTCAAAAGCCAAGTCGCGCCGGTCCATGGGCAAAAGAGTTTCACCACGGGCCGGAAATCTTCCGGCTCTTGGTCTTTCACTATCCGCTCGGCATTCGTCCAGCCGTTGCGAAGCATAGAAGTGCGGGATTCGATAGGTATCAGTTCCATTGCCAATCTCCTTGCAGGGTTCTGCGCAGCACGCGCGCGCATGAACCCCTGCCCGTCGGCGAGACCGGGGGTAGCAAGTGCAAGGGCGACGGATCGCGAGGGGGATCACCCGTTCTGCACGGAGCGAAGAGGAGGAAGAACGGGGATACGCGACCGGAGGAGCGCCAAGGCGCACGTACCCTTGTGCGCGCGAGGGGCGGAGACCCTTAGCAACGAAAATAAAAACAGCGCGCGAAAGCGCGCTTCCAAAACGCTAGCCCGATGCTAGCGCGCGCGATGGGATCGTCACCCGCATGGGCCGAAACCGCGTAGCGGGTTTGGGGCGTAGCCTAGAGCCCGGTTCCGAAGGAACGCGCCCGCCAAGTCAGCATCACGACAGCAACTCGGCTACTTCAGGCCCGGATGGGCATATTGCGGAGTGCAAGACGGTTGAAGGGATATCCGCGCAAAATCGATACGCGTAAAATACCGTTCCGATAGTGGCGCAAGCGGCTCAGGCAATTTCTTTCCAACAAGATATTGTGCGGAAGCCAAATTACTACCTGGGTAGACTTCAGCCGCCGGTTTGGACTGCGCCTGCAAAGCGAATACGGCCAACTCTTCGATGACATAATCGCGACTGTGCGAAACATGCCGATTGTAATCGTTGAGCGCCTCCCCTCGATTTCGTTTGCGCTCCGCAAGCGCGTGGGCATCAGTGTCGAGAGCCGCAGCGAATCCGGCATCGGTCTCGGAAAGGCGAATGATGGCCTCACGGGCCGGGTCGAACTCCGGCCGGTCGAGCCATTCGTCCCAACGTGTAAAGGAGTGTGGAACGCGCAACTCGGAGAGTGTTGCTTCATTCCTTTCGATCCATGCCGTTCCTTCAAGTGAGGAGACCGCGTTCGCACGCTGGGGATCTATGCCAGCCGCGATGTGGTTGTGCCGCTGAAGCAAGTCGTTGACGCTGACCTGCACTTCCCGAATAGAAGGGTTGCGGTTGATCCAATCGACGACGGCCCGCAGCTTTTCGCCCTCATGATATGGCTGGCCGACGCTTATCATGAGCCGCACGCGGTCGAAGCGGCGCCAACCGGAACCGTTCTTTACCCGCACGGAGTAGCCGAAGTCATTCGTCATAGCGAACCTCGGCGGTGCTCTTGGTAGGCTTGGTCGCATTCGACCAGACCAGATTGAAGAGATTGCGTTGCGCGGCAGCGATGTGGGGATTGTGAATGATAATAGCGCCAACATCCTTGCCGTTGGCGTCGAGTATCATGGTCGCGAATTTGTCGCCATAAATGACGGTCGCGTTGTTGTGGAAGTGACGGGCCGGCAGATAGCGATATTCGGTCAGGCGGCCCATAAGGAAGCTATTGCCCTCCTTGACGAGCGAGCGCATCGCGATCCCGGCATGTCTCAGATTGCGATAGTTCTCGATAACTGCGGGCGGCGACTTTCGGTCGTCCACACAGGCGAAGAGGGCTTCGGGTTTGGGATGGCCTTTGAGCGTCGCGATTACATCGTCGAGGAGGCGGAAGAAGATGTTTTCGCCTTTAAGCGTGACGACCTGATCGTCCTTGAAGGCAACGCCGCGCTCACCATTGAACTCGATACCGTGGGCGTCCAACACGTCAAGAATGGCGGCGAGGTTGGAGGATCGCGGCTGAACAGCGCCGCTTTCGATTTTCTGAATCGCTTCGCGCGAAAGGCCCGCCTGTTTGGCAAGCGCCTCAGCGGTCCAATCCAGCAAGCTGCGTGCAGCTCGTATTTGTCGTCCTGTAATCATGCTGTACTCACAACAACTATAGACAATCGTGATAAATATTGGTTAAGTACCAAAATGCGGCAATGAGTTACCATAAAGAGATGTTGCAAGTGATGCAATACTTTCAACATCACCTTTTGTGAGGTTATGAGACCAATTTGATAGGTTTGTTATTGCTTTCGGTTCTTTATGTAGTTATAGTCGCCAATATTCCGAATTCACTTGAGTAATGGGGATATTGGGGTGCTAAATTTCCACGACATCGAAATAAGGTTGGGTGCGCCCGCCGCATATCAGTGCCTCGTCGAAATCGAAAAAATGGCGCGCATTTCGTCATGGACGGTGGCCGGAATTGATCCGGAAATCCGTCTTGCCAACGCCATTCGCGCGCAGGATGCGCAAGGCTCCTTCCACATTCAGGCGGCGTGAACGGGGCGGCTGATGAGTCCGGCTGATCTTCGTCTGCTTTGTACTGCTCTGAGCTTTGCGGCCGCGATGGGTCGCAACGGCGATCTCAACGCCGAACGGGAATTGCGGATAACAACCGCTGCTCAAATGATCGAGGCGTATTGCATCAACAAGGTGCCTGAAGGAATTAAACGCGACGCAAGGATAACGAAACGCTTGGGGCCAGCGTACCGGCTTGCGGACGCAATCGAGCGGATCATGCGCCGGACGGGAGCATGCACGAAAAAGGACTTGATTGGGACGGGCTTCCGCGAAGCGGACGTAAAACGTCACTGGCGCTTTGCTTACGAACTCGCCTCTGCGCAACTCAACATGACGGATGCGTGAGGGCACATGCCGCCGGCAGAGGCAAAACCCTTCCCTCCCAACCTCGCCGAACGGACGGTCGAAGAGATGCGCGAGAAAATCGAGCGCGACGGCGGATGCTTGACGCAAGACCTCGAAGAATGTGGCTTCACGCCCGAGGAAATCGACCACGCATGGCCGAATGCGAAAGCCATCCTGGAATTCAAGGGCCGCGTTTCGCGGAGATAGGGGTCACATGTCCACGGCCAAGAAAGCGGTTGCCGAGAGTGAGACTCCGGCTGTGCTGCAACGAAAAAGGCTCTTCGCGATCGAACCGTGGCGTTATCGCGTCTTGGATGACAGCCAGACGGCCGTGATCGAAGCCTATGTGGAAGCGGCCGGGACGCGAGAGGAGATTGCCCGTATTCTACAAAGCAGATGGATCGACGCGGAACGCACGGCGCGCTTCATCACGGACGCCGTGAACGCGCAACACGAACACCACGCGATGGTCATGGAATTGTGTAGCGCCCTCGAACTGTGTCTCGCGAGCGACGGCCTAACTTGGGAAGCCGAATTCGAAGCGGAGGCCGCGGTCAAACATGCAAAGCAAGGTGCGGGTAACTAGGAACCGTCGAGCCGCCCGCCTCGTCGCAATTATCGACCGACCCTTATTCGAGACAACACAGAGATGAGATAGGAGTCGCACTCAGCGGTAAAACGCGATAAGGCCAAGTCGTGATAACTCACGCGCAACTTCCGAGCCATTTCATCTTGATCGAGCCTATAAAATTTCTGCGAGTCGAACAGCTCTAGAATCTTATCCTCGACAAGTGCATTGACAAGCGCGACGCCGCGTTCGTCTTGTGTCATCCGGTTGTGATCGATCTTCGCGGATAGTGCCTGATAAAGAACGCCCACGTCGGCCAAGGGCATTATAGGGTTCTTCTCTGACTCCAATTCGCGCTGGTAAAGATCAAAGAATATGCCCGACATTACGTTGGGCTTCGCTACCACCGCTTTTCGGACAAGGTCAGCCTGACCGGATTTTCTCAATGCCCACGCGACAACGTAAGCGGCAAACACAGGATTGGATGCGACACCGTTCGCGGTAAGGAATGGATGCTGCGGACCGAACTGGTCCACCATCTCTTTGTACGTGGTATAATAAGCCTCCTTCGGAAGCTCCGGCAATGGAGGCTCGTTGAGCCCGAAGAGGTTGGAAGCAACGAGCTGAAGCTGATCTTCGACGGTGTAGAGTGTGTCGAGTGTCTGGGGCGTCGCTTCGGCGTGCCGCTCTCGAAATTGATCGCGGAGTTTTCCACGCTCACGCTCCAAGATTGAGATTGTTATATCGTCGATTAACTCGATCTGATTTGTCGCCCTGAGATTCGCGATTTTCAGCTGCGGATTTAGGCCGTCGGCCTCAAGCGTGAATTCACAAATGGCATCGAGCACGGGAGCATATCCCGCGAAGCGTGCTTGGTCGCTTCCCGCAACCTCCTTTAGTTTTGCATGAGCTTGTTCGGCAAGCTCAAGGAATCTAGGCCCATGACCGCGGTAGGCAGACGCTACTTTCTCGGAGCGCGCAGCGACGAGAGGAAGCTTGCTTCGCAGATACTGAGCGGCTTGGTCATCGGTGAAGAATTCCACCGTAAGCAAACACGCTTCGAAACCCTTCGTTGATAGCAACAAATAGGCATCTTCCGCTGCAAGACCTCGTCCAAGTAGCACGATCGGAAGAGCATCCGGGGCCTTCGCTATTTCGGCAAGGTCGAGCAGGCCCGCTTCAAAGCCTTCGGGGGTGGCGCGCATCTGCGCTTCGTCGAGCGCATCGACAACGAGTCCGATTTCGCCGCGGACGGCCGCCGAGGGAGTATCCAAGCCGAAGGCTCGGGATAGTCCGCCCGTAAAAAAGTTACCGCCCAATGGATCTGTCTTCGCCAAATCGACCAGCACAGAATTTGTGGCGGCAGCGACCGCACTCGCGAATGAACTTTTTCCGACCGCGCCGGGAGCGGCGATGATTAGGAGCCTCGCGTGTTCCGGGTCGCCTTCGACTACCGAAAGTTTCGGCTCCACAAATCCGGGTATTGTGGAAACGCCAGCCAGCCATCCAGGGCGTTCGCTCGCAGCGGTACGTTTTGCACCTGCAAGCCGCCGCTTCCAAAATGTCACAATATCGGGCATTTCATTTCTCCTCGAACCAATTCGCCATTTTGCGCCAACGTGAGGTTGGCTGGGGTGCCGGCTCATTGATCTGAGTGGGCGGCTCGTCCTTCTTCGCGAAATAGCTGTCCTGTGCGGTCAAGTCGCGCCGACGTACCGCCTGGATTCTCTCTTCCGACATTCTGCCGGACCACAGCACCCTTCCGCCCTTCAGCCAGTAGTGGGATTGGCAGGGAAGTGACCAGCTTCCGACGGACGGAAACAAAGAGACTTGTTTGCCGTCGAACGTCAGCCGCCACTTCGTGGGATGTATTGGCGTGACAACCTCGCGACCGCAGCCGCAGAAGCATTTATGAGCGCAGGTCGCGTACTGGATGCAGACGTAGAGAACCCCCTCGTCGAGACTATCCGGCAGGACATCAACGAAGACGTGCTTGTAGGATGCGCGCCGGGGCGGCGCCTCCGTTCTATCTGGGGGCGTCGCCATCTTTGGCCTCGTCTCGTAGCAACTTGTTGGTGCTTATCAAGTAGGTCATATTGAAGCTCGGGGTTGGATCAAAATAGAAGCCGCAGAGCTTCTTCCACTGGATAACCGCGAGCGCCGCGTTCAGCGCATTCATCTCGGCAATCTGGATATTTCGCGCGTAGACGTTTTCAGCCGCATTGTCGGCGAATGAAACGCAATCCCAAACATGGTCTCGGTGACCAGACGTTGACGTGGTCACGCGCGCGATCCCGGTGAGCACGTCCTCCGCCAGTTCTATACCCATGCCGACATCGATGAAGGGCTTGTTCGCTTCGTGAAGTGCCTCAATCAACATTCGCTTCGCGGGGCCTGAGTCCATACAAATGAAGACGAAGTCCATCGTTTTAACGAACTCTAAGTCGGCCCTCCCGACGAAGTTCGGGTGAGCAACGATGCCGCGATGCATCCGGGAATAGATTTGCTTGAAGTACTCGACCTTGGGCATTCCTCTTTCAAGTTCTGCCGACGAAGGCGCGCCGGGAGCGCGAAACGCGTTGTGCTGAAAAAACTGGTCGCCGTCGAATAGGTGAATTTCGCCAACTGGGGTCTTCGCGATGAAGTCGAGAAGGTACGACCCAGTCCCGCCCAAGCCGATGATTGCGATTCGCGATGTCGTCAATTTCCGACTGAGAAGGGCGATGCCGGCGCGACTCGAAGCCGTGTCAATATATTGAAATACGGTGCTCTCTTCCGTATTCACCTGCGGCCTGAAAATCAGCGGGGATGCGGTCGGGTCGATAGCCTGCGCGTAGCCGGCGAGAATGCCGGCATAGGTCCGCACCTTTTCAAAATAATCCTTGTAGGAACCGGCTTTTGGCTTACTCGAAAAGGCGTGGTCCACGAACAACCCTGGCGCTATTTGTCGGCGCTGGCTTTGGTTTCGAATTGCCTCGATTGGCCTACCCTCGTTTGTGCAGGGGTACTCGCCCGTAAACTGGATGACGTGCGTGCTCGGTTGCTGCGTTCGGTTGTTGACCATCGTGAGTTCGCTGACCAGTACACCGCGCTGGACTTGTTTTTGCGCGTTGACGTAGGGAATATCGGACACAACGAGGTGCGCATCGCGCACCTCGACGCTGTATCCCTCATCCCTGAGGCGAACGAGATCGGGATTAAGATCGACTAGTTTCTGTGACATCGAATACCATTCCATCCCGAATCCGTACCGTCTGACCCGGAACCATCTTGCCCTCGGGATTGTGCGGCGGACCATTGCTGTATGCGACCGTGTAGACTGTTTGGTCGGTCGGTGCCCCATCCGGAAATGCCAACTTGACGACCTTCTCGAACGAAATCTTCCTGCCATGCACGGTCTTCCGCCGCGCATTTACGATGATGACGTGCTCAACCTTGTGGGGATCGGCGCTATAGAAGTGTTCGTCCTGGACGAGAGTGATGTCGGGTCGATCCTTCGGGACCAACTCGTCCTCTCGGTCGCCGGTGACCTCGCGGTAGAGCACCTCGCCTTCGGGGACGTGCGCTACCCTATACAGTTCTGCACCCGAAATGGGGCTTGGAAGCTCCAGGGGTCTTCCGTCAATGTGGACCCGAACTTTGCCGATGTTCTCTTGGGTGCTCATGGCTGACCTTCTCATTGGGGTAGACGCGTCAAGTTTCTATATGGGTTAAATATCTTGATGCGTCAAGTCTCTTAAGCTATATTTCTGCGGATGGACGAGCACCTTGACGGAAAACGGCGCTGGGGCACCGATCAACGCCTTGAATTTATTGAGTTTCGTCTATTTTGGGACGGGACGCTCAATCGGGCCGATTTAACCGAGCGCTTCGGCGTCTCGGCCGTTCAGGCATCCGCTGACCTCGCGCTTTACAAGGAATTGGCCCCCGACAACCTGGACTACGACGCATCCCAAAAGCGATTCGTAGCGTCGCCCCGATTCGCGCCGAAGGTGTCGGCGCCCAATGCTGATCGATACTTGGTGCAGCTCAAGGCAATTTCGGAGCACATCATTACGGTCGGCGATACCAATATCGGAATTGCTCCGCCAATAGACACAATGCCCATTCCCCATCGGCGTGTGGACCCGAATATCCTGCGAAGGCTACTTTTTGCCATTCGCGACGGGCGTGGTCTCAATATCTTCTACCATTCAATGAACGCAAAGCGGCCGAAGCCGCTTTGGCGAGACATTACTCCGCACGCACTCGCCTTTGACGGCTTTCGTTGGCATGTTCGCGCATATTGTCATCTTGAATCGCGTTTCAAAGATTTTATCTTGTCCAGAATTCTTGACGTGGGCGCAGAAATTGAGGCGGGAAAACGCGCCAGCGAAGACATCCACTGGCAGGAACTCTTTGATGTACTGCTTATTCCAAATCCGAAGTTGGGTAAGAGCCAGCGGGAAACCGTGGGTCGCGACTATGAAATGACCGACGGTCTCTTGCGCATCCCCGTTCGACGAGCCCTGCTGTATTACTTCAATAAGCGACTTCGGCTTGATGTCGCCGATTCCACCGATGATCCAAAAGAGACACCGATTGTGCTTCAAAACGGGGTGGAATTTGCAAACGCTCTGAAAATAACGCAAGCCTGACGCCTGCAAAAACCGTAGCCGTGATCCCGTAAACATACCGGTCGCAACGCGGGTTTGGGGCGTAGCCTAGAGCCCGGTCACCGCGCGCAAGCGAGGGGACGCGCCAGACATTCTCATTGTTGAAACAAATAAGGGGGCCTACCTCAAACTCGGGCGTGCAGAACGCGGTGCGTGAACTGGTTGGAGAGATGTTCGTACGAAGTCAATCCGCGCCAAACACCGTTCGGTCTTACCATCATTCACCACCCACCCAATTGATAATTCTAATACAGTAATTCCGGGTATATCCATTGAGCGTACAATCCCAATTTATCGTTTCTGTGCCGGAGGGTGTCACGCCAGAATCAATCACATTTATTGGCGTTCCGTCATTTGTGCAAAGCGGGGCAATAGCGGGCCAGCAATACTTACCAAGCGTACAATTGCCGTTAATAGGCGGTCCGCACTGAGTCTGTTGTTGATCGAGATACGCCGAACAACCGACGCTACTTCCCCCATTGCCGTTGCAGTGCCAATTCCACGGGCCAGGATCGGTGACCACTGCCGGCGACGCCGTACCGCTGCTGCAAAGGCCGGCAGCGTTTACGGCAGCGGCATTTGCATACGAGTTGCCATTCGCGGGACCACATACTCCATTACCGGCCTCTGTTGTGTAGACGAGGCTTACGAGTTGCCAGCTTGGATTATTGGTATCGGAATTCAGCCCTTGATAGACGGCCGTAGCTTTCTCTTGCCAGGGATTACCAGAATCGTCGGTGCATTGAAAGCTTACTTGTACAGTTTGTTGAGGAGGTTGACCGGTGGTGGGATCAGGCCAGCGGGCATAGGGCAGCGTGACGGGTTGTGATGTTGGTTTCGGATCGTGGCAGTTCGTATCGGTCGGATCGGGCGGGATCGAAGTCGACATCGTGCGCGAGCACAGCCATGGGTCGGTGAAGCTCGGCGCGTTCATGATGAAAGCATTCCATTCAAGCCCGCTTCTAAATGGAACGAAGATCGATTCATTGCTCGTCGTGTTGTTATCCACGTACCGGCAGCGTTCGGTCGTGTTGTTGATAAAGGCGTCGATCGCCACGGCTGCCTGGCCGAAATCGCTGCGCACAGCGTCATAACCGCCGGAAGTCGTTACGGCCAGATCGGGATCGCTGGAGGGACACTCCTGCCCTGGCACCAAACCGTTCGTGGTGATATCGCATTGGCCAGGTGGAAGAGTATTCCCGTTGGACGTGCAACGGGCGCAATACTCCTTCAAAACTGAAGCAGACGCGGGCGTGCACCAAGGCATCGCAAGCAGCGGGAGCAAAAAAAGCAAACGCCAATTAACGAGTGATGACATGAGCCTCCAATAGAGTCCCAGCCACTTTACGAAATGTACGTTATCGGCGTCTGCACATCATGCTGCGGAGGGAAGGCGTGGTGTTGAACCGCAAGAAGTTGTACCGGGTCTATCGCGAGGAGCGGCTTACCGTCCGCAAGCGTGGGGGCCGCAAACGGGCGCTGGGAACACGAGCGCCGATGGCAATCCCGCAGGGGACCAACCAGCGCTGGTCACTCGACTTCGTATCCGATGCACTTGCCAGCGGCCGCCGGTTCCGCATTCTGACCGTGGTCGATGACTTCAGCCGGGAATGTCTGGCGCTCGTCGTCGACAACTCCCTCTCGGGCATCCGTGTTGCGCGCGAACTCGATCGCGTTGTCGAGATGCGCCAGACGCCATGCATGGTAGTGAGTGATAACGGCACGGAACTAACCTCGCGCGCCATCCTCGAATGGCAGGAAAAGCAGGGCGTGGAATGGCATTACATCGCGCCGGGAAAGCCGACGCAGAACGGCTTCATCGAGTCCTTCAACGGCCGGCTGCGCGACGAATGCCTCAACGAGCATCTGTTCGCCAATCTTGCCCAAGCGCGTATAATCATCGAAGCATGGAAGATCGATTACAACACCCGACGCCCACACACGAGCCTCAACGGGCTCACACCGACGGAGTTTGCAGCCCGCCCCATTGAGGGGCATAACCAGAACGGACTCTCCTTATAAACGAGGGCATATCGGGGAGCAGGTCACTGGCTTTCGAGTCTCGTCAGACTACCGCTGAAATCGGGAAATCCAAACGGCAATCGGCGGCAACGGGCAGTCTGCACCTTTTTCAATCTGAATCGGTGCGGAGAGGTTTTTTGAGCTGTTCAGCGCCGCCCGCGCGTAGAACTCCGCCGCGCCACTCTGGCAGTCCGGCCTAATTGCGGGTTCTTGGGCCTTTGCCGTTGTGCTTAGGTTTCGCGGTCTTCGTTTCCGCCGCGCCCTTCTTCACGCGGGCAGTACCGACGTCATCCTCGCCCGTGGTTTCTGACGCGCCCTCGGGCGCGGATTCCCACACATGCATACCCATTAGAATGCGATCCGCATTCTTGACCGGATTGATATGGCCGTAATGTTCCTCAAGTATCTGAACCGAAGTGCCCATCTGCTCCGCCAAGAAAATTGAGTCTACGCCTTCGCTCAATCTGAGCGTGGCGTAGGTATGGCGGAAGCTGTAGGTCGAACGGTCGGTCCCAGCGGGACCTTTTAGAAGCTTCGCATAAGTGAACAAGTCGCGGACCAAGGACGTGTAGAGCGTCGAAGCGCGTTTGCCGGCAAACGTCGAAAACACATAATCGTCCGGACCCCTCACCTTAGCGATAACCCGGATGCGCTCAAGGTAATCCGTGACATTGCTTGGAGCTACGAGCCTGCGGTTCTTGTCCTTGCCCCTCACATTGAGGACCACGATTTTCCGTTGCTCCTCTTCGGCCGCACGCCCTCCGTCTTTGGCGGTGCGCGCATTTTCGTCCTTCATTTTTTCGATTTGCTCGACGCCAAATTGAACTTCGGGTGATTTATTCTCCCGGCCTCTGGTGTCTTTGCGGATCGTGGTGATTGATACATCCCGCCAGAGCAGATTCTTTGCTTCGGGCGGACGCATTCCGGTGTTGCACATGACGAGAACGAAGTTGTACGTCATCTGACGATACCATTTGCTCATTTCAGTCCGCGCTTCCTTCACCCATGCGCGGCCTTTGGTATGCAAAATCCGATATTCTTCGCGCGTGAATTCCTCACGCCGTTCTTCTGCCGCCTGGGGCTTGCCTTTGAAGATGTTCGATTCAGGGATGTATTTTTTGCTTGCGGCATAGGCCATGATCGAGCGGAACACGATCATTTCATGCCGAATGGTCCAATTGCTTATAGGCTTGGCATCAGGTTCTTTCTTGGATTCCTCGCTGGCTTCGCCGGGAACCTCCCTCCGAGGGATCGACTTCCTCGATAGCCAGCCGGAAGGCCGCCTCCCGTGCTTCTTCCGCCATATCGGGTATTGGTTCCACTTGTCCTGCCCGATGAGGTGAATCTGGGTCGTGCCGACATAGAGATTGAGCGTGCGGACGGCCGTTCCGACGACTGCCGCCCGGTCGGCGCAAATTTCGCCGATTTCCGCACGCTCCTGTTGCGTCTTAAGGTACTCGTCGGCGATCTGGCTAAATGGGCGATTGAAGATCGGGACATTGTGCTTTAGCCGGAACCGCACGTCGGCGTCGTAGTCGAACGCCTTCTCGCGGGCGGTGGCGCGGTCGGCGGTTTTGAGGGAGACGACCTTGTAGCGGTCTGCCTGGGGGAGTTTGACCCGGCAGTACCAGTTCTGGTGCTTTACATCGGCCCGGCGGAAGATGATCAGGCCGTTTTTGAGTTCTTCGGAATCGAGGAGAAAGGCCATGGGAACGCCTGATTCTGTGCAGAAATTGGGTAGATTTGGCTCGTAAGTCCTTGATCTGCCGTATCTGGGTATGAACTGTGCAGGAAGATGATAACAATAATATGCATGAAAATCAAGTCTTTAGTAAAATATGGCGTCCCCTAGGGGGAGGGTGGAACTTATATAGCTACGCGCGGGCGGCGTAGGTGCCTGTGGCGCGGGGCAGCGCCATGGGAACGCTGGAGTCCTCGATCCGAAGCGCAGTCGCAAGAGCGCGGCGCGCTTCCTCGGGACGAACAAAGGGCTCGGCCTCGCCGCGCGCGGCGCTTACGAAGGCCGCCAGCGATTCGCCCAGGGGATCATCGAGCACGAGCGGATTGACAAGGCGCCGCGTCGTGTTTCGAACCGTGCGGGCGATGAAATCGATTTCGATCACACCGTCGGAATAGACGGCACGCATGCCACGACGGCGCAGGTTGGAAACCCGGCTTGCCGACAGTCGCACCTGCGTACCGTTTTCGAAGCCGATCTGGGCGGAAACATCGTCCATATGGCGGCTATGGACCTGCCTGCCCGTTGCTTCGGTCTCGCAGACGCCGCCGGGTACCAGGCGATGTACGAGATCGAGGTCATGGATCATCAAATCCAGAACGACGCTCACATCCACGCCCCGTCCGGTCCATGGTCCGAGGCGCCAGCATTCCACGAACAGCGGCACGTCGCCATAATCGAGCATGCCCGTACGCGCGAAAACGAAGCGCTCCTGGTGACCGACGGTCAGAACCCGGCCGCTGACGCTTGCAAGCGCGACGAGCTGATCGGCCTCCGGAAGCCGGGTCGCGATCGGCTTTTCAACCAGCACATGGGCGCCGGCGTTGAGGAAGGCGCGCACGATGGAAGCATGGGTGATCGCGGGCGAGCAGACGCTGACGAGATCGACCGCGCCCAGCAGATCGCGCCAGTCTGGGACCACCGCAACATCATGGGTCGCGATCGCGGCCCGCCTTGCCTTGAGGCAGGGGTCCGCGATGCCGGCGATCTCTACTCCGTCCATCAGCGCATACTTGGCCGCATGATGGCGGCCAAACGCCCCGATACCCACGACTCCGGCCCGCAAGGGACGAAGACACCGGCTCTGGGAACCCTGCAATGAGAATCCCTTCGTGAATCCCGGCACTTATCAGCCACAGAAGGGGCAGCGGCGCGACTCATAAAATGTTTCGTCTTGTTACGCTTCCTGCCGCTGCTAGGCTCCGGGAATCCGAGGCTGGAGAGGGCCGATGCCGAAAAATCATGAAATCCGTCTGACACGGCGGCCGGTGGGGATGCCATCGCCGGAAGATTTCGAACTGGTCGAGACCCCGGTCCCGGACCCGGGACCGGGGCCAGATTCCTGTGCATAACCTCTTCATGTCGGTCGATCCATACATGCCTGGTCGCATGATAGACCGCAAGAGTTATGTCCCGCCGTTCCAGATTGGCGAGACGCTGAGCGGGGGCGCGGATTGATCAGGCCTCGGAGCCGAGTGCGAGCAGCGCGACGAGGGCGGCCATCACCACATAGCCGAGCATCAGCGGTCCTAGGCCCATCACGACGTCGCCCCACAGCCCGCCGAGCGCCCGGCACGGCAGCAGCGCGTAACCCGTCCCGACATAGAGCAGCTGGATGCCTGCCACGCTGACCAGACCGAGCGCGAAGGCGAGCGGCTGCGCGCCCAGGGCCTCGGGGCGACGTTTGCGCTCCAGCCGCACAATGCCTGCGGCGAGCCGGATGCGCGAAAGCGCCGATCCCAGGAAGATCACCGTCAGCAGCCACGAGGCCGCGGAGGTGAACAGGCGGCCGCCATCGAGGCTGCACTGGGCGAGAGCGTTTTCCAGCGCCGATTGGCCGAATATGGCAAAGCGCATCGCGCTCTCCAGCGCCACGGCGGCGGCGGCCGCGTGATCGGCAGGCGCATAGAAAATCTGGATGCAGCAGACCACGACCGCAAACACCACGAAGACGATCTCGTTGAATCCGGGCACGAAACCGGCCGGCTTGAGTGCGGTAGGGAGCGGTGGGCGCAGGTGTCCGGCCGAAAGGCCGTAACCGGATATGAACAGAACGCCCATGGCGCCGAAGAGCAAAACGCAGACCAGGATCGGGCCAGCCGCCGTGGTCCAGGGAACTCCGGAGGCGAGCGCGCGGCCGAAGGCAAGTGCCCCGGCGTAAACGCAGAATACGATCCAGCCCTTTGCCAGAAGGCGCGCTGCGCCCATCCCCGTCGCCCCTCCGTCAAAAGCCCGGCGGAACGCGAGCCTCAGGCGGAGGCCGCGAAACGCGCGTCCTTCATGCGCTCGGCGCGCAAGCTTTCCGCCATCAGGAAGGCAAGCTCAAGCGCCTGGCTGGCATTGAGCCGCGGATCGCAATGCGTGTGGTAGCGCCGCGACAGATCATCCTCCGAGATCGCCTGGGCACCGCCCAGGCACTCCGTCACGTTCTGGCCCGTCATTTCGAAATGCACCCCGCCGGCATGCGTCCCCTCGGCGCGATGCACCTCGAAGAAGGTCTTTACCTCCTTCAGGATGCGTTCGAAAGAGCGGGTCTTGAGACCGGTATGCGAGGTGATGGTGTTGCCATGCATGGGATCGCAGGACCACACGACCGCCGCTCCCTCCCGCTGCACCGCACGAATGAGGCGCGGCAGTCTTTCGCCTGCCCTGTCGGCGCCGAACCGGCAGATCAGCGTCATGCGGCCCTTCTGATTCTCCGGATTGAGATGGGCGAGCAGCTTCAAAAGCTCGCTCTCGTCGAGCGTGGGACCGCATTTCAGACCGATCGGGTTCCTGATGCCGCGGCAGAACTCGACATGGGCGCCGCCGAGATCGCGCGTGCGATCGCCGATCCAGAGAAAATGCGCGGAGGTGTCGTACCACGCCCCGCTCGTCGAATCGATTCGCGTCATGGCCTGCTCATAGCCCAGCAGCAGCGCCTCGTGGCTCGTATAGAATTCGGTACTCCGCAGTTGCGGGGTGGAGTCCGGCGTGATGCCGCAGGCCTCCATGAATTCCAGCGTCTCGCTGATCCGCTGCGCCAGCGCGCGATAGCGTTCGCCGGACGGCGAGCCCGCGATGAAGCCCAGGGTCCAGCGATGGACATTGTGCAGATCGGCGTACCCCCCTTGCGCGAAGGCGCGCAGCAGGTTGAGCGTGGAGGCCGATTGGGCATAGGCCTGCATCAGCCGCGCGGGATCCGGCGTGCGGCTCGCCTCGTCGAATTCCATCGCGTTGACATTGTCGCCCCGATAGGACGGCAGCGTGACGTCGCCGCGGGTTTCCGTATCCGCCGTCCGCGGTTTCGCGAACTGCCCCGCGATGCGGCCAAGCTTCACCACGGGAAGTGCTGCCGCAAAGGTGAGGATCACCGACATCTGCAGCAGCACGCGAAACGTGTCGCGGATATTGTCGGGATGGAACTCGGCGAAGCTTTCGGCGCAATCCCCGCCCTGCAGCAGAAAGGCCTTCCCGTCCGCCACCTGCCCCAGCCGCGCCTTCAGGCTGCGCGCCTCGCCGGCGAACACAAGCGGGGGATGCGTCTTCAGCCGCGTCTCCACGGCGGCGAGCGCGTCGGCCGAGGGATAATCCGGCGCCTGGCGGATCGGCCGGCCGCGCCAGCTTGATGGGCTCCAGTTCTGCGACACCTGCGAGGGGCTCCTGTCTCGGCCAGCGGGATATACAGGCTCGGACCCGCTCCTGCGACAGCTTTCCTGCGAGATGCTTTCAACCTCGCGGTCTGGTGCAGTCCGTCCGGCTGCCCTAAAAGGCGGCCGGACATTCTCTTCAACAGCGGATCAATGAAAAGGCTGATCGGCATGATGATGGCGCTCGCGCTCACGGGCTGCGACACCATCGGCGGAATCAAATACACGTTCGACTCCGGCAGCTTCACCGACAGGACGACGGCCGTCGCCGACGCCTGCGCCGCGCGCATGAAGGATCGCGGGCTCGATGCGATCCGCGACAAGGTCGAACTGTTCAAGTCCCCGCCCGACGGGCCCGTCCCCTTCGCCATCCTTACCGACAACGCGACCGCCGCGCCGGCCGAACAGCCCGCGATCGGAGTATGGGCGAGCACGATGGAAGCATGCCAGGCCAAGGCGCGCCAGCTCATGGACGACATTCCCGTACCGCCGCAGCCGACCCAGTCGGAAGTCGATAAACTCACCTCCTACATTACCGACGCCTGGATCGACGGCAGCAAGCTCAGGGTGGCCCTCTACAGCGGACAGATCACCTACGCGGATTATGCGAGCAAACGGCTGACGCTCGCACAGGATGCGCTCAAGACCGCCGAGCGCTATGCGCAGGACATGGACGAGGAAAACCAGACGCAGGATCTGGAAAAAGTCGAAGCCGCCCTCGCGCCCTTTGTCTCGATGATGTGATTATTTTCGCCGGACCGTCCTAATTTCACCATGGCCGGCCTCGAGCCGGCCATGGTGAGGAAAGGGCGCGCAGCTCGGGATAGCGGCCATCGGCGTAAGCGATGTCATCGCGGGCTATGTGGCGTCTTTCGAATAGGCCTTGTTTCTCATCGTCACGAGTTCCTCCGCGACGCTGGGATGCAACGCGATCGTGGCATCGAACTGCGCCTTGGTCGCGCCCATCTTCATCGCCACGGCGACCACCTGGATGATTTCCGCGGCTTCCGGACCAAATAGATGGCAGCCCAGGAGGCGGCCGGTCCGCGCGTCCACGACCAGCTTGAACAACGCGCGTTCGTCGCGGCCGGAGAGCGTGTTCTTGAGCGGACGGAAGCTCGATTTGTACACGTCGATCGCAAAACCCTGCGCCAGAGCATCGGCTTCCGTGAGGCCGACTGTGCCGATCTCGGGCTGGCTGAACACCGCGGTCGGCACGTTGGTGTGATCGACAGGCGTCGGATCGTCCTCGAACACCGTCTTCACGAAGGCCATCGCCTCGTGAATGGCGACCGGCGTCAGCGCGATCCGGTCGGTGACGTCTCCCACCGCCCAGACATGGTGCAGATTCGAGCGGGAAAATTCATCGACCCTGACTTCGCCGCGCCTTCCGAGTTCGACGCCGATCTTATCCATGCCCATTCCGCCTGTGTTGGGCACGCGGCCGATCGCCAGCATCACTTCGTCGGCTTCGAGCATCTCGTCCTTGTCGGTGAACGCGAACACCTCGCCGCCGCGTCTTTCGACCTTGCGGAATGTGCGGTCGAGAACGACGCGAATGCCGCGTTTGATGCTCGACTGCGTGAGCGCATCGCGCATGTCGTCGTCGAAGCCGCGCAGGAGTTTCGGCCCGCGATAGACAAGCGTCACCTCCGCGCCCAGGCCATGGAAAATATGGGCGAATTCGATGGCGATATAGCCGCCGCCGGCGATGACGATGCGCCGCGGAAATTTCTCGAGGTAAAAGGCGTCATTCGACGTGATGCAATGCTCGGCGCCGGGCGCGCCGCCCATATCCTTCGCAGGGTAACCACCGGTGGCGATAAGAAAGCGCTCGGCGCTGATCCGGCGGCCGCTCTTTGTCAGCCGGATGCTGTGCGCATCCTCGAACTCGGCGCGCTCCATGATCACTTCGGCGCCGGCCTTCTCCACATTCTCCCGGTAAAGCCCCTCGATGCGGGCGATCTCCTTGTTCTTGTTGGCGACGAGCACGTTCCAGTCGAAGCGGCGTTCCGGCACCGTCCAGCCGAAACCGGCGCAGTCCTCGAAATCCTCGCCGAAATGACTTGCATAGACGAAGAGCTTTTTGGGGATGCAGCCCCGGATCACGCAGGTGCCGCCGAAGCCATATTCCTCCGCGATCGCCACCCGCGCGCCGGCCTGCGCGGCCAGACGGCCGGCACGAACCCCGCCCGAACCGCCGCCGATGACGAAGAGATCGAAATCATACTTCGATGACATGCGCCGCCCTGCCCTAATTCCCGATCACTTCAAGGCCCGCCTCGCTCGCCACAATCAATGTTGACGCCAGACCGATGAACAGCCCATGCTCCACGACACCGGGAACGGCGCCGAGCAGGGAGGCAAGCACGGGCGCATCCTGGATCGCGCCGAACGCGCAATCATAGATCAGATTGCCGCTGTCCGTGACGAACGCTTTGCCGTCGCGTTCGCGCAAGCCCACGGGAATATCGCGATAACCGCCCCGCGCCGCGGCCTCGCGGATGCGGGCGGCTGTCGTCTCATGCCCGAATGGCGTGACCTCGACGGGCAGCGGAAAACGGCCGAGACAATCGACCAGCTTCGAATCGTCCATGATCACAATCATGCGCTTCGATGACGCCGCGACGATTTTCTCGCGCAGCAGCGCCCCGCCGCCGCCCTTGATCAGATTGAAGCCGCGATCGGCTTCGTCGGCGCCGTCGATGTCCAGATCGAGCGGCGCGAGCGCGTCGAGAGCGCCGCACGGAATGCCGAGCGCGCGCGCCTTTGCTTCGGTGCGTTCCGAGGTGGCAGCGCCCATGACTGTCAGTCCCGACCGGACCCTGTCCGCGAGCAGCTCCAGAAATATCTCCGCGGTCGTGCCCGTCCCCAGCCCGAGCTTCATCCCGCTTTCGACGAATTCCAGCGCCCCCGCCGCCGCCGCGCGCTTGAGCTGCTCGTTCACGATAAGACGCATGGCACCGGCACGCGCACCAGTACTTTCCTCCCCCGCGCTTGCGCGGGGGAGGTCCCCCGAAGGGGCGGAGGGGGCTCTTCGATGGCGCGAGAGGCCCCCTCCACCGCTTCGCGGTCCCCCTCCCCCACGCTTCGCGCGGGGGAGGAAACTGTTCGCATGATCATTCCACGGTCACCGATTTGGCCAGGTTGCGGGGCTGGTCGACGTCGGTGCCTTTGGCGATGGCGGTGTGGTAGGCGAGAAGCTGCACCGGAACGGCAGCGAGCAGCGGCGTCAGAAGCGGATGGACGCGCGGCAGTACGATCCTGGCCCAGGTTCCGGCGCCGGCTTTTGCCAGACCTTCTTCGTCGGAAATCATCACCACCTTGCCGCCGCGCGCCATCACTTCCTGCATGTTCGACGACGTCTTTTCGAACAGCGCATCGGACGGCGCGAGCACGATCACCGGCACGCTCGGGTCGATCAGCGCGATCGGGCCATGTTTCATTTCTCCCGCCGCATAGCCTTCGGCATGGATGTAGGAAATCTCCTTGAGCTTCAGCGCGCCTTCGAGCGCGAGCGGATAGCTTAAGCCGCGCCCCAGATAGAGCACGTCGCGCGCTTCGGCGATTTCCGCGCCGAGCGCCTCGACCTTCGGCTCCTGCTTCAGGAATTCCACGATATGCCGCGGCGTCTCCAGCAGCGCCACGCACAGCCGGTGCTCTTCCTCTGCATCGAGCACACCGCGGGCGCGGCCCGCGGCGATCGCGAGCGCGATCAACACGCTCAACTGACAGGTGAACGCCTTGGTGGAGGCAACGCCGATCTCGGGTCCGGCGAAGGTCGGCAGCACGATATCGGCTTCGCGCGCGATCGAGCTTTCGGGCACGTTGACGACGGCGAGCGTGGTCTGTCCGTTCGCTTTCGCGTGGCGGAGCGCCGCCAGCGTGTCGGCTGTTTCGCCCGATTGCGAGATGAACAAAGCCGCGCCGCCGCTGGCATAGATCGGCTCGCGGTAGCGCAGCTCCGAAGCGACATCGACATCCACGCCGAGCCGCGCCAGCTGTTCGAACCAGTATTTGCCGACCAGCCCGGCGTAGAACGCGGTGCCGCAGGCCGAGATGGTCAGACGTTCGGCGCGCGCCAGAGCCTCGCCCGCGCGCGCGTTGCCGAGCGCCACGCAAGGCCCGGCGGGATCCAGATAATGCGCCAGCGTGTGCGCGATCACTTCCGGCTGTTCGTGAATTTCCTTCGCCATGAAATGCCGGAATCCGCCCTTGTCGATCAGCCCTTCCGCCCCGCTGACGATGCGGATATCGCGATGGACGGGCCGTCCCTCCGCATCGAAGATCGAGACGTCCGCGCCGCGCAGCATCGCCACGTCGCCATCTTCCAGATAGGAGATGCGGTTGGTGAAAGGCGCCAGCGCGAAGGCGTCCGAGCCGAGATAGGAGCCGCGCTCGCCATAGCCGACCGCGAGCGGGCTTCCCTTCCTCGCACCGATGACAAGCGAGTCCTCGCCGTCGAAAATCATCGCGAGCGCATAGGCGCCGGTCAGGCGCCGCGCCGCCGCAATCGCCGCCCCCGCCGCGTCGAGCCCCGCCTCGAGATAATCAGTTATGAGATGGACGGCGACTTCCGTATCGGTGTCGGAGCCGAAGTGATGACCTTTCGCGGCCAGTTCGTCGCGCAGCTCGCGGAAATTCTCGATGATGCCATTGTGCACCAGCGCCACGCGCGCGCTGGCGTGCGGATGGGCGTTGGATTCGGTGGGTGCGCCATGCGTCGCCCAGCGCGTATGGCCGATGCCCGTTCGCCCGTGCAGCGGATGCGCCGCCAGCGCCGCGGCGAGATTGGACAGCTTGCCTGCGGCGCGGCGCCGCTCGATATGCCCGCCGACCAGCGTGGCGACACCGGCCGAATCATAGCCGCGATATTCGAGCCGCCTCAGCGCTTCCAGAAGAACGGACGCCGCTTCATCCCCGCCCGCAATGCCGACAATGCCGCACATCTAATTACTCCCCTCTTTCTCCATTTTCTTCCGTGTACGGAATTTCTCGGCCCAGCCGGGTTTCTCCACCTGCTCCGCGCGGACGACGGCGAGCGCATTCGCCTCCACGTCGTGAGCGATCGTGCTGCCGGCGCCGACATAGGCGCCGTCGTTCACGCGCACCGGCGCCACCAGCGACGTGTTGGAGCCGATGAAGGCGCCGGCGCCGATCACCGTCTTGTGCTTGTCGAAACCGTCGTAATTGCAGGTGATGGTGCCCGCGCCGATGTTCGCGCCCGCGCCCACCGACGCATCGCCCAGATAGGCCAGATGATTGGCCCTGGCGCCGCGCCCGACTTGCGAATTCTTCACCTCGACGAAATTGCCGATATGGACGTCCTCCCCGATCACGGCGCCGGGCCGCAGCCGCGCGTGCGGCCCGACGATGGCGTTGCGTCCGACCTCGGCGCCTTCGAGATGCGAAAACGCCCGAATCCGCGCGCCGCTCCGGACCGTCACGCCGGGCTCGAAGACGACGAAGGGCTCGATCTGTGCATCCGGCTCGATCACCGTGTCGAAGGAAAAATAGACCGTGGCGGGATCGCGTATCCCGACCCCGGCTTCCAGCATCGCCGCGCGCAGGCGCGCCTGCATCAGCGCTTCGGCGCCCGCGAGCTCGGCGCGGCTGTTCACGCCGGTCACATCCGTTTCGTCGACGATCGCCACCGCACAGGCGACCCCGTCGCGTTTCGCCAGCGCCGGAACATCCGTCAGGTAATATTCGCGCTGGGCGTTGTCATTGCCGAGCGCGCCCGCCCAGCGGAAAAAAGCCTTCGCCTCGGCCGCGAAAATTCCCGCGTTGCAGAGATCGCCGGCGCGCTCGCTTTCGGTTGCGTCCCGGAATTCCACGATGCGGTCGAGCATGGCCTGCCCGTCAAGAATGACCCGGCCATAGGCTGCCGGATGCTTGGCGCGGAACGCCGCCAGCGAAAGCCCCGTCCTTTCGCGCGCCGCCAGAGACGCGTCGAAACAGCCGGGCGTCACCAGCGGCATGTCGCCATAGGTCGCCACCACCACGCCCTCAAATTCCCTGAGAATCGTGCAGGCTGCGTTCGCGGCGTGGCCGGTGCCCAGCTGCTTCTCCTGGATCACGCATTCGCCGCCTTCGGCAATCGCATAGGCGCGCGCCTCTTCCGCGTCGCGCGCCGTCACCACGACGAGGCGGCCGATACCGGCGGCCCGCATCGCCGCCATGACATGGCCGAGGATCGGCCGGCCCGCGACCGCGTGCATCACCTTGGGCCGCGCGGATTTCATCCGCGTCCCCTGCCCTGCCGCCAGTATGATTCCGGCGCGCTCCGTCATGGCGATGCTATAACGCGGCCGGCGGGCGGCGACAAAATGACGTTTTGCAACGCTATGCTGCGTTGTTTCATCGGCGAAGATTTCACCACAAAGGGCACGAAGAACACAACGGAACCTTCGTGATCTTCGTGTCCTTTGTGGTGAACTTCCGGTACGGCTGACACGTGATGAATCGCTCCCCCGCTCTCATTTTCGACCTCGACGGCACGCTCGTCGATACCGCGCCCGACCTGCTCGGCGCGCTGAACGCCATTCTTGTCCGGGAGGGCCGCAGACCGGTTCGCCGGCCAGACCTGCGCCATCTGGTGGGCCATGGGGCGCGGACCATGCTGGCGGAGGCGCTGGCGCAGACCGGCGGCCCGCTTCCCGAGCCGCGCACCATCGAACTGATCGACGCATTCATCGCCTGGTACCGCGAACACCTCGTGGACGGGAGCCGCCCGTTCCCCGGCGTGGAACGCACGCTGAAAAACTTCGTGGAGGCCGGCGCGCGGCTGGGCGTGCTCACCAACAAGCCCCAGGAACTGGCAGATCCCCTGCTCGACCGGCTCGATCTCGCCCGCTACTTCACCGCCATTCACGGCGCCGGCCGCTTCTCCTACGTCAAGCCCGACGCCCGCGTCTTCCACCATGTGGTGGACGATGTGGGCGGCGAAGGCGCCGGCGCGATCATGATCGGCGACAGCACCACCGATTACCGGACGGCGCGCGCGGCCGGCGTGCCCGTGATCCTCCTCACCTATGGCTACACGCCCGATCCGGTGGAGACCCTCGGCGCCGACGCCGTGACCGGCGACTTCACCGAACTGCCGGCGCTGGTCGCGCGCATCCTCAAATAATTTCACTCCCTGAGATTCTCCTTGAGGCAGGGAAAACACGACCAATCCATGTTCGCTTCGGCCGTCGATTCCCTCCCCCGCGCCATCACCTTTCCTCCCCCCGCCATCTCTTTCCTCCCCCGCCGGTCACTTTCCTCCCCCGCGCGAAGCGTGGGGGAGGTGCCCCGAAGGGGCGGAGGGGGCTCTCTCCACCGAGTCCGGCCCGTCCGACTACTGAAACCTTCCCGGCGAAATTCCCTGAGAAAGAAATTTTGACCGCCGCCCTCCCCCTCCCCTGCTCCGCAACTCCAGGAACTTCGACCCGTCCATTTTTTCAAAATCCTCCCTGAGATTCTCCCTGAGGCAGGGAAAACACGACCAGTTCATTTTCGCTTCGGCCGTATCTATCCTCCTCCACGCCATCACCTTTCCTGCGCCGCCCGCTTCCAAGGACTGCGACGCGTCCATTTTTCAGAATCCTCCCTGAGATCCTCCCTGAGGCAGGGAACTCGGTGACGATTTCCTCGGCCACTGCGCACCGTTGGCATTCGTTTCTCGCTCCAGCTCTCGCAGGCGTGGAAACGATCATGACCAACGGCGCCTCGACAACTGGGCAGGTCTAGACCAATTCAGGCCGTATGTCAACCGTATCGGTTCTATCCCGCCGCCCGCCCCAGCCGGTTGACCGCTCCGAGCCTCCGCGGTAGAGCGCCCGTCCCCGGCCGGGACATCGGGCGCGTAGCTCAGCGGGAGAGCACTCCCTTCACACGGGAGGGGTCACAGGTTCAATCCCTGTCGCGCCCACCAGCCTTCGCTCGGCTCACGCGGCTACGGCTCGGCAGGCCAGAAATCGTGCCAGCGAAGATGTCCCAGCGTAATCTTGAACGCCCACCGTCAGGAGGTCGAACCATGTTCCGCCAAATCTGCAGGCCCTTCATCATGGTTGCCAGCGCCCTGCTCATCGTCTCCGTCGCCGCCGCCGATCCCGCCGCGCCATCCGACAGCTCCGTTGCACTGCTGCAGAAAGCCGTGAACGGCGACTGGCGTTCGCCTGCGCACAAGGCGCGCGATCACTACCGGCACCCCATCGAGACCCTGCTATTCTTCGGCCTCAAGCCGGACATGACCGTCATTGAATTGCAGCCGGGCGGCGGCTGGTACACCGAAATACTCGCGCCGGTCCTCTACGCGCATGGCCATCTGCTCGAAGCGACCGGTCCGGAGTTCGCCGACAGGATCAAGGCCAACCCGGCCGTG
>DATAWY010000027.1:0-67033 GCA_036266955.1 Rhizomicrobium sp.
GTTTGGCACCTCGATGTCGGCTCATCACATCCTGGGGCTGGAGCAGGTCCCAAGGGTATGGCTGTTCGCCATTTAAAGTGGTACGTGAGCTGGGTTTAGAACGTCGTGAGACAGTTCGGTCCCTATCTGCCGTGGGTGTTCGAAACTTGAGAGGAGCTATTCCTAGTACGAGAGGACCGGAATGGACGCACCTCTGGTGGACCGGTTGTCGCGCCAGCGGCACTGCCGGGTAGCTAAGTGCGGACGAGATAACCGCTGAAAGCATCTAAGCGGGAAACTTACCTCAAAACCAGGTTTCGCTTGAGAGCCGTGGAAGACGACCACGTCGATAGGCCAGGCGTGTAAGCGCAGCAATGCGTTGAGCTTACTGGTCCTAATCGCTCGATCGGCGCTTGATCGCCGGCACCGTTCCATGCCTGGAAACGAGCCCAGGCGCGCGCGAATGAAACATTTGCGCGCAGCTTTCAGATTTGAGTGTCGCGCGCCAGGTGTCGGTCATCAGGTATCGGAAACTCTGATCCCTGATGCTGATCCCTGATTGCGTCCTTTGCCGACCTGGTGGTCCTTGCGGGGGAATTCCACCCGATCCCATTCCGAACTCGGCCGTTAAAGCCCCCAGCGCCCATGGTACTGCGGCTCAAGCCGCGGGAGAGTCGGTCGCTGCCAGGTCAGCAAAGGACGCGAAACCGTTCAACGGTCGGATGGGAGAATTTCGATTGCAGCAAGCTCGGGAGTTTGATGAAATCCACCATGTGGCTCGCAAGAGCAGGCCCGTCGCGGAGCGTAGCAGATGAAAGTCAGTTTCATGGTTGCTGGCGTGCAAAAGGCCGGCACGACTGCAATGTACGAAAATCTACGCTTGCATAGCGACATCGGCATGCCTCGGCGAAAGGAGCCGCACTTCTTCGATCGGGATGAAGCAGATTGGGCCGCTCCGAACTATGATATATTACATCGCTTGTATGAGCCAGGGCGCGCCATATACGGTGAATCGACTCCCATTACAATCTATTGGACGTCCGCGCACGAACGGATTCGCGCGTACAATCCGGACATCCGGTTCATACTGCTGTTTCGCGATCCCGTGGAGCGCGCTTATTCACATTGGTGCATGCAGTATGCACGAGGAGCGGAGAAGCTAAGCTTTGCAGAGGCCATCCGGCGCGGACGTCAACGGATCAAGGAGGAACCCAGGCGCTTCAGCTATGTGGAACGGGGTTTTTACGGCAGGCAGACAGCTACACTGCACATGAGCTTCCAGAAAGATCACGTCCTGTCTTTGATGTCGGATGACTTTCTTACCGAGAGGGCTTCAACCTTGGCCAAAGTGGCTGAATTCGTAGGAGTCGATTCCGCCGGTTTTGCGAGTGACGCAGTGTTCGCGCGGGCCAGAAAACCCATGACGTATCCTTCAATAGTGACTGACGCTGATCGCGGATATCTGCAGGAACTTTACGCAAACGACCTTGAGCTGTTCGCAAAAATCACTAATCTGGACATTGGCCGGTGGCAGTCTGGGGCCCGCTGCATTCCGAGCCGGGCAAATTGAGGCGGCCCCTGTTTCCGAGTCAGGCCCTTCGACGAGAACATCAGATCACGGTAGAAGCGATTTGAATTGAGGTTAGCGTTTCGTAATGACGCGGGGTGGAGCAGCCCGGTAGCTCGTCAGGCTCATAACCTGAAGGTCCCAGGTTCAAATCCTGGCCCCGCAACCATCTGCACCCGTCGAGAGGAAGGCCGGACAAGTTGTAGTGATCGTGGTAAATGTTTTGCGTTCTCCTAAAATCAGGACGCACGCGTAGAGTGCGGCTCACGAACTACGACCCAACCCAACGTGAGGTCAGATGCCTTTCGTGATTATTGCCTCGCCGCGGACGGGCTCGACCCACCTGACGACGCTTCTCCACAAGAGGCCGGACGTCATTTGCCACGGCGAGCTCCTTCATCCAAAGAAGGAAACAATTCTGGGCAGGTGGCGGGATTCGGATCGCGTGCCGGTCACGCGGGCGCAACTGACCGAGATTCGCGACAAGAACCCGAAAGAATTCATTCAACAGGTTTTTTCCAACGACCGGGGCGGGTGCCAGGTGGGTTTCAAGATATTCGCAGGCCACAACGACGCTTTGCTCGACCAGCTTATTGCGGATTCTTCGATCAAGAAGGTCATCTTGTATCGCCGCAACGCGCTGGCGGTTTATTCGTCGTCGCGCATCGCGCACAGGTTCGGAGAGCGGGTACGCCGGACCGCCAGGCCCAGCCAGCCGGTGGTCTCATTCGAAGCTGAAAAATTCGTAAAATTCTGCAAAAAGTATGCGGCCTTTTACCGTAGCGTGATCCAGAAGCTGAATGCGCATCAACAGTTTTTCTATCTTCTGCATTACGAAGAAATCAATGATCCGTGGCTGTTTTCGTGTCTGCTGAATTTCATCGGCGCCGATTCGAAGGACGTTGAGCTCAGGGCGACGAGCATAAAACAGAATTCGTCGGAAATCCTCAAACGGTTTTCAAATTCGGGAGCCGCGGAAGAATTTCTCCGTGCGCATGAATTGTTGGAGTGGTCATACGAAGCAGAGGTTAGCCTCACACCATTCAGCGGCGTAACAGAACATATATCGCACCTTGGCGGGTGGTCTTCGGAACAGCCGAGGAACGATATCGGGAGTGGTTCCGATGGAAGTCCCAAAAGTGACTGATGAAATTGAACTGCGGCTAAAACTCGTGGAGCGCGGAGCCATCGAGGTGGCGAGGCGAGTAGTCGAGCTGGAACAGGCATTGCAAGGACTGATGGCAGGCGAACAGATCACTTCGTTGCCGGAGCCGGTCGCCTTCGATGCCGACGCGGTTGCGCCTTTTGCAGCAGGCTTCCACGCCCAGGAAATAGACGCCAGCGGCAGGCCCTTCCGTTGGACGGATGGCGATGATTATTTCGAGCTTCGGTTCTATCTTGATCGCAACTTGGCTTGGAACTTCCGAATGCAGATCATGCCGAATTCCGTTGTCAACGTGTTTGAGCTGCGCGCATTTGTCGATCACGCGGAAGTGCCTGTTCGATTCGAGGAGTCTGGAGCGCTTGTGCGCGGATCAATTCCGGCGAGGCAATTCTCCAGGATCGTGACCCTGACGTTCTTTCTTCCATCGAGTTTCGTGCCGAGTCGGCGCGATCCGGAATCACCTGACCACCGGTCACTGGGTGTGGTGTTTTACGGGCTCAACCTGGAACCGATGATTTGCGAGCGGGTACAGCTTCCGGAAGGGGGGGCGGCTCTTCCGCTCGACAGCGCCGCATCGCGGAGCCCCGGGTCATTTGATGGCGACGATAGCGCGTCGCATGCGCAACGTTGATCGCGAAGACTTCCTCCTGGACGAGATGAACTGATATTGACATGTTCAATCTGCATCGCGCTCGTCGAAAGGCGTTGATCCTCTCACCCACCGCATCGCATCCGCAGGACTACGGAAACCGCCACCGCGTTTACCAGACAACTTCGTTCCTCAAGGAGCAGGGTTACGAGATCCACTTTCTGCTATATCCCGGCGAGCCGGACTGGCGAAAGGCCATCCCGGCATCCGCGCGAACGATGCGCGACGCTTGGGAAAGCTTTGCGCTTGTTCCTGCATCGGGGGTGATTCAGCCTGCGGCCATCGGTGAGCATCATTGCATCGACGAATGGTGGAGTCCGTGGACCGAGGCTTACCTGAAGTGGCTGTTCAAACGGGAATTCTTTGAGGTTTTCGTCGTCAATTATGCCTTCCTTTCGCGCGCTTTCCTGCTTGCGCCCGCCGGAACTGCCAAGGTCCTTGAAACGCACGACAGATTTGCGGGCAGGAAGGAGTTGCTGACGGCCTTGGGAGCGCCGTTGGAGGCATTCTATACGACCGAGGATCAGGAGGCGATTGCGCTGGCGCGCAGCGATGTCGTCGTCGCGATAAAGGATTCGGAAGCGCGCCACTACCAAGCACTGGCTCCGGACCGCACAGTTCTTTCGGTACCGTTCTGGCCCGGACGCAAAGAGGAAAGGCACGCGACCCGGCCGGCAGAGGCTGGAGATGCGCTTCGTGCCGGATTCATAGGCGCCCTGAACGTGGTCAACGTCGCGGTCATGACCCGCTTCGCAGAGGCATTCGGGCAGTATCGGGCTTCTTCCATGGCGCCGATGACGCTCACCGTCGCAGGAGAAGTGTGCGCGCAACTGAGATCGGATATTCCAGGAGTGCATTTGCTGGGGCGGGTCGCGAAACTGGAGGAGTTCTACGACAACGTGGACGTGATAGTAACGCCCATGATGTTCTCCACGGGGCTGAAAATAAAAGTTGCCGAGGCATTGGGATTCGGAAAGGCGATTGTTTCGACCGAGAACGGTTTCGATGGTTTTTCGCCCACCGATCCGTTTCATACGCTCGGATCGATTGATGAGATATGCGAGGCGCTCGTCGTTCTTTCCACGGACCGCGAACGGCTAAACATTCTGCAGTGCCGAACGGATGAGGCAGCGGCGCTCGCCTGCGAACGCTGCAGGATCGGGTATGACAAGCTGGCAGATGCAATCCGGCGCCACTCCGGCACCACGGTGTTCCTGACGGACTACGTTCTGGACGAATGTGACGATGTGGGAGCGGAACGCATTGCGCAATGGTGCGAATTGGTTTCACAGGTCACCTCGACGGTAGTCATTTATCTGGGAAGCCGGCCGTTCGGACGGCTGCGTCCAGAGTTGGAGTGCGTCGATGTTTTCCGCCTTCCGGAGGACGGCGAATTCGTCCGGGGCGTGGAGGCAGCGTTGCGCGAATTGGAGCGCTCCCATTCCATAGTCGAAATCGTTCTTTCGATCGGCGGCGCGGCCGGACTGATGCTTTGGCACGCCCTGAAGCCAATCTACAAGCGATTGACACTGGATACCTGGAGACCGGAACTCGCTAGGATAGCGTCGCAGTCGTCTCCTCCACCGGCGTCCGATATTTGGCTTGCGCCCGACGGGATCGTCGTGAAGGGCGGCGGACGACATCTCCCGGTGACCCCATTTCGCAATCTTCCCAGCGCACTTCGGCCTTGGAAAAGCGGGAACGCCAGCGGTCTGATAGTGGTTAGATGTGCTCCCGAATGGTTCGACCAGCTTGGCGTGGAAGCGATCTGTTCCAGGGCAACCCCCGCCTGCCCAGCATCTCCTGTTGACCTCGTGCCGTCGGGCGGATCAGACTTCGACCCCGGATTCATCGAATCGCTGGCCGCGCTGGGGAAGCCGCGCATGTTTATCGCGGTGGGTAGCGATCCGCGCGCGCGCGCCGTCTGCCAGAGCGTGGCCGCTCTGGTGCATGTACCATGCCTGGAACTGGACGGTTCCCGGTTTCCGCACACCATCAAGCTGAACGATGGAACGCTTCGCCTGTGCTGGACCTACGAAGACGTGGCACAGCGTCTCGCCGATCTCGAGGAATTGAGCAGAGGCGCGTCCCGGCACCACCCATGTTCCGGCTGGCTTACCTATTCGCGCCTGCTCGCGGACCGCACGGAGCATGAAAATCGCCTGCCGGGCCCGGGGGGACCGCCGGGAACGAAGCCGGCGCTGCGACGAGGAACGCCATATACTCTGGCAAGATTGACAGGTTGACATCAGGTGGCACGGCTTTCTGCGCGGTTTCGATTGCCAGGAGTGCGTAGCGCGCCCCGATCAGGGAAACGGCAAATTGCAGGTCAAATTCACTCGATCTGCGGGCGCAGAGATGACAGCAAAGAACGAGGCGGATTCGATGTCCCATGACATGGCTCCCGAAGAGACGCGCCCACGGGGGAAATCCCTGCCCAAGCCGTGTTTTCTGCTGGCCAGGCCGCGCAGCGGAACAACCGTTTTCAATCGCATGCTCGGAACGCACCCGAAAATCGTGTGCATGGGCGAGATATTCAACGAAGCCAATGAACGTTCCTACTTCCATTATTTGGCGGGCCTGAACGCGGAAGATCCGCGAAGCGTCTTTCCCGGCAAAGCGGTCGCCAACTTCACCCGATTTCTTGAGACATGCAAACAATACGCGCTGGAGAAAAAGCCCGGTTGCAGGATAGTGGTCCTGGACGTGAAGTACGATCAGGCCCATCTGCTGTGCGAGCCCTGGTGGCGGATCGGCAACTTGCCACGACTGTTTTTCCTGATACGGGAAAAGAAGTGGAAAATAATCGACATCCACAGGAGGGATCTGGCTAGCCTCTGTGTGTCGAACCAGGTCGCAATCCAGACAAAAATCTATCATAGCACCGCGCTGGAGCAGGGTCAGAAGCAGACGGCGAGGGTAAACATCAGGCCAGATACTTTCTTACGCGACGTTAAATCAACCAAGTCAGTCTACGATATGATCGTGCAGCATTTCTGCGGTGGCAGTCACTACACCACGATCTTCTATGAGGAAATGTTTGATGAGGACGGCAATTTTTCGGGAGAAATGCTGGAAGGGATAAGCACATTCCTTGGAGTCCGGAACGTATTCGATCCGGCTCCGAGGCTGCAGAAGCTTTTGAGCGAGGACATCTTTGCCTACGTCGAAAACGCAGAGGAAATCCGCCAGATCATTCTCGAAAATGCCAAATGACACAAACGTTATGTAGAGATTTACGAAACGCGCAAGCTCTACTTGCCTTCAGTCACCGCACGCGCTGCCTCGCAGCTGAGACCTTCTCCAACGAACCCGCGAGGTCATTGTAGAACTCGTGCAGCTCATAGCGAGAAATGTGGCAAGCTTTAGGCATGAACTCTCGTGCCATGAAGCCTCTGTTCCCGAGGGATGCGGGGAGCGGTAGAGCCTTCAGCGCCCGCCGGTTCAATTTTTCGACATTTGCAGCATAGATTGCCAGGCACCGCTCGGCCTGTTCGCGCGTCAAGTAGCGGCCCCTTTCGCGGTTCCAGCCTCTCTTTTCTCCCAATTCTACCGCGCAGATTCCAATGCGCTTACTTGGCCGTCTCCCAACAAACTTCCAGAGTCGATGATGTTCGGGAAGCGAATGACCATCACCGAACAGCGCTCTTATTGCTTCGAGTGTCTTCCAGCCGGGGGCGCTATTCATCACGCCCGTCCGGTTCAGCACGGCTCCATCCGTTGCCGCCCCTGACTCGCTCAGCATCGCAAGAAAATCATCGAGCAAATCGCCGTTAGTCAAGTGGCACCGGTCCAGAAGGCGTATCTGCATACTGTCCCATCCGAAAACGTCAGCCCAACGCTCTGCGGTATCAAAGTAGTGCACGCGGGGTTCTTCAATTCGCCCTGCGAAAAAGGTGTCAAAATCGTAGGTGTGAAATCCATGCTTGATTTTTTGGGCGTAACTCGATGGCATAATGTCGATCAGATCGCGTATCATTAAGAATATTGTGAACTGTTCTTCAGGGCGCCACCGTAGAAATGCCTGCTTCAGATATTGTATTCCCTCTTTTGTCGCACCCTCGAACACTTCCGACGACAGTACCATTGTGCGACTTGTTATTTGCGCCCAATGCCCCACACATTCCAACAACGCACGCGGCTGCGATATGGGACGTTTTACGCCCAGGATTTCCTTGGCAATGTTATTGTGAGCCTTGCGCTCTCTACCCGCCTTATCTTGAGAGTTGCTATCCCTACCGGCGCGCGGATACTCAATTGATAGGTTGCTTAATTGCTTCTCGTTGGTACTAAGAAACGTTTGCAAGGAGGCAGAGCCGCATTTCTTCAAGCCTATGTGTATTACGATCATGAGGGGTCGCGTCCCTGCGTAATAATAACGTTTGTATCAAGGGAAAAGTCGATGGCCACGCCAGCATAGTTCAGATTGCGCGTCGACACGTCAAATTGCCTCACTTTGGCAGATGTGGCCAGGCATAGCCAACCAGACGACCAGGGGTCCGGCCCGCATCCCGCACGCACAAGTACTCGGTAAGCGCCAAGTAAAGTACCAGAAGCAGCGGGGCTGGGAAAAAGCCCAAGCTCACGGGCGACAATTCGTGCAAACCGTAGCGACCGGATCCATCAGCGCATTTGACAGTTCCCGGGGGGGGGCGACCGCGACTGGAGCCTAGCGAAGCCATGGCACGACTGCGCGCAGCTCTTGCAAGGCTGACGGTTGATGGCATCGGCCGAACATCGTCCGCTACGGGATGCTGAGACCCGGATTGGAAACGACCGGTATGGATTGTCGTGTGTGCCACCCTCTCCTCTACCCATGCCCGACAGGATGATCGAGTATCCGAGACAAAAACGAATTGCAATGATTGGTGTAGCGCCGGGAAATTGGCGGTGCTAAATGGACATGAAAGCATCAGTCACGGCTCTGCAATTTGGACCGCAATGGAGAGCGCTTGGATAGCCCTAGATAGCACGACTTCGTATCTGCAACTGCTAGTAGTTACCGTTGTAAGAGTCCGGACTTGGCAGGGAGAATCTGAAAAGGAAGGGAATTGCCCGCCGGTTTCTGCCCTGGCGGGTTGGCCCATCAGCATGGAAGCGGAATTGTGCCTGGAAGCCGTCGAGGAGGCGCTGGCGGGGTACCACAGACCGGACATTTTCAAGACCGATCAGGGCGGCCAATTCATCTGCGGCGATTTCGTGGGCCTGCTGTTGAACCGCGGCATCGCGGTCAGCATGGGCGGTTGGGGCTCCTGTTGCGACAACGTCTTCGTCGAAAGCTTGCAGCGCTCGGTCAAATACGAGGAGGTCCATCTGCGTCCTACGACAGCATCGGCCAGGTGCGCGCCTCGACCGGTCACTATTTCGACGTCAACAATCGAAAGCCACGGCATTCGAGACTTGCCTGGCGCACGCCCGATCAAGCTTACCTCTACCTCCGCCCAGATCGCGGCCCCGTGAAGAATCTCGCCAGCGATTTCCGCACGTCGCCCCGGTCGGGCTACACCCCCTGTACGTGCCACGCGGCAATCGGCATACCGCACCTGGCGGAAAATCTACTTATCCGCCGGAATCGAATAATCCCGCCCACGTCTGCGATCCCGGTCCGGCAGCGAACGGATGCTCATGGCTGGCGCGTTGCCCTCCTCAGGACATTGCGCTGTCCCGGAAATCCTATACAAGTCTCGAAGCAGCCCGGCAGCGCCGGGTGGCAGCGGCGAAGTGACTAGTTCAGCGTGAAATACCCAACGTGATAGTTATTCACATAGGTCTAAAAAAGGCAGGATCATCGACCCTGCAGCACTTTTTGCACGACAACGAACCGGCTCTGCGAGCGTCCTCTGTGGACTATCCGCAAGTTGGCCGACTACAGCGCATCGCGCACCACAATTTTGCCAGCGAAATTCAAGGGCGGAACCTGTTCGATTCCTCCTACGGGACCATCTTGGAGCTGTGCGATTACTGGAGGGACACATCGCATCGGACCATGATTCTATCGTCCGAGATGTTTGAGGACGCCGCGGTTGAGCAGATAACGCGCATGCGTGATGTGCTTGGAAAAGCTAAAGATGCCGAAGAGTTTCGCATAGTTTTGATATTGAGGGATCTGCTTGATTTAATGCGTTCCAGTTATGCGCAAAAGATAAAGTATGGCACCAGAAAGTATGACTTTGATGCGTTTTTTTCCGAGCGAATAAAAGAAGAACGGGTGCACTATTATGAAACGGCTAAGCGCTGGGCAAATGTATTTGGCTGGGAAAGCATGCACGTGAGAGTTCTGGATAAGGAACACCTTTCCGATGGTAATCTCGTATCAGAATTTCTGATGTTATGTGGAATTGATGCGGACCAGATTGATGTTGATCGCATTGCTGCGGAGACAGTTTCAAACATAGCGCCAGGGTGGAAAGTGGTAGAAGCACTACGTGCATTATTCGACGAACGGTACAAGGCGCATACGGAGCGAATCTTCGGGAGGATGCGAAAAACGGATAGAAAAAAGGCCGGTAAGCGCGCGATAATCGTGGGTGACAAATATGGATGGAATGCGGACAAGGGCCAATATTTGACCAGCTCTCAGGCGCAGTTGTGTCTCGATATATATCGGAATAACGTCGAGGCGCTTAACAGTCATCTTTCAAGGCAACTGCCGTTTCCTGCGGACCTCAGCTCTCGAAGGTTTCAGGAAAGACAGTTTCTCCCGGACGTTACCCAGATTGAAGCTCGTGAATTGGGCCAGTTCTATGGTGATCTGCATTCGGAGCTTGTTCGAAAGCGGAAGGAGTCCTGACGTAAGAGCTCGAATGCCTGGGGAGCACCGGCATCATATGGCTTCGGGTTCCGCAGGACTGGCCGGCTGCGCGGAAACGGGCAGGACTGCTACCCTTAGACGCAGCGTCGGGTGATCTTGTGACATCAAAGAGCGGCCTAAAGAAAGGATTCGGAGGTGACGAAGAAGAATCCACAACGGTCGATCACCGTGCAAAATACTGGCCCGGTAATCGTATTTGGGACGGGTGGCTCCGGTACGCGCGCGGTCGCCGCTTTTCTGTCCGCTTGCGGGATCGAGATGGGCAGTCAGGTAAACCCGTCCTGGGATGCTCGTTTGTTCGGGCCTCTTCTTAGGGATTACATAGGAAAAGTGATAGCGGCAACCCGTTGTCTCGATTATGATCCCTGGCAAATTGATCCACTTGTTCGCACTGCCGTGGTTGACGGTTATCTGCACGCAGCAGAAGCGCACCGGCGAGGAATGGGGACGCCGAGGCGCTGGGGATTCAAGGAACCCCGCAACATTTTTCTTTTGCCTCTGGTCAACATGGCATTCCCCGACGCGAAGTTTGTGCATGTTCTGCGCGACGGGCGGGACATGCTTCTTTCGCGCAACAGGAATCAACCATCAAAGCACTTTGAGTCGCTATTCGGGCGGCCATTTGATCATACGGATGGCGCTATTGCGCAGTTTTGGGCGAAAAGCAATCTCGAAGCTTATCACTATGGAACGCAGTTCCTTGGGCGGCGCTACGTCATTATTCGCATAGAGGACGCTTGCGAAGAAGGGCGGAAAGATATTCTGCTGCAATTCGCCACCATGCTCGATATTGACTACGATGTGGCTGAGCGATGTTCCGAGGTATTCCATGCCCAAGAAACGTTTGGGCGAGGGAGCGATTACTCCGGCCGGCAGCGTTTACCTGCCGAGTTCGAGGCCGCTCTCGGGACATTTCATTATGGGTGATATTCTGGGATTTGTCACGTTCGAAAAGTGTGGTCGCCGACCAAACGTTCCACTATGGCAAGAATGCGGTCGCCGAGCGGGCCAAATTCTTTGGCGATCTTTGCGATCTCGTTGTACTCTTGATCATTTACCGAAAGCGACGGCATCCACGTATCGGGGGCAGGCGACTGCAGCACCAGATTACATTCCCGGTGAAGGAAGGCCCGATCTTCCGCAAAAAGCGCTTCGGCGCGGGAAGCCGCCTCCGGGCCAAAGATCAGCGCGGAATGTGGGGGAGTCGGGGGCATCGCTGCAAAGGCTCTAAACAGGCTGCGCCGCGCCTGCTTACGAAGACCAAGCCTATTTATAGCCATAATGGCCACGACAGTCTTCGTATCTGGACCAACCTGCTTTGCCCCAATACGTTCGGGAATATCCTCCTCGGGAAAGCCGATATACTGAAGAAATCGTCTCGTCCAGGTTGTCGCAGGCTGGTAATCGAGCGCGCGCACCATAAAGCCAGTCTGCCTCAGTTTCAGAATGAGCGGAGCATAACAAAGGTCGGCGGCGCGGACATCCAGGAACTGATCCGGCAGCTGTAATTCTTCGCTGTTGTTGGCGACACGAAGCCGCATCTTGTACCATGATTCGGCTCTGGCGAAATGCTCTCTGCATGCCACAATGAATTCAACCGTGATGTTCGGCTGTTTCAGGCAGCTCAATAGCGTACAGGCAAAAGCACATGCGTCTCTGGTTGCAAGTTCTTCTGAACTGATAATTATATTACGATCAGAGGCAAACGCCTCCATTGAGAACTGGCGTAGCAAAGCCGCCAGACCAGCGTGTGCCAAGTCCCCCCTGCATCTATGCTCTTGCCCGAAGTACTTGAAGACAAGGTTATGATGAGAGCCCTCAGGATGCAATCCGACTTTTGGATAGATGATCACTGAATTATCGTGCGCCCTCAGAAATCCCTGTATAGTAGTAGTGGCGGTTTTCCTGGGCCCGACGTGGATAAAGAGCGTCCTTGCCTTCGGACTTTGCACGGCTGAACCGCCCCGGATTGCCGCATTCGAAGGCCGTCTATGGTGGTACATCGGCGCCACCATTCCGGTTTTGTCGTATTGCTCCGAGCCGCTTCCGCATAAGGCTTACGACCAGCGTCGCGGTCTCCTCCACGTCCAAAAATGTGTAGTTAGCATTTCTCCGCCCCTCCCTCCGCGTTGCCAGGTCTGAGCGGGCGACAAGATTCGAAGGTACGATGTCGGGTATTATCCCGGCCTCCACGGCATCGAAGTTGTAGGATGAGTCCTTTCCCTCCATGCGCGGTGAATGCACAAATCCGGGTACGTCGTGAAACCAAGCGACCATGTGCTGCAACGCGCCAGCATGACAAATATAATAGTCCACAAACTCTCCAAACCGAATTGCGTCGGTCAAACTCAAGCTGGAGATGTTGTGGATCTTCGTAGCTAGGTCACTGCCAAATCGCCGCAGGGCCGCTTGGCGCAACGAGTTGATGTATTCATCTGCCGATCGCGCTTGGGCACGGGCCTTAGCATTCTTGCGATGCTGGTCCTTGTTAGAATCGAATCCATATGGGAAAGAATACCCGTTAAGCAGAAACATCGACTCAGGATAGGTCTGCGAGATTTTCGCGAATGCAGTCAGGAGGAACTCCTCCATGTTGTCAGGGGTCCGTGATTCAAGGCGGACGGAAACCCATATCCTGGGCCACGCGGTGGACAATGCGGAGCGGGAGCGATGGGAAGAAAATCCATTGGCATTGTGTTGGCAAAAATTGCGGACTTTCTCACGAATGGATTCTGTCACGAGCCGAGAACCCAGGCGGACTGATATTGTAGCATCCGACCATCGCTGGAGCGTAGCTGGGTCCATGGTTACTATCCTGGTGTCTGATAAAACTTGAAACAAGTCGCGCAGGGGCCCCATGGGTTGAGAGGTGGAGATAATCAGCAATTTGGAGAGTCGGTTGGTTGAAGCCATCTGCAGCCATTTATCGAGCGCGGGTAATTCGTTCCAGGCATGGTGGGCGAAGTGCGTATGTCCGATTATGAGGGCAACAGGCTCTGGGGCTGCGAAAGTTGTTAGTCGAGCCCCGTTAGCCAAAAGCCACTCCGCGTCTGTGTCTGCAAGTTCTTTGTGTTTCCATTTGAATATTGGAGCCACCCTGTGGCGTGTACCATCGGCCTGCAAGATAACTTCATATAGTGGGAATCCCCTTTCTATGAAACCCGCAATGAGCCACGCGCCAGCGCCGTCTGGAACAAAGTATGCTATGTTCTCGGAAAACAAAACGCTGCGGGTTACCGAAACACGAATTCCGGTGAGCGGCGAAGTGAGATCGAACCTGCCGGAATCAAGTATATCTGCCTGATATTTTCGAAGCACGCTGGGGCTCAGGTAGGCATTTAGGGAATCGATTGAAGCCTGAAATTGTGTGGGATCCGCATGCCAACTCATGCAAGCACCTCTTTGTGACGCGAGCCGCGCCGCTTGGACCGCAGGATGCTTGGATATATCATACGCTTAACAGAGAAGTCCCGCGGGACTGCTTGATTCCGCCTTTGGAAATTTGTCCCAGATAAGGACCGCCGGGGGCATCGCGCATGCTTTAGGGATGCTGTTGCTGGTCGTCTGGCACATGATCTGCTCCGTTGGGCCCGATGTGAATGACGATCATTGCGGATTCAAGCCGCCGCTCGGCGCGAGGGTACGTTGCCTTGGCAGGTTTCCGGTGTTCTCCCGTTCGGCATTTAGATCAGGCCGGCGGGTTGGCCGCGGCGGCCTCCCAGGCACGCCGGTAGGCCTTCGATGCTCTGCGTGAATCGCCACACCGCGACATCGCTCGTTTTTCGGGCACTCATGCAGGAAGCCCGCACCCCCGACGGATCTTCATCATCGGGCGCGATCAACTCGCGCATGAAGCCGTCGCGCGAGGTCAGCGCCTGCACGCCGCCGAAGCCGGCATCGCGCAGCCGTTGGCCAAGGCCGACCTCGCCGAACGGCATGTCCGGCATTGCCGTATCGAGGGAGGAAAAAACTTCAAGCGCAAGGCTTCCCCCCATGCACAGGGCCAGGTTCAGCCGCCGCATGAGCAGAGAGGCACGGTTTTCCGGCAGATCGGCCGCCATCACGACAAGCGCGAATGCAAACTCCGCGGCCTGCAGTGGTTTGCAGTCGCATCCAGTCACATCGGGCGCCAGAAACGCGTCCGGTGTCATCGCGGTAATGCTTTCATGCCGCCATTCGAAAAGCGAACACAGCAGGGCGGCCGTTTGTTCGGGCCGCGGCGAGACCACGAGCGCGCGACGGCCGGGTTCGCCGAGCGGCGGCGCCCCCGCGCACATCCAGATCCGCCCGTCCGCGGCATTCATCGCGACCGGTGCGTCCGCTGCGTGCCGTGCAAGCCGCCGGACGATCTCACCAGGCGCCGAAAAGTGGTGACGGACCGTCGAGGTGCCGGACGATGGACCGCCTCCGCCACCGCGGATGATGTCGCGATAGCGTCCGGCGATATGGCCGATTTCACAATTGTCCTGAACATAAGCCGCGGCTCTGGCGCCGAGCGCCCGCCCCGCGGCATCGTCCGTCATCAGCGCCTGCAACGCCTCCGTGAGCGCGGCCTGCGCGTTTTCGTCCCACGCGATCTTGTGCACCACGGAGTCCGGCAATTCCCCCATCGGACCATAATCGAACACCACAACGGGTTTGCGCATGCCCAGGGCGCGCATGAGGGTGCCCGATGTTTCACCGCCGCTGGGATAACGAAGGTTCACCACGGCGTCGGCCGCAGCAAGATGCGCAAAGAAGCGCTGATCGCTCAGATAGTCGGTGCAGACGGTCAGGTCCTGCTGTCCGAATTCCTCGATCTCCCGGGCGACGTCGTATTCCGAAAGCCTGCGTTCGCCCGCCAGCACGAGCCGGAACGGGGGAACGCGCCCGCGCAACTCGGAGAGCGCGGCAAGCACCATTGTGATATTCTTGGCGCGGGTCACGAAACCGGGCGCCGTTAGTATGAAATCATTTGCCGGCAGCCCCACGAGCTGCCGCGCGGCGGCCCTGCTCATGCCGGCGTATTCCGTCACGAGGGGCGATACATAGTGCGGCACGAACCAGACGGGGATGCGCGGCACCCGCGCCGCGACCTTGTATTGCACAAATCGCGAATGGGCGATCACACCCGTCGCCATTTCGAGCACGCTGCCGTTCCAGGGCATTTCGTAGGTCGCGAAAGTTTCGCGATCTTCCCGCGCGAACTGCCAGTCGACGTTTTCCTCGCCCAATACACCGTATTCGCGCACCATGGCGGCCCGATAGCGCTCCCGGTCGCCCCATTGGATCGTCGCCGTCTGATGAAGATAATTCAGATTGAAGTCGTGAAGCACGACGAGGCCGGGGTCGGTTGCGATGAGATCGAGCATGTAGGCGTGCGCGGGATTGTTGCCGAAGTGGTAGAGCTTCGGGGCCGCCTCAAACACCGATCGATGCCTGCGGAACTCGGTGGCCAGCAGGATGCGCGGTCCCGATTGGACATCGTCGGGCAGCGGCGCATCGTCGGCGACGACAAGCGTGACATCGAAATCCGCCATCAGATGCGGCATAAGTTCGCCGACATAGGACGCGATGCCGCCTTTTGCTGCCGGAGAGGGCGCAAATATCACCAGGGGCTGCTGATCCGCCCTCGCCACCGAACGTAGAATCGTCCCAGAATTCATCGTCCGAACCCCGCAATCCTCTCATTGCTGTCTGCCCCGTCGCGGAGAGAAGCAAATTTTCTGGCCGCGATCACAATGTCCGACCAAAGTCTGTTGAATGCCGTCAATTGCGACCGCCGGTACGCGCGATACACCTGGCGTGCGACCTCCATCTCGCGCTGGAGACCCGCAGGCCGGTCAGCAAGCCCGACGAGATACTCCAGAAGATCGGTTTGATTGGTGAGCCGATGGCCGGCGTGGTCGCCCGGTATGCCCGCCATCGCGTCCGCTGTCGCGACCAGCGGCTTGCCGAAAGCGAGCGCCTCCAGGGACTTCATCTTCAACCCGGTGCCTCCGAGCATCGGATTGATCGCCACGTCGATGGAACGGTAAAATTCCGAAATCGAGTCGACAACGCCCAGCAGCCGCAGCCGATGGGGCACACCGGCCAGCGTATTGCAGACCTGTCCCGCGACCAGAAACTCGACCCTGTCGCAGATATGGGGCCGGGTACGCAGGAGGCCGGCGAAGGCAAGCATCGAAGCTGCATTGAAGGGATTTCCGCTGCCGACATAACCGACCGAGAGCCGCTCTGCAGCGAATCTGGGGCGGGCGGGAAGGAAGTCGCATGGCGCAAGGCTTCCCACGGAGTGAACCGCCGAATTCGTGCGCTGCCGAAGTTCGACGGCCTCGGAATCCTGGATTGCGATCACAAAGTCGGCGCGATCCAGACCGAGTTTTTCCTGCTCGATGGAGGTGTGAAACCAGGCAGGATCAAGCCCGATCTCCGCGAATTTCACGGCGCGCGCGCCAAACAAATCGTGGGTATCAATCACGCGCACCATGTTTGCGGGCAGATACTCGAACAGCTTCGAATACCAGACATAGTTTACGAGACAGACGTCGAATTGCTTCTGCGCGCACAGCCTGAGAGCGGCAGCGGTAATTTCATCGTCATACCAGTCGTCGATGGCGGGATATCGCACCAGGCTGCGCCCGTGGACGACATTGCGCGGGAATACAATTTCCACGCGGCTCCAGGCAGTTCTCATTTCCCGGGCGCTCGCGGCGCTGGCGGCCTCCGTTGCATAATAGAGAAGTGTCACATCCGCGCCTGCCGATTCCATGGCCCGGCACATCTCGAACACGCGCTGCCGGTTGCCCTGGATCGCCGGATGTGTCGGCGTGGGAGTGATAACCAGCACGTCCAGAGGCGTTCCGGAGAGTGGGGCTGCTGTCAGAACCAAGGTGAAACTCCAATAGACGCGATGCACAGACGCAGGAACCGCCGGTCGGAGCCGACCGGCGGGCGAAAACCGGGGGTAACGAGATCGATTTCGAGATAGCCCCTGTATCCGGCGGAGTCCAGATGGGCCGGGAACTCAATGAATCCCTCCTGACGTCTGGCGAGAGAAGTTGGAACTTCGCGGCCCCCTACCAGGACACGGCACGCCGCCAACCTTTCCTGGACGGACGATCCGATGGCGTTGATACCGATGCGGTACCGTCCCGGCAACGGACAGGGGATGGCCAGGCGCGAGCGGGGAATGGGTCCAAGCCAGCACCAGGAGTCGTCGCCATTCCTTTCGACGGGGTAGCAGCCGCTGCAAGCGACAATTTCCGTGGCGGACAGGCGGAAGGCGAGGTCAGGCAGGTGATTGGGTTTCGATCCGAAGACTTCTGTGGTTCGACGCTGTCGCGGCAGGAATTCGTGCCCTGAAAACAGAGCCCGATCGGAGCGCCGCCGCCCGCTATCCGTCGTCGAAGACTCCGTCATGGCCGAACACTGCTCGTCGGGGACTAGAATCCACCCGAAGTCGCTGACGTGATTGTCGTCGTCGTGGTGTACGGGTTGCATCTGCACGTCGAAAGCGCGATAGCGCAAATCGCCGAAGAAGGAAATCAGCCACGCGCGGTCCTGGCCGGCCGGATATAATGTGACGAGCGGGCGGTCTTTTGCGAGCACGCCCACGGCGCCCATCAGCTGTTCGCCAAGCAGTTCCGAATCGCCCAGGTGCAGAAGCAGGAGATTCGGCCGGCCTCTCGCCCAGCTGTCGATCCTTTGCGTCCGCAGGCAATAACTTTCCAGGGCATAGGAATCCAGCAGGCCCCGGTCGCTGAACGATTCCAGGCGGCCATCGACCCTGCCGAACGTGGCATCTTCGCTTGCGTCGACCCCGGTACCGTGGTGGTTCATCATCGAACGGTAGCAAATCAGGGAGGGTATGCGCTCGACGGGATTTCCCGTGGACTCCGCGGCCGCCGACGCAATCCGGTCAAAGCACGAGCCGCCGATGTCGACGGACAACAGCAAGCCCGGCCCCCCCCCGGCACGAATGAGCGATTCGACCGCGAGAGCGGCGCGGCTGTAGTCGTCCAACCAGGCAAGCTGAGCGACCCGACCGTAGTCGTCCAACCAGTCGAATTGATCTCGCATGATCGCGGTTCGCGGGTGAAATGTGCCGGAAATCAAGCTTCCATCGCCGAAACGGACACCGCCCGCACCGCAATGGACAAGGGCCTCAAATCGTCATTGAGCCCGAGTTGAAATGGAGATTTTACCAGCTCGCGGGGAAAACTCACCCGAAGCCTTAAAGGCCCCGCCGCACGGGTTGGCAATTCACACTGGCCCACCGCGCGATATGTGGACTCATCGCCGTGAAGCGTTGACACGTCGATGCTCACGGGGCTGTCTTCGAGGAAGACGCGCATATGTTTCATCACCGCCGCCGTCAGCGGACGGATCTCGGGAATGCAGAGCCGGTAAGTCCTGTCCCGAACGACATTGATCGCGATTTCGCCATCTTCCGCCATCCAGCAGAAACCGCCCCGCTGACCGGCTTCCGGGGGATACCATCCGCGGCCGGTGTTTTCTATTCCCAAATTCAGCACGCTCGTTGCAGGAATATTCGAGAGGATCTGTGCCGGCGCCTTACCGGCCGAGAATATCGACAGTTCCGTCAGAACGACCCCCCCGCTCGGCCGCGACACGTCCGTGAGATACGCGATGGCGAACCCTTGCTCGCCTTCCGTGGCGCCGGGAATCTGGGTACCCGTGAAGGCCCATTCGCCGCCGGGGCCGATATCGAACCGGCCGCTCATCGGCCGGCCGTTAAAAGTCATTACGACTCCGTGAAACTCCGAAGGGTCGCGTGCCCCAAGGCCCCGAACCGCGATCGACGCAGGAGCTTCGACCGTTTGTTCCAGATCTATCGATCCGCTTCCGGAGATCGAAATGCCCAATTTCGACCAGCTCAGTCCATTTTTGGGTCTCGCCGCCGTTGTCTGGGTGGAAAACTGATAAGTAATCAGCGGTGCGGACCGGCCAATCGGAGTAAAGGCCGATTCGGGCAGCAGCTGAACGGCATGCAGGAGGGCGGAATTCCCGATCGGCGCAATGACGTCCGGGTCCATGTCGGGAATGTGTCGAATGACCTGGCTCAACTGGTGGCGGATAACCGCCAGTTCCCGTTCGAGTGAATCGCGATGAATATTCAACAGGCCGTCCACCCGGAGAAGCAGCTTGCTTACGATTCCATTTTCGAGTGTTGTCACATCCGAAATATCGGGAATGGCGCTGAGGCGCTTTTCGACGACGTCGAGCCGCTGCGCATTCTGGGCCAGGGTTCGACAGATTGAACCGACGTCGGAAGCGCCAAAAAGGATCGGGGAATTTTCCAGTTGGCGGTCCGAACTGCCGGCCGAAACCGACAGAACGTGAAGGCCCCCGTCCAGAAGAAATGGCGGCAGCGGCAGTCGAAACCGAAATGCGCTGGTGGTGAACCCGGTATCCATCACGACGTTCACGCGTTCGCCGGCGTGCGCCGTGAGCTCGGGCGAACCGGCAATGCGCAGCACCAGAACGGGGAGTTCATGCGGGTTGCGTCGGTTCTGGACCCAACCGCACAGCATCCCGTTTTCAATACCTGTCACTCGACCGATGTATTCCGACCCCGATAGCAGCGCTTCTGCTTCGTCGAGACTGGAGACCACAACCGGAGGGAGCAGTTCCCGTTCGGTTCCGGCGATGACGGCGCGTATTTCGAATGGCGGTGAAAACGACGGAAGTCTGTCGATTCGCAATTCGAAACGATGCATTCCGTTGCCGCGATTGCCTTTGGCCAGTTCCAAATCGAAAATATCAGCCTTGCCGCGTCCCACCAGAACGTCCTGGACATACAGTTCCACCTCGACGGGCGCGTATGGCCGGCCCGGATCCCACGCCCAACCGACGATGAAGCCATTCTGGATTCCGGCGACCTGGCCTTCGTACGATGGAGCCTCTGCCTCCTGGGCACGCCCTCCGGCGCCGTCAAGCGACCGCTCGGGAGGAGCGCTGCGAACGTCTGCGACTTTCTCAGAAATATTCGGCCTGCGCACCATGCCCCAGTTTCCCTTGACGGTCGGAATTCTTTTGGGCACATTACAGGGCGAGGCGGTCAATTGACAAGAGCGAACGAAATCGAACACGGCCAAGTATCTGTGCAAGGCGTCAGACCTACCGTCGGCCGGAATTGCATTCATGGCCGGTCACCTCTCCCGAACCTGTCATCCGTGCACGTCACACCGTTGAGTGCCCGATTTTCGCTTTTATGACATACTGGTATTGCGCCGAGGGAGTGGAGATGCATTTTGCGATTGTTGCGACCGACCGCACCGGTTCATCCCATCTTACAAATTTCCTCGACAGCCAGGATGGCGTGCTTTGCAATGGCGAGGTCTTTCACTCCCGCGCCGTGTACGTGAATTGGCCGAAGCGCGAGAGGAGCACGGAGCGCCTGAGCGCATTGATCGAATTGAGAGACCGCGATCCGGCGGCGTTTACCGATCACGTATTTTCCCGTAATTTCGGATGTTCGCATGTCGGACTGAAGATTCTGAAGGGGCAGAACGACAGGGCGCTCGACGGCATCATAGACAATTCCTCGATTCTCAAAGTGGTGCTTTACAGGCGAAACGTGCTTGCAAATTATTCTTCGAAGAAACTTGCCTCACTTTCGAAAGAGTGGCATTTGACCCGAGACAGCGTGCGAGATGACGTGCCTGGAGCAAGTTGCAAGGTCATATTCAATGCTGCGCGGTTCGTTGCCTTTCACGACGAGTACACGGGCTTTTATCGGCGCATATTGACTCGGATCGGATCCGGACAACAACCATTCCAGTTCGTGGCGTATGAAGACATCAATGAACCGCGCTTGCTGACGGGGTTATTCCTGTCGCTGGGAATAAACTGGGGCACTGGCCGCACACCCAGCAGGTACATCAAGCAGAATCCCGCCGACATACTGTCCCGCTTCGCCAATCGGTCGGATGTCGAGCAATTTCTGCGCGAGCGCAATCTGATGCACTGGTCCTATGAGTGCGAGACATCCCTCGAGCCGATGGCCACAGAGGAGGCCCGGCAGGACGAGGGAGTACACGAACCGCCCCAGAGGCCAAACGTCAACCGCGCCCGGGTGGAAATCTGAATGTCGAAACCGTCCCCGAAAGTGATCCGCATCGTCGGGCACGCCCCTTTCCGGCTGCGGCGTGGGCTGCCGCGTTTCCCGGACCGGAGGGACGGTTCCGCGTCGCATCCTCCGCGCAATTGCATTCTGTGAGAAGGGGATTCCGGCTGTGCCTTCCCTGCTCGAACAGCTATTCGATTCGGAGCTCTCGGAGAGGCTGACGAGGTTTCTTCGCTCGCGCGGAGTGCGGGCTCGAATCGTAGCTCCGCCATGGCTGCACGAGCGCGTCAACGGCGGCCCTGTTCGCCCCGAGCCGGGCAACGGACCGGTTTGGGTCGCCGATCCGGCCGATCCGGTGCTGCGGATCGGGGGGCCGCACAATTTCATCGTCTTCGCTGGAGACGCGCCAACGGAAAGAGCCGTTGCCAGGCAATTGCCGGTTGGAGGTGGTTCGAAAGTATATGGGCTGTTCGGGCACATCATGCCCGCATTGCTCTGCCACGTCGATGGCCTTGCGCCCGCCCGACCGATCCCGACATTGCGTCGCTATGCAATTATCTGTTTGCCGCGGAGCGGCAGCCGTTACCTGGCAGCGAAGTTGGGCGCGGTCGGAATCGGTTCGCCTCTCGAGCACCTTCGCGAGCCCCTCGCTACCGCGATAACCCGCGGCAGACTCGGATTTGCAGCCTCGATCAAGGCATTGGAACAGTTTGGTCAGGCGAATGAAATTTTTGGGACCAAGCTCGTTTCGACATTTTTCATAGATGCGTCGGAAAACAGAATGGCGAAGCTGGTGAAAAACACGGAATGGCTGGCCGAGCGAGGATATCGGTTCGTATATCTGGAAAGATCTCTCGAGGATGCGGTAATTTCAAGCTATATCGCATTTCAAATGAGGACATGGCATTTCTTCGGGGCGGTGGGCGACGAAACCAGGCAGAAATTCGACGCGTTGCAGTTTGACGAAAATGCGATATGGAACGAATACGTCCGTTTTTTGGGTGACAAGGTCATTGTGGATCATCTCGCCAGGCGCTTCGGAATGAAGTCGTTCACGTATGAAACAGTGCGGGACAGCATCGACGGCATAACGGACTGGCTGTGCGACCAGCTGCGGGTGGACCGGAACAGGTTGAAGCCCGCGGCCGCACAGATTCCCATACCGACCAGGAGCGAAACGCCGATCTATGCACGATTTACGGATTCCCTTGCGGTCCTGCTGCAAAGTCGAAGCGCATATCTGGGGCCAAGGACGTTGAAAAGGCTGTGCGAGCGAACCGGTCTGAAGCGCCCGGGGGCGCTGAAGCTGCTTGAGGAGTTTAACGAAAGTCCACGCGACCGCGCTTCGAGCCACGACGGTTATCCGAACCGTGCCGGATAGGCATCTGCTTCACCTGCGGTCATTCGACGTCCCGTTACTTCTCGTATCCGAACGCTTCGAAATCCGCGCTGAACAGCGACTCGATGTACCGCTTGTCTTCGCTGTTCACTGACGCGGCGTCAATCAACTTGACCTGACTCTGGTTTGCATGCGGCAACTGGAGCTCAATTCCGAGTTCCGCGCCGAGCGAAGGCAGCCAGTTTTCCAATTCTTCCAGTCGGAGGAATGTTCCCTTTCGGGTTTCCGTGACCGGGCTGACAAGGCTGTCTATCTGGGGCCGAAATCCAGGCGCGGAGCCGAGTGCTTCGTGCCTGATAAATCCGGAAAAATCCCCGGTTGCCATGAAAGCCCGCGACGAAGCCCATTTAAGGCCGGGCTTCTTCCGGGTATCCTGGGGTGTAATGTGCGCCGCCACAGCCTCGAGCGGGACTCCACGGTTCGCGGCCCATTTGCTCAGGGTGCTTGCTACGAAATTGTAGAGCGAGCAGAGCCGCGATACCGGGTGGCGGACAATGGCAAACAGGTAGTACTGGTCTACATATTCGCTCCCGCACAGCGTCTCGATCTCGGCAACGGTACTGTGCTTCGCCAAACCGAATTTGGCAGCGTACGGTTCCTGGATGCGTTCGCCGAAGGTCGAACCTCCGAGGATGAGATCGTTCCATGCGAGGGATCGATCGAGTGCCTGTTCCATACTGGTGCCGCCAGCCTTGTGAATATGCACGAACGTGAATCGTCGGGAATGAGAAATGATCATGCGGCGCCCGTATGCGGTGCTGTCGCTGCCTGGCCACGTGCGGCCCGCGGCGGCGATTTGGTTTTTGTGGTGTCAATCCGTGCTCCGGTCCCGGAGGCATTGCCCCATCCCCACTCCGCCATCATTGCCGGGGCCGTCACAGGCATGGCTCGGGAGGTCGAGGGGCGGGTGTGCGCCACAGTTTGGGGCGACGGTCGAATGCGGCCAGCCGCCGCGAAGAGCGCGTCCTGGTTGCCCCGCACGTGATGGTACCGCGGCGATCTGGTTGTTTGCGCTTCAGGGGCCGCATATCGCGAATCGGGCTGGCAACTGGTCTTTCGGGTTTGTCGAGGGCGGAAGCACGCGAAGTCGAAGCGTTGCATGCGTTCTCCCTCGCACATCGGCCCCCTCACGAGTCAAGTCCGCACGCGGATGTATTTCCCGCCGCCGCGCGAATCTACGCAAGTATCCACTGCCGTCAGAGGCAAATCGCCATCTGCGAGAGCCGGAGAGAAAAGCAAGAGGTCCCGCGCTCAAATGACCGGCTACCGCATTCTGCTACCGAAGAACTGCGGAAGAGCACAGTTCGCCGCACTCAGGCGCGGAGGACATCCACCCGGGCGCTCGGCGCGCCGGGAAACACGTTGGCCAACTGGCTGCCATCAAGCTTCAGATGCCGGGCGAGGACGCCCTCGATGACTGCGCGGAAATCCGTCGTCACCGCAAGATCGCGCGCTTCATGCAGGTCTTCCTCGTCGAGTCCCGGCCAATCGCCAAGGACCTTGCCGCCGTTCACCGGGCCTCCCATCACCCACATGGCATTGCCGTGCCCATGATCGGTGCCGCCATTGCCGTTCTCGCGCGCGGTGCGGCCGAATTCGGACATCACCAGAACCACCGTCCGACCATAGGTGGCGCCCAGGCCCGTGCGCAATTGGGCGAGACCCTCTCCAAGCGGCTTCAGGTGGTACGCGAGTTGGCCCTCCGCGCCACCCTGTCGCACATGGGTGTCCCAGCCGCTCAGCGCGAAGAAGGCGAGCTGGATGGTGGGATCCTGATTCATCAACTGGCAGAGTTTCGCGGCGTCTTCGGGGAAGCCCTTCGCCGACGGCGCGCCTCCGGCAGCCTCCATCATGTCGCGCGAGAGGTCGGACATAAGCTGCGTCTGCGCCTGGCGTCCTTCCCGGTAGGCGACGCTGATCGGATCGGCGCCCTTATACATGCGGTCGAAGATCGAGTTGGCGCCGGGGTCAAGGGCCATCCCATCGTCCTTGCCACCGCCGCGCTCGTGTGTCGCGATGCTGGCCACGGGCATGGAACCCTCGAGAATCTTGGGCGTGGTCGCGCCGAAATTCACCGCTTCCGTCGGTACATGCCGTCCCGGCAGCGCCGCCAGCACGCGGTTCATCCAGCCGTCCGGTGTCGTGCGCACGCCCGGCGTGCCGGTTTCCATGAATGCCTGGGCCTCGAAATGCGATCGCGACTCGTCAGGCGAGCCGGAGGCGTGGACGAAGGCGAGGCTGCGCTCTTTCCACAGCGGCATCAGCGAAGCCAGCGCTGGATGCAGGCCGAAGCGGGCGTCGAGGTCGAGCGCGCCCCCGTTCTGTCCCGGCCTTGGAATCGCGATGTTGGGACGCAGGGTGTAGTAGTCCTGCTCCGCGTAGGGAACGACCACGTTGAGGCCGTCAATCGCGCCGCGCAGGAACACGACGATGAGCCGTTCCTGGCCCGCTGCGCGGTTTTGCACCGCCCAGGCGCCCGGTGCGAAGGACAAAAAGGACAGTCCGCCGGCGGCAGCGGAACAGCGCAGAAAGTCGCGGCGTCTCATGGAACTCTCTCCTTCTCTTGCGGGCTCTAGCAATGCATGAATTCCGGACTGCCCAGTATGGCGCCCGCGCGCCGGTCCTTTGGCGCCTGTGCGATTGCGGCAAGTGTGGTCCTGCCCAATAGAGGTTCGAGCTCCTGCTCGAGCCGGTCGGGATCGGGCCCGACGGGTGCGCCGTCCGCCGCATCGGATGCGCCATACTCACCGTCACCCAGCCGCGTCGCGAAAGCGATCCGGTGCAGAAGCCCGTCGGGGTCGAGCCAGGCCGATTCGGTGCAGGCATATCCGTCGGGCGAGATGCACCCATAGAGCGGCTGCCCGAGATTCTGCAGCGCGGCGATCAGCGGCCGCACGGCTGAAGGAGAAATGTCTACCGCGCGCGCGGCCGATACCACATAGCGATAGGGAGTCTTGAACTTCGTCCCGAAGTTCGCCGGCGCGAGGAAGGCGGCATTCGTCAGCATGGTCTTGAGCACGGCCCGAATGTCGCCGCCCGAGGCGCGGAACGTGGCAGCCATGGCGGCCACGAGTCGCGGCTCGGGCTTGTCGGCCACGAAATATTGCGCGAGCTCAAAGCTGATGTGATGGGCCGTCGCGGGATGAGCCGCCAGCATGAGCAGCGCCGATTCGCCTTCGCTGACATCGTCGCCGCCGAAGCTGCGTGCCAGCAGCGTTTCCTGCGAAGGATCGTGCCGCCTGCGCGCGAAACGGAAAGCGCCCTTGTTGTTCCCAAACTTCTCGGCGGCCATGGCCGCCTGCGATTCCTCGCCGGGCCCAACCGTCCATCCGGTCAGAATGTGAGCGAGCGAAATCACGTCGGCCTGTGTGTAGCCGCCATCGACGCCCAGCGTGTGAAGCTCCATCACTTCGCGGGCGTAATTTTCATTGATGCCGTTCGACTTCTTTTTCGCGGGCGCCGTCTGGACGCCGGGCATGGCGTCCTGACCGGCTTTGACGGGCGCTACGTTCTGGGAATTGTCGAGGTAGAACAGCATCGCGGGATGCTTGGCCGTCGCCAGCAGGAGTTCGCTGAACCGCCCCAAGGTATGGGGACGGATTGCCTCTTCCTCGTAGGACCCGATCCAGACCTTGTCCGGACCTTTTTTTTCATAGACATTGAAATGGTTGAACCAGAATTCCACCAACACCTCATGCAGCTGCCAGGGGCTGCCCACGGCGCGCGCCAGCCGCGCGATCTGGGCCTCGCGCGCCACCTGCTTCTCGTGTTTCTTCAGTTGTTTCTTTTCGTCCTTCGGGATCGCCTTCGGATCGGCGACCTGGCCCCTCCACCAATATTCCGCATAGGCGTCGGCGCTGCTCATTCCAAACGACGGCAGGCCGCGCAGCACGGCGACGACGGCCTGCGGAAGATTTGCAGTCTGGGGGTGAAGCTGGGATTCGAGCCAGCTTTCGAGCCCCATGCCGGCAATGTGTTCAACGTCGCCCGGGACAGGGCCGAATCCCAGCCGGTTCGAGAGGTGAAGCGCGGTAAGTTTGTCGATCATTGCCCTGGCTCGCACATTTGGCCGCATTATCGGCCAACAGCTCCGATCTTGCCACCGGTGAATGGCGGAAGTGCGTCCGCGCGATTAATCCGGCGTAACGGGACGCGTCCCCGGCTCGTACAGACTGCGCGTCACGCTTCCATGGCCGCGTAGACGAGCGTGCGCAACTGCTGGCGGATCGGCCAGGTCGCGGAGGGAACGAATTGCGTCATGAACACGACCGCCAGCTCGTCCCGGGGATCGATCCAGAAGGCCGTGCTGGCCATGCCGCCCCAGAAATATTCGCCGACATTCCCGGCCGTCATGGTCTTCGCCCGATCGAGCACCACCGCAAATCCCAGTCCGAATCCCAGTCCGGCATAAACGGCTTCGCTGAACAGCGAACGCGACATCTCAACGAGTTCCTTGCCGCCCGGGAGATGGTTCATCGTCATCAGCGCGATCGTCTTCGGGCCAAGCAACCGCTGGCCGCCTGCCGTGCCGCGGTGAAGAAGCATCTGGCAGAATTTGAGATAGTCGGACGCGGTGCCGAGCAGGCCGCCCCCGCCGGACAGAAGGCGGGGCGGCGCGAGAAAGCGGCTCGCGGCCGGATCGTCCTGCAGCACCGTTTTGCCCGCGGGACTGAGCGTGTAGCAGGCGGCAAGGCGGGCGCGTTTTTCCGGAGCAACGAAAAAATCCGTGTCGTGCATGCCCAGCGGATCGAGAATCCGTGTACGGAGAAATGCATCGAACGGCATGCCGGAAATCAGTCCGACCAGGTAGCCCAGCACGTCGGTTGAAACGGAGTAGTTCCAGGCCTCCCCAGGCGAGAATTCGAGCGGCGTCGCCGCCAGCAATTCGATCATGCGATCGAGCGGCAGGTCGCCTTCGATGGTGCCGATCTGGTTCTTTCGATACGCCGCATCCACATTCGTGCGCAGCTGAAATCCGTAAGTGAGCCCCGAAGTGTGACGCAGCAGATCGATCATGCGCATCGGCACTGCCGTGCGCCGCGTCTGGAATGCGCCCGGCACGCCGGCCACGAACACGCCCAGATCGCGCCAGGCCGGAATGAAGTGATGCACGGGGTCGTTCAACGATACGAGCCCCTCCTCGACCAGCATCATGAAGGCTGTGCTGGTGATGGGCTTCGTCATCGAATAGAGGCGGAAGATCGTATCTTCGCGCATCGGCACATGGCGCTCGCGGTCGGCAAGGCCGACCACGCCCGTGTGAACGATCTCGCCGCGGCGCGAAATGGCGATCAGCGCGCCCGCGAGCTTGTTCGTATCGACATATTGTTCCTTCAGAAACCGATCGATCCGCGCGAGCCGGGCAGACGAGAAGCCGGGACGTTCTGATTTGGTCACGGGAGACTCTCCTTGCCGCCGATGGCTTTCCTCCCCCGCTCTTCGCCGGGGAGGTGCCCGCGAAGCGGGCGGAGGGGGCTGCTGCGGGTACACTGGCCCCCTTCCGTCGTGCCCGCTCTGCTCGCCCGACACCTCCCCCGCGCAGAGCGGGGAAGGAAAACGGCGGGCTCACGGTAACACAGGATTCTTCCCATTGTCGGGGATCTATATTGGAGAGAGTTGATGGAGCTATGCTGGCACAGAAGATAATCGATGGCACCGTGAACACCCCCGCCCGCGATCTTCCCTCCTGGCCTGCCATGTCGCTCGCGGAGGCGCATGCGCGGCTGACTGCGCCGGGCTCCCGTTTCGCGATGGAGGAGGTTGTTGTCGCCGGGGTGTCGACGCGGTGCTGGAAATACGCCCCGCCCACGCTGCGTGGGGTGCTGCAGACGGGCCGCATGTACGGCACCCGCGATTTCCTCGTCTATGAGGACGAGCGCGTCGGCTTCGAAGCCCTCTGGCGCGCCGTCAGTGCGTTGGCGCATGCGTTGCGGACGCTCGGTGTCGCCAAGGGCGACCGCGTGGCCATCGTCATGCGCAACCTTCCCGAATGGGTCGCGGCGTTCTACGGCGCGGCCATGGCAGGTGCCATCGTCACGCCGCTGAACGCCTGGTGGACGGGCGCCGAGCTCGAGTACGGGCTTGTGGATTCCGGTGCACGGATCGCCGTCGTGGATGCCGAACGGTTCGAGCGCATGGCCGGACATTTCGTCAACTGCCCGGCGCTGGAGCGCGTGTTGGTCAGCCGCGCCTCCGATGCATTGCACCACCCCATCGCGGCGCCGCTGGAAGATGTGATCGGCTGCCCGCACGACTGGGCGAACCTGCCCGATCGGGATTTGCCCGACGTGGCCCTCGCGCCCGACGACGCTGTCACCATCTTTTACACCTCCGGCACGACGGGAAAGCCGAAGGGGGCGCTCGGCACGCATCGCAACATGAATTCCAACATCATGGCGGCGGGATTTTCCGCCGCGCGCAATTTCCTGCGCCGCGGCGAGCCCGTTCCCGTGCTCGATCCCTTCACCGCGCCCCAGCGCGCAGGCTTGCTTTCCGTGCCGTTCTTTCATGCGACGGGCTGCTTCGCCGTGCTCAATCCCGCGCTCTTCACCGGCGCCAAACTCGTGCTGATGCGCAGATGGGATGTGGAACAGGCGCTGGCGCTGATCGAGCGGGAGAAGGTGAACCAGGCTGGCGGCGTGCCCACCATCGCCTGGCAGCTGCTCGAACATCCCTCGCGCTCGAACTACGATCTGTCCTCGCTCGAAAGCGTCGCCTATGGCGGCGCGCCCTCCGCGCCCGAACTGGTGCGCAAGATCATCGAGGTGCTGCCGAACTCCCTACCGGGCAATGGCTGGGGCATGACCGAGACCTCGGCCACCTGCACCCATCACAGCGGCGAGGATTACCGGCATCGTCCCCAATCCTGCGGTCCGCCGGTTCCGGTCTGCGACCTGAAAGTGGTCGGGCCCGACGGGGCACTGCTGCCGCCCGGCGAGGTCGGCGAATTGTGGGCGCGCGGGCCGAACATCGTGAAGGGCTACTGGAACCAGCCGCAAGCGACCGCCGAAACTTTCGTGGACGGCTGGGTGAAAACCGGTGATCTGGTCAGGCTCGACGACGAAGGCTTCTGCACTATCGTCGATCGCACCAAGGACATGCTCATCCGCGGCGGCGAGAACATCTACTGCATCGAAGTCGAGCACGCGCTCCACGAACATCCCGCGGTCATGGATGCCACACTCGTGGGCATTCCCCACCACACCTTGGGCGAGGAACCCGCCGCGGTGGTGCATCTGAAACCCGGCCTGCACACGACTGAAGAGGAACTGCGCGCCTTCGTGGCCGCCCGCCTCGCCGTGTTCAAGGTGCCCGTGAAGATCGTTTTCTGGCCCCAAACCCTGCCGCGCAACGCGAACGGGAAGGTCTTGAAGTCGGAGCTGAAGAGCGCGATCGGCCCGCTGACCGCAAATCCCGCGCAGACTCGGGGGGAATGACTTCGCTTTTTGCTAGCCAATCGGTAGCCCCCAACCCGCATCCGGACAGTGACGTGTCCCGCCCGCCATCACCCTCCCACAAGGGAATCGGTGTACCCTGTACAAACAAATTTCATGCAGCCCATTGCATTTCCGTTCTCCCCTTGCGGGAGAGGAATACAGGTAAGACTCGGTGTGGGGGTACAAGCGTGGGTGAGGGCTAATCGCGGGTGAAATGGTGGGGTGGAACGCTGAATTGATCCGCGGGGAGTTGGGCGGGAGTCGCGGCATTTCCAATCGCGTCCGGCTCTGTGAAAATTTGATGACATTGCCGCCCTCGCCGCGGTTTCCGCGTATGATGCCGCCGGGCAAGTCTGGTGGCGAAGGATGGTCCGCAGTTTCCGCGAGCGCGTGGCGTTGGGCCAGGGACTGTGGTGGCTGAGCGCTGGCGTTCTGGCCGGCGCGGTAGCCTGCCTGGCGGGCGCGCGATCTGCCCCTGAATTGCTACTGGCCGCGGGCGTTCTTGGCGCTATTGGGGCCGTAGCGCTTGGCGCGCGCAAGCGGGAAGAACGCGGCGCCGCGAGTGCGCCGGGTGGAACGTCCTCCACCAGCGAACTCTCGCCTCGCGCGCGCGAAATTCTCGAGCGCCTGCCCGATCCGCTCATGCTGCTCGACGAGGCAAGCCGCGTTATTCTGGCCAACAGCGCAATGGTCGCGGTGGTGGGCACCGATACGCAGAGAAAGCACGTCTCCTCGGTCCTGCGCACGCCGGCTCTTCTGGAAGCGATCGAGCGCACCGCGGCGACCGGCGAACCGGCTTCCATCGAATTTTCGGTGCGTGTGCCGGTGGAACAGCATTACCAGGCTTACGTGACGCGCACTGAGCAGAGCCCGCGCGTCACCGCCGTGATGCTCCATGACGTAACAGCCGCCCTGCGGGCGCGGGAAGCCCGCGCCGATTTCGTCGCCAACGCCAGCCACGAGCTGCGCACGCCGCTCGCCGCCCTGTCGGGATTCATCGACACGCTGAAGGGGCATGCCAGGGACGACGAAGCGGCGCGGGAAAGATTCCTCGACATCATGAGCGTGGAAGCCGGACGCATGCGCCGGCTCATCGACGATCTCCTGTCGCTCACGCGCATCGAGCAGAACGAGCATGTGCCGCCGCAGGATGAAGTGGATATCCATGGCGTGGTGCGCGACGCGGCCGCGGCGCTCCAGGGACTGGCGCGTCTCGAAAACATGACGCTCTGCGTCGAACAGGCGAACGGCCTGCCGGCGATTGCCGGCGATCGCGACGAACTCATCCAGCTGTTTCAGAACCTGATGCACAACGCGATCAAATATGGCCGCCCCGGCGGGCATGTCTGGGTTTCGCTCGCCTCGGCCTCCGGGCCCATCGCGCCGCCCGGCCGGCACAGGGCGGACGCGTTTGTTTCCATCGCCGTCAAGGATGATGGCGAGGGCATTCCGCGCGAAGCCATTCCGCGTCTCACCGAACGCTTCTACCGGGTGGATGTCCGGCGCAGCCGGGAGCGGGGCGGCACGGGGCTCGGACTTGCCATCGTGAAGCACATCGTCAACCGCCACCACGGCAGGCTTCTGATCGACAGCAAGGATGGCGAAGGGAGCATTTTCACGGTCCTGCTTCCCGCCGAATCCGGGCGGGAACAGGGTTTGTCACGAAAATGATGCGGAACTGTCACAAAGACTTGCCGCTCCATCGTTATGCAGGCATGTGTGCGGCGGATTCGCTGCCGCTGAGGAATCATGAGCGAAGGACCGATGGGCGAACATACCGTAAGAGCGTTCGGCGAACAGCTGGAAGGCTTGGCCGCCAGCGTGGCCCAGATGGGCGGTCTGGCAGAGGCGCAGTTCGCAGACGCGATCGAGGCCATCGGCAAGCGCGACATGGCGCTGGCGGAGGCGGCCATCGCCGGCGACCCGCGCATCGATGAGCTTCAGCTGTCGATCGAAGACCAGGCGGTCAAGGTGCTTGCCCTGCGGCAGCCGCTGGCGATCGACCTGCGCGACACGCTTGCAGCCATCAAGATCGCCAGCGAACTCGAGCGGGTCGGCGACCTGGCGAAGAACATCGCCAAGCGCGCCCTGGTACTTAACCGTGAACCGCCCATCAGGCTCACGCTGAGCCTGGCCCGCATGGGCAAGGTCACGCTCGCCCAGATCAACACCGTTCTCGATGCCTATTCCGACCGCGACGCGGCCGGTGCCGAGGCGGTCTGGCGCCAGGACAACGAGATCGACGAAATCTACAACAGCCTGTTCCGCGAGCTCCTCACCTACATGATGGAAGACCCGCGCACCATCAGCCTGTGTACGCATCTTCTTTTCGTCGCCAAGAACATCGAACGCTGCGGCGATCATGCGACCAATATCGCTGAGACCGTCTATCACATGGTGAGCGGCGGGCATCTGGCGAGCGAACGGCCCAAGGCGGACGTCACCTCCTCGACCTCCATTCCCTTCCAACAGAATACATGATGCTAAAGCCTACCGTTCTCGTCGCAGAAGACGAAGGCGCGCTCATTACCCTTTTGCGCTACAACCTCGAGCGCGAGGGCTATCGTGTCCTGGAAGCCCTGAACGGCGAGGAGGCACTGCTGGTCGCCAACGAGCACCAGCCGGATCTCGTCCTGCTCGACTGGATGCTCCCGCAACTGTCCGGGATCGAGGTTTGCCGGAGACTGCGGGGCCGCCAGGAAACGCGCAACGTGCCCATCGTCATGCTGACCGCGCGCGGCGAGGAAACCGACCGCATCCGCGGCCTCGACACCGGCGCGGACGATTACATCGTCAAGCCGTTTTCCATGACAGAGTTGCTGGCGCGTCTGAGAGCAGTGATGCGGCGGATCCGTCCGAGCCTGGCGGAGGATATCGTGCGCGTCGGAGATATCGAGATGGACCGCGCCGCCCATCGCGTGCGCCGCAAGGGCCACGACGTCCATCTCGGGCCGACGGAATTCAAGCTGCTGGACCATCTGATCCAGCATCCCGGCCGCGTCTTCAGCCGCGAGCAGTTGCTCGATGCGATCTGGGGCTCGGATGTTTATGTGGAAGCCCGCACGGTCGACGTGCATGTGGGGCGGCTGCGCAAGGCGCTCAACGTACAGGGCGAGCGCGATCCCATCCGCACTGTCCGTTCCGCCGGCTACGCCCTCGACGACACCTTCGTGAATTGAAGAAAGGTATTTTAACGCGGAGGGCGCGGAGGTTTCGCGGAGGACGCAGGGAATTTGTTGCGCGTTTGGCGCGCCATCTTACCTCCGCGTCCACCGCGCATCCTCCGCGCCCTCCGCGTTAAAAACTTTTCCTACCCCGCCATCCGCCGCTTCTCGGTGCGTATCGGCTGGGGCTGATAGGCCTTGCGCGCATGCGCCTCGCAATAGGGCGAGCCCGTTTTCGGCTTGCGGCCGCAGAAATGGAATTCCGTCTCCGAGGGATCGCCGATGGGCCAGCGGCACATGCGATCGTTGATGGTCAGCACGGTCGCGAAGCTGCCGTCGTCGAGCACGATCGGCTCTTCTTCGACGATGGGCGTTTGCGGAATATGGGCGCGCAGCGGCGCTCTTGGCGCCGAGGGAAGACGGATTCGCTCCCCGCGCGGCGCTCCGGCCCGCCCAGCCAGTCCCAGGCGATGCACCTTGCCGATCACGGCGTTGCGGCTGATTCCTCCCATCACTTTCGCGATGTGGCTCGCCGACAAACCTTCTGTCCACAGCGATTTCAGCTGTTCGATACGGTCATCCGTCCAGCTCATTCGAGTCTCCCCGCAGCTACCTAGATATCGTAACATGACTGCTCTGGAACACAAGAGCTACGGGGGTCCACAGCATCTTGTCCACAGAAACAGACAAGTGGCTAATTTTTGCAACCGGTTTCTTGACCCGATCCGGAGCGCAGCCGATAACGCTCGCCTGCATCAACGATCTGCGCGTCTCCGCCCAGGCAGGGAGAATTCAGTGATTCCATCCGTACTGCCGACCTATGCCCGCGAGGACTTGGCGTTCGAGCGGGGCGAGGGAATGTATCTCTTTGCCGGGGACGGCACGCGCTACCTCGATTTCGCCGGCGGAATTGCGGTCAATGCGCTGGGACACGCCCACCCGAAACTCGTCGCCGCGCTTTGCGCACAGGCCGCGAAGCTTTGGCATACCTCGAACCTCTATCGCATTCCCGGCCAGGGGCGCCTCGCGCGCCGCCTCGTCGACGCGACGTTCGCCGACACGGTGTTCTTCGGCAATTCCGGAGTCGAGGCGATCGAATGCGCGATCAAGATGGCGCGCCGCTATCACTATGCGCGCGGGCAGGGCGAGCGCTTCCGGACGATTACGTTCGAAGGCGCTTTCCACGGGCGCACGCTGGCTGCTATCGCCGCGGGCGGGCAGCCCAAATACCTGGAAGGTTTCGGTCCCCCGGTGGACGGTTTCGATCAGGTGCCGTTCGGGGATTTGCGTGCGGTCGAAGCGGCGATGACACCGGCGACGGCGGCTGTTCTGATCGAACCCATCCAGGGCGAAGGCGGCTTACGCCCGGCAGAGCCCGAGTTTCTGCGGGGCTTGCGCAAGCTGTGCGACGAGCGCGGCGTCCTCTTGATGTTCGACGAAGTGCAGACGGGCGTGGGCCGCACAGGAAAGCTGTTCGCTTACGAGTGGTCCGGTATCGAGCCCGATATCATGGCGATCGCGAAAGGCATTGGCGGGGGTTTTCCGATCGGCGCCTGCCTGGCTACGGAACGCGCCGCGTCGGCCATGACGGTCGGCTCTCATGCGAGCACCTTCGGCGGCAATCCGCTTGCGATGGCGGCCGGCAATGCCGTTCTCGACGTGGTGCTTGCCCCCGACTTCCTGCCGCGCGTCGAGCGTGTGGCCAATTATGCGCGCCAGCAGCTGGCGGCGCTGCCGTCGGAATATCCCGATGTGTTCGAGGATGTGCGCGGCCAGGGACTCATGCTCGGACTCAAGATGAAAGTGCCGAACACGGAATTTCTCGCAGGCTTGCGCGCGCGCCGGCTCCTGGCCGTCGGCGCAGGCGGAAACGTGGTGCGCCTCCTGCCGCCCCTGATCGTTGAGGAAGACCAGGTGCGCGAAGCCGTGCGCATTCTGTCCGAGGCCGCGGCGGAGTACTCCACTTCGACCTCCAATCCGGAGGCGGCATGACGTTGCTGACCAGGATGGCTACCGGCCCCCGGCATTTCATTGACCTTGCAGACTGCGATTCCGCCACACTGGCCGGGCTGATCGCGGAGGCGCGCCGGCGCAAACAGGCGCGACGTGGTCTGCCGCATGGAGTTCCCGATCCGGATGCGCCGCTCGCGGGGCGGGTGCTTGCGCTGATCTTCGACAAACATTCGACGCGCACGCGCATTTCCTTCGATGTGGCCATGCGGCAGCTCGGCGGCACCACGCTCATGCTGTCGGGTGCCGAGTTGCAGCTCGCCCGCGAGGAAACAATCGCCGATACGGCGCGCGTGCTGTCGCGCTACCTGGACGCGGTGATGATCCGGCTGCTCGACCACGAAATGGTGCGCGAACTCGCGGACAATGCAAGCATTCCGGTCATCAACGGTCTGACCAGGAACTCCCATCCCTGCCAGGTGATGGCGGACGTGATGACGTTCGAGGAGCGTAAAGGCCCGATCCGCGGGCGCACCATCGCGTGGAGCGGTGACGCAAACAATGTGCTGACATCCTGGGTGCAAGCCGCGGCGCGTTTCGGATTCCGGCTCAGCATCGCCACGCCCCGCGAACTCGGGCCGCGCGACGGTCTGCGGCATTGGGCGGCAGGGGCGGGCGCCGACGTCGAATTCGGGGAAGATCCGGAGACGGCGGTCGCCGGCGCGGATTGCGTTGTCACCGACGCCTGGGTCTCGATGGGCGATGAAGACGGCGTCAAGCGGCACAATCTGCTCCGCTCCTATCAGGTGAACGAACGGCTGATGGCGCGCGCCGCGAAGGATGCAATCTTCCTGCACTGCCTTCCAGCCCATCGTGGCGAGGAAGTCACCGACGAAGTGATCGACGGGCCGCAGTCGGCCGTCTTCGACGAAGCCGAAAACCGGCTGCACGCGCAAAAGGCGATCCTTGCCTGGTGCCTCGCATGACGACCGCCGAACAGGACTACGCGCCGGCCCCGCCGGCCGATTTCATTCTGCCGTTCGACCTGCCACTCGCGGGGTTGCGCGGACGAATGGTCCGGCTGCAGGCCGTTTCCTCGCGGGCGCTTGAAGCCCATGTCCTGCCGGAGCCGGCGGCGCGTGTTGCAGCGGAAGCCTGCGTCCTCGGTACCCTTCTGGGCTCCGCATTGAAGCTTGACGGAAGACTGACGGTCCAGACGAAAAGCACCGGGCCCCTGGACCTCGTTGCAGCCGATTACTATGGCGCCGAATCGGACCGCCCGGCGGGTGTGCGATCCTATGCGCGGCTCGACGAACAGCGATTTGCCGCGCTTGGGGCGTCACAACCTTCATTCGAAGCCATGGCAGGCGAGGGCGTCGTGGCCATCACGATCGAACCCAACGCGGGCGGACAGCGATACCAGGGCATCGCATCGCTCGCGCAGGAAAGCATCGCCGCCTCTGCCGAGGCCTATTTCGCCCAGTCGGAACAGCTTCGCACGGCGATACGTCTGGCGGCGGCGCCCGTGTATGCGCCCGGGAAATCAGGCTGGCATTGGGTGGCGGGCGGTCTCATGCTTCAGGCGCTGCCCGAGGGCCGGGTGGACGCGGATGATTGGGAGCGCCTCGCCGCATTTCTCACTACGGTTGGAGATCTCGAACTGGTCGATGTCTCTCTCGCCGCAGAGACCCTGCTATGGAGATTGTTTCACGAGGACGAGGTGCGTGTGCATCCAGCCGAGTCCGTCTCCTTCCGCTGTGATTGCGACGCGGACCGCATCGCCTCGGTGTTGCGAGCCTACAGCCGAACCGAACGCGAAGGGCTCGCGGATCCGGACGGCATCATCCGGGCGCGCTGCGAGTTCTGCGGCCGCGTTCATGAGATCGAACCAGCCGATTCGCTCCCAGAAGATTGAATTAAATCTTGTTGCCACTTGATTTAATCGCTGGAGTGGATTATTAAAAATTTGTTAACGAGTATCTCTGGCGACTCAATCTGTGCGAGCGACAGGGGACGGGGCTGGTGCGAGGTGTCGGGCGGGAAGAGCGTAATGCTCATCCGACGGGGAAGCTATGCTTGCGTACGAAGAGTTGCAGGGCGCGCGGGGCCGGGAAATCCGCTATCGGCCGCCGCGCTATGATGCGCGTACGCTGTTTCCACACCGGCCACCCCGGCTGCGCGTCGGCCCCTCGGCTTACCAGATCCAGAATCTCAGCCTCGGCGGGGTTGCCGCAATCGCCAAGGATCCGGTTAGCGACGATCTTGCCGTTGGCGACACTGTCCGGCTGACCATCCAGCAATCCGGCTTTCCCATTTTTGAATCGGACGCGAAAGTCAGCTGGGCCGAAAAAACCGTCTTCGGCGCGAAATTGGCATTTAGCCTCGTCGATCGCATGATCGATTTGGACATGCTCATCAATCGAAATCTGCAGGCGCAGATTGCGACGCGGTCTGCGCTGGGCGGCCCCGGAACGGACGCGCTTGTCCCACGGGAGTATCGGGCTTTCTGCGCGGACGTGTTGAAGCTGTTGCGGGGCTATCGGGCGGTCATCGATGCCAACCTGTCGGTGCCGCCCGAATTCACGCGGAACTTCGACCACATGGGCGTATTCGAGGCCTGTGAGGCGCAGCTTGTGCATGATTGGCGCTCACTGTGGCGCACGGGCAACGACGTGGCGCGCAGCGTGATGGGCGAACGCGACGTTCGGGAGGCAGTGAAGGAATTCACCGAATGCGTGTTGACGCCGGAGCTCCGGGGCGGCGCCATTTGGGACCGCTCCTATGCCAAGCCGCTGGGCTATCCCGGCGATTTCGGAATCATGAACCAGGTCTACGACTGGCAGCGCGTCGGGAGCGACGCCTATCAGATGATGCTGCATCGTATCGGCCTCGAAGTCGCCGAATGCATCAAGACGCGCATGGAAGTCGTGCGCAGCGAAATCGGAAAAGCCGTCTCGGAAAAGGAGAGCGGGCGCACCGCGCGCGTTCTGAGCCTCGGCTGCGGGTCGGCGCGGGAAGTCGAAACCTGGCTCGCGCGCAGCCGTTCCGCGCCGCCACGCGCCGAATTTACATTGATAGATCAGGAGCATCTCGCGCTGGACTACGCCTATCGGGCCGCCTATCCGGATATCGTGCGCAGCGGAAACCGCTGCCGCCTCAACTGCCTGCGCATTTCCTTTATCGACGTGTTGCGCGGTCTCGGGGGCATGGACCGCTTGCCGCCCCAGGACCTCGTCTATTCGGTGGGGCTGATCGATTATCTCACCGACAGGCGCGCGGCGGGCCTGGTGCGGCGCCTCTACGAACTCGTCATGCCGGGAGGCTTGCTGATCATCGGCAACATGAACGAGACGCCGCTCAGCAATCTGTGGCCCATGGAATTCATCACCGACTGGTCGCTGCATTACCGGAATGAAGCCCAGATGCTGGCTTGGGCCGAGGGTCTCGATCCCGCCGGGGCCTGGACCGAAACCGAGCGCACGGGAGGGGTGCGCCTGCTCTACATCCGAAAGCGCTGACTCAGACCGCCTGTCTTCTGGCCAGCCGTAGCTGCTGCGGAACGAGGCGGTAGCCGGGAAGCCTGACCGTGACATGCGTGCCGCTGTCGATCGCGCTCTGCAGCGTAAGGGACCCGCCGTGAAGTTCGGCGATCTTCTTCGCGAAGGGCAGGCCGAGTCCGGTGCCACCGTGGCGGCGCGACAGTGCCCGCTCGACCTGCTCGAACGGGCGCAGGACGCGTTCCAGATGCTCCGCCGGAATACCAATTCCATTATCGGCGACTTCGATCAGGATGTCGCCGCGCTCGTCGGTTTTGACGCCGATGTTAACCCGGCCCCCTTGCGGTGTGAACTTGACCGCATTGCTGACAAGGTTGAGCACAAGCTGGCGCAGAAGCCGCTCGTCGGCGTGTACATGGATGCCGGGATCGGCCGCCTCAACCACGAGGGCGACGCAGCCCTCTTCCGCCTTCCCGCTGCACATCTGCGCGCAATCCTGCAGGCAGGCTACGGCATCGAACACATCCTCCCGCAGATCAAGCCTGCCAGCTTCGGCCTTTGCGAGATCCAGGATGTCGTTGATGATCGCGAGAAGGTGCAGCCCGCTCGCATTGATGTCAGCGACATATTCGATGTATTTTTCGTTGCCCAGATTCCCGTAAAGCTGGTTGCGCAGAATATCGGAAAACCCGATGATCGCATTCAGCGGCGTGCGCAGCTCGTGGCTCATGGTGGCCAGAAATTCGCTCTTGGACCTGTTGGCATTGTCCGCGTCGACGAGAAGCGCGTTGAGTGCGACGTTTTTGGCCTCGATGATCTTCTGGCTGATGTAGGACTTGCGGACATAGAGTTCCTGGTAATAACCGGAAAACAGGCCTACGGCAGTTGCCATGAAGAGAAAGAAATTGTTACTTATGAACGTTTCACGCGGAATGGGATTGATCACGGCAGCGACCAGCTCGTACGCGGACACGACGGCCACCGCAATGATGTTCGAGTAGAAAAAACGCAGACGAATCAAGCTCGAACACCAGATTACGACCATTATCAGACCGGCGTAATACTGGGCATTGTAGGGTGCCGGCATGATGGCGGTCATTGCAACGATGCCGCAGCCCGTCGATATCATCGTGCTGGCAAGGGTGAACTGTCCGATGCGTTCGAAATATGGAGTAAACGTGAGCACCAGCACGCCGATCAGCACGGAGCAGACAAAACCGTAACGGATTGCAAAGAGTGCGATGATCTCCTGCTTGCATACGATCGCGTCGAGGATGCCAAAGCTGGCGTAGAGCAGGCTCCCCGCGGCAACGTAGAGACGAATGACGTTGAGGGACCGTTGCAGCGTTTCGCGCTCGAAAGCGCGTTCGACATCAGGATTTCGAAACCGCAGGCGCAGCTCGTCCATCTCGAATTTTGCACCCGAGATTTCCGCCTGCGAGGCTGCAGCTACGTTCATTTTTCGGCTCGACCGACGCTCGCTGCGAGCATTTTGACCTGATCCGGTAAAGATCGCCTAAACCGGCGGCCCTCCGGATCAGCAGCCCGTGGTCAGTCCGTCGCGGGGGCGGAAATTATGAAGAGCACCCTAAGAAAGAGTTTATGCGCCCGCAGCAATACCAGAATCCTGTCGAAGGATTTCGGTTATATTTCCCGATATCTGCCATGTCCGCGCCCGGCGAACGCAGCCCCGTCAGCTTGCGGCCGTACCGACTTTCGCGCCGTGACCGACGAGGGACGTAGTTTCCAGTGCAAAATTGCACCAGACGCCCCGGCCCGGATCGTAGAGCTTGCAATCGCGAGTCAGGCGCCAATGGTAAAGGGGTGTCCACCGCGCCGGCACGGGCGCATCCGCCCGGCGGGTCGCCAGTTCCTGCTCGGCCTTTTTCAATGCGTACAGCGGAATTCCGGAGTGAACATGATGTGCCGGATGCTGCATCACGCGGTGAAAAAACCAGTCCAGGGGCTCGGGCAACACCACATGCACCGTGCCGCGCATCGTTTCCGACGGCGTGGAGGGACGCCCTCTGGCGGTAATCCAACGCACCTCCGGTCCGGTATGTTGCACGATAGTGACAAATGAAATGAACACGTTCCAGACGAGAAACGGAACAAGAAATCCGAACGTGGCCGCGTCCAGGAACGCGTCGGTCCAGGTCCGGTGCGTCTCAATGTGCAACCCCAGCGTCAGCGCGGCTAAGAAGGCGAGAAGCCACCCGTGAACCGCGACAACGTCGACCCAGTCCGCCGTTCGAAAACTTTCCCGCTCCCGGCGCGCGGGCAGGAACATCTTCGGAAGCCAGATGTCGAAGAGATAGTAGAAAGCCTGGCCGGCGAGGCTCCGCTTCCGACGGTAAAGAAGGCGCGTTGTCCACGACGCGCGCGCATAATCTTCGACCGTCATGGGAGGATAGGCATTGTCCACTCCGAGCTGAGCCGTGAAGTGGTGGTGAACGCGATTGTGGTGGTATTCCCAGCGGCTGTACGGATGCAATGCCGGGAGGAAGGCGAGGGTACCGATCACGCGGTTCAACCGGCGCGAAAAGGTGAAGCTCCTGTGCACTGCGTCGTGAGCGACAATCCCGAGAAGCGAAACCGCGACTCCGGCGAGCACGGACAGGGCAAATTTGATCGGCAGGCTGGTCGACACGACCGCCCCGAAAACGCCTGCTCCGTAGAACACCAGATCGAGTGTGAATATCGCCACGGGAAGAACCAGTCGCCGCTGGGCGAGGGTAGCGAACCCGCCCCGCGCGTCGGTCCGGGGCTTCCAAAGTTCGGCGTTGCCGACCACCACTGTTGCGCCCGCGTGTAATGCTTAACACAGTATAAACGAATGGCGGGCGAATTCCAAGTGTCAATGATTCGCGCGTTAACGGTTCGCGGGTCTATAGCGTTTTGTACGACCGGGGGGACGCCTATGCCTGCTGCGGGGCGCTCTCGGTTTCGGATTTTGCAATCAGCGCGCGGTCGTCCCTCCGCCAGGGATGGAAACCTGGGGCATACCAGGCCAGATACGGCCCGAGAATCCGCCCGATGCAGGGAATGAAAGCCAATCGCGCGAGCCAAACGTTCCGGCTTCGTTGCGGAACGAAACTGCCATGACAACCGTCGTGGCCGATAATGAACAGCAGCGCGATGAAGGCACCATTCGCCACCCCGAACATGATGTTGACAGGCAGGCCAAAGTTCGCGACCGCACCGAGGAGTGTGCCGAAGTAGAGCAGGACGTGGACGGCAAAAAGCTCCAGTCCCCGTCCCAGAGAACGCGGGTCGGTACCGCTCGTGGCGGCGCCCCGCAGCGCCTGCGCGGGATCCGCGCACTCGAATTGCGGTGAAGCCGTCTCCAACGTCTCTGCGCCCCTGAACCCAAACCCGGCACAAGTTTGCGTATTCCGATTGAAAAACCTGTTAAGGAATGAATTTCCGCTCCGACCCGCCGTTATTCCGGGGATGTCGGTTGAAATTCTCGGTGGAACCGTTTACCCTTTGTCAACCTTCGTTGGGAGCGGGTCCGGGATGGGCGAAGCGGGCGTAGTGTCGCGCGTGAGAGCCGGCGAGTTGCGGGGCACGTTCGTTCCGCTCTCCAGGCGCGGGATGGTTTTGCCGCTCCTGGTGTTTGGCGCCGATTGCGCACTCTATGCGACGGGAATCGTTGGCGCCGTGGAATCGGACGGGCTGGCCGAAAAACTTGCCTTCGCTTTGCTCGCCGGCGCGTTCACCTCGCTGCTTGCCATCGTGGGCCACGACGCCATCCATCGGAGCTTCACGTCATCGCGCGTCTTGAACCGGCTGATCGGAACCATCGCGTTTCTGCCGGCGCTGCATCCTTATTCGCGATGGGAACATCTCCACAATCACGTCCATCATCGCTTCACGGCCCAACTGGGCCTCGATAACGCGTACCCGCCGATGACCGTGAGCGAGTACGCGTACGCATCGCCTGCGCGGCAACGCTGGTATCGCTTCAAGCGCAGTCTTGGCGGGCAGGCGGTCTACTATTTCATCGACGTCTGGCTGCCGAAAATCTTCATGCCGAGCCGCGCGGAACGAGCAAGTTTCCGCCGCGCCGACTGGATCGATTTCGCCTTCGTCTATCTGTGGCTGGCAGGGCTCATTGCCACACTGACTGCCCTCGCCTTTTTCGGAGCGAAGCTGACGCTTGGGGCGGCAGTCACGGACGCGGCCCTCTTCGGCGTGCTTCTGCCGTTCCTGGTGTGGAACGTTTTCTTCTCGTTCCTGACGTTCGTGCAGCACACCGGGCCCGATGTTCACTGGATTCTGCCCACCGGCCATCCGTCGACGTCCAGCGAAAAACTGCGCGGCACCGCGCATGTGATCCTGCCTGGAACTGTCGACTGGTTTCTTCATCGCGCGATGCAGCACCCGGCCCACCATATCCATTCCGGCATCGCGCTCTATGCACTGAAGCGTGCGCAGGCGGAGGTCGCAAGGCGCTGGCCCGAGGAAACGATCACGGCGCGCTGGACGCCATCCTATCATTGGCGCCTCACGCGCGACTGCAAGCTTTACGATCCCCAAGCCGACTGCTGGTGCGATTTCGCGCTCCGCCCGACGACCGGGCCGCACGTAAGGCAGAGTTCGAGCTCAAGCGGCTTTATAAAGTCATCCAGCATTAAACTTGCGGATCCGCACCACGCCCGCGGGTGATCGTCAGGACCCGGATCGTTTGGCGTGTGGTCTAGTTGCCTCTGCGCCCTTGGCCAGACGTTCGATTGCGGGGCGCAACGGACGCTCACCATCGCAATAGTCTTTCCAGGCCGTGCTTGCGGCGATGAGCTTTGGTGCGCTGCGGAGCGTGTAACGTTTCGGGTCGAGGCCGGTTTTCACGGCGGACCAGGCGAGCGGCATCGAGACGGGCGCTCCGGATCTAGCGCGCGGCGAGAGCGGCGCCACCGCGGTGGCCATGCGGTCGTTGCGCAGATAATCAAGGAAGATGCGGCCCGTTCTTTGTTTCTTCGCCATCTTCAGCACGTAGCGCTCGGGGCTGTCCTGCACCATCCGGGCGCAGACATCCCGCGCGAATGTCTTCGCTTCGAACCAGGCGGGAGCGCCTTTGCCGCCGGCCTTGAGCGGAGTGACGACGTGGAGCCCCTTGCCGCCGGTCGTCTTGCAGAAGGGGACCAGACCCAGGGCTTCCAGCCTGTCGTTCAGCTCCCGCGCCGCCGTGATCACCATCCTGAATTCGACATCGGGCGCCGGATCGAGATCGAACACGAGCCGTCCGGGTTCCTCGGGAAGCCCCGGCGCGCAATTCCAGGGGTGCAATTCGAGGGCGCCCAGCTGGGCCGCGGCAGCGAGGCCTTCGACGCGGTTGATCTCGAGATAGGGTTTGCGGTCGCCCCAAACCGTCACCGAATCGAGCAGGTTCGACATGCCGCGCATGGCGTGGCGCTGGAAGAAATGCTCGCCGCCGATGCCGTCGGGCGCGCGCACGATCGAACAGGGTCGCTCCCTGATATGTGCCAACAGCCATTCGCCGACACTTTCGAAATAGCGTGCGAGATCGAGCTTGGTGACCGACTCGCCCTTTTCGTCGGCGGGCCACAGCGGCTTGTCGGCGTGCGAGATGAGGACATTCATCACGCGATCGTCCGTGGACCGTGAGCGGCCTGCCTTCATCCGCGGACTCTGGGTCCCAAAACTCGTCTCCGGTTCAGGCTCCGCAAGCTTCGCCGCTTGAGGCTTTACCGGGAGTTCGGCCTTCACCTCTCGCGCGGGCTTGTCGGCGCGCAATCCTTTGTAGGCGGCCTGCCGCACCTGTCCGTCGGCGGTCCAGCCCGCGAATTCGACCTCGGCGACGAGTTCCGGCTTCACCCAATGAATGTTCGGCTTCGCGCGGGGCGCATTGGCACCGTGAAAAGGGCTCTCCCGGCTCGCAAGGCCTTTCAGCCGCTTCAGCAAAGGGGCGAGCTTGTCACGGGCGAAGCCAGTGCCCACGCGGCCGACCGGCACGAGCTCGTTGCCGCGAAAGACGCCAACCAGCAGCGAGCGGAAGTTCCCGTTCGTATCGCTCCAGCCGCCGATCACGACTTCCTGTCCGCCGCGGCATTTGGTTTTGGTCCACTGGCCCGCGCGGCCCGAACGGTAAGAATCGCCGAGCCGCTTGGAGACGATTCCTTCAAGCGACATGCTGCAGGCCGATTGCAGCACCGCGTCGCCGGGCGCCTGAAAATGCTCGACATAGCGGATGGCTCCGCGGGGGCTTCCGCCCAGCAGCGTTTCAAGCTGCCCCTTACGCTCCTTGAGCGCGCGTGAACGCAGATCCTGGCCTTCGAGGAACAGAAGGTCGAAGGCGAAGTAGATCAAGGATTCGCTTTTCCCCTCCGAAAGCGCGGCCTGAAGCGCCGCGAAATCGGGCACGCCGTGCGTGTCGAGTGCGACCAGTTCGCCGTCGATGATGCAATCCGGAAGTCGCGCGGCGGCTTTCGCGATCGCATTGAACTTGTCTGTCCAGTCCAGGCCCTTGCGCGTGCGCAACACCGCCCTGCCGTCCTCGACGCGGAGCTGCATGCGGTAGCCGTCGAACTTGATTTCGTGCACCCACTCCGCGCCCGAAGATGCGCGGTTTGTGGGCGTACAAAGCTGCGGTTCGATGAATTCGGGCATTGCGGCGCGGCGCGGCGCAGATCGTGGTTTCGCGCGAGGCGCGGTCACGCGCTCCGGCACGTGGCGTGCAATGCGGTCCGACTGCCAGACAGCTGCGGCTTTGGCACGTGCCCGCGACTTGCGCATGAACGGCGTCGGGCCCCGCCCCTTGCCTGCTGCGATCGCTTCCATCGTACGCCCCGAAGCCACCGAACGGTCCTGGCCGAGCAGTACATCGCCGTCGCCATCGCGTTCGGCGCCGTCGTGATGCTTGATCAGCAGCCAGTTGAGGCGCTTCTCGCCGTTCTGCCACATGCGTACGAGCACCCAGCCGCCCCGCAACTTTTCGCCCATGAGCACGAATTTGAGGTCGCCCTTTTTCAACTGTGTTTCGGCGCTGGCTTCGCCTTCGGGCGCCCAATAGCCCCGGTCCCACAGCATCACCGTGCCCCCGCCATATTGCCCCTGCGGGATCGTCCCTTCGAAATCGCCGTAGTCGAGCGGGTGGTCCTCGACCTCCACGGCGAGCCTTCGGTCATGGGGATCGAGCGAGGGTCCTTTGGTCACAGCCCAGGATTTGAACACGCCGTCCAGCTCGAGCCTGAGATCGTAATGCAGCCTGCGCGCATCGTGCTTCTGCACCACGAAGCGCAATTGCGGGGACGACGTAACTTTCGCCTCGCCGCTGGGCTCGGCCGTTTTGCTGAAATCGCGCTTGGCCTGATAGCGGGCGAGCTTTTTCGCCATGGGCACTCTCCGGTGGCCAGAGCGCAATGCCCAGCCACAAGGGGAAGTTCCGGCCAAATGACAGGGAACGCAACCGCGAAGCTATAGGTGCAGGATAGGCGTCAGCTCTTGGTAAGTGACGCCTTCGGTCGCGGTGTGGGGATCGATGGCGCGGCTTCACCAACGCTTGGCCTTTTGGGTGTGATCGCCTCCGCGACGATCGCCTGCGGGCGCAGGTCGGGCTGGGGTTTGGGCCGCGGAGTGGGAATGGCCGCAGCCCCGACGGCCGGGATTCGGGTTTCGACCGGCGACCGTGCGAGTTCGGCGGATATTGAGGCAAGGCGCATGAACGCATGCGGGTTGGCGGGAAGTGGCGTGTCCGATCTGGGCGCCGGTGCGATGAGTTGCTGCACCTCGTTCGCATCGAAGCCGCCGCCGGTCATCACTTCGACCATGTCGAGGCTCGGGATTACCGTGATCCGCTGTCCGCCCGTGCCGTTGGCTTCGAAGTCGACGGGTTTGTGGCCGGGATAGAGCCACATGCCGTAGCCATATTCGATGCCTGGCTGGACGCTGATATGGCTCGTCAGCGCCTTGGCCAGATAGTCCGCCGGAATGATCTGCCTGTTTTTCCACCGGCCGTCGTGGAGCCACAGATAGCCGAGCTTCGCCATGTCGCGCGGCTGCAGCTCAAGGTCGCCCCAGCCATGGGACACACCGTCCGTATCGGTCGGCCATGAGACGTTGGTGATGCCGAGCGGCGCGAAGAGTTCAGCCCGAGCCAGATCGAGCGCGCTCGTGCCGGTCGTTTTGGTGAGCACGGCGGATACCACTTCCGAGTTTCCGCCGCAGTAGTCGAAAACCGTGCCGGGCTCGTCGTCTGCGGGGCGGCTCAGCATATAGGCCGCGAGATGACGGCTGCGCAGCATCTCCTGCAGCAGGGTGGTGTTTCCCTCGCCCCGGCAATCAAGGCCCGACGTCATGCTCAGGAGATTGGCAAGCGTGATGTGCGCCTTGCGTGGATCGTCGGAGGTTTGCACGGCGAGCATCGGATAGACGGGCGCATTCAGATCGTCGAGCCGGTGCTCGGCCATCGCGATGCCGACGAGCATGGCGGTGACGCTCTTGGTCACCGAATAGACATTGTGAGTTTTGTTGTCGGCGAAGGGATAGAAGTAGCTGTCGAGGACGACTTTTCCATGCCGCTCGATCAGCAGGCTGTGAATCGGAATGTGCCGTGCGCGGATTTGCTCGAGGGCGTCGGCCAGGACGGTGGAATCGAGTCCCTGCGCCTCGGGCGTGGAGACAGGCCATCCGGCGGTCGGCCAACTCACGGCTTCCACAGGCGCGGACGGCTTTGCGGATATGTTCTCCGCGGTGTTGCTGATTGCCGTCGTGTGCGTGCAGGAAAACAGAAAGAGCGATGTGGCGAACGACGTGAGCGCAATCGCCGCGCGTGCAAGGAATGGTCCGACACCCTGTCCCGACTGCATAATGCCCCTTCGTCTCCGCCCGAGAGGCGGCGCCCGGTCTCACTTTCCCTCGCGCGCCCGCTCGACGGTTTACGCCGGCGCTCTTTCCACTTGATGAAGAAAACCGCTCGAAAATCCGCCCTTCGCGGATTCCACCAGATCGTGGATTAGATAGCCGAAGCTTTCCCCCCGCGTCAACGCGTCGGTACGAATTTGCTTCGCGACGGTTCCGCGTGCATCATTTGACGGGGCCGACCCGCAACGCGCCGTCTCAAACCAGTGCGCGGCCGCGCAGGCGTTCGAGGATGCGCAAGGGGCAACGCTCCGGCATCACCATCGCCGTGACGTCGGGATGGAACGTCTGCTCCAGAACGAATTGTCCCGCCGTCGCCGCATGCATCACCTGGTCGGTGTAGCACATCCACGTCGAGCCCGCGGGAAAGGGAATCTCCGTCTGCGGCGCCTGCCGCTGGTATGGCTCGTCACGCTTGGCGCCGTCATGCAGCCCGAGCATCAGCCCGTCATAAGCCGACCGCATTCCGTTCGTGATGCCGAGCCTGCTCAGCATCCACGCGCGCGCGCGCGATCCTTCGCGCGCGCCGGGCAGAAACCGCCGCGCCATCTGTTCGAAAGGCTCGCCCACACGCCAGACGCGAGGGCTGCCGGCGGGATGAATGTTCGAGAACAGACGAAGGATGCGCCGCCCCCGCGTCGGCCGCGAAGGGAACGCATCCACGTGCAGGCGCGTGTCGTCGTGAACTTCGGAGGCGGGACGGCCGGCGATTTCGACAGGCCGGTAGCTCGTAAAGCCGCGCTCCAGATGATGGGCGTAAGCGGGAACGAGCGATTCCACGAAACGGCTTGCGGTGTCCGCAAAGCGGGCCATCATCGTTTTCAGAAGCTGCGCCGTGTCGCCGGTGGAGCATGTGCCGCCGATCTCTCCCGAAGGCTTCAGGCTCACATTCTTCGATTTGCCGTTCGAAACCTCCGGCGTGAGCAGCACATGCTCGCCGGCTTCGAGCGCGAACGCGAGATGCGGAAGGTACAGAACCTTCCCGCTCTCGAGCGCTTCGCATGCGGCCGCTCGCGCGTCCGCAGCGAACGGCCCCTCCCAGTCCGGGACATCGATCCTGTGAAGAACCTCCATCACGGGCCAAGACTAGGGCTCGGGAACCCGGAAGGAAAGAACCTGTTCATTCACGCGAATTTGTGCCGGCCCGATGGCCCGGCTGAAACGTTCCAAAACTTGACGAACGGCGTGGCGCGGCCTATCGGCCTTTATCCTGGATCAAGATATTCATCCCCAGCTTCGGGAGTTCTCCATGCGTCCGCGTCCGGCGGCCTTCGCCCTGGTGTTGGCTGCAGCCGCGTTTGCGGGCGGTTTAAGCGGGTGCGGCAGAACCAGCGCGCCCCCCCGGCGCGTTCCTCCCGTGGTCGGCATCGTAACCCTTCAACCCAGGGCCGTTGCGCTCACGGGCGATCTGCCGGGACGTACTTCGCCCTATGCGGTTGCGCAGATCATTCCGCAGGTGACCGGCATCATCCAGAAACTGCTGTTCGTGCAGGGCAGCAACGTCAAGGCCGGGCAGGCGCTCTACCAGATCGATCCGGCACCCTATCAGGCCACCTATGACAGTGCGATCGCCGCTCTCGCGTCGGCAAAAGCGCTGGCCGAACGCTATGCGAACCTGATGAAGCAGCATGCCATCGCCGAGCAGGACTATGACAACGCGGTCGCCTCCTACAAGGAGGCCGTTGCTACCGTCGAGACCGCCCGCATCAATCTCGGTTACACGCTCGTAAGATCGCCCATTCGGGGTCGGGCCGGCATCTCCAACGTGACCGTGGGGGCTCTCGTCACCGCGGATCAGACCACCGCCCTCACCACCATCCAGACGCTTAATCCCATTTATGTCGACATCGTCCAGTCGAGCACCCAGCTTCTGGAACTCGAGCAGGCGGTCACGAACGGCACTCTGAGCCGGAAGATGCCGTCCGAAACGAAAGTCACCCTTGTCCTCGAAGACGGGACGACCTATCCGCTGAAGGGCACGCTGCAGTTCACCGACGTCACGGTCGATCAGACGACCGGCGCAGTGACCTTGCGCGCGCTGTTCCCCAATCCTGACGGCGTGCTGTTGCCGGGCATGTACGTCCGCGCCGCCGTGTCCGAAGGCATCGCACCGCATGCCATCCTGGCCCCGCAGCAGGGGATCATCCGCGACATCCGGGGATTGCCCACCGCCTGGGTCGTCGGCAGGAACGACAAGGCCGAACTGCGCGACGTGAAGGTTTCGCGCGCGATCGGCAACGACTGGCTCGTCACCTCGGGCCTTGTAGGCGGCGACCGGCTGATCGTGCAGGGGACCCAGAAGGTTCAGGCCGGTCTGCCGGTCAGACCCCTGGTGGCAAACCTTGCGACCTCCAGCCCGGCTCCGGCTGCGGGTTCCCAGCCGGAGAACTGACGAGCGCCGATGTCCCGCTTTTTCATCGACCGGCCGGTATTCGCATGGGTGATCGCGATCGTGATCATGCTGCTCGGCCTCTTGTCGACCCAGATCCTGCCCGTCGAGCAATATCCCGACATCGCGCCGCCCTCGGTGAACATCAGTGCGAGCTACCCCGGCGCTTCGGCGCAGACGGTGGAGAACTCCGTCACGCAGGTGATCGAGCAGCAGCTCACAGGCATCGACAACCTGCTCTATTTTTCATCGACGAGCGATTCATCGGGGAATGTGACGATCACGGCGACCTTCGCCTCGGGCACCAATCCCGATATCGCGCAGGTCCAGGTGCAGAACAAGCTGCAGCAGGCCATCCCCCTGTTGCCGGTGGAAGTCAATGAACTCGGTGTGACCGTGACGAAGTCACGAACGAATTTTCTGATGGTCGTGGCGCTCTACGATTCGGGCGCCGGACGGTATTCCAACATCGATATCGGCGATTATCTTTCCAGCAATTTCCAGGACCCCCTGGCCCGCGTGCCGGGCGTGGGCCAGGTTCATGTGTTCGGGTCGGAATATGCCATGCGCATATGGCTCGATCCTTACAAGCTCGACAATTACTCCCTGACGCCCGACGACGTGATGGCCGCCGTCGAGGCTCAGAACATTCAGGTCGCCGCGGGCGAAGTCGGCGGTCAACCTTCCGTGCCGGGACAGCAGCTCGACGCCACCGTGACCGCGCAATCGCGGCTCCAGACCCCGGCCCAGTTCCGCGCCATCATCCTCAAGACGGCCACCAGCGGCGCCGTGGTGCGGTTGGGCGATGTTGCCCGCGTGGAGCTTGGGGCCGAGGGCTACGGCGTCCTCGTGCGCTTGAACGGTCATCCCGCGTCGGGCATCGCAATTCAGCTCGCCCCTGGCGCCAACGCGCTGACCACGGCCACGGCGGTCAAGGCGCGCGTCGCCCAATTGGTCAGGAACATTCCACCCGGACTGGCACTGGCCTATCCCGTCGACACGACCACCTTCGTCAAGCTGTCGATCCAGAACGTGATCGTCACGCTGGCGGAGGCGATCGCGCTGGTCGTCGTGGTGATGTTCATTTTTCTTCAGACCTGGCGCGCCACGCTGATCCCGGCAATCACGATTCCGGTCGTGCTGCTCGGCACGTTCGCCGTGCTCAATGCCGCCGGCTACACGATCAACGTCCTCACTCTGTTCGCGCTGGTGCTGGCGATCGGCCTGCTCGTCGATGACGCCATCATCGTGGTCGAGAACGTCGAACGCATCATGACGGAGGAAGGACTCAGCCCCCGGGAAGCGACGCGCAAGTCGATGGAGGAGATCACCGGCGCGCTGATCGGGATCGCGATGGTGCTGTCGGCCGTATTCCTGCCGATGGCGTTCATCGGCGGCTCGACCGGCGTCATCTACCGCCAGTTTTCGATCACCATCGTCTCGGCCATGGTGCTGTCGATCCTGGTGGCTCTGATACTGACGCCGACCCTCTGTGCGGCGTTCCTGAAGCCCGTTCGCAAAGGCGAAGTGCACGCGCACGGACGTTTCTTCACCTGGTTCAACCGGAACTTTGCAAGGGCAGTCGCGGCCTATCGCGGGCTGCTCATCCGGATTCTGGGAAAGCCGCGCGTGCCGCTGGTGGTTTATGCCTGTGTTGTCGGCGTCATGCTGTTGCTGTTTTTTACGCTCCCGACCGGCTTTCTGCCCGATGAGGACCAAGGCTTCATCCTGGTTCAATTCACCCTGCCGACGGGAGCGGAGCAGTCGCGCACGCTCGCAGTGGGAGAACAGATCGAGCATCACTTCCTGGTCGACGAGAAGGCGAATGTCGACAACATGTTTATCGTCACCGGCTTCAGCTTTTCCGGCTCCGGACAGAATGTCGGATTGGGTTTCATCCATCTCAGGGACTGGAGCCAGCGTCCGGGCGCCAGAAATCACGCGCCCGCGATCGTGCAGCGCGCCATGGCAGTATTTTCGAAAATACGCGACGCCGAGGTCTATGCCCTTAGTCCGCCCTCCGTGCCCGGACTCGGGCAATCCCAGGGTTTCGACCTCGAGCTCGAAGACCATGGCAATCTGGGACACGAAGAACTGTTGAAGATACAGGACCAGCTCCTGGCGCTTGCCGCGCGGGACCCGACGCTCCAGGCGGTGCGCGCGAATTCCCTGCCGGACACGCCGCAGCTCCATGTCGACATCAATGCCGCGAAGGCCACGGCGCTCGGGCTCTCGTTATCCGATGTCGATGACACGCTGCAGGCCGCGTGGGCAGGCACGTTCATCAACCAGTTCATCAACGGCGGCCGCGTCAAGTTCGTCTATATGGAAGGAGACGCGCCCTACCGGATGGAACCCGATGATCTCTACGATTGGTACGTGCGCAACGCCAGCGGCGGGATGGTGCCGTTCTCCAGCTTTGCGAACACGTCGTGGACGGTGGGGCCGGCCTCGCTGGACCGTTACAACGGTTTTCCGTCGCTCGAGATCGAGGGCTCGGCCGCGGCGGGCAAAAGTTCGGGCACCGCAATGGCCGACATGGCGCGGCTCGCGGGCCAGCTGCCGAAAAGCACGACCTATGAATGGACAGGATTGTCCTATCAGGAACAACTGGCCGGGGCCGGGGCTTTCGCACTCTATGCCATTTCCATCCTTGTCGTTTTTCTCAGTCTCGCCGCGCTCTACGAGAGCTGGTCGATTCCGTTCGCGGTGCTGCTGGTCCTTCCGCTGGGCATCGTCGGCGCGCTTCTGGCGACCACGCTGCGGGGATTGACCAACGACGTGTTCTTTCAGGTCGGCCTGCTGACGGTCATGGGCCTTTCGGCCAAGAACGCCATCCTGATCGTCGAGTTCGCGGAGTTCGCCGTCCGCAGGGGCGAAGACGCGCTGGCGGCCGCGCTGGAAGCCTCGCGCCTGCGCCTGCGGCCGATCCTGATGACATCGCTCGCCTTCATCGCCGGGGTGGCGCCACTGTCGGTGGCCACGAGCGCCGGCGCCGGCAGCCAGAACGACATCGGCACCGGCGTGATCGGCGGCATGCTGACCGCGACCGTGCTCGCGATCTTTTTCGTGCCGCTGTTCTTCCTGCTGGTCCAGCGGGGCGTGCAAGCCTTCGCCGGGCGCCGGGCGCAGCATTAGGGCTTTTGGGTGAGAGGGGAATCATGCCCCTGGTTGTGAGTATTTGAAATCGCAAAAACGCCGTAGTCTTCCTGATATCCAGGACTTGCGGTTGATCATGGCCCGGTTCTCCGCAAGCCCTTACGGCTGCGAAGGATTGTCGGACAGGGCAGGAAATTCGAGGCCCGCGTAGAATTCAATGATTGGAATTTCCACGCCGATCTCCGGCATCCGCAGCAGGTCGCCTTCCGTGAGCGCTGCCGCCGTCCAGATGTCCCCGCGCCGCGAGAACACCGTTGCGCCGACGCTCTTCTGCTCAAGGATGACATAGCACTGGATCGCGGGCGTTGCCTGATACTCGCGCAACTTCTCGATGCGGTCGGTCCGCGCGCTGTCCTCGCTCACCACTTCGAAGACGATGACGGGGTCATCAATCGCCGTCGCCTCGGGCTTTGTGGGGCTGCACGTCACGATCCCGTCGGGATAGCGCACCTTGGCGGCCGCAATGATCTTCACGTTCGGTCCGAACGGCCTGCAGGGCTTTCCGGACAGCCGTTCGTCGAGGGCTTTCCGGACATTGAAGGTTATTTGATCGTGCGCAATCGTTCCCCCCGTCATCGCCTGGGGCTGGATTCCGTCGAATTCGTAGCGGCCGTCCTGCCTTTCTTCCCAGGCGAGGAACTGGCCCAGGCTCATTGTCGCGCGTTGGGCGATGGTCATGGGGCACTCTACAACGGGAACTGGCCGCAATTCCAGCGGCCCGCCCCGGCACTCCGCACCAGACTCTCGGGCCAGCACGCGCCGCCCCGCGCGATTGACATGCCATGGCACGCATGCCACGTTCTGCCATGATAAGGAGCTGGAAGGACGCTGCCACGCGGCGATTCGGCGAGCAGGACAAGGGCAGCTTTGCCGGCCTGGACAGGAGCCGGGCAAAGTCGCGGCTGCAATTGCTGGATGCCATGCAATTGCTTGACGAGGTACCGTCGCTGGCCTCGATCGGTCTGCACAAGCTGAAAGGCGGCCGCAGAAATCAATGGGCAACGACGATCAACGGGCACTGGCGCCTCGTATTCGAGTTCAGGGACGGTGATGCGTTCGATGTGCAGATCACGGATTATCACTGAGGTGCAATATGGGTGAGATGAAAAAATTCCATGCGGTGCATCCCGGCGCGCTCCTGAAGGAAGAACTTGAAGCGCGGGGGCTCAGTGCAGCGGCGTTCGCGCTGAGCCTTCGGGTGCCCCCGCAGCGCATCCAGGAAATCGTACTCTGCAAGCGGGCCATCACGCCGGAAACGGCGCTCCGGATCGGAACGGCGCTCGGCACCGGCGCGCGCATTTGGCTCGCCATGCAGCAGGCCCATGATCTGCACAAGGTCGAGACGGAGTTAGGCGCCAGGGTGAGAGTCGAAGTGCTCCCGGCAGCCTGAGCCGTTCGCGCTCCGGAAAAGTCGGACTGCCGATTGCGTTACGCCGCTTCCTCGGCGGCCGGATCGCGCAGCACGTAGCCGCGGCCCCAGACGGTCTCGATGTAATTGTCGCCATTGGTGGCGGCGGCGAGCTTTTTGCGGAGCTTGCAGATGAACACGTCGATGATCTTGAGCTCCGGCTCGTCCATCCCGCCATAGAGGTGGTTCAGGAACATCTCCTTGGTCAGGGTGGTTCCTTTCCGGAGAGAGAGCAGTTCGAGCATCTGATATTCCTTGCCGGTCAGATGCACGCGGCTGCCGTCGACCTCTACGGTCTTGGCATCGAGATTGACGATAAGCTTTCCGGTCGTGATGACCGACTGCGAATGGCCTTTTGAGCGGCGAACAACGGCCTGGATGCGGGCTACAAGTTCGTCCTTGTGGAACGGCTTCGTCATGTAATCGTCGGCGCCGAAGCCCAGCGCTTTGACTTTCGCCTCCACGATGGCGTTGCCGGACAATATCAGCACCGGGGTTTGCACCTTGGCGGTGCGAAGCGACTTCAGCACCTCGAAGCCGCTCATGTCCGGCAATTGCAGATCGAGAACGATGATGTCGTAATCGTAGAGCTTGCCCAGATCGATCCCTTCTTCGCCGAGATCGGTGGTATAAACATTGAATCCCTCGGAACGGAGCATCAGTTCGATGCTGCGCGCCATTGCGCTATCATCTTCGATCAAAAGAACGCGCATAATTCAGTCCCCTTCAACGAACCGCATTGGCCATGTTAACGCAATCATTTAGGAAGGTAACCGGAAATGGTTAACAACGGCTTGCGTCTCTAAATATCCCTTCATGTCGGACACACGAACCGGCGCGTTTGTCTGCCCCCGGTTCGTATCCCCTTGATTCGCCTCGTTAAGTTTACCGCGGTTTAAACCCTTCCGTTCAAGATTGTGGCTGCCGGGATGGTTCGACCTTTGTCGGACAGGCAGCAGATGACTGAAAGGTGGCGGGGCGGCCTTCATGGGCACAGTTGAAGCAGACCCGGCCGGACGGCAACCCCCAGCGGAGCCTAACCCTTTGGCCGATAGAGAGTTTTCCCAATCCGGAAAAAGCGGAAACGGAATGAAGCGTCGCGAGAATATGCTGCGTCTCAAGCGTTTCCGTGCGGACGAGTTCAAACGGCGCAGTGCGACGCTGGAAGCCATGTCGCTGGAGGTGGAGCGCAAGCTGACCGACCTCGAAGAGGCGGTAGCGCGCGAGAAACAGCGGGCAAACGAATCGGATATCGGGCGCCTCGCCTTTCCGAGCTTCCTGCGCGCAATGGACGCAAGGCGGGACAACCTCAAGGCGACGCTTAAGGATATCGGCCGCGAGCGGGCCCAGGCCGATCTCGAACTGGGGAAGGCTGTCGAGGAACTGAAAGCACTCGAACTTGCCGCCGAGCAGGAGATGCGTCGCGCAACGGAGACCCAGTTGCGGCGGAGCGGGCTCAGGCTCGACGAACTGGCGCTCGGCCGTCAGCTCCGCAAGCAGGCGCTCCGCCAGATCTGAGTTCCGGTTCTGCGACGCGGGGGCTCTCAGGCATTGGGATCGCGGGTGATCATGAATGTCGCCATGTCCCAGGCGTTGCGCATGCCCAGGATCAGAATCACCACAAACGAGATTGCGAGCGTATCGAGCGCCGGCGTCACCGCCCAACGCTCGATCAGCGCCGCAGCACCGATCGCGGCATAAGCGAGGATCGGGAGGACCACGTAACAGGCGCGGTCCGCGAGATCGAGGCGCATTTTCCAGATGCGCGCCGCGACCACCAGCCCGTAAATCGTGCCGCCGATCCCGCCAGTGCCCAGGAGTATCGCCAGCGACAACGATGTGAGCGTCGGAACGGTCAGGATCGCGGAGCCCACAAGCACGCTTCCAAGATGGACGGCCGTCGGGGTCACGAATCCGCGTAGTCCCGTCGTCCGCTCTTTCAGGTTCGCTGCAAGAGTCGCGACAATGAACGACGCACCAACAATAGCGCCCGACGCTGTGCCGATCGTCACGTAGAAGTCCCGCCAATCGGCGAGCGGCAGCGCGGCCATGGGTGCTCCCTTGCCAGGGAACCTAGCCGATTCGCAAAGCGGATGCCTGTTCGTCGCGCCGCAGCCCGGCGGCTGTTTGTTTTGACCCCGCAGTTTTCGCTTGCCTCAATCCTTTCAGCCGGCAGGCGCGGCCTCGACACGACGCAGGAACGTGCGTTCCTCTCGAAGAATGAAACGCTCGCGTTCGGCAAACTGAAAATTGGCTGCGCTGTCGGGGTGATTGCGGAGCTGGGCGCGATAGGCTTCGTAGGCCGCCAGGCTCTCAAATCCGATCATGGCGTGCGCGATATCGTTTGTGCCCTCATGAGGCATGAAATAACCGATCAGGTCGCCGCCGCAGGCAGGAATGGCATTCAGCCATTTGCGCGCGTAAGCCTCGAAGGCTTCCCGCTTGAAAGGATCGATCTGATAGCGGATGTGACAGACGAGTTTCATCTCTGGATGCTCCGGAAAACGTCTTGAACCTAGCGCTTGCGCGCACATCATCGGTTCGATATACGTCGAAGTGTGAAAGACGGACCCAGCATCGCACCCGTCGCTGCGCTCGCCGGCGACCCGGCCCGCGCCAATATGCTTGCGGCGTTATCCGGCGGGATGGCGCTTACGGCCAGCGAGCTTGCGGGTGAAGCGGGCGTGACGCTGCAAACAGCAAGCTCCCATCTCGCAAAGCTCGAAGGTGCCGGCCTCATCTCTGCGACGCGGCAGGGGCGTCACCGTTATTTTCGTTTGGCCGATAATGACGTGGCACAGATGCTCGAGGCAATCATGAGCGTTGCTGCGCGTACCGGCCAATTGCGCACGCGCCCCGGTCCGCGCGATCCGGCATTGAGACGCGCGCGTGTCTGCTACGATCATCTCGCGGGAGAAATGGGTGTCGGACTCCTGGATAATCTGGTGCGCATGAAACGGATTGCGTGCGAACGGGAGGATCTGCGTCTGACGAAATCGGGCATGGAATTCATAGCCGGCTTCCATATCGATCTCGACGGGCTCTCGAACATGAGGCGGCCGGTATGCCGGCCCTGTCTGGACTGGAGCATGCGCCGCCATCATCTCGGCGGCGCGCTTGGTGCGGCGCTGCTGAAGCGTTTTGAGGAATTGCGCTGGGTCACGCGCATTGGCGAAAGCCGGGCTTTGCGCTTTACGCCGTCAGGAGAGGCCGGATTTCGCAAGAGCTTCGGAAGCGTGGCGGCTATGGAATCAGGCGCCTAGGATTTCCCGCGCGGCGCGCGCGCCGCTCCGTACGGCGCCCTCTATGTATCCCTGAAATTCCAGCGATGTATGCTCGCCGGCGAAATGGATATTGCCTTCGGCCAGTTTTTCGATACCGCTGAAGCCGGTGAATTGCCCGACATTGTATTGCGACCAGGCGCCACGAAGACGCGGGTCAAGATTGCCGTTGTTCACCCAGGCGAGCTGCGGTCCCTGCTGCCAAGCATTGGTTATTCCGGAAAAAATCTGTTCGAGTTGCGATAGTGTGTCCGTAACAAGGTCGGCAGGCGCCGGTCCCTGATAATGACCGAATTTCATGCCGTATTTCGCGGCCAGATCGATGCCCTCGCGCCCACCGGGAAGCGCAACATAAATTTCCGTTGCACCGGGTTTCTTTGCCTCTTGATAGAAGCTGGCATCCCAGCCGCCCTGCGGTGCGCCGCCCGACAACATGTCTCCGGTGCAGCCGTCGTGCGACCAGGGGCTTCCGGCCACCTGAATCTGGATCTTCACATTGTTTCCCAACTGCAAGTTCTCGATCGCGCGTCGTTTCAGGGCCGAGAAATGCACACGCTCGAGATCGACTTCGCGCAGCATCGTGAAGGGAATTGCGAGCACCACATGGTCGGCTTCGAATTCCACCGTGCCTTGCCCGTGTCTGAAGGTGCAGCTGAAACTGCTGTCGCTGTTCTCGCGAAGCGCAACAAGGCGATGATCGAGCCGGATTGCGCCGTCCGGCAGCCCGGCAGCCAGACCCGAAGCCAGTTGGTCATTGCCGCCGCGGATGTGCCATTTCTCGTCGGTTCCCGCGAGCAGCGGATGATGCGTCGGCTGACGCTCGTTCCTTGCGCTCGTATCGTAGCCCAACACATAAATGAGATTGAGCGCCGATTGCTTGTCCGGTGGTCCGCCATACTCGCTGATCGCGTTTGACAGGCATAGACGCCCGAATCGGCTCGCAGCGCCACCGGGGACATGGCGATCGACCCATTCCGTGACGGACATATGGTCCCATTCATAGGCTGTCCTGGAATAGCTCTGATAGTTCGCGTGAGGGGCGTGTTCCACGGCATGACGGAATAATTTCCAGCCGAAGCTTTGCCAATCGGCATTGAGATCCGCCTGCGTGTAGCGTTGGCGTTGAAAGCGATAGGTATCCTGCTCGTGCTTTGGGTAAGCGTCGGTGTTCCACAGCGTCAGCCCCAATTCATGCGCAAGGCCTAGTGTTGCACTGTGCTCCGATGAGATGAATTCGCCATGCTGCTCGGTGATCTGGTCGTTCGCGAAGTAGTCCCGCAGCGTCTCGACCCGGCCGCCGACGCGATCGTTCCACTCGAAAGTGCGCGCGATGATGCCCGCCCGCCTCCACAACCGATAAGCACATTGAAGTCCGGCGAGGCCGCCCCCGACAATCGCCACGCGTGGCTGGCCGATGGCCAATGTCCGCGTAGGCAGCAGTGCCGCGGCGGCGACAGATGCTGCACCCGAAAGCACGGTTCTGCGCGCCGGTCTTGCCATGCGCCCGGCCCGCATGGCGCCGACCTCGTCTATCGGCGCGCCTGTCCTGCGCGCTTCGCGGCAGACCGCGCCGGCTTCACGTATCATCGCGGTAAGAGGAGAGCGAAAGGAGCGATGCATGTGATCCCTTGCCTTGGGAAATTCCACAAGATCTACGATGGCTCCAGGCCAGACACGATGCCCAGTCCGCGCGCCGTCAGTACGCCGTAAATCGCGATCCATACGTAGCACGCGGCCGGAACGAAGAGCGCTTTTGCCAGTGTGCTTGCGTCTGCGACCGCGCCGGTGATTTCGGGTATGATGGCTCCGCCGACGATTGCCATGCAAAGCAACGCCGAGCCGTTCGGTTTTTCTTCGCCAAGGTTTTCGCTCGCAAGGGCGAAGATCGTCGGAAACTGGATCGAATTGAAAAGACCGACCGCAACAAGTGTGACAGCTGCAGCCAGTCCGACGGATTGCGAAGAAACAAGAACGAGCACGCAGCCACATATTGCGCAGCTCGCCAGCACCAGTCCCGGACGCGCCCGGCTCAATACATAGCTTCCCACAAACCGCCCGACCATTGCGCCGCCCCAGTAAAGGCTCACCAATTTGCCGGCCCTCTCTGCGACCAGCCCGAGCGTGGAGGGCTGCATGAGATAATTCGTCATCATGCTGCCGATTGAGACTTCAGCGCCCACGTAAACAAAGATTGCAAGCGCGCCGAGGAGCAGCCGAGTCTGGTTCCGGAGTGCCCAAAGGGCGCCGAGGGAGGCCATCTGTGCGCTCACAGGCGGCGCCGCGCTTTGGCGCATCAGCCAGAAAAGAATGGCGACGACAGTAAGCCCGGCTGCAATAATGAGGAATGGTACCTGGACGGCGTGTGCCTGCGTGATCCGCACGGCGGCAAACCCGGCCGGCGTCAGATGCGCGGCATTGATAGTGACGCCGCCGCTCAGAATGAGAATGGCGCCGACCCACGGGCCTATTGTGGTGCCAAGGGAATTAAAGGCCTGCGCCAGCGTCAGCCTGCTGGAAGATGAAGCTTCCGGCCCAAGCTCGGCGATAAAAGGATTGGCGACCACCTGCAGCAGCGTGATGCCGGCCGACATCACGAACAGCGCGAGTAGGAACGCAGCAAACAGTCCGGAGGCAGCTGCAGGCGAGAACAGCAGGCAGCCGCAGACCATCACGGCAAGGCCAAGGATTGCGCCGCGGATATATCCGATGCGTGAAAGAACGAAACCCGCCGGTATGGAGAAGACAAAATAACCAATGAAAAAGCTGAACTGGGTCAACATCACCTGTGTGTAGGAGAGCGCGAAAACGCCTTTGAGCTTGGGAACCAGCGAATCGATCAAAACAGTCGCAAAGCCCCAGGCGAAAAAAAGCAGCACAACAAGCACGACGAGCACAGGGCGGCGCGCCGTTGCGCTGGTGGATGTTGCGGTTGCGCTGTCGCTCACGGCAAGTGTTTTCCGGGATTTGCGATATGCGCCGACATCTGGTGTGCCCCTGCCAATCTGCTTATTGTTCCAATCCTTAGCCTCCATCGCGGGGCGCACCAAGGGGAACCTGCTGTATGTCCCGCGCCGGTCTGGCTGTCCTGTGGTTTTGCTTTGCTGCAGCTTTGCCGGGGGCGGCGTCCGGTAGCGGGAAAATCGAGGTCGGCTCGCTCGAACTCACAAAATGCGTCGCTCGCTACGATGGTTATTGCGGAAGCATCGTGCGACCTCTCGATCCCGATGGCCGCATTCCGGGCAAGATCACGATCGGATTCGAATTCTATCCGCGAAGCGGCGCTCGCCGCGAAACTCGTGGCGTTATCATCGCCCAGGAGGGCGGCCCTGGTTACTCCACTACGGATTCGCGCGACGGCTATGTGAGGCTCCTGACGCCGCTCCGCGATCGGGGCCGCGATATCCTGCTGATCGACAAGCGCGGCACGGGCCGTTCCGGTGCGATCGATTGCCATCATGTTCAGAAGGGCGGCGGCCTTGACGCCGTGCGCGCCTGCGGCCGCAAGCTTGGCGATACGTCCTGGCTTTACAGTTCGATATTCGCAGCCGACGATGTCGCTGCCGTTCTTGCTGCGCTCGATATCGGCAAGGTTGACTATTACGGGGACAGTTATGGCACCTTCTTTGGCGAGGTCTTTGCGGCGCGTCACCCCGATCTTCTCCGCACCGTTGTGCTTGATAGCGCCTATCCTGTAACTGTCGACGGTCCGTATTTTCAAAGCGAGATCGAGAACGGTCCCGTGGCCTTCGCCATTGCCTGCGCGCGCACCCCGACATGCAGCGCATTGGGCGGAGACGCGCAAGAACGGTTCAGAGCCGTGGTGGAATCACTTCGCGAAAAGCCGGTCAGCGGCCGTGCCCCCGGCGCCTGGGGTGACATGAAGAACGTGACCGCCGATCCCGGCGCGCTGTTCACCATTGTCGCCAATGCCGGCAACAATTTCACCGCCTGCCGCGATATCGATGCTGCAGGGCGCGCCTGGCTGAAAAACCAGGACTCGCTGCCGCTGCTCCGGCTGGTCGCCGAAGCGACGGACGGGGAGGATTCCGGTGGGCCGCCACGCGCCTTCAGCACCGGTCTCGAACTGGCGGTGGAATGCGCCGACTACACCCAGCTTTACGATATGCGCGACAGCGAGAACGATCGACACATGGAATTCAAAGCCAGTCTCGCGACGACCGAAACCAACGATCCGCACATCTACGCGCCGTTTCAGCTTGAGGAGGCCGTTCACGCGCCTGCCAATCCGGAAGGCCTCAATTTGTGCCGGGCATGGCCGGATGCGCCGCGCTGGGCGCGCCCCGGCAGGCCGGTGCCCAAGGATAGCAAATTTCCGGCGGTGCCTGTTCTTGTGTTGTCGGGCGAACTCGATACCGTGACATCGCCGAAGGAAGGCCGCTGGACCGCGGCGCTGTTTCCCAATGCGACATTTCTGGAAGTACCAAATACGGTTCACGAGACTGCGATCGGCAATGGCGGCGTCCACGTGCCGCCGTTCGGGGGCGACCTTGCGCGTTGCACGGGTCCGGTTGTTTTGAGCTTCGTGGAGTCGGGAGGATTGCCTCCCGATACGTCTTGCTTTGCTCACATAAGGCCGGTTCGCGCGGTTTCCGCTTTTGCTGCAGACTGGGAAAGCGTTGCACCGGCTGTTGCGCAAAAGGGCAATGAAGCAGGACCGCAGCAACTGACGCTTGCATCGGCCGTTGCGGAGACTGTCGGCGATGCCGTCGCGCGTTACGGCGTTCTGCTCGGCAATACCGATCGCGGATTGCGCGGCGGCACGTTCGTGCTGTCACACACGCCCACGGGTTATACCTTCAATTTAAGGGCGATGAAATGGACGGACGATCTTGCCGTTTCCGGTACCATCGACTGGAACCAGATAACCGGACATATCGTGGTAAAAGTGAGCCTCTCCGCCACCGGACATGCAGGACACGCCCGGATGGTATGGGATGACAGGCAGACAGACGCGGAAGTATCGATCGATGGAAAAATTGACGGACAAACCGTCATGGCTTCACGCATCGCGCCGTAAACGGGACGCGGGCCAATTCATTTTGAAGAACCAGGAAAAATCATGAGTCGGTTACCGGGGTCGAGGGAAATTCGAAACACGATTTTTGCCGTTGTCGCAGCGCTGGCTGTTCTTCCATGTGATGCCGGAGCCGCCGGGCGCACTACGCACCAATTCCTTGAAGCGGTCGTTTCGCCCGATGGCTTGCACGTAGCTTCAGTCGAAGGGGATGCTTCGCCATGGGGCGGCGAACCTGTTATCCGTACACTGATCATTCGTTCGAGCGGCGGAGCAGGCGCCACCTCTGTGACCCTGCCCTGCGGCGCTGTGCGGGAATGCTGGCCGTCTTCGCTGGCATGGAGCAGGGACGGGACGTCCCTCGCCTTTGCGCTGCGCAGCCCGGGCAGTCACGCGCGATCCCTCTATTCCGTCGCGGCGGACGGAAGTCATCTGACGAAGCTTCTCGCTTTCGACGGGACTATCAAGGATCTGCGTTTCGGACCCGATGGCAGGCTCGCAATGCTGGCGATAGCCGGCGCAAACAAGGAAGTGGGCGCGACACAGGCCGGCGCGCCGGTGACCGGCGATCTGGCAGGGCCGGTGCCCGAAGAGCGTCTTGCCGTTCTGGAGAATGGCAGCCTGCATTGGCAATCTCCGCCGGGACTGTTTGTCTACGAATATGATTTTCTGCCAGGCGGGCAGGGATTCGTCGGCACGGCAGCTCCCGGCGATGGAGATAATAATTGGTGGGTGGCGAAGCTCTATCGCTTCGATGCAGCTGACGCGTCCGCGAAAGTAATATTCGCGCCCGTCGATGCCCGGCACCAGATCGCCGATCCCGTCGTGTCAAAGAACGGCAACGTCGCTTTCATCAGCGGTATCATGAGCGATTTCGGATCGACCGGTGGCGACATCTTCACTGTCCCGGCGGGCGGGGGCGCGGCGGTCGATATTACGCCCGGTATGCGCGCCTCGGCGCGAAGTCTCGCATGGGGTTGTGACGACCGTCTCACCGCGGAGCTGCTTGCCGGTGCGTCGACACAGCTCGTCGAATTTCCGGAGGCGTCGAGTCCAGGCGCGCCACACATGATTTGGCAGGGTGAGGAGACTCTGCACGGGACTAATGGTGGCGTGTCGCGCGCGTGTCCCTCGCCGATAACAGCTGCAGTGCATCAGAATTTCACGACACCGCCCGAAATCGAGATTGGGACTCCCGGCCACTGGCACGATCTGACACATTCCAATTCCGGTCTTACGCTCCCGGCTACGGCGCGCAGCATCAATTGGACGAGCGATGGTTCTGACGTGCAAGGCTGGCTCGTATTGCCTGCGAATGTGAAAGGGAAAATTCCGCTTATCACGATTGTTCATGGCGGACCTGCCGCGGCAGCGACACCTAATTTCATGGGTGCCGGAACCGATCGCGCTTTGCTCGAACATGGTTACGCACTCTTTTTTCCCAATCCGCGCGGCAGTTTCGGGCAGGGCGAAGCCTTTACGGCGGCCAATGTCCGCGACCTGGGGCATGGCGATCTGCGCGACATTCTGGCCGGAATTGATGCCGTGGCAGCGCGGGCGCCGGTCGATCCCGATCGCGTCGGCATCATGGGCGGCAGCTATGGCGGCTTCATGACCATGTGGGCCGTGACGCAGACGCATCGTTTCCGCGCAGGCGTTGCCGCGGCCGGAATCAGCGACTGGCTTTCCTATTACGGCGAAAATGGCATCGACGAATGGATGATCCCCTATTTCGGTGCGAGCGTTTATGCCGATCCGCAGGTCTATGCGCGCTCCGCACCAATCAATTTCATCCGCAACGTAAAGACGCCGGTTTTTTCATATGTTGGTGCTGCCGATATCGAATGCCCGGCGACGCAGACACAGGAATTCTGGCACGCGCTGCACGATCTCGGCGTGCCCACATCCTATGCCATCTACCCGGGCGAAGGTCACGGTCTGCGCGATCCTGCCCACATCTCCGACGCTGAAGGGCGCACGCTGGCGTGGTTTGATAAGTATCTGAAGTGAACACGGATGCTCCCCCTAAAGAGGGGAACAACGGCGCAAGTGCAAAACGAGCATCCCAACTATTATTTCTGTTGTTCTGCGGCGCGCACGGGCAAGGGCATGTTGCAAACGTTGATATGTCCCGGCGAATGTTTGAACCATGGATCGGACCGTGTGCGTCGTTCCTGCATCAGCGCACGAAACGTGGCGCTGTCGGTGCGTAACGCCTCGAAATTTGGTCGCGTTGCCGCCGGCATTTCGCTCGCCAGCTGAATCGAAGCGATCGGCAGGCGCTGCGAGGGCTTTTCATAGAAGCCAAGCGCGGCCGTCCCACGCGGCAGGACAGAGAAAAGTTCGATGCCTTCGATGACGCGGCCAACCAGCGTGACGTTGCGGTCGAGATGCCGCGGCGCCTGTCCGATCACGGCATACAGTTCACTGCCATTGCCGGTATTGGCGCCCATGTCACGGCCGACGCCGACCATTCCGTAGCAATGCGTAAGCCAGGTTCGCCCTTCCGCCGGATCGCGCGCTGCCGGAAAGCCGGCCGAGAAACCCGTTTGCGGCGCATAAGAATCGGGATCGGGCAGTGGCGTGAAGCCGACATCCGGGCCGATGGCGCGGTCGAACTCGGCCTTGATAGTGGATTTTGCATCTCCGAGCGCATGTTGATCGCTGCGCGCCCATTGCACGACGTAATTATCCTGCGCACGCACGACCGCGGCGCCGTCGAAGTAATGTTCGCGAACGAGCGCCCTGATATTGGCAATGGAATTTGGTGCGAATGCCGGCGCCAGTTCGATCACCACCCGGCCGGCCGGCAACTGCATGACCAGAATGTTTGCCGGATCGATGGTTCGCCAGTCGCCCGGCGGCGAGGCCGCCAGTATATCGCTCATCGACTGCGGAGCAGGCGCCGCACCTCCCGCGAAAGCTGCCAGGCCAAGCGTGAACAGGACCGGCAGGAGATTCATTTTTCCCGACATGCTTTCGCTCCATCCCCATTGCGGTTCCAGGGCGCACTATGCAGCAAAACCGGCGCAGTCCAATCTTTCAGCCGGGGAATGCAGCCGGCCGCCCTTGATGGATGCCGGCAAGCGCCTAGTTATTGGATAGACCGATAATCGGAGGAGGAGATGACGATGCGCCTTGTTGCCGGACCGCTTGCCGCGCTGATGATTGCGAGTGCTTCGCTCCCCGCCGACGCCGGCTGCCTGAAGGGCGCGGTGGTTGGTGCCGTGGCAGGTCATTTTGCCCATCATCACGCCGTTCTTGGCGCCATGGCCGGCTGTGCCATCGGTCACCACATGACCGTCAAGGAACGCGAACAGAAAGCTGCTCAGGCCAGGGCGGCCGCTGCGGCGGCGGCCCACCACCCCTGATCACGCGCCCTTCGGACCGAAGGGCAGCAGCATGGAAACTCTGCGCCGGTAGGAATCGTACGCATCGGCTCCGAGTTCCTGGCGAAGCCATTGTTCTTCGAGGCGCGCTTTCATCCAGATTCCGATGGTGATGATGAGCGCGCCGGTAAGACCCAGGACCGTTCCCTTGGCTGCCGCGGTGGCATAAACCGCGAGCAGGATTCCGGTATAGATCGGGTGGCGAACGATGCCATAGGGGCCGCCGTCCACAATTCGATGATCTGCTTTCATCGTGACCGAGCCCGACCAGAGTGGACCGAGATAGACACGCGCCCACGCGCTGAATGCAAAAGCGAACGCCACCAGCGCGACACAAATCCACGCTTCCAGGCGCGTGACCAACCAGAGCCGCAACGGGCCATGATAGCCATGCGCCGGAATGAAAAACACGATCGCGCCGAGGATAAGGACGATCCGGTAAGGGAGTTCCGACCCTAACCCCACCCGCTTTTCCGCTTTGCTGCTCCATGCAGCGAGAACGATCCAGCAAACGGCGAAGCCAAGCCAGAGCGCGGCAATGATTGCGGAGATCGTCATTCCTGAATGTCCTCGTCAGTCCCGCAGCAGTTCGTTGATAGACGTCTTTGCGCGTGTGCGCGCGTCGACCCGCTTGACGATGACGGCACAGGCAAGCGCCGGTCGATCGGACGCGTGCGGCAACACCCCTGGCACAACGACGGAGTAAGGCGGAACGCGGCCATAAAATACTTCACCGCTGTCGCGGTCCACGATCTTCGTGGATTGTCCGAGAAAGACGCCCATCGATAACACCGAGCCTTCACC
>DATAWY010000028.1:0-41943 GCA_036266955.1 Rhizomicrobium sp.
ACCCGAGCGCCACATTCCCAACTCGATCGCAACCCTGCGGCGCCGTCTGAGCGTCGCACTCGCCAGAACCCTGCCAAGATGTCCCTGCTGCGCTCGAAAAATCCAACGCAACAATCCTCTAATTATATGACGCAGTAAAACTAGAGCGGTTTCCGGTTGAATCGAATCATTGGAGAGGTCTCCCCCCTCTCCGGCCCCTTCGGGCCACCTCCCCCACGATGGGGGAGGAAAGTTAAAGCATGCGCCTTCTCTTTCTTCCCCATCGTGGGGGAGGTGCCGAGCGCAGCGAGGCGGAGGGGGACGTGTAGTTCAACTTGACCGGAATTCACTCTAATCTAATGCCCCCCTTGTCGTCATCATCTGACGAAATTTCCGTCAGCAGATTCTCGATCTCCTGACGCACGCTCGCCGCCGTGAAGCGGATGGCGGCAAGCGAATCATTTCCACTTTCAACAACCCGGCGCGACAGCTCGCCCACATCCGCAGCGACCTGCTCGAGAATCCGTCCGTGGGAGTCCGCCTCGCCCGAAAGTTTCTCGCGTTGTAACCCGCTTCGGCGGCAGGCACGGGCCAGCCGTCCTAGACGCACCGAAAGCCGCAGTATATAAGCTGCCAGTACCAGGCAACAGAACAGGGTTGCTATGTTTATGCCGATCGCTAAGGCAATCGCGTGGAAGCTGATCCACCGCCGGGAAAGTTCGGCGGCCGCGGATGCCGCCTCAATCATTCGCCATAACCCTGGCCGATGGGAACCTGCCGCACGATAGACAGTATACGCTGTTGTTGCTCGACCGGAAGAGTCGAGCGCCAGCGATCAATGGATGCAAGCCACTGTCTGGCAATGCGGTATCCCCGGCTTGTGGCCGGCATACTCCGGTGAAGGAATCGCTCGCTCTGAACCGGCCAGTCGAGCCCTGCAAAGCAAAACAGGTTCATGACCGTCTGCTGCAACGCCGAACAAAGCTCGCTGTATCGTACGCGAGTGGTCCGGGGCGCGTCCGGCAGATCGTTGATCGCCTTCTGATTGAGGATGACCCAATGCCAGGCGCACTTTTCCACAAGATCAAGCTTGGCAAACACACTGGCTGTCAATCCGAACTGCGCGGCCTCTTCCGTCTCGAGGATTTCGGCAAAGGGCACTTCGTCCTCGAAAAATCCGTTACTGATGCTGTTCAACATCGATGCGACCTGGCCGCACGGGTGGCGCAGAATGAAGATGATCCGGCTTGCGGGCAGCGCCTCCGCAAAAAGTCTGATCCGCCCGCGCGCGCTTACGGACTTCATGACAAAGGTCGCGCTCACCGGCTCACCTCGGCTCCAGTAATCTGGTATCGTTATCGATGACGAGCAGCGGGCGCCGAGGAATGCGCCTGCTATCTTGCCGCCATACACCATTGCCGCGCGGAGCGCTTCGCTGTGGGCGTCGCGGTATTTTTTTGGAAACAGGGGCAGGGAGCCGGCCGATTTGAGGCCGCGAACATTGAGCAGATCAAGCAGATACTCGCGCGCGCGCGGTGTGAAGGCGGGGATATCCGCGGTCCGGCACAGGACAGGTATCATATTGCAGCGGAGGACGGTGTCCGGCTCGTGCCGGTAAACGACCCTTGGATGGCTGTCGAAGATCTTGCCAAGCCATGTCGTCCCGGAGCGGGGCGCACCGAGAATGAAAAGAACATTGTTCCCCATCGGATCGATGTTCAACACATGCCAGTCCTTCAGACAGTCTGGGCGCAATTCACCAAGCCGGGAGGCCAACAGCTTCCTGCTGCAGCCTCCCGAGCGTTTCGCCCCGCAATATTCCAGATTTCGCCGGAAAAACGGGCGAACGGCTTTCGCCAAACGCGCGCCCACGGATGGCGATGGAAATCAGAGCTTGTGCCCCCTGATTCTGTCTCCTGTTTTCCCGGGCGGAACCGCTCCCAAACCGCTTTCTGGATTTTCGCTCGCATTGGTTCAAAATGAGCGCGGCACGATATCCCACTCCGGCTCTTTTGCAAAATCCGGCTTGCCGGCACGCGACTGGAAAAGGATCCACGCGGAGTTTGCCCCGGAGACTCCGGCATCCACCGCAGCAGCGAGGGCTGGCTGCAGATAGGCGGGAAATCCATCCGGGCTCCGCGATCCGAAGATCATTTCCCCAGCGACAGTCAACCCCAGCGCTTTCGCCATCTCGCTGCTCGCGCATTTCAGGTCTGTTGGCGCGGAGGGGTCTTTGATGTCGACGGGCAGACTTTCCTGATAGACCTTGGCGAATGTCGAATAGAAATCGCCACGAGCCCGATCCCGCACGCGGAGCGTGTAGGAAGATGCGAGAATCCAACAGAATCCAGGCGCAATCATCCTACCTATAGGAAATCTTGCTTTCCAACGAAGCAGAGGCAGCGCATCGACATCGCCTAAGGCCTGCACATAACCGACGCTCGACGTGAGAAAGTCATCCTGCCACGGCGCCATGGAAAGCCCATCGTCATATGGCTGTACGACGCTCGGGTCCATACCGATGCCGAGCTTGTTCGCGGAACTGTTGAAGCTGAAATGCTGCTCGTACCATCCAATAGTCGCCCTCAACTGGCGAAGCAAGATCGGTTTCATGGTGTCTTTGTCAGGCGTTATGTAGCTAGCCTGGGCAAGAGTACGCAGAGACCACGCTTGGCCACGGATCTGCCCCCAGTTCAATCGGCCGGCAGCAAATCCGTGGTACACGGCACCGCTGCGCATGGCATTCCATTGTGTCCAGAATTCGAGTTCCTCGAGATAGAACCGGTCTCCCGTCACGAGATAGGGAATGAAATCGAGAGCCGGCTCATGCGACTCGTCCGGGACCAGCGTGTTCGTGTATCCCCCGGTATCTGGTCGCTCCGGCTGGCCCGACTCTCCGAAAATATCCGCATCGGTGGTCATGTCCGGATAGTCTTTGGGCGTCACCGGAAGTCCCGTCTTTTCGTTGCGGAAATGGACAGGAAAGCTTGCGCCAAGATCTGCGGTCTGCAATGTCACCTGATAGGCGCGCGGGTCCATCGAAAGAAGATAGAGGGCCTGCCATTGGGGCAGGGGCGCAATGTCGGGCCGCCCTCCCGTTGTCGGCATGTATTTCATGATGATTCCCGCCTGGAGCGGGCCGTGGTGGGAGCGTCGAAACCGGTCGTACAAATCTGCCACAACCGACTCCGGAATGCTCAAATCCGGATCGTAATTGGGAACGGCGCCCGACTTCTTCAGGTAATCGAGATTCTGGCGCACATAAAGCGCGACGGGTTCACTCCACCAGAAACCGTGCCGCCAGCGGGTCTGGCTCGACTGCGCCATATGAGCCTGTGCAAAGACCGTTTTTCCGCCGGCGCGGATCTCCGCATCGTAAAACTCCGTTTGCGGATGGGGGACGAAGGTCCAATCGTTTTCGACAATGACCTCCAGCCGGAGGGGGCGGCCCCTTCCGTAACAGCGAATGCCGAATCGGACACCGAGATGCGGGTGGGGTCTTCCATTCTTGTCGATGAAAGGTCCGGAAACCCACCACTCGCTGACCAGGGGTCCTTTTAGCCAGAAGTCCGGCGTATGGGATTTGAGCAAATCCCTGGCAGAGGCCGTGAGAAGCCCTGCGGGCGTTTTCAGGATCACGCCGACATCGAAATCATCGGGGAGATCGGTCACCGAAACAGCCGGCGTTGAAGAGGGGCGCGCGTCCGAGCGGATGAGCGAGACGGGCATCCTGGCGCCCGGGGCGAGATGTGGAATCTCCAAGGTCAGGACAGCGTGGCGCAGCGAGCCATCCGGATTCGTGGCCTTGCGGTCGATCTGGATTGGTATCGGAGCACCCCGGCCGTCGAGCGCTGCTACTCCGGACCCGTGCGGCACGTCGCCCCGCGCGAATATCGAACCGAACGTAACGACAAGGTTCCTGTCCGCGGTTCCGTAGTTGTCGACTTCGAACGTGACAATATGGGAGTTCGCGGATTCCGCGACGGCAGGTTCATGACCGATGTCGAAACCTGCGACAAGCAGCACAATCGCGCAAGGAACACCGAAGAAGGAGGGAATTTTCGGCATTTGCCACGTCGTTCCAACCGGGTCGAGGACAAGAGTCCTCACAGGAATTCGGATTTATGATGCTCTCTAGGGCGCAGGTAAAGATGGGCCGACAGCCGCTCCGCGGAGAGGACGCCAGATTCGCCACAGACGGATGCGGCGGGCATAGAAATCCGGCCGATGACAGCGTTCTTTAGCCAGCCATCCGGACAGGCGTTCAATGCGGGATCGCTTGTGAATATTGCAGCATAGCCGAGATTCCGCGCAGTCCGGATCACATTGGCGTCGTAGCGGCCATGCGGAAGCGACAAAATCGGCAGTCCGCCGACGGTTTGGCGCCAGTCCCACGAGCGCTCCAGGTCGTCAGCGGGATCAGGAAGCCGAGAAAGAGGAAGGTGGGACGCACCGTGTGCTCCGAGATCGACGCGCTCTTTGCGGAGCGCGATTAATTCCTCTTTCCCGACCATCTGGCGCCCATTACAGCGAGGCCGTAGCTCGGCCTCGTAGGGGGCCAACGTGGCGCGGCGGTCATCAGGGGGCAGATTTCCAAATCTCAACAATAAAGCCAGAATATCTGTTGGGTCTGTGGCCGCCGTCTGGGAGTTTCGACTGGGCGCCCTCTCCCAAAGATCCTCGTACGTGGCGCGGCCCGTTCGGACCGTCCACAGCAGGACTTCCTGCCACCACAAGCCCGGCTCCGCATCGACTTCTGCCGCCACAAACATCGTCCAGGGATGTCCGCGCAGGACCGGCAGACCCCATTCTACATTGTCCCGCCATCCATCGTCGAAGGTGACGAGCAACGGCCGGGGCGGAAGTGGACTTTCGCGTCGCAGCGACGCAAGGACTTCATTTGCACTCACCAGGGAATAATGCCGGTTAACGAATTCGAGGACTCCGGCCAGCAACGCGGGCGTGATCGTATAGGCGGGATCAGCGCCCATCCGCATCATTTCGGAGTCGGGCAGAACCCGGTGAAACATGAGCACGGTCAGGCAATTCCGGTGCAACAGGCTGTGATAAGCATTCAGCGCGTTAGCCCTGTATGCGATTTTTTTGGCGATCGCCCTCAATTTCATGGCTGCCACCGGATGACACACGCGAAAATGCCTGTCGATCCGTGATGGTCTCTTCTGCTTTGTCGAGGTGATGCCAGATCACGGTTCTGCATAGAGAGCATCGTATCGCGCCATCATGGACTCAAAATTGTATTCGGTCCGGGCGCGTTCGCGATTCGCGGAACCGACGTACCGCGCGAGCGCCCGGTCGCTAAGCAGACGAACAATTCCTGCCGTCAGCGCCGCCTCGTCCCGGGCCCCGACGACAAAGGGCAGGTTCTCCTCGGAGAGCATGCGTCGTGTATCCCCGACATCCGTCGCCACGACAGGCAAACCCGCTGCCATCGCTTCGAGAACCGCGAGGGGCATCTGTTCCGTGTCCGACGTCATGCCGAAAAGCGCAAAGGCGCCCAATACTCGCGAGGGATCGGACACGTGGCCCACGAACACAACCCGACCGGATATTCCGAGACCGGCAGCGGTTTCAACGAGCCTGGCCCGTTCCGGGCCGTCGCCGATTATCGCCAGGCGTGCATTCAGTTCGGCCGGCACGGCCGCAAAGGCGCGCAGAAGCCGCGACAGGTTTTTTTCGGGCCTTAGCGCGGCAACTGTGCCCACGACCGGAACATCTCGCGGAATACCCAATGCAGCAAGTTCGGCAGCATCCGGGCTGCACCCCACACGATGGCAATCCACGCCGTTCGGAATGTAGATGACTCGGCGCGCTGGAATGTGCCAGACGCGGACCGCTATATCATAAAGGGTGACGGACGGCACCACGACGTGGCGACAACCCGCAAGCAGCATGCGCCTGGCAATAACCCGCCGCCAAAGCTGCCGAGCCGGAGATTCGTCGGGACCGAACCCGCTCTCGAAATGAATGTGCGGGCAAATCCGGGACGGATGATTGCCGAGAACCCATTCAACGGTGCCCCAGTTGTAAGTGACCAGAAGGTCCGGGCGTATCCTGTTCAACACCGCGCGCGCACGCCGCATGTTCGAAAAGCTGAGGAACCCGGATTTCCGCAGCGGAACCGTTTCAAGTGCAATATCCGGCGTTGGTTCCAGCTTCGCGGCAGCGCCAAAATCGCCGTCCCTGGCCACAATCGTATGCCGGTACTTTCCCCGCATGGCATTCACAAGTTGCACGACGGCGATCTGCACTCCGCCGACCCCGAACGTCGGAAAGACGTGCAATATGTGTCGACGACCCATTTTCTTAATCGGGCAAAGAGTTCGAATCCGGTATCTTGCGCGAGGAATACCGCCCGGTATCGCCTACGAGAGGCCGGGAGGACCGACGGAATCTGCCCCAGACATGCGAGGCTAACACCGATCCCGGGGTAAAGCCAGATGCGCGAGGTCCGACGTCCGGGTTGTGGGACTTTAGCCGGGGCGCGTTGCAAGGCACCACTCTTGGGGCCCGCTCGGGCCTTCGGCCTTTGCACGACTACCGTTTGCCACCAGGGCAGCTTGCAGACCGGCGTGGCGAAGTGCCGTTGGCATGTCCCCGGTGCCTGTGATATCCGGAGTTTCGTACAGTCCGCGGCCTCTCTAGCGGGGATCCCGTGTCCGGCCTCTATTTTCTTTTTTTTCTGTTCATGGTTGCGGAAGTCGTGATCTGGTATCTGCGGAACGGCAGAGCGGACGCTGGCGCACACGGTACCGGGCTTCTACGCATGAGAGATGTGCCGGATTCCGGCCCCCCCGTGCGAGACATATCGTCCGGGCGTAGCGGTAATCCACCGAACTGATTCGTGTCCTTTTTGCTGTGGGGTTAATCGTTCCGTGCGCGATATCGCTCTGACACTGTTCATCGTCGCGGGATTGCTGATCGCGCTGCGTGTGCCCTTTGTGGGCATGCTGATGTGGGTTTGGGTGGCTCTCATGAATCCGCATCAGGAGACGTACGGATTTGCCAGCACCTTCCCATGGAACCTGATAATAGCGATAGTTACAATCGGATCCTGGTTGCTTTCGCGCGAACGGAAGATGCCACGCGGAGCATTGACGACAACTTTGATGCTTACTCTTCTTGCTTGGACAACGCTCAATACATTTTTTGCGTTTGACCCTCCCTTCTCGTGGCACTACTGGGACCTGGCATGGAAGACGATAGCCATGTGTGTACTTGCCGGGACGCTTGCCGTAAACCGGAACAGATTTCATGCATTGGTCTGGATAATCACGATCTCTCTGGCTTATTACGGCATCAAGGGAGGATTGTTCACCCTCTTTACCGGAGGGCACAACCGGGTCCTGGGACCTCCCGAGAGCATGTTGAGCGACAATAATGAGATGGGCGATGCATTGGTAATGACGCTGCCATTCCTCAATTACCTGCGATTGCACAGCGGGGCACGTTTGGTCCGGATTGCCCTCGTCATTGGCATGGTGCTCACCGTGACCGCGATCTTCGGCACCTATTCCCGAGAAGCCTATATCGCGCTCGCCGCGCTGATGACCGCCTATTGGATTCAATCGGCAAGAAAAATTACGTACCCAATTGTTGCGGTTGCGGTAATTATTCCACTGCTGTTGTTCATGCCGCGATCCTTTTACGAGCGCGCCGAGTCGATCGGGCAGTATGGGACGGACGCCTCGTTCCAGGCCCGTCTCGATTCCTGGTGGGTCGCGTATCGCTACGCCATGGACAACGCTCCCTTTGGCGCGGGGTTTTACGGTCTTAATCTGCAGGGCGTGTGGGACAGGTATCTTCCCGGAGAAATGCACGCAGCTCACAGCATATATTTTCAGGCGCTGGGCGAACAGGGAATTGTCGGACTGGTGCTTTATCTGCTGGTGCTTGCAATCGGATTCAGGAATATGCAAAGGGTGAGGCGCGATGCCCGCGGATCGCAGGAACTTCTTTGGGCAGAAAACCTGGCAGGCGCCATGCAGCTGAGCCTGTTGGCGTTCTGTGTCGGGGGAGCGGCCGCGCCGATGGCATTTTTTGATTTGCCGTTTCTCCTGATATCGCTCAGCGCAGCTCTGCTGGTGACCCTTGAACCGAAAACCGGACTGCGTCCTTTTTCCATTCCACGGAGACTTGGCAGCCGACGTGAAGTCCTGTCGCACACCGGTCCATAGCAGACCGGGACCGGCTTCAATCCCCGTTCTGCTACGGACGGAGTGGAATGGAGTTCAGGCGGGCCCATGCGTAGGTGCCCGACGACGTTTCCGCCAGGCCATTCAATTCGCCGAAGAAAAACTCGAGATACTGCTCGATCCAGGCAAGGAATCGCGCCAGATCGCGGGCAGTCCGAACATAGGGAGTGTGGCCGGGCTCAAGCGACGGACTGTGGTAGCTCAGTGCAAAAAAACGGTAACCTCTCCGGACGAGAGATCGTGTCAAGTGCTTGCCTTCGCGAAGGGAAGCACCCTCTGGCGAAAGCCGAATGCGTTTGAGGAGACCAGTCCTCGCCAAAAGGCTGGGCAATCCCAGTCGCATTGCCGCATCCGTCCTGGTCCGGTGATGGAATTCCGTACCCAGATGCCGGCCCGGCCCGACGGCAGCTGCAGTTACCGGAAGCTCCAATAGCGGCCGCTGCGTTGGTAGCCAGTAGGGCTCGGCGGTTGCGCCGGCGTAATCGGGAACGTGCGGCGGCCCTCTGTATGGGACCGGCACGACACTGCAGTCGATATCGTATTCCAGCTGTGCCAGAGTGGCTGCAGTGTTTATCCCCGCGCCATAGCGGCCTGCCCGATAAAGCCTGGGTCTGGTGCCGAACCGCTGTTCGATTTTTTCGGTCAGAATCTCGAGCTTCTTCCGTTCGAGCGCCCCCGGAAGATTTCCCGGATAAGAAGTTTCGTCGGAAACGGTTTCCTCGAAGGGTGGAGTAACCCATGGGTGCAATTGGGCTCCGATCTCACATTCGCCGGCCTGCATCAATTCCAGGAGAGGTCTGTAACCCTCATCCTGATCAACAACCGGATAGTCGGTGGCGTAGGTCGGCACGACGGCGAAGCGCCGGAATATCTCGTGCGCACGTGTCTGCGCTGCCATCGTTCGTACGCTGCGATTGTAACGCGAGAATGGAGCCTTCCAGTCGAATTCCTCTTCCGCGTCGACAATGACGACAAGACGGGGCCGTTCCGATGCCGAAAACCGGACAAGCATGGAGTCGCGTACCGGAACCATGGGGTGAAGGGTCCGCGCCGGAGTTCCGGGAGATTGTTCGCGGCCGTGATCGCAACGAGACCCCTGAAATAGACGTTTTTTTACCCAACGCGATGGAGGAGAAGCGTTCAGCAGATAAAAAGCAGTCGGCAAAGGGCGATATCCTGTCGCCATGATTTTGCAAAGCGTCCTCGTGCCCACAGCATAATCGATAAGGCATTCCGCACGACCGATACCCTCCAGTCTTTCTCCCTGAATTTTCCGGATGTCAGCTCGGGTCAGGCGCGCTTTCTGATCGTTAACGTGCCGCTCAATAACTCTTAATGCAATCCGCAGTGCGGGGATGGAAGGATTACTTGAGAGGCTGTTTATCTGATTGTGTATGCGAACAAGACAATCGCCGAGGTATCCGACCGGCCCACCGCATGCCAACCGGATCCACATATCCTGGTCTTCGCCCACGCGCAGTGATTCGTCGAATCCGCCGACTTTTGAAAGCTCTCTGCGCCACACGACGACCGAAGGCGTGGCAACCGTATTACGCGCGAGAAGGGATTTCCAGCAGCCCGATCCTGTCGATGGCCGCCGGCCGCGATAGAGGTCCCCGAGATACATGCCGGAGGTGGAAAATTCGTCGGCGGCACAGGCCACGAATACGTAGCCGGGTTCGGAGAGGAGCAACGCGACCTGTTTTTCGAGCTTAAGAGGCAGCCATTCATCGTCGGCGTCCAGGAATGCAACCAGTTCGCCCCTGGCGGCCGCTATTCCGGCATTGCGCGCTGCCGATGCGCCGCGCTGCCTTTCGAGACTCACAAGTTTCACACCACGACCGCCATAGGCCTTTACAATATCGGCTGTATAGTCAGTGCTGGCGTCATTAACAACGATGATTTCCAACGGCGAGTAAGTTTGCGCGAGAACAGACTCCAGGGCACGTCCAATTGTGACCGCTGCATTGAAAGCAGGGATAATTGTTGTTATAAGCGGACCTCTGTCCGATTGCACCAACAAGCTATTTTTATAGTTCATGACCATCTGCACCATTTGAGACGTTTCTTAACTGACTACATCGCCCGTTGGCAAACGCGCAAGCGCGACGAGCACGCTTGGTGCGGGCCATAACGGCTACCGACAGTGCTGGATGTGGTGATAACGAACCAGAAAGGCGCAGTTGCGCCGACTGTTTTCATGGACATGGACCTGTTGGCTTCTAATGTCTGACGAAGCATCGGGCAAAAGCGCGGCGGGAACCGGCCTCGTCCAAGCGGCACCTGGCGGGTGGGAACGCGCGTCGGATTGCTTGATGAGCCGGGGCAGTCGCTCTGCCGGCCGCTCCTGTCTACACTGCGCTGCAACGGGAATTTCATGGCATCAAACCTTGGGCTGGTCTGCGCGGATACGCCGCATGTCTGCTAGCCCGTTTTCAATCTGCAACACCGGTAATACCGTCCGGGGCCGCATCCTGTTCTTCCGGATCACCGAACACGGGATTCTGAAAGGCATCCGACAGTTTGACTTTTATCCGGGCGATGCCGACTATAGGGTGCCATACGAGTGGGCAGGCCTGTTCTCGGTAAGAAGGCAGCAGTCGATGAAAAATCGTTCGCCGGCTACTTGGATCGGGTGCTGCACTCATGCCAGTGGAGGGTACATAGGCTGAGCGCCGCGTGGAAGCTCTTTCGGACACCGTGGCCCAAATCGTACGCCTGCAACGCAGCGAGCCGCTAAGAATGATGCGATGTGGCATGAGGTTCCGGACGAATTCAGCAAGCTGGCTGGGGATTTATGAGGGCGTGCATGGCGACGGTCCTGCGAATGACCTACAGGTCCTTGCCGGGCAGTGGCATGTGAAACCGGCCCGAATATCTGCACCGTTCATTCAGGCGCACGCTCAATGATTTGGTCGGCCAGTATGAAGGCCCCGCACTGCTTAATTCCCTCCCCTGCCGGACCCGACAGGCCGGAATGTACGGGATCGGATGATCTAGAGTGGATTCCGCTCATGATGATGCAAGCCTCCCCCCTCCGCCTCGCCTCGCTACGCTCGGCACCTCCCCCACGCAGGATAGGGCATCTACACATTTTTGAGCGCCCATCCGGCTGCGAAGGCTTGGAACCGCATCAGGCCATAGTGGATGGTAGAGGGGCCGGGCGGTCGATGGGAGGCGTGTCCGGTCCATCCGCCGGGCCTTGCTATGATCCAGGTCGCCCAGGCGAGCGTTTTGGTGCTGTGCGGATTTTTCTGCAGTTTGGTTTTGCCCTGCAGTTTTTTGTTGATGGCAGCGAGGATTTCGATCTCTTCGGCGGACAAGGCGAACTCCGCGGGCAGTTCCTCGCCGCCGTTGCGGGCCTGGACGAGTTGAATGACGATGGCGGCCGCTTTGGCGGCGACGGCGACGAGCTTCATCAGCCGCTCGGCGGTTTCAAGCTGGCTGTCCTCGATGCGCACGCCCTGGGATTTCATCGAACGGAAGAACTGCTCGATAATCCAGCGCAGCTTGTACCAGCGCACGATCTGCAAGGCTTTGGCGACGGTGTCGATTTCATGGGTGGTCAGCAGCAGCCAATGGATGGGCTTGTCGCCCTCCGGCGGATGAAGCTCGATGACCTCGACGAAGTTGAGCGCCACGCTTTCGGGCAGATATGTCTCGCCGGTGCGGGTGGGCCTTTTGAGGGCGACGGAACCGAACCGCAGAGAGAGATTGGCCTTGCGCGCCGTCCTGTCCATGCGCTTAGGCACATCGATGACGGCCCTGGCGCAAAACCGGACGCCCTTAACCGCCTTGTAAAGCGTGCCGTCCTTCACCAGCGCATGGTCGTGCATGGCACAGCAGAGGTGATGGACGTTGCCGGCGCGCGTGCGCGCCCAATGGGCGTAGAAATCGCCTTCGCGATCGTCGATGACCGTAATCAGGCGCGCCTCTGCCAGAAACTCCTTGCCCTGCTCGGCTGTCGTCAGCCAGCGGTGAGACTCCTTGTCCGCCAGGGCACGCTTGCCGTGCGGAACTTTGACATAGCCCTTGCTTGTCCAAATCTCGCCTGTCACAGGACCAAGGCAGGCGCCGCTGTCCGCGTCGACGGCCAGCATCGCGTGCAAACTCACGCCCCGGCAGGTTCCTTTCTTGACCTTGCCCAGCCCGCGCCGGTTCTCTTTCGTTGTCGCGAACCGGATCTCGCTGGTATCCTGGATCGCCAGAACATGCCAGCCCGCGACAGCTGTCCGCGTCTGATCGCTCCAGCCTTCGATCAACTTCTTAAGCGTCACACGGAGATTGGCCAGAAAGCGCCAAAACCGCATGTACCGAGGCCATACACAGTCCGCGATCCGGCGCAGGCAAACACTGCGCGTGCAAAGGATGCCCCGGAGAAACGCCGCCCCCCTTTGTCGAGGCGAATATCCCCAAAACTGCCCAGCGATAAGTTTTCCACGGCTTGCATAGCTGACTCTCCGGCCGAATCATTGCTCAGCCAGCGAATCACTCCACTCAGCGCGAGAGAATCGCGCCTGCCCCCACCGAGTCAATCCGCCGCGCCAGAAATGTGCAGATGCCCTAACCAACGTGGGGGCGGTCCGGCCGAAGGCCGGGGCCGGGGAAGTCGTCTCCAATCGATTCAATTCGATCGGATCGTGCTCTAATGTCGCGCAGACGTCGTTCACCCCATGCCGGATAGTTCACCCCGGCCTGAGAAGTCGCTCGGGTGGCATTTGCTGCACGGCTCGTTCTGGATGATAGCCGCGCGCTGGGCGATCCGTTTCTCGGGTGCTGTAAGCACCGTAATACTCGCGCGCCTGCTTACGCCCTCTGACTTCGGAATCGTCGCAATGGCCATGATTCTCGTCGGGATGCTCGAAGTAATCAATCAGACGGGTCAGAAGCTCGTCATAATCCGCCATCCGAATCCTGCCCGCGCTGATTATGACACCTGCTGGACGATTTCAATATTGCTTGGCCTTACCATCGCGGCGCTCATCATTGCGATTGCGCCGCTCTCGGAACGATACTTTCATGACGCTCGGGTACTACCCGTAATGCAGTGCCTTGCCTTGCGATCTGCACTCGGCGGATTTGAAAATGTCGGCGTGCTCGATTTTCGACGCGATCTGACTTTCGATCGGCTGTTCCGCTACACTCTTTACCCTAAATTGATTACGTTTTTTATCACAATATTCCTTGCGCTTGCTCTGCGCAGCTATTGGGCACTGGTGAGCGGCATGATCTCCACCGTAGTTGTAACAAACGTACTGAGTTATACCATGCACCGATACCGGCCGTCTTTCTCGCTTGAAAAACTGCCGGAAGTCTGGTCGTTTTCGTTCTGGACACTCGTGCGGGCGATCGGGTGGTATCTAAACTTCCAGGTTGATCTGTTCGCGATCGGTGGCGTTGCGGGAGCCGCAGCGATGGGGCGTTACTCGGTGGCGAGCGACGTTGCAGCAGCGCCTTCACGCGAACTGAATGACCCTCTGGTCGCAACTCTTTACCCCGTGATGTCGAAGGTTCAGCACGACTATCCGCGCTTGAAGGAACTCTATCTCCAGGTGCTATGCTGGTCCGCGATCATCTGCGCCTCGACAAGCGTCGGCATCGCACTCGTCGCCCGCGACACGATCACGATATTCCTGGGGCCGAAATGGCTCAGTCTGGCACCTCTCGTCCCGTGGCTGGCGCTGTCGACCGGCATGCTAGGGCTGGCGAGTGGCGCATATTCGGTCTTCGATTCCATAGGTGTTCCTCAGATCGGCGCGCGGATGCAGTGGCTGCGGGTCACGATTCTGGCGGTTGCAATTGCTCCCGTGGTGCTGCTGACGCGCAATCTTGAATGGCTTGCCGCCATTAGGCTGGCTGCAACGCTTTTGTTCATGCCGACGCTCTTCTTCGCCGTCGGCAGGGCAATCGGAGTTTCCCCGTGGGAGTATTTTCGCGTTTTTTGGCGGCCGTTTTCGGCAACGGCAGTGATGACCGCGGTCGTTCTCATGATTAATTTGATCGGGCTCGGCTCGCCAATTGCTCGTCTTCCCATCGACGCAGCCGCCGGCGCCATTGCGTTCGTAGTCTCGGTATACCTCCTGTGGCATTTGAGCGGGCGTCCAGAATCTGCGGAGAGCGATGTGCTCGTATACCTAGATATCGACGTGCCAAGCGGCATTCGGAGGATCAAAAACACCTTCCTTGGCGTTGGCGCAACGGAAGCAAAAAAAAGTGGGCCGGCCGAGCCCCGTGCAACGCGTGGCCGCGCCAGATGATTGACAAACTGCGCAACGTCACAGGGACGCAGAGAGGTGGCCGACATGCGCGCCTCCGTGTTTGATATCGAAGCGCTCTCCGACTCACAGATTGGAACTTGGGATGCGTTATTGGCGGCATTGAGCGTGCCCAGCCCGTTTTTGAGCCACGCGTTCTGCCGCGCGGTCAATGATTGCCGGGAGAAAGTGCGAGTCGTGCTAATCGAAACTGCGAGCGGGATTTCAGGGTTTCTTCCATTCCAGATGAAGTCAGTCGGAAGATTTCTGGGCCATGCGGAGAAGGCCGGCGGCGCCTTATCGGACATGTTCGGGGTCGTAGGGACCTGCAACGAAGTGCTCGATCCGAATGACCTGTTGCAGCGTGCCGGCATTTCGTCGCTTCGGTTCGATCACGGAGTATCCGAACTGTGCCCGTTTGCCTGCGAGGAAAGTGAATGTACGCTTGGGGTACGCATCCGCGTCGATGATTTCCCGATGTATATGGATTCGCTCAGGACGAGGGACAAGGAGTTTGTAAAAACAGTAGAACGAGGGCATCGTCAGCTGGAGAGGGACTTTGGTGAGATTAGGTTTCTCTGGCACACCATCGACCCGCACCGGGAAATCGACCGCCTTATCGCATTCAAGCGCGAACAATACCGGCGAACTGGAAAGCCGGATGGGTTCCGCGGGGAATGGCACAGGCGCTTGCTCCACAGGCTGGAAAACGGTCCAGCCACAGACGGCTGCCGGCTAGTCCTATCCACTTTATGCTGCGGCGAGACATGGATAGCCTCAAACCTCAGTCTGGAATGTCACGGCACGCTGCATGTGTGGTATCCGGTTTACGATTTAAGATTCCGGCGATACGGTCCTGGCCATGTCCTCTTTTTCGAACTGTTTAGGCATGGACACGCACAGGCAATTCGCTGGTTTGACTTCGGCGAGGGCGAATCAAGCTACAAGCTGAAGTACGGTGGGGATGTCTATCGGCTCTGGAAGGGAGTTATCCGCAGAAGTTCTCCAATTGGCCGTTCCGAGCGGGTTCTTCAATCGCTCGAATGGCGCGTTGCCAAAGTCTGCAGGGCAGCCCGGATCGGAAGGGGCAGCATACAGCGCCGCCACCCGAAAGTCAACGGGAGGGGAGGTTAGCGGAGGTCCCATTCCGCGAAGCGGAGTGTTGTCAGTTTTCTCGGGAGGCGACTGAAAAGAAACGCGCGTTCTTTTGGTAATGGGGCACTTTCTTTAGTGTGGATTTGGGTTGACAATTGGCAGCTTAAAAGAGGCGAAATATGCTTCACTACTTAAAAAGCTCGGTTGGTAAGTTGTTGAAGCGTTCGCTGTTCAAGTCTTCCGCCGCCGGGGACGTGGTTCTTGCAAACAACAGGTACGGTGTGTACTGTATACCTGCTTCCCATACGCACAGACCGGCGGCAAAAGCTCTGATGGCTGGTGAAGTGTGGGAACCAGAAACAATCGAATTTATTTTTGAGTATTGCGCCGCCGGTGACTTGATTACTGCCGGCGCATGGGCCGGCGAGTCACTTCCTGCGCTTTGCTTAGCGACGAGCCCAGACCATACTGTGTGGGCTTTCGAACCCAATCCCGAAAGTTTCCGTTTTTGCGCTGCAACGGTGCTACTGAATGACTTGAAGAACGTTCGCCTTTTGAATGCCGCGTTGGGTGACAGACCAGACACAAAGAATCTCATTGTACGAGATTGTGCCGGGCTTTCGCTCGGGGGTGCTTGCCAGATTATCGATGTGGCGATTAGAGATGGTAAATCTGAAATTGAAGCTGTCGCGGTTAGCGTGGTGACCATCGATGAGGTCGTGCCGAACACAACTGCCGTTTCGATAATCCAGCTGGATGTTGAAGGATATGAAGAATTTGCATTGGTAGGGGCGGCCCGTACAATCGAAATGAACCGCCCGCGCCTCATTCTCGAAACCGTGCCAACATCAGGATCAATGGCAGGCCAATTTCTGGACTCGCTCGGCTACCAAATCACGAGACGCCTAGATTCGGAAAATGTGCTGCTTGAATGTCTTGACCAGTCCAAACGGAAATACGCGGGGCCTTCCCGTGGAGCGTATTGATGTGTGCAAGAATTGGTTGCCAAATCGACGATCGGCATGTAACACGGCTAGTGCGGTGACATATGATTACTGACAAGCCGATGGAAGGATCCGTTCAGGAATTAGTGACCTTCCTCGTCGCCAAGCCAATTATCCCTCGTAGGCTATATCCCGGGGGAGCCAAGGTCACGTGGTTCGTAAGGATTGCCCAGATAGCGTTCGGCTGGTCACAATTGGCTGCGCTGAGGATGCAGCGCAGGTCTATTGCTGTCATCTACGGAAGCAAGCTTGCCTATTCCAGCGGCTGGGTCACGGCGACAATGGATCGGATTAATCACGTTGCTCTTTTGTGTTTGCAACAGGGACAGCCATTTGTTCCGGTTCCGATGTCGGGCGCGCACTTTGTGTCCGTGTTTGAGCGGTTGGGCATCGATTACAGGTCGTCGCTACTGTCGTACCTCTCCGACCATAGTCATTTGGCATTTCGTGGTTATCGAGCAGACGTCCCGTCCATAGTTCATTTTGGATTAACCAAAGAAAGTCAGGGAAACGTAAAGCGCCATTTGAGCGGACTTTCCCGTGCACATGCATCGATTGGTTCCGTAATAGGGGGTATTATTCCAAGGGTGCTGTTTTCGAATGAACTGACTGGAAATAGTGTGTTAGTTGAGGATGAACTACGGGGAGCAACGTTGGAGGGGCCGCTTTCGCGCCCGGATATTGCGGAGATTGTGCGTGTGGCAATGGCGCCGTTGCAAGCCATTCAGAGAATGTCGAGCAAACCGGCCGGAGATGATTATGCGGAGTCGATGTTAAGGGAGTTGTCGCTACTGGAGAAAGCAGTGCCGAACTACTGTACGCCAATCCGTTGTGGTCTTGCCAGATTGAAGGAGTGGATGAAGTCGCAGATAATCCAAACCGTACCGACGCACGGCGACTATGCTCCGCGGAACGTGTTCTTTAGCGAGAAGTTTTCCGCGGTTCGAGGGATTGTCGATTGGGAATGGTATTGGGAAGACGGTCCCGTTGGCTTTGATGCCGTCAAATTCCTATTAGAGGTTGAGGCGATCCAGGAACGGACAAGCATAATTCGGATATTGGCGCAATTTCTCGAAGTGCCTGAAACGGTGAATTGCGCGGCGGCGGAGGCCTTAATTTGCGATAAAATATCCTCGTCTTCGGTTTCGTATTTGTGGCACATCGGGTTGCTGGTTTGGCTCCGAATACTTTGGATGGGAGTAGTAGTGACGAAACCTGTCAGTGACGAATGGCTTCGGGATGCAGTGTTGTTGCCGGCACTGGCTGCGGAATCTTGGTACTGCCGAATTCGCAAAGGTTGACAGTAGGAGTGTTCAGTATGGGACTGCCAATCGAGAAACGAAGATCAGAAAGTTGGGAATTTCATGAATTTTCGCGCGCGCGCCGTTGGCTTCAAAGGTTTACCCTCTTGCGACTTGTCGAGTCTTTTTGCCAATATCAGCCCCTTGAGGTTGGTGGGCAAAAACGCTCAAACGGTGATCGCGAATGCGAGCTGCGCTGGAGATTGATTGAAAAGGCGCTTGTGCGCTGTGAAGCAAATACGCTTCTGGATTTGGGATGCGCAGAGGGTTTTTTTGTGAGACGCGTAGCGACGGAAAAGGGATGGTTTTGCTTGGGTGTCGATGGCGACATTCGCCGTGTGACCGTCGCCCAGAGTGCGGTTCTCTTGGATAACGTTCGTGGTACAGCGTTCGCTTATTCGCTTCTGACGCCGGAATTCGTGCGAAGACTGCCGTGTTTCGACGTAGTGTTATTCTTATCTATCTTGCACCATGTCATGATTGAGCACGGCATCGAATACGCGCAAAACATGATGGGAGCGATTCGCAGCAGAACGTGCGTTAGACTCATATTTGACATGGGACAATCGGACGAGCATGATCAGGAATGGTCGAAGTCTCTTCCGACAATGTTTCCCGACCCGGCCACATGGATCATGGCTTTCTTGAGCGAATGTGGATTTTCGGAGGTTCAAGTCATCGGAGAGAGTTCAGCGTACCAAGGCAAAGGCAGTCGCGTGCTCTTTATGGCGACACCCTGAATCGATTTGGGAACGCGGAATTGGAACGCGTACGATAATGAAGTCCGCAGAGCGGTGGTGTGACGGAGAGCCGACGGTGAAGGTGTTGAGCAGGGTATCCGTCCACCGGATTCGCAGTGTAGGGCAAGCCGCTTCACGTCTGTAGCGGACATACGGTCTTACAAAGAAGGTGTTGGCCTGCAAGATACGTGTTGCTTGTAATAGAACCCGGGGAAAAATCTATACGCACCGATTTTGGCTTGGTGCTATTCCGTAGCTATCAAATCAGCGGGCACGCTCGAAAAAAAACGGCGCCCGAAGGCGCCGCTCTTTGAAGCATTCGTTCAAATCGGTTAGACCGAGACTTTGCCCTTCCGCCGGCGGAAGGCAGCGAGGCCGGCAAGACCCAATAGGGCGGAGCCCAGGAGACCTAGCGAGCCTGGCTCCGGGACAAGCTGAGGTGGGGGACCTCCGGGGAGTGTTCCCCAGGCGCCGAAGCTCTGAATGGTGGGGTTGTTCAAAGTTTCGATGTCATTGACGTAATCGGGGTTGGCGTTCTCAGCCCAGGCCCGGGAAAGATAGTAGTTGGCCAACGACTCTACATGCGCGGACTCCCCATAGAAGGAGAAATCGTGCCCACCATAGGTCGGGCTGTATTCAAGTTCCCAGATCGCCAGTTGAATCGCGGCCGATACGTCGGATGAGGGATGAGCCGAAAGGTATATGTCGCCGGCGATTATCAGCCAGGACATCGAGTCGATCTGTTGGCTGGAGAGCGAGTTGCCGTCGTGATCGTTCTTAAGCCCCGTGCCCAGGCTGTAGTCGATGTTTTGTCCTCCTCCAAGACCGATATCATGGTAAAGGTCGACACACCAAACCGGGATGGTGGAAGGGGTGCCATTCTGTGATTCGGATTGGTTCGTTGTGAACGTGACCTGGCCGACATAAACGTCTTCCGCACCACTCGTGAATGGATTCTGGTTCGGGTCCCCCTCTACATAGAAGGTGTCGGCAGGAGTTATCGTCATCGCCACATCCGTGACATAAATATCCGCCAGCGCGGGCTGCGCCGACGCCGCAATCCCCACCGCCAATGCTGTCATCGCCGAACCGGCCAAGACCAGCTTTCTCATGGAACTCATTTCGCCAAAACGCATGACAACTCTCCACACCACCTGTGCCGAGCCTACAGAAGCAATTTTCGGGCCGTTTAAAAAAATCTATGTATTTCAGATAGTTAACAATAATAGCGCCGAATCGGTGACGGTAGTTTGTAAAAAATTCCGACGCTAAACCGCTCTCCGATGGGTACAAACGTCGGCACACGCCTACGCGGGGAATTTCGCCGGCACAGCCGAGCCGCCAGATTTGCCACCGCGGCATGGCAGGAGCGGTCAAGTTCATCGGGAAGTGGGTGTGCCGCCGCTCACTTTTTTGGTGTCTTGTTATAACATAATAGGTTGATTTACAGACCAAATGGGTTTAGACACTGTCACCGAGGCAGCGGAGAGCAAAACCATGAGTCAAGAGCATCGCGCGCGGGGGAGGAGTCGTGCCCCCGTCTTCAGAGAAGCAACCCCGACGACCACACCCAGACCTTCCGCCGCGACATGGGCGCCGCCCTAGAAGAGGCGTTGCGTATGTCTCCCGCCGAATTCGCGCGCGCCGGGGCGCACGGGCATGGCGGGGCAGGTGGCCCAGGCGCTCCTTTACCAGTCCCCTGCTCGGCGACACGCAGGCCCTCGGGCTGATGACGTCGCTTTTCGATGACGACGCGGCACCGGAAACAAAGTGCCACCGCCATGGACACGCCGGGCACGATCTCAGGGAATTTCCGGGATGATCCTGGAGTCCCGCTCCGCGTCTCAGGGAAATTCGCGCGAATCCGGCCGGGATGCGGGCGAGACGCCCGCGGTCCCAGGAAGCTGGACGGCATCCCGGGGAACTTCGGGCAGCGCAGGCACGAACGGCATCTCAGGGAAATTTCAGGCCGTCGCTGCGACGCGCGCGCCAAATCTCAGGGAATTTCCGGCGCTCCTGCCAGGCTCCCAAGCGCCGCGAACGCGATCTCAGGGAATTTCAGGGGCGGCGGTAACGACCACGCGCCATCCGTCTTGCGCCCGGAGCCGCGAGGGGTAACCTAGCGCCCGAAGGCGCGCGGGCGGTTGAGCTATGTGCGGCATTGCTGGTGAAGTGCGGTTCGACGGCGGGGTGACGGCGCCGCCGCTCGAAGCCATGGCCCGGAGGTTGCGCCATCGCGGGCCTGACGACGAAGGCTTGTGGCTCGAGGCCGGGCGCCGCTGCGGCTTTTCGTTCCGCCGGCTCAGCATCATCGACCTGAGCCCGCTGGCGCACCAGCCGATGGTCGATCCGCAGACCGGCAACGTCATCGTCTTCAACGGCGAGGTCTACAATTTCCGCGAGCTGCGGCGCGAATGCGAGCAGGCGGGTGCGAAGTTCCGGTCGCAGGGCGACGCCGAAGTCGTGCTGGCGCTCTATCGCCGCTTTGGGCCCGATTGCGTGCGGAGGCTGCGCGGCATGTTCGCGCTGGCGATCTGGGACGCGCGCCGGTCCGCGCTGTTCCTCGCCCGCGACCGCTTCGGCAAGAAGCCGCTCAACTATGCGCTGACCCCCGAAGGGCTGGTGTTCTGCTCGGAAATCGGCCCGCTCTCCCGCCACCCCGCGGTGCCGCGCGGCGAAGATGGCGAGGCGCTGGAGCTCTTTCTCCAGCTTCTCTTCGTGCCCGCGCCCTGGACCATCTACAAATCCATCCGCAAGCTCCCGCCGGCCCATTGGGCGATGTTCTCGCAGGGCGGGTTTCGCCTCGAGCGCTATTGGGAGATCGACTACAGACGCAAGATCGCGATCACGGACGAGGACGCGCTGGAGGCGTTCGAGGAGAAGTTCACCGAGGCCGTCCGGCTGCGGACGATCGCCGACGTGCCGCTCGGCGCGCTTCTGAGCGGCGGGGTAGATTCGAGCGTGGTGGTCGCGGCGATGGCGAAACTCTCGGCCGCGCCGGTCAAGACCTTCAGCGTCGGCTTCGAGGAGGAGGCGTTCAACGAACTGCCCCATGCCGGCGAGGTCGCGCGCATTTGCGGCACCGACCATCACGAACAGGTCGTCACCGGCGAGGTGGGAGCGCTGCTGCCGAAGCTCGTCCGTCACTACGGAGAGCCGTTCGGCGACGCTTCCGCCATACCGTCCTTCCTGGTCTGCGAGACCGCGCGGGCGAAGGTGACGGTGGCGCTGAATGGCGATGGCGGCGACGAATTGCTGGGCGGTTACCCGCGCTACTCTCTGTCGCAGCCGACTCTCTGGTCCAGCCGGTTGCTCGGCCCGCTCGTTTCCGCCGGGCGGCTGGCCTCGATGGCGGCGAACCACCCGGCGGGCGGACCGCATTTCCTGTCCCGCGCGGCCAGCCGGCTCGTGCGCGATGGCCTGCATCCGGAGCTGGGCGCGCTCGTGAACTACCGCAATCACTGGGACGATCCCTCGCGGCGGAACCTGCTGCTCCGGCACGACCCGTCCCTGCTGCCCGGCTGGCGCGACAAATGGCTCGCGCGCGCGCAGGCGCACGCGTCCAATCCCGTCGACCGGATGCTCTGGTTCGATAATCACACCCGCCTGCCGGACGATCTGCTGGCGAAGATGGATATCGCGTCGATGCACTGCAGCCTGGAGGCGCGTTCGCCGCTGCTCGATCACGAACTCGCCGAGTTCTGCGCCAGCCTGCCGCTCCGTCTCAAGCTGCGAAACCGGACCGGAAAATATCTATTGAAACAACTGGCGGCGAAGACGTTCGGGCGCGCCTTCGCCGGCCGGACCAAACAAGGGTTCGGCATACCTCTCGGGAAATGGCTGAGGGGTCCCTTGCGGTCGCGGTTGAGGGACGTGCTGTCCGACCGCGGCCTGATGGAGCCGTTCGATGCGGCCGTCATTGCCCGCACGGCCGGCGAATTTTTTTCCGACCGGCGGCAGCCGGACCACAGCTCGAAACTCTGGGCGCTGTTTGTCTACGGGCTCTGGCGCGAAGCCCAAGGCGCCACCGAGAGTCCGGCGTCCGACACAGCTTCGATGCGCTTTCGCGAATTGCCTGTCGAACCGGCGCTGCAATGAATACAGCCCGCGTCTCTGTGGCCCCTAAGTCATTGATTTTGTTGGCTCCCCGGGCCGGACTCGAACCAGCGACCCAGCGGTTAACAGCCGCTTGCTCTACCGACTGAGCTACCGGGGAACTCGGTGCTTGTTAGCGCATTCGAAAGCGCCTGACCATAGATACATTCGGGCCAAAAAAAGGGCCGGGAGGTGTCCCGGCCCAAGCGTTGGGTAATGGTGGGGTGTCTTCAAGGGAAGACACAGCTACCCTGTGTCTCTAAGGTTAATAAAAAGTTAACAGCTTCGATAAATTTCGAGGTCTGGTTGCAGAAAATGGAGGCCACGCCCGGAATCGAACCGGGGTCCGCGGATTTGCAGTCCGATGCGTCACCACTCCGCCACGTGGCCGAAGCCTCCCGGGTACAGCAGATCGGTCGGGGAGGCAACAATCAGCAACCGAAGTGCCGGGCTTGCGGAGGTGCGCGTTGTCACCCTTCGCGGCGCGCCGTATAAGCGCGACCGCCTCCGCTTGCTCCTCAGAGACAGCCATGCCCGACTTCGTTGCCCAGCGACAGAACATGGTCGCCTCGCAGGTTCATGCCGACGGCGTCGTCGACGAGTCTCTTCTCGCAAGCTTTGGCGAGGTCCCACGCGAACGCTTCGTGCCCGCGGAAAAGCGCTGCATCGCCTATGCCGACGCGGCGATCGAACTTGTGCACCGTCGCTGGCTGCTCGCGCCCCGAACCTTCGCGAAGCTGCTCCAGCTGGCTGAAATCGAGCCGACCGACTCCGTGTTGGATGTGGGATGTGCGACCGGCTACTCCACGGCTGTGCTCGCGAAAGTCGCAAGGCGGGTCGTGGGGCTCGAGGAAGACGCCGATCTGGTACGCATTGCTTCGGAGGCGTTGCACGGCAGCGGACTCGCCAATGTTTCCGTTGTGCAGGGCGCGCTGGCCGAGGGCAACCGCGCAGCCGCGCCCTTCGATGTCATCATCGTCGAAGGCGCAATCGAACAGACGCCGCAGACGCTTCTGTCGCAGCTGGCCGAAGGCGGCAGGTTGGCTGCGGTTTTCCAGCGGAACGGGCTGGGCCAGGCGATCCTGTATTTGAAGGAACAGAACCGCGTGGGGCACCGGATGGGTTTCGACGCTTCCGCGCCAGTCTTGAACGGCTTCCGGCAAGCTGCGGGATTCGTCTTCTAAGCGCTTGGATTCGCGGGAATAAACACTCAGACTGCAGCGGCTGGGATTCGATGTCCGTCGGGGTGCATGTCTTTGAAGGCAACGCTGTACGCGGGCGCTTGGGTCGTGTTTTTTTCGTTTGGCACGCAGGCGGGCCGGTCGACGACGCTGACGCTGAGCGAAGCGATGAGCGTCGCTTACGAAACCAATCCGCAGCTCGATGCTGCCCGGGCCGGTCAGAAAGTCAACGACGAAGGCGTAAACCAGGCGCAGGCAAATTGGCGCCCGACTGTTAATCTTAACGGCTCGTACGGCTACGAAACCCTGGCCGTGGGGAGCGGGCAGATCGATCGTCCCTCGGAGACGCTGGGATCGCACCCGATAACCGCCGGCGTCCAGCTGAGCGAAAACATCTATCGCGGCGGACGCACGGCTGCGGAAATCAGCAAAGCCAAGGCCGTGGTGCGGGCTGGTGTCGCCCAGCTCACCCTGACGGAAGAGGGCGTCCTCCTCGATGCCGCGACGGCCTATATGAACGTGGTGCGCGATGCGGCCACGCTCGGATACAGACAGGATAATGTCGCTGCACTTCAGAAGCAGCTCGATGCGTCCGAAGAGGAGTTCAATGTCGGCGAGTTGACCCGCACCGACGTGGCGCAGAGCCGGGCGCGCCTTGCGGATGCACAAGCCGATCTCGTCAATGCCCAGGGCCAGCTCGAGGTCAGCCGGTCGAATTTCGAACATGTCATCGGCCGGCCCGCCGAAACGCTCGAAGAGAATCCGCCGATGCCCAAGCTCCCCACGACGCAGGATCAGGCCGTTGCGATAGCCTTGCATGAAAATCCGGCAGTCGCCGCCGCACAGGAGAACGCGAAGGCTGCCGACTACGCCGTTGCGGACGCGATCGGAGCGCTGCTGCCCACGGTCAGCCTCGACGCGCAATACGGGCTCACGCAGGACTCGCTCGAATCGACGGAAGGTACGGGTGTGCAGCACGTCACCTCGATCATCGGCCAATTGACCATTCCCATCTACCAGGGCGGCGCCGAGGAATCGGCCGTCCGCCAGGCCAAGGACCAGCGGGCACAGGCTGAAATCGAGATCGCCGATACCGAACGCCAGACGGTCGCGGGCACCCAGACGGCGTGGCAGGCTTATACGGTGGCGGAGGGTTCGATTGCCTCCGATGAGATTGCTGTCAAAGCCAATCAGGAAGCCTACGAAGGCGTGAAAGCGGAGCAACAGGTCGGCTCGCGCACCGTGCTCGACGTCCTCAATGCGCAGCAGGAGCTTCTGAACGCCGAGATTGCGCTGGTCTCGGCCGAACGGGACGCGCGGGTCGCAGCCTGCCAGCTCCTGAGTTCGCTCGGCTGGCTGACTGCGAAGAAGCTTGCGCTCCCGGTGCAAATTTACGATCCGGCGCAGTATTACAAAGACAACGCAACGCGCTGGCTCGGCTTTGGCGATTAAAAAATTCATGCATGCCGAGAGGCCGGGCGTGCGTTTGCGTTAACCTCATCTTTTCTTCTTTGCGCAAGTGTCCTAGGGTCTTCCGCGCGTTCTGGACGCGCCCGGCCGGAGCAGAAACATGGCAAATCCCCAGCATGAACCGACGATGGAGGAAATTCTGGCCTCGATCCGCAAGATCATCTCCGAAGATTCTTCCGCGCCCGCAAGCACTCCAGCGGCGGCAGCCTCTGAACACCGAACGGACGAACCGGCAGTCCTGGATTTGACGCAGGTTGTAGCCGAGGAAAATTCACACTCATTTCCCACGGCGGCAGCAAAAGAAAGCTGTGCCCCTCAGGATGAAACCGCTAACACACCGACCGACCACACCGACGCGCCCGAAACCAGCGAACCCCATTCCGCCGAAGAGCCGGCGCATTCGCCCGCCGGGGAAGGACTTTTCTCGGATAAGACCCGCCAGGCGTTGAGCGAGACCATGGCCGGGCTGAACGCTCCGGCGCCGGCGGAAGCGGCTCCGGAACTGGCTTCAGAACCGGCTGTTCCTCCGGTCGGAGTCTCGGTGGAGGCCGTGTTCGAGCGCGCCGTGCGTGAGTCCTTCACCCCCGTGTTGCAAAATTGGCTTTCCGACAACACAGGAACGCTCGTCGAACGGATGACGCCGACGATCCGCGACTGGCTGGACGAGCACTTCCCCCCCATGCTGGAAGAGGCCGTTCGCGCCGAACTCGCCCGCGCCGCCAAGACACGCGCCCGCCGCTAGGCGGAGCTGGCGCCTCTTGACGGGGTGATCACGGAACGGTTTGACAGGTTTGCTGTCGATCGGTCCGAAAATGCTCGAAAAGAATTTCACGCCTCGAGACGTTGAAACGCGCATTTATGCGCGATGGGAAAGCTCGGGCGCGTTTCGCGCGGGATCGCGTCCGCAGGCCGATCCCTATTGCATCATGATACCGCCGCCCAACGTGACGGGGCGCCTCCACATCGGCCATGCGCTCAACAACACCCTGCAGGACATCCTGGCGCGCTTCGAGCGAATGCGCGGCAAGGACGTGCTGTGGCAGCCCGGCACCGATCACGCGGGGATCTCCACGCAGCTGGTGGTCGAGCGTAATCTGGCGGAGCGCCAGCAAAGCCGCACCGCAATGGGCCGCGATCTGTTTCTGCGCGAAGTGTGGAAATGGAAGGAAGAGTCGGGCGGCGCGATCGTGCAGCAGCTGCGCAGGCTGGGCGCGTCCTGCGACTGGTCGCGCGAGCGCTTCACGCTGGACGAGGGGCTGTCGCGCGCGGTGGCGAAAGTGTTCGTCCAGCTTTATCGCGAGGGCCTGATCTACAAGGATAAGAGGCTCGTCAATTGGGATCCGCGGCTGCAGACGGCGGTGTCGGATCTCGAAGTCGAGAACATCGAGGTCAAGGGTCACCTCTGGTACATCAGATATCCGATCGAAGGCGAAGCCGGCCGCTTCATCACGATTGCCACGACGCGGCCGGAGACGATGCTGGGCGATGCGGCCGTCGCAGTGCATCCCGAAGATGACCGCTACCGCGATCTCGTCGGCAAACACGTGCTGCTGGCGCTGGCGAACCGTCGCATTCCGATCATCGCGGATAGTTATTCCGACCCCGAAAAAGGAACGGGCGCGGTCAAGATCACGCCGGCGCATGATTTCAACGATTTCGAGGTCGGCCGGCGTCACGACCTGCCGCTGATCAACATTCTCCTGCGCGACGGCCGGTTGAACGACGGTGTCCCCCCGGCCTATCAGGCGCTCGATCGCTTTGAAGCGCGCAAAGCCGTTCTTGCCGATCTTGAGGCTCTCGAACTGATCGAACGCATCGAGCCTATCACCCATGCCGTCCCCCATGACGAGAAGACGAAGACGGTCGTGCTCGAACCCTATCTCACCGAGCAATGGTATCTCGACGTCCGGCCGCTTGCCGAAAAAGCGATCGCAGCGGTTGAGCACGGGCGCATGCGCTTCGTCCCCGAGCAATGGGCCAATGTTTATTTCAACTGGCTCCGCAACATCCATCCCTGGTGCATTTCGCGTCAGCTCTGGTGGGGCCACCAGTTGCCCGTCTGGTACGATCCGGACGGAAACGTCTTTGTTGCCGAAACAGAAGCGGAAGCCCTGGCCGAAGCACGTGGGGCAAGGCGTGAGACGCCGGTTCTGACGCGCGATCCGGACGTGCTCGACACCTGGTTCTCTTCGGCGCTGTGGCCGTTTTCGACGCTGGGCTGGCCCGATAAGACGTCCGAGCTTGCTCGCTTTTACCCCACCAATGTGCTCATCACCGGTTTCGACATCATCTTCTTCTGGGTTGCACGGATGATGATGATGGGCCTGCATTTCATGGACGAAGTGCCCTTCCACACCGTGTTCATCCATACGCGGGTGCTGGATGAAAAAGGGCATAAAATGTCGAAGACGAAGGGAAACGTCGTCGACCCGCTGGTGCTCATCGACGAATTTGGCGCGGATGCGCTGCGCTTTACGCTCGCGCTTGCGGCGGGGCAGGGCAGGGACATGCGCATCGGCGCGGCGCGTGTCGAGGCCAATCGCAATTTTTCGACCAAGCTCTGGAACGCCGCCCGCTTCTGCGAGATGAACGGCTGCGAGCCGTGGCCCCAATTCGATCCGGCCCGCGCCGAATTGACCGTCAACAGATGGATCATCTCGGAAACCACGGCCGCGGCGCGCGAGGTGACGCGCGCCCTGGAACAGCTGCGCTTCAACGAGGCGGCAAACACCGCCTATCAGTTCGTCTGGTCACGCTACTGCGACTGGTATCTGGAACTCATCAAGCCGATCCTGACGGGCGGCTCAGATGCCGCCCGCGCGGAGACGCGCGCCACGGCGGCCTGGGCGCGCGATCAGCTGTTCAAACTTCTGCATCCCTTCATGCCGTTCATCACCGAGGAACTGTGGGAACGCACCGCAGAGCGCGGCTCGCTTCTCATCCTCGCCGATTGGCCCGAATCTGCCGCAGCGCCCAACGAAGAGGCCTGCGCCGAGATCGAATGGCTGATCGCGCTTGTTTCGGGCGTGCGCTCGGTGCGCACGGAGATGAACGTGCCCGCCGGAGCAAAGATCGAACTGGTGCTTGTCGGTGCGAGCAGCGATTCGCGCGCGCGGCTCGAGCGCAATCTCGATTCGATCACGACGCTGGCCAGACTGTCGTCCGTTTCTTTTGCCGACGCCGTTCTTCCGGCCTCGGCGCAATTCGTGCTTGGCGAAGCTATCGCGGCGCTACCGCTGGGCGATGTCATCGATCTCGCCAAGGAACGCGCGCGCCTCCAAAAGGACCTGCAGCGCGCGGAATCGGAGATCGCGAAGATCGACGCCAAGCTCGGCAACGCGGACTTTATTTCCCGCGCGCCGGAGGATATCATCGAGGAACAGAAGGAGAGACGCGCTGATTCCGAAGCGCTTGCAGCGCGCCTGCGCGAAGCGGTCAGCCGGCTGGGCTGATGTTATGAGGCCATGATCGGGCGCACCTTCTGGCCGGCCTCGAGCCGTTCGGCGCCGCGGACGATGACGCGTTCGCCAGGCGCGATCCGGCCGCGAACTTCGACGAGCGATCCTTCCGCGGAGCCTGTCTGGACGGCCACGCGCTGTGCAACGCCTTTGCCGTCGACCTTGAATACGTAGGTATTGTCTTCGCGCAGCACGAGCGCATCGCGCGGCACGGCCACCGCCTTGTGCGGCGCCGCCGAGGGAACAAACACCTTCGCCGCATCGCCGACAAAACCTGCGCCGGCAGGAAGGGTAAGCCGCACCTCGATCGTCCGGCTGGCGACATCGCCGACAGGCACGATGGCGCGGACGGTCGTGGTGACGCTGCGGTCTTCGATTTCGACCGCGATGGCCTGGCCCTGGCGAAGGTAGCCGGCGGTGTCGATCGGGACCTGCACGCTGACTTCCGTTGCGCCGATATCGACGAGTCGCACAATCGGCTTGCCTACCGTCGCATATTCGCCAGGATTGATCAGCCGCGCCACCACGCGTCCGGGGAACGGCGCGCGGATATCGCTGTGATCGAACTGGTACTGGCTCTTTTTCATTGCCGCCTCGGCCTGGGCGAGCGCCGCCGCGTCCATGTCGCGCGTCGCAATCGCCTGATCGCGGGTGCTCTGGGCAATGGCATTCTGGGCGAACAGATTTTGCAGCCGCTCGGCTTGACCACGGTCGTAACGCAGCTGGGCACCGAGCCGCGCCACATTCGCCTTGTCGGAGGCAAGCTGCATGGCCGCGAGGTTATTATCCACGCGCGCCACGATGCCGCCCTGGGCAACGACGGTTCCGACCTCCGCAACCGAGTCGATGCGGCCCTCGACTTCCGAGGCCAACTGGGAATCGTCGCGCGAAACCACCGTACCCGGCATGACCGTCTTCGGCGACATCTCCACCATCCGCGCCGACATGACGCCGACCGACGGCGGATCGGTATGTTGCTGGGCGAGAGTTGCATGCGAGAGTCCAACCCCAAGCGAGAAACAAACAACTGCAATAAATTTCCTCCCCCATCGTGGGGAAGGTGGTTTGCGAAGCGCAGCGTAGCAAACCGGAGGGGGGAGTCGGCACGCGTTGCGCGACGCCGCTCTCCGCCTCGCTTCGCTCGGCACCTCCCCCAAGTTGGGGGAGGAAAGTATTACGCAATCACGTTGGATAACTTTCTCCGGCATCATGCGGCCTGCCTCGCGGGTGTCATGGGTGCCTGACGCAACGCGATCGGCTCCTCTCCCAATCTCAACATCGCGGGCATGAGAACCAGGGTGAAGACGTGGCTCACCAGAATGCCTCCGACGATGACCGCGCCCAGACCGCGATAGATTTCCGCGCCCGGCCCTGGCACGAACACCAGCGGCAACATGCCGAAGATCGCCGTGAGCGTGCTCGAGAAGATTGGCCGCAGCCGCGTCTCGAGACTGGAGCGCACGGCGTCGACGCGCGACATGCCCTCCGCTTCCGCCTGCCGCGTGCGCGCGACGAGCAGGATGGTGTTGTTCACCACCAGGCCCAGCACGATGATGAAACCGATCATGGTCAGCAGGTCGAGCGGCTGGAATACGAAAAGGCCGAGCAGCCGCAACGCCGCCATGCCGCCGACCATGCCGAGCGGCAACGCGATGGTGGCAATCGCCGAATCCCAGACCGACTTGAACAGCGCCGCCATGATCAGGAACAGGAGCAGCACCGCGAGTGCGAAATTCTTGCCCATGCTCCACAACGCGTTGTCGAGGTGATCCGCGGCGGCCCCGTAGCTGATGCTGCCGTCGGGCGGCAGGAGCCTGCGGATCTGCGGTTCGACATCGCGCTTGATGACGGTCATCGCATCTCCCAGCGCAATGCCTCGCGGTGGCTGAAAATTCAGCGCAACGGTTCGCCGGCGGTCCAGACGATAGATGCCGCTCGAAGCGAGCGTACGTTGCATCGATACGACGTGGCCGAAAGACACCACGCCGCCATTGGGCGTGGCGACCGGCGCTCCCCCCACCGCCTCGGGGGAGGTGAAAGGCGTGGATTTCAGGATCAGGAACAGCTGGCGTTCGCCGTCATATCTCTGGCCGACGTAGAGCCCCTCTCCAAACGCCTGCGCCAGCTCGCCCACATCGAGTCTGGTCCAGCCGACTTCGGCAATCGAACGGTCGTCCGGCAAAAGTCTCAACTGCGGCTGGTCGTAGTCGAGTGTCGGACTGGTGTTCAATACCGCATCCGGATATTTCTGCGTCAGCAGCGCGAAACCCTTCTTGGCCGCGGCGCGCATGGCGCTGGCGTCATTCGATTGAATGTTGATGGAGACGCCGCCGCCCTCGTCAAAGCCGCCGAACAGACTGCCCATCTGCGCGAAGCCCTGCGTATCGGGCAGATCGCGCATGATGTCGGTCCGCACGATCTTCTCGATTTTCGGGAAGTCCTCGTCGTGGGGAACCCGCACCGTGAACTCCATGGCTCCGGGTCCATCCATTCTCACAAAGTAGTTAAGGAGCTTTGGCTGCTTCTGTCCAGTCATGTAGGGCTGCAGCCGGTCGATCATGGGACGGGCGATCTCCCTGTCGGCGAACTCCATCGTCGCGCCCGCGGGGAATTGCAGAAAGCCGTCGATGGCCGCGCGCTTGACCTGGGGCAGATACTGCAGGCTCGGCAGCAGCAACCAGGTGCCGGCAAGAGAACCGGCGATCAGCCCGGCGATCCACAACTGCCGCTTTCGCGGCGTATCGGTCAGATTCATCACATACTCGGTGATGCGCCGCCACAGACTCGCGAGTTCGCCAATCCTGGGTCGCGTCCGCAGGAACAACATTGAACTCACGGGCACCACGGTGAGCGCGACGATGAGCGAGACGAACACGGCGAAGGCGATGGTGAGCGAGAGGTCCGCGAACAGCTGGCCTTCGACATCCTTGAGGAAGATGACGGGCACGAAGATCGCGACATTCGTGGCGGTGGAAGCGAGCAGGGCGCCCCACACCTGGTCTGTTCCCTTTTGCGCGGCCTCTGCAGCCGGAGTGCCGCGCTCGCGTAGCCGCAGAATGTTCTCGAAGGCGACGATGGCGGCGTCGAGCACCATTCCCGTCGCGAAGGCGAGCCCCGCAAGCGACACCACGTTGAGTGAGCGCCCAGCAAGATTCAGGAGCAGCACGACAGCGCACAGACAGATGGGAATGGCAGAAGAGATGATGAGGGTGCCGCGCCATTCGCGCATGAAGAACCACAGCACGCCAACCGCAAGCAGAATTCCGAGAATCAGGTCCGTTGTCACCATGCCGACCGCCTGGTCGATGAAATGCGACGGATCGAAGGAATAGGCGAGCACCAGTCCTTGCTCTTTGGCCGGCCCGTCGTTGATCTTTTGCAATTCCGCCTTCACGGCATTGACGGTCGCCAGCACATTGGCACCGTCGGCGCGGAAGATGTTGATGCCGATGGCGGGATTGCCGTCCTGATAGGCGAAGCCCTGCGCCTTGCTGCGGCCGATATGCACATCGGCGATATCGCCCAGATACACCGGCTTTCCATCGCGCCATTCCAGCACGAGATTTTTCAGATCGGCGACGGAATAGCGGCCGCGGTATTCGAGCCCATATTGCCGGCGTCCGACATCGATCGTGCCGCCGGAGACGTCTTCCGATCCGCTGATCTGCTGCGCCATCTTCGGAATCTGGATGCCGAGCTCGGCTGCCCGGACGGGATCGAAGACGATATCGAGCTCCTCCGTGCCGCCGTTGGAATTGATCTGCGCGCTGCCGACGCCCGGAACGGCTTCAAGTCGGGGAAGAATGACGTTCTTGAGGAAAGGCTCGTAGGAATTGATGTCGCGAGGATTGCCGGGGAGCCTCTGCATGAAGACGTAAAGCAGCGTCGCATTGGAATCCTGGCTGCTCGCGAGCTGGACGAAGGGCTTTTGTGCGTCCGCCGGAAGCGGAGGCAATCGGTTCAGGCGCCCGATCACGTCCACCAGCGTGTTCTTCATATCGGTGCCGAGCGCGAAGGTAAGCGCGATGTAGCCGCCGCCGGAATTGGCGTAAGCGTCCATCTCCTGCATGCCCGGCAGGCCCTGGAGGACTTCCTCCTCGGGCTCGATGAGCTGCGATTCCACTTCCCGCGGAGTTTCCGAACGCCAGTCCGTCTCGATTCCCAGTTGCGGACGGTCGATGTCGGGAAAGAGCTGAATGGGCAGGCTATAGAGCGCGAACACCCCGAACAGGATCGTCACGGCGACCCCGACCGCGACCGCAGCCGGGCTCTTGAGGCAAGCCGCCGTAAGTGCGCGCATGACTCCCTCCCGATCGATGCGGTGACAGATTCGAGCCCAGCAAGGCGGATATAAGGCGCAAGTGCCTTTCCTTTGCCATGCGCAATTGCGTGAACGGCAGGAAGACAATTGCAGATATGAGAACTAGCGGACGGTTTCCGCGATGACGTATGGAAGCGCGAATACGCCCTTGCGCCTTCTCAAATATAAAAACGCAATTAAATCAGCGCGTTGAGCTCTTTCTCAGGCAGGTCCGTCTTGCCAATGCCAGTTCGCCGGCACCGGGAGGCACATTCCCGGCCTGCCGGTCGAGACGCACCTTCTGGTGCCGACACCCATCCTTCGGCAAACCATTCGGGCGGTTAACGGATTTGATCAATTGCCGCGCACAGCTGGGCGCGGTACGGTGGCCGATCAAAGCAACGCAACCGAGTTGCCAGCCGGGGCTGATGATGGGGAAAATTCTTTCAGCGATTGCCTGGGTGCTCGCGCTGGGGCTTTTGGCATCCACGGCGGCTGAGGCGCAGCCCGTGGCGCACGCGCCGAATGCCGATCTCGCCTTTTTCCAGCCCAGGAACATTTTCCATTCGGGCTTGCGACATTCGCACGTCGTGGCGCTGACGTTCGACGACGGGCCCAATCAATATACCCCGGCCGTGCTCGATGTGCTGAAGGCGGAAGGGGTAAAGGCGACCTTCTTCATCGTCGGCCGCATGGCCAAGGCCTATCCCGACATTCTGACGCGCATCGCGCGGGAAGGCCATCTGCTCGGCAACCACAGCGCGACCCATCCCTTTCTCGGCGAGAGTTATGCGGAGCATCCGGACAGGCTCCTCGACCAGATCAGGGACGTTGACGAACTGATTGCGCCGCTCATGCGGCCGGGGACGAAATTCTATTTCCGCGCCCCATACGGCTCCTGGCGGCCTGAGTTCGCACGCGAACTCAACGCCGATCCCGACCTGAGAAAATACGTCGGCCCGATCTATTGGGACGAGGGCGGCGAGATCAGCTTCAGCGACGACGGCTATGTGCTCAGCTCCTCGGATTGGGACTGCTGGCATCGCGGCTGGGATGCTGCCACCTGCGCCAAGGGCTACATGCGCGAGATCCGCCGCAAGGACGGCGGGGTGGTGCTGATGCATTGCATCCATGCCCAGTCGGCAGCGCTGGTCGCCGCCGTCGTGCCGCCGCTCATCGAGGAAGGGTATACGTTCGTTCGCCTCGACCAGCTGCCGGGCTATCGGCAATACGAAACGCCGCCCGAAGACGCCGGACCGGAAATGGCCAGCGCAGCTGGCCGGACGATCAATTCTCCGCGGTAGGTCGACAGCAATATTTCTTTCGGTTCGCCAGGCTCGATATTGATCGCTCGCCCGTTTGGCGCGTTGCCTCCGGACGGAACAGGTTGCGGATTGCGGAACGATGGCTGTGACTTACGGCTGGATGGGAGCGCTTGCACTGTTGATTGTCAGTTCGTCGCCAGCCTTTTCACAGATCTTTGTTTACGATCAGGCCCACTGCACCGATGTGAAGCTTCCGCCGGAGCGTCGCATCGAATCCTGCACCCGGCTGCTTGAGGATGGCGGCGGCCCCGACCGCGAGATCGCGGCTCTGGCCGCGCTGGGCGGGCTTTATCGCGGTTTGCACCAATACGCCCGGGCAATCGATTCCTACAGCCGCGCCGTGGGTTATGAGGCGCTGGGCGTATCCGACACCCAAGGGGGACTGGTGTTGTCGGGTCAGTCGGTTTCGCTGCCATCAGCGAGTTGGCTGATCGTGGCTCTGGAAGGCCGCGCGGAGGTCTACGCACTGACGGGCCGGCCCGATCTGGCGCTGGCGGACATGGCGCATGTTTTCAAGCTCTCACCGAATTCCGCGGCGTCCTATGCCGCGCGCTGCCGGATTCGGACCATCATCAAGACCGATCTCGACAAGGCGCTCGCCGATTGCGATGAAGCCATGAAGCTCGCTCCGAAGGATACGCAGGTCCTCGGTACGGTCGGCTTGCTGCAGTATCAGCTCGGCCATCTGAAAGAAGCGGCCGCCGATTTCGGGGCGGTGCTGAACGACAATCCCAAACTGGCCGGCGCGCTTTACATGCGTGGTGTGATCCGCCTGCGCAGCGGAGACGCGGCGGGTGGCGATGCAGACATTGCCGAAGCGAACGCCGAATATCCCGGCATAGCGGCGAACTTTGCCGATCTGGGCGTCATGCCATAGCGGACACGCAGAAATCCAAAAAAAAATCACCAAAGCGCTTGCTTAAGTATTCCGGCTGTGATACTTAAGTGTATGCCTAACCAATCGCAGCGGCTCGACCAGACTTTTCAGGCGCTCGCCGACCCGGCGCGGCGGGCCATGGTCGCACGGCTGTCCCGCGGCCCGGCCTCGGTGAGCGAGCTTGCGCGGCCGCTTTCCATGTCCTTGCCCGCGGCGATGCAGCACCTCTCCATGCTCGAGGCTGCGGATCTGGTGCGGTCGAAAAAAGAGGGAAGGGTGCGCACCTGCCGGATCAATCCGACGGCGCTCAGCCGGGCGGAGCAATGGATCAACCAGCGGCGGGCCGAGTGGGAACACCGCCTCGACCAGCTCGGCCGCTATCTCGAAATGCTGAACAAGGATGGAGACGAACATGGCGCAGACGAATGACAATCCGGCCGGGCCGTTGCCCCTGAAGATTTCGCGCACGTTTCACGTGCCCCGCGCGGTCGTCTTCAAAGCGTGGAGTTCGGCCGAGCATATCAGGCGCTGGTTCTGCCCGGCCGATTGCACCATTCCCGAGGCCCGGGTGGAAATGCGCGTCGGCGGACCATTCGAAGTCCGCATGTGCGGGCCGGAGGGGACCGACCATTGGTCGCGCGGAGCTTTCGCGGAGGTCTCGCCGCACGACCGCCTGGTGCTCGATCTTCGTGTTTCTGATGGTGAGGGCCGCGCCCTGTTCCGCGCCTGGACGGAGGTGAATTTCGCCGATGTGCCTGGCGGCACGCGCATGGATGTGATCCAGTCCTACACGTTTGAAAATCCGTCTGAAGCCGAACGGATGTTGGCGCTTGCGCCGCGGGGATGGTCGGAGACGCTCGACAGGCTCGGAGCGGAGCTCGTGCGCATGCAGGGCGGAGGGGAACACAAGGCGCGCTCGGTGGTGCATGCGATCTTCAGCCTCGAGCGCACCTACGATGCGCCGGTCGAACGTGTGTTCCGGGCTCTTTCGGATGAGACGGCAAAGAGCAAATGGTTCGCGGGCGAGGAGGGGCGCTGGCAACCGATGGAGCGGCTGATGGACTTCCGGGTTGGCGGGCGCGAGCGGGTGAAAGGCCGCTGGGACGGCGGCGTCGTCTCGACGTTCGATGCCGTCTATCACGACATCATTGCCAACGAGCGCATCATCTACACCTATGAGATGCATCTGGATGAAATGAAAATCTCCGTTTCGCTGGCCACGCTGCAACTGAGAGCCGAGACGGCGCGGCGGACGACGCTGAAGATCAGCGAACAGGGCGCTTTTCTCGACGGCTATGATGATGCCGGTTCGCGCGAACACGGCACCGGCTTCCTCCTCGACCGGCTGGGTGCCTCGCTCGCCGAGTGAATGGCAGAGCCCGCAGAGCCGCGAATGTCCGGGTACGGCATTGGTGTCGCGTTTGCGGCAGCTGGCGGCAGACAACAGAACGGCGCCGTTGCAGCTGGACAGATACGGCGCTTCGCTGACGCGATGGGCGCAGGACGCCAAAGCCTGGCCAATTATCTCGAACCCCGCAGCCAGCGGCGCAGCCAGAAGGCCAGGAGTGCCCAGGCGGCGGAAACGATCGCTCCCGTGACGGCCGGCCGCAGCTGGATGGCGGATTGATCAAGATGGGCCTTGATCAGAACGGCGACCGCGCCGGCGAGCGCGCCGCCCCATCCCGCCTGCCACGCCCTTCGGGCCAGCACGCCAATGACCAGGCCCAAAACGATCCCGAGCGGATCCAGAAACGTTTGAACCAGATAAGCAAGAATTCGCACCGAATGCCCTTGTTGCCGAAAGTTCTGCCCGTGGCCCTACGATCGCGACACGGTCTCCACAGAACCATGTTAGCAGGCTTTTTTCTCCGGTCTCGCGGGGAGGCAGCCGCAGCAATGCCCTTGACAATCTGCCCACAATTCATCGTCTACGGCGTGGATCAGCCCGAAGCTCTGGCGTGATCGAAGGAGTGCAGGATGACAGTTGAAAATCTTGAACCCGAGGATGTGGCACGCCGCCTGGCCGAAGGCTCGGTGCTCCTCGTCGACGTGCGCGAAGCCAATGAATTCGCGCTGGAGCGCATCGAAGGCGCGCTTCTCGTTCCGCTTTCAACCTTCGATCCGCAGGCGCTGCCCGACCCGGAAGGCAGGAAAATGGTGTTTCAGTGCCGTTCCGGCGCCCGCTCGACCACGGCGGCCGTGCGCTGCCTGGACGCCGGTCTCGCCTGCGGCAGCCATATGAGGGGCGGCATTCTCGCGTGGAAAGCCGCCGGCCTGCCGACGCTCGCGGGAGAACCGGCGTGATCCTCAGTGCGACAGGCTGAGGAACGGCAGTGTTGAATTGGGCGGCATGGTGGTCGGCAGATGGCCGTCCCATTTCTCGGCCGCGACCAGCTGGGGCATTTCCGGGTTTTCCTTGAGCGCGTCGCCGCGTTCGCGGATCGCGTCGGCCTGGGCCTTGCCCTGCACGTCGATCTGGTGCGCGGACGCGTCCGCGGCGGCGCGCACTTCATAGGCGGCGGCGTCGGCATTGGTAATGCGGCGCGCTTTCTCCGCCTCGGCTTGCTGCTGGGCGACGATGGCCTGCATCCGCGCCTCGACGGCCTGCTCGTAGGCCTGGGAAAATTCGATGTCCACGACCTGGACCGAATCGATGATCAGCGGTCCCTGGATCGCCGCCTTCACCGCGGTTGCCACTTCCTGATCGAGCTTGGCGCGGTCCTGGATGGCGCTGATCGCGCTGAAATGGCCGAACACGTTCTTGACCTGCTCCGGCACCTTCGGCTCGATCAGGTTGGCTTCCAGATTTTCGATCGTCCCGTAATGGGCGTAGGTCTTTGTCACATCCGTGACGTGAAACAGGATCGAGACCGATACGGTGGTCGGCTGCTGATCCTGCGTGTAGACCTGCATGCGGGAGTCCCGTTCCCACGCGAGGTTTTGCTGCCGCACGGGAATTTTCTCGATGGTGGTGATGAACGGCAGCTTGAAATGCAGGCCCGGCTCGCTCTCGCCCGCAACCGCCCCATAATGCAGAATGACGCCGCGCTCGCCCTGGTCGATCGTGTAATAGGTGGAAAACGCGAACATCAGAAATACAAGCGCCGCGACCGCGGCCGCCGCCAGCTTAATGGTCCTATCCATTGTCCGCCCCGTCATGAGTGGTCATTCCGGCATTGCGCGGCGCACGGTTCCTCCGAAGCAGGAACTGCAGCGCATGGTACACCCCGACGGCAAGCAGCCACGCGACGACGAGTCCGCCGATCAGTTCCAGCGCCCTCATTCATTCCCCTCCGATGCCCGCTCCCGGCCCATGCGGCGCGCTTGATGCATCGTGAAGGCTAGGCCAAAAACGCTAAGGATTGATTTGGTCACCGCAGGAACGAGCACGCTCCACTTTACCCTGATTCGAGAAAAAATGGCCGTGGCACGGCGCAAATCCTCACCGGGCCGCCGCTAAAATCATGGCCTTCCTCTGACCTTGGCCGACTTACACGCACTGGCGGGACGGGATAGAACGGGAAGCGGGGCCAGGGGTATGGTCTCGTGGAGGGGCATGCGGGATGCCAGGGGAACAAGTCCGATTGAACCGGCCCGCTACGGCGGCCAAGCGCCGAAAACCGACGGTGGCCGGTGATTCGGCTGCCGCGGATCGGCTCGAAGGCTTCATCCGAAAATTCGATTCGGAGATTGCCGCGCAGATCAGGGACGTTCTGGCGCGGATGCGTGCGAGGCTGCCCGGGGCGGTAGAGCTGGTCTATGATAATTACAATGCGCTGGCGATCGGCTTCGCCTCGGGCGAGCGCGTTGCCGATGTGATCTTTTCCATCGCCTGCTACCCGCGCTGGGTCAGCCTGTTCTTCTTTCCGGGTGTCGATCTCAAGGACCCCGGCCACCTGCTGAAAGGCGCGGGCAAGAAATGCCGGCACATCGTGCTTGGCAGCCCGGCCATGCGGGACGATCCAGAGGTCGCGGCATTGATGCGGCAGACGCTGGCGGAAGCGGGCAATCCCATCGACGCGCGCCTGCGCGGGCGCATCGTGATCAAATCGGTCAGCGCGAAGCAGCGTCCGCGCCGGCCGCCGCCGCCGCAACAGCAGCAGCGCGCGAGTTCGGCCGGCAGGTGATGTCTACCGCGGACGAACTTCGGTCCCCATTCCGGCCGTGATGAATACGCCGGTGGCTTCGCCCGAAACATCGGCCGTGTGCCACACGCCCGGCGGATTGATCGCATACTGGCCCGGCGCCAGCGTGACCGTGCCGACGGAACCGTCGGCCTGCTCCTGATGCAGCACCAGCAAACCGCTGATGCACATCACGACTTCGCTGCCATGGGGATGCATTTCCCAGGTGGTCCAGGGCTCGTGAAATCTGAATACGCTCACAAGCCGCCCCTCGGCTCCATCCGCCGCATGCCGCTCGGCATAGGCGGCGTACCATTGCATCTCGCCCGTGAATTCCGGCTCGGTCACGGCGGTCGCGCCCCGGCCGAGGTGGACGGGAAAACGGAGAAGATCGATACCTGTCATCTGTTTCGACTCCCGATGTGCCTCGCACGCCCCGACAATCTTACACTTTGCATTAACCAGCTGCGCAAGTCTCCCCCGCGCGGCGTATCCCTTTGTCTATGCTGCGAATTATCGCCAGGTCGCGTTTTCCGGAGATGACATGCCCATTTACCGGTTCTATTGCATCGGCAAGGACGATCAGGTCCTCATGCGCCGCGACGACTACGTGGCCGACGACGACGCGGGCGCCGTCGATCATGCGCTTCCGCTTTGCGGCGACGGCTATGGCGTGGAGGTCTGGGAAGGCGCGCGCTTCGTGGTGCGTCTCGATAAAGACGGGTCGTTCCGGATGGAACGCGGCGGCTAAGTCTGCGGAAGCCATCCCTGTTTTCGCGGGTGTTATGCAATGGGATGGCCATCGATCCGCGTTCCCAATGACGTCGTGCAACGGATCAACGGCACGACGAGCGGGCAGGTTTACACCATCTGCAAATCCGTCAAGGAAAAATAGCCCGCGATTCTCGTCCGGCGACGCTGTGCCGAACGCACGCATGCGCGGCTGCGGCGCCTTGGCCGGCGCCGTCTGTGCCCCTGTGCAGCGTCGGAAGGCACGCTTCGCGACCGTTTGCAGATGGCGGGCCACGACCGACAATGATGAGCACTATGTCTGCGCTATAGCCCTATAGAGAGTCAGGTTCGGATTTCGAACTTCGCCGTACGAATGGGTTGGGCGGTTCTGCAAGCCGTCCCATTGCGATCAAGTCATTCCAGAATTTCAAACACTGTTGGACCATAGCCAACGGCTCGCGCTTTTCGTCGCCGGCGATAAGGAAATGCCCGTAACTTGCGGCGCCACCTGACCACGGGCGATATTCGCGGCCCAGCGACCATTGATGGTCAATGGTTGGGCCCCCGCCGGACACACCCTGCTGGCGCTTCTAGTCGAAATCTCAATGACATCAATGCGCCGAGCGCCATTCGCGGGGTCAAGGGCCGTAAAGGGGACTCAGGCAAAGGAGCTGGCCAAACCCCACAGCCCATGATAGGTTACATGTAACCCATTCGGAGACATGTCATGGCCCCAGCATCAAAGCCCAAGCCTTCCCGCACGAAGGTACGACAACATCGCGAGCGGCTGCGCGCGCAGGGTCTGCGCCCGATCCAGATTTGGGTGCCGGACGTGCGCGCGCCATCCTTCCGGTCGGAGGCACACCGCCAGTCCTTGGCCGTGGCGGCGAACGCCCATGCCCGCGAGGATCAGGCGTTTATCGACGCGATATCGGACTGGGGCGATGAATGAGGCGTGGCGACATCTGGACCGTCGCCGGCGGCAAGGATTACGCGGGCGAACCGCGCCCGGTCGTCATCGTGCAGGATGACAGCTTCGACGCCACCGACTCGATCAGCATCTGCGCCTTTACGACGGACGAAACCGAAGCGCCTCTTTTCCGCTTGGCCGTGGACCCGAACGAGCGCAACGGGCTGCGCTCAGCTTGCCGGCTGATGGTGGACAAGATCACCACCGTTCCGAAGTCCAAGGTCGGCGCGCATGTCGGTCGGTTGGACGACGAGGACATCCTGCGGCTCAATCAAGCGATCCTCGTGTTCCTTGGACTGGCCGTTTCTCCGAGGACGCAACGGGAGGCATAGACCGTGAGGGAACTTTCGACGTGGTAATCGTTCACAGCTTCCCGCGCTTCTTCCGCGACCATTTCGAACTGGAATTCTACTCCAAGGAACTGAAGCCGGTCAGCGAGATCGTGGTCGTGGAGTTTCCGCCGCTGATCGACCAAGCCACCTTCGACACGGTGCAAACGCACCTCCACTCCCGCAACCCGAAGGTGACGCCGCCCGCGTGGTCAGCGGCCCAAGCCTCCTTAGTGTCCGTCCGGAGACTTTGCGAGTCTGGGGAATCGGTTAGCGGGGGGGGAGAGCTTGAAGGGGTGGAATCGGTTGTGATTCGTTGAGTGGCACTGATTCGTTTTGCGAGGTGCCGCATGTAGACGACAGAAAACCGCCCCCGTTACAACCGCGACAGGCTGCGTTATCCGAGCGACCTGACCAATGAAGAATGGGCGCATGTGGAGCCGCTCATTGCGCCGGGCAAGCGCGGCGGCGGCAAGCGGAGGGTGAACCTGCGCGA